>NZ_JAVHWK010000064.1:0-3001 GCF_032159775.1 Mycobacterium sp.
TCGGTGACGACCTTCTTCAAGGGCGGCCGCGCCTGCTGCAGGAGGTCCGCGACAGACCCCGCGGCCGCATTGGCGTATGCCACACCGTTGGTGATGTCCTGCTTTCTTTCGGCCAGGCCGTGCACGAGCTGTGACAATGAGTCGACGGCCTTTCCGAACTGGTCTTTCTGGTCGCCAAGGGATCCCAACACGGTATTGAGGTTGACGATGACCTGCCCGATCAGCTGATCCCGGTCGGCCAGCGTGTTGGTCAGCGAGGCAGTCTGACTCAGAAACGAGCTGATCGTCGCGCCCTGGCCTTGAAACGCGTCGATGAGCTGGCCGGTCAGCGCATTGACCTGATCGGGGCTCAGGGCGTTGAAAAGCGGACGGAATCCTCCGATCAGGGCGTCGAGATCGAGCGCGGGTTCAGTGCGCTCCAGCGGTATGGTGCCGCCCGCGTTCAGCCTCCTGGTCCCGCCCGCGCCTTCTTCGAGCGCAACGAAGCGGTCCCCGGTCAAGTTCTCGTAGCGGATCGCCACCTTGCTGCCTTCGGTGAGCACCACCGTCTTGTCTGTGGAGAACTCCACATCCACGGTGCCGTCGTCTCGCACCTTGATGCCCTTGACCTTGCCGACCTCCACACCCGCGATACGCACGAAGTCGTCGGTCTCCAGTCCCGAGACGTTCTTGAAGATTGCGCTGTACTTGTTTTCTCCGTCGAATCGCAACTGTCCGAAGACGGCCACCGTCGCAAACCAGCCCAGCGTGCACACCACCAGGAAAATGGAGATGCGTACGAGGGTGCCACGCAAACTACCCATGATGGCGGTGGTCTCTCATCGTCTGCTTTCTCATGTGCTGGTCTGGTCAGGGCGCCGGTGTGACCGGACCTGGAGGGATGGGGGGCGGTGGATTCGGTTGAACCTGTGCGGGATACGGCACCACGAAGGGCTCTTCTCCCGCCCGGGGGCCCGGTTCCTTGGGTTGCCCCGGCGGTGGCGCGGGCGGCAGACCCGGGTAGAGCGGGGTTCCGTCCGGCGCATATTGCTGCGCGCCGTACGGCGGGGCGCCCGGGTACGGGATCGGTCCCGGTGCCGGCGGTCCGATGCGATTCATGGTGGGCGGTTGCGGCACCCCACGGGTGAACGGGAAGTAATTCCCGTAGCCGGGGAAGCCGATGCCGGGATTCGGCCGGATGTCCACGCCGGTGCCCCACCCGGTGTTGGTGATCAGTTGCCGTTGCGGCCAGTTCTTAGCGACATCGGGTAGCGAACCGCAGCCGGGCTTGCCGCCTGGGCCGCCCCGTGCGCCGTTGATCGGTAGGTTGTCCGGGTACTTGTACTGGTCGTCACCGAACAGCAACGCGACGTCGAGGATGACCGACTTACCGGTGCTGCCGCCCGCCACGTCCTCGAACCCGAAGTCGATGACGTTCTTGCCGCCGGTGAAAAGACAGGTCAGTTCCGGGTTGTATTTCATCAGCAGACTGGTCGTGGAATCGAGCACGTTGACCGCGTGGATCAGATTGTCCTTGCTGGGACCGAGGAGGTTGATGCCGCTTTTCGACAGGCCGATGGCATTGAGCAACAGCGAATCGAGTTGCTTCGCGTGGTTGGTGATCGTGGTACTGGTGGTGCTGGCCGCGTCGAGCACGGTGATGATGTTCTGCGCAGCAGCGCTGTAGGTGTCGCTGAACCCCTTGACCGCCTGCCAGTCCTGGCGAATCGTCTCGCTGCGGGGATTGAGCTGCAACAGCACCTCATTACCGGCGGTGATCGCTTCGCCGAGCCTTTCGCCTTGGCCGCTGACGCCCTCGGCCAGCGCAGACAGCACAGCATTCAGCTTGGCTGTGTCCACCTGCTGGAGCACTCCGACGAGATTCTCGAACACTGTGTTGACCTCGGTCGCGACATTGCGCGCTCTGAGCACCTCACCCGCCGAGAGCCGCTTGGGGCTCGCATCGCCAGGGACGATGAGGTCGACGAACTTGTTGCCGAACGCCGTCGTCGCCTTGATCTCCGCCTCGACGTTGGCCGGAATGTATTTCACCTGATCGGAATCGATCTGGAGTTTGAGGCCGACGGGCGGGTTCCCCTTCGAGATACCGTCCACACGGCCGACCACGACGCCCCGCAGCTTCACATCGTTGCCGGTTTCCATGATCAATCCGGAACGATCGGACAGCACTGTGACCGGGATGGATGACCGGTAGCTGCCGGTGAACAAGACGCCGTCGAGCACGACCAAGCCGACGACCACCAGTATCAGACCCAGGGTCCACCACCCGGGGTGAGTGCGTGACTCCCCCGCCCGCTTTTTTCGCGCTGCTGCTGCCGCCATCCCGCTACCCGGAAATATTCAGGCCGCCGCCTTGGCCGTAAATGCCCAGCGCGACGAACAGGAGGACGACGATGACGGCGACAAGGGATGCGCGAACCGCGCGACCGACGGCCTCGCCCACCCCCGCAGGCCCGCCCGATGCGGTGTAACCGTAGTAAGTGTGTATCAGCATCACGATGGTCGCCATTCCGATTGCCTGGGTGAAGGACAGCACTACGTCCGTAGGGTTCAAAAATGTGTCGAAGTAGTGGTCGTAAACGCCCGTCGACTGCCCGTAACCAAGAACTGTGCCGAAGCGGGTCGCGAGGTAGGCGGCCATCAGCCCGAGGCAGTACAGCGGGATCGCCAGCACGACTCCGGCCACGAGGCGCGTCGAGCAGAGATAGCTGACTGTGCGGACACTGATGACTTCGAGGGCGTCGATCTCCTCGTTGATCCGCATCGCCCCCAGCTGCGCCGTGCAGCCGGCACCGATCGTGGCGGCCATCGCGATCCCGACCACGGCGGGAGCGGCGAAGCGGGTGTTGATGTACGCAGATGCGAAGCCGCTCAGCGCCTCCACCCCGATGTTGGCCAGTGAACCGTAGAGCTGTACGGCGACCAGTGAGCCGACCTGCGAGGTCAGGAAGACGACGACCACAATGGTGCCGCCGATGAGAGCCATCGCTCCGACGCCCAG
>NZ_JAVHWK010000102.1:0-56148 GCF_032159775.1 Mycobacterium sp.
AGCATCCGGGCCGGAATTTCGGGTGCGGGCTCGTCTGCCATAAAGAGCAAAGTACAGTCCAACGAACTGTCATTACAAAAATAGACTTTCGGGGAGCGCGATGGGCCACTTCGAAAAGGACGCGATCATCAGCGGCCTCGGCATCTCGCGAATCGGCCGTCGCACAGGCATCCCCAGCTTGGACTTGACGCTCGAGTCCGTTGTCGCCGCGATCGACGATGCGGGACTCACCGCATCGGACATCGACGGCATCGCCACGTTCGGCGACACCCCGCCTACCGAAGTGCTTGAAGCACTGGGCATTCGCGCACAGGACCGGACCACGGGCTTCGACACGGGCGGAGTCCTCATTCCCGTCATGTCCGCCTGCCGTGCCGTATCAGAGCGGCAGGCGCGACATGTGCTGGTGTACCGGACCGTGGCAATGCTGGGCGGGTCGATGAACCAGGAGGCATCGCCGATGCTCAACCCGCTGGCCTCCCCACCCGTCGAACCGCATGTTCCTGGAACCAGGAGGAAGCTGAAACCATTCGAGGACATCGACGAACTGGTCGCAGCGCACTCATACTCGGCCGCGAACTGGCTCGCCATGCACTGCAGGCGTCACATGGAGCTCTACGGAACAACCAAGGAGCAGCTGGGTTGGCTGGCCGTCAACAGCAGGCGCAATGCAGAGCTCAACCCACGCGCGGCGTATCGGGAACCGATGACCATGGACGACTACTTGTCGGCGCGTCCGGTGTCCACGCCGTTCGGCCTCTTCGACTGCGACGTTCCGATCGACGGATCCATCGCGTTGGTCGTCTCGCACGCCGACTATGCGGCCGACAGCCCAAAGCCCGCGGTGGCGGTACAGGCGATCGGCGGGACATACGGCTCGGGAGGCTGGTTCCACCGCGATGACTTCCCGAAGATGGCTTCGGTGGAATCGGCCGCCGAGATGTGGTCACGCACGGACCTCACCGCGTCGGATGTGGATGTCGCCGAGCTCTACGACGGTTTCACTTTTCTGACGTTCGCGTGGTTGGAGGCCTTGGGCTTCTGCGCGGACGGTGAAGCCGGCCCGTTCGTCGAGGGAGCGACGCGCATCGCACTGGACGGCTCGCTGCCGCTCAACACCTACGGCGGGCAGCTGTCTGCGGGGCGCATGCACGGCTATTGGCTGCTGCACGAGGCATGTCTGCAGCTGCGGGGGGAGGCAGGCGATCGGCAACTGGCCAGGCGGCCCGAAGTCGCCGTCGCCGCGGCGGGCGGTGGCCCGATCGCCGGATGCATGCTGCTGACCTGCTGAGCGCGTGCCCAACGCCAAACCGACCCTTGACGGTGACGTACCTCACAGTAGTATGACCAGTGGTCATCGACCTTGGGGAGGCACTGATGCCGACGGTGACATGGGCTCGCGTGGATCCGGGCCGTCGCGCCGCGGTGATAGAAGCCGCGGAGGCCGAGTTCGGCGCGCACGGCTTTTCCCAGGGCAGCCTCAACGTGATCGCGAAGCGTGCCGGAGTCGCCAAGGGCAGCCTGTTCCAGTACTTCGCCGACAAGCGCGACCTCTACGCCTACATCGCCGACGTCGGCAGCCAGCGGGTGCGCTCCTACATGGAGGACCGCATCCGCGAGCTCGACCCGAGCAGGCCGTTCTTCGAGTTTCTGACCGACCTGCTCGACACCTGGGTGGCGTACTTCGCCGACCATCCCCGCGACCGCGCACTGCACGGCGCGGCAACCCTGGAGGTCGACACCGATGCCCGCGTCAGCGTGCGGACCGTCATCCATCGCCACTATCTCGAAGTTCTGCGGCCACTGGTGCGCGATGCGCACATTCGCGGCGATCTGCGCGCGGATTGCGACACCGACGCGTTGTTGTCACTGCTGTTGATGATCTTCCCGCATATGGCGCTGGCGCCGTACGTGCGCGGGATGGATCCCATCCTCGGACTCGACGACCCCACCCCCGAGCAGCCGGCACTCGCCGTGCGCAGGCTCGTCGCAGTCCTGTCGGACGCATTCTCTTCCGACAGCCCAGCCCAGTTAATGATCAAGGAGGTCAAAGGATGACACGGAAGAACTCGGCCACGCTCGACGCAGGTGGCCTCAATTGGGCCAGCTTGCCCATGAAGCTGTTCGCGGGCGGCAATGCGAAGTTCTGGAATCCCGCCGACATCGACTTCTCGCGCGACCGCGAGGATTGGGAGTCACTCACCGAACTCGAGCGCGACTACGCCGCACGACTGTGCGCGCAATTCATCGCCGGCGAAGAAGCCGTCACCCAGGACATCCAGCCGTTCATGGCGGCGATGCGCGCCGAGGGGCGCCTGGCCGACGAAATGTATCTGACGCAGTTCGCGTACGAAGAGGCCAAGCACACGCAGGTGTTCCGGCTGTGGCTCGACGCCGTCGGGCTGACCGGCGATCTGCACCACTACCTCGACGACCTGCCTGCCTACCGCCAGATGTTCTACGAGGAGCTGCCCAGTTCGCTCGAGGCACTGTCGTCCGATGCGTCGCCGGCCGCGCAGGTGCGCGCTTCGGTGACGTACAACCACATCATCGAGGGCATGATGGCACTGACGGGATACTATGCGTGGCACCGGATTTGCCTTGATCGCTCCATTCTCCCCGGCATGCAGGAGATCGTGCGTCGCATCGGTGACGACGAACGGCGTCACATGGCGTGGGGCACGTTCACCTGCCGGCGCCACGTCGCCGCCGACGACGCCAACTGGTCGGTGTTCGAAGAAAGGATGAACGAGCTCATTCCGCTGGCGCTGCGCAACAGCGACGACGGATTCGGGCTTTATTCCGACGTTCCGTTCGGTCTGACGCAGGAGGAGATGTCGCAGTACGCCTCCGAGAAAGGGATGCGGCGATTCGGCACGATCAGCAGCGCCAGGGGCCGCCCCCTTGAGGAGATCGATATCGACTACTCGCCGCTGCAGCTCGAGGACACTTTCGCCGACGAGGACGCAAAGGCGCTGGCTGCCGTCTAAACGGGCTCGTCGGCGGGTGCGGCGGTGCGGGCGCCGCGTCGTGTCGCCGCCCGCGCCACCATGTATAGGACTCCCCCTACGGCCAGCAGAATGGCTGCGAACAGCCAGACTTTGGCCGTCTGCTGGGTCAGCAACAGCACGCAGGACGCGACTCCGAGCACCGGCACTGCCGTCCAAACCCGGAAATGTTCATGCGCGACGGTGTCGCGGCGCAGTACCAGCACGGTCACGTTCGTGGAGATGAACACGAACAGCAGGAGCAGCACAACGGTCTCTGCGAGCGTCGACAGGTCGCCGACCAGCGTGAGCAACATCGCCACCGCTGTGGTAGCCGCGATCGCCACCCACGGCGTTCGACGTTGCGGCAGCACATTACCCAGCACGGCGGGCAGCAGGCCTGCGTCTGCCATGCCGTAGGTCAGCCTGCTCGCCATAATCATGGTGAGCAGCGCGCCGTTGGCCACGGCGACCAGTGCGATGGCACTGAACAACCAGTCCGGTATCCCGACGCCGGACGCCGCGACGACCGACAGCAGAGGGCCTGACGATTCGGCGAGCTCTTTCGGGGAGAGCGCCGTCGCGCTGGCGACGCCGACCATCGCATACAGCACACCCGCGGTGATCAACGCACCGAAAAGCGCTGCGGGATAGACCTTGCTCGGATTGCGGATCTCTTCGGCGACGTTCGCCGACGTCTCGAAGCCGACGAAGGAGTAGTAGGCGACGATGGCGCCACCCAGGACGGCAAGCGCCGGTGTCGCGCCGTCGGGGAACTGCGTGATGCGGCTGAGGTCGCCGCGCCCGCCGCCGACCATGATCGACACGGCGATGACCACGATCAACAAGCCGGTGAGTTCGATCACGGTCATGACGACATTGCTCTTGACCGACTCGCTGATGCCGCGTGCGTTGAGGGCCGCCACCAGGGCCAGGAACACGATGGCGGCGGGAATGGCGGGGATATCGACGAACGTGGCGAGGTAATCCCCGGCGAACGCCAGCGCGAGACCGGCGGCACTCGTCACGCCGGCCGCCAGCATGCAGAACCCGACGAGAAAGGACACCAAAGGCTTCCGGTAGGCGCGCTCGGCGAAGATGGCGGCGCCGCCGGCCTTCGGGTATTTGGTGACGAGTTCTGCGTAGGACCCCGCGGTAAGGAGCGCGAGCAGCAGAGCGGTCACCAGCGGCGCCCACAGGACACCCCCGACATCCTCGGTCAAGACGCCCATCAGCGCGTAGATGCCTGCGCCGAGCACGTCGCCGAGGATGAACAGGAACAGCAGCGGACCAGTGATGTTGCGTTTCAGCTTGCCGTCGGCGCCCGCAGTGTCTTCGCTCTTAATTGTCTCCGCTGGAGATGTCATGCCCCGTTTGATACCCCGCCGGGCGGCCGTAAACCCCGGGCCATTCCACGGAATGTCGAGGCGGCCGGCTCCGTTGCTCTTGATGCGATGACGACTTCGTCTACTTCCTCCCCAATCCTTGCCACTCCCGAGACCGCGACGCAGTGGGCGCCGGCGAGGGTGCTCGTCACCCGTTCGGCGTTCGAGTTCCCACACGGCGCGCAGATCGTCGCGCGGTGCGAGGCAGCCGGTGTCGCGGACATCGACGTGCTCGCAGGCGACCGCCTGCCGTCGCTGCGCGCCGACAATGATCGAGCCGCCTACGCCCTCGCCAAGCGCACGCTGGCCGTTGTCGTGGCTCCGCCCAGTAAACGGCGGTTACAGCCGATCCCGCCGAGCGCAGACTGGCGCATCGACTTGGCCGAGGGCTGCCCGGCGCACTGTCAGTACTGCTACCTCGCGGGGTCACTCTCCGGCCCGCCGATCACCCGGGCCTATGCGAACCTGCCTGAGATCCTCGCCGAGATGGACTCCCACATGGGTCGCGGTACCGTCACCTCCGCGTCAGTCGAGCGCGGTGGCGAGGGAACGACGTTCGAGGCGTCGTGTTACACCGACCCCCTCGCCTTGGAACATCTGACGG
This sequence comes from Mycobacterium sp., assembly GCF_032159775.1. Lineage (GTDB taxonomy): Bacteria > Actinomycetota > Actinomycetes > Mycobacteriales > Mycobacteriaceae > Mycobacterium. The sequence goes on from NZ_JAVHWK010000102.1 coordinate 4,977, forward strand.
GCTCGCTGTCGGCGACGATCGCTCATGTCGGCACGCACGGCTGGGCCGGCCCGGTGGGTTTGCGGTTCACCACCAAGTTCGACGGCGTCGCGCCGCTGCTCGATCTGCCGCACCAAGGCCGAACGCGCGTGCGGTTTTCGGTCAATGCCCAAGAGATCGCCGTGCGCTTCGAGGGCGGTACGGCTCGGCTGCCGCAGAGAATAGCTGCACTGCGCGAGCTCGCCGTCGCCGGCTATCGCGTGGGGTTGACGATCGCCCCGATCATGCCGATCCCGCATTGGCGCGAGGGCTACCGGAGCCTGCTGCAGGACGTCGCCGCAGCGGTCTCCGATCTGCCGGGAGTCGATCTCACCGTTGAGTGCATCACCCACCGCTTCACCGCGGGCAGCAAGGATGTGCTGCTCGGCTGGTATCCCCGAACAAAGCTGGAGATGGACGAGTCGGCCCGCACCCGCAAGTTCGGCAAGTACGGCTCGGCCAAGTACGTCTATCCGCGAGACCTCATGGCCGAGCTGCGGTCCTGGTTCGAAAACGAGTTGGCCACAACGCTTCCCGCGGCTCGCATGCTCTATTGGACATAGCCGTCTACGGCTGCTGTTGGACCTGTTCGAGCGCGAGTCCGGTGCTGCGGGGGCCAAGGAACCCGACGTCGAGGCACAGCAGGACGATCAGGGCTGCCGAGCCGGAGAACACCGCGACGGGCCCGAGCGCCGCGAGTGCGGGCACCGCGATGAACGGCATGACGGTCGAGGTCGCGCGCGACAACGAATAGCAGACACCACTGGCGGTGCTGCGGATAGCAGTGGGGAAGATCTCGGCCTGGTAGATGTGGAAGCCGTTCGAGAAGATGTTGGAGACGGCGGTCAGCAGGAAGCCGGCGAGAACGATCACCGCGACGTTGGTCGAAGCGGCGAACACGATGCCGCACACGGCGATTCCCAACGCTGAGGCGATGATCAGGTGTTTGCGCTCGAACCGTTCGACCAGCGGAACGGAAATCAGCGACCCCAGTGGGTATCCGGCGAAGGCCAACGCGGCGTACCCCAGCGATTCGGTCACTTCGAACCCCTTGCTCACCAGGACGAGCGGCGCCAGGGTGCCGAATCCGTAGTAGGCGACCGTCTGCAGAACCTGGAAGATCACCAGCATCACGGTGCGCTTGCGGTAGTCCCGGAACGCGATCTTCATCGCCTGAGCGACGTTGGGCGCCTCGTCGCCGGAGTCTGCGACGGTGTCTAGTCTAGGTGAGTCGACGACCGTTCCAGGAGCGGCTTTTGCCACCACCGCTTCGACGACCGCACGGGCCTCCTCGGGACGCCCGCGACTCTCCAGCCAGCGCGGCGACTCCGGCAGCATCGTGCGGACGGCCATGATGAACACTGCACCCAGGCCGCCGAACAGCAGCAGCCACCGCCACCCGTCGATTCCGAGGAACTCCTGGCGTGCCACCAACCTGCCGCCGAGCAGGGCCGCGAGCGGCACGCCAAGGAAACCGATCGTGTAGGCCCACGCCGTCATCCGGCCGCGGCGGTTGGCGGGCATGAACTCGGCCAGGTAGGTGTCAACGAGCACCAGCTCGGCACCAAGCCCGACGCCCGCGATCACGCGCAGCACGAGGAATGTCTCGATATTCGGCGAAAACGCAGCGGCGAATGAGAACACCGAATAGACAAGCAGATTGAGGATGAACACCCGGCGTCGCCCGAGCCGGTCCGCGGCGATCGAGAGCACGTTGGCACCGATGAACATGCCTGCGAATCCGGCCGCGATGACCATGGACTTGCCCAACGATCCCAGCCCGAACTCCTTGGCGAGAACCGGTGCCAGCACGCCGCCGAGAAAAACCTCGTAGAGGTCGAAGAAGGTGCCGATGCCCACCAGCACCACCAGCCGCCAGTGCCAGCCGCTGACAGGGAGTCGCTCCAAAACCGACGACGCCGCAGTAACCGGTGCCGGACTACTCATATCGCCTCCTGCCGCCGGTGTCATTCTTGTGCCCGGCGACCCGAAGAGCTATCACCACAGCGCAGAGATTCTCTGCTGCGTCGATTATTGGGATCGGTAGCGGCAGGCACTCGCTGTACTGGCGCGATGACGACGCCAACCCGGCGACGCATGACGACAAGGAAACCAGCAATGAGCATCATCCCCATCCGCGTGCAGGAACAGGTCAGCCGCATCGACAGGACGCGCAGCCTCTACATCGGCATCGCTGCAGGTATCACGGCGCTGTGGTCCCTCTACCGCGTTTTCTGGCTGTTCTATGCGGCCGCGACGCTCTCCAGCGTCGGCTACACCGGCGTCTCGCTTGCCTTCCCGCTGGTGCTGTGGGGAGCTATCGCCATCCTGGCGGGCGCCGTCGCCGCCGTGTTTCTGCTGCGCTACTCCAAGCAACCCTGACACCACACAAGCTCCAGAGAAGGGCCGCGTCGAGCGGCCCTTCTTGGTGAGTGAGGCGAGACATAAGCTCGTCTGGTGGATGTCTGCGCCAGACACAACATCACGATCGTCGGGGATGGTCCGACGATCTTGTTGGTGCACGGTTTCGGCTGCGACCAGAACCTCTGGCGTCTGGTCGTCGACCACCTGGAGTCGGACTTCCGGCTGGTACTCATAGACCTGGTCGGGTCCGGGTCGTCGGATCCGCGGGCATGGGATCCCGACAAGTACGCGTCGCTATCGGGTTACGCGGCCGACATCCTGGAAATTGTGAATAGCCTGGACCTGCGCGACGTCGTGTTCGTCGGACATTCGGTATCGGCAATTATCGGAGCACTGGCGACGATCGAGGATCCGCGCCGATTCGCCAAGCTCGTGCTGCTCACACCGTCGCCGTGCTACATCGATGACCGCGACTACCGGGGCGGTTTTTCCAGGGCCGATATCGATGACCTACTCGAGTCCCTTGAGCAGAACTTCCTTGGTTGGTCACGCACGATGGCGCCGGTCATCATGGGTACGCCCGACCGGCCCGCCCTGCAGGACGAATTGGCCGACACTTTCTGTCGCAACGACCCCGAGCACGCCCGGGTGTTCGCCCGGGCCACCTTTCTTTCGGACAACCGGGCCGACCTGTCTCGGATAGCGCTGCCCACCCTGGTGATCGAATGCAGCAGCGACGCGATCGCCCCCCGCGAAGTCGGTGCATACGTTCACGCACACATCGACGGGAGTGAACTCGTCACGCTGGATGCGGTCGGCCATTGTCCCCACGTCAGCGCGCCGGCCGAGACGGCCAAGGCCATCTCGGCGTTCGTCTGGGCCACGTGACGGATCCCGGCGTCGAAGACTTCTGGGACAGCGCTCCGAGCGGTCACGTCATCGCTCATCCGGATGGACGCATCATCCGTGCAAACGCGACGCTGGCCAGATGGTTGGGTTACGAGCCAGAAGCCCTGCGCGGCAGAGCATTCAGCGATCTGTTGACCGCTGGCGGTCGGATTCTCTATGACACCCATTTCGGACCGTTGCTGCGCTTGGGTCGCGAGCTCAACGGCGTCACCGTCGATGTTCTCACTGCCGACGGGACACGGATGCCGATGTTCCTCACCGCGAACGTCAAACTCGACTCCGCGGACCACCCGGAACGGCTGCAGATCACGGTCGTCGACGCTGCCGACCGCCGCGCCTACGAGGCGGAACTCCTGGCAGCGCGCAAGCAGGCCGAGTTCGACCAGGGACGGGTGCGGGTGTTCGCCGAGACCCTGCGACGGGCGGTGCTCCCGCCCATGCTCTCCCCTCCCGACGGCCTGGACGCGGCCGACTACTTCTTCACGGCCTCAGACGACGACGTCGGCGGCGACTTCTACGATCTCTTTCCACTGTCCCGCACGACATGGGGCTTCTTCCTCGGCGACGTCGCTGGCAAGGGTGTCGATGCCGCGGTGGTGACCGCGTTGATCCGGTACACCCTGCGCGCCGCTGCCGTTTTCGACGACGATCCGGTGCAAGTGCTGGACAACCTCAACACCGTCATCAACCAAGAGGTGCGGGATGTTCGTAATCGCTTCAGCACCGTGGTCTACGGCAAGTTGACGAAGCGCGACAACGGTTTCGATGTCGAACTTGCCAGTGGGGGGCACCCGCCGCCGCTGCTGTTCCATGCCGACGGCAGGGCCTACTACGTCGATACCCTCGGCGGCCAGGCGGTCGGCATCACCGCTGAGCCCCGTTTCGTCGCAAGCCGGTTCCTTCTCCAGCCAGGCGACACGATGATGCTCTACACGGACGGCCTGACGGAAGCCAGTACGGGCATTGGCACCAAGCGTTACGACGACGAGGGCGCGTTGCTGCGCTTTGCGAAGTCGCACGCTCCGACGACGGCGTCCGCCATCGTCGACGCGGTCCATCGTTTGCTCGGCGGCCTCGGCTCCGGTGTCGAGGATGACACCGCGGTGCTGGCCTTGGGCGTTCCGCGGGCCAATCAAACCTGATGCGACAACGGTTGGAATCTGCCGACAACGGGTAGTCTGGTGTCAGTTCGCGAGTTTGCCGAAAGCTCGCAACACTTTCTGAGGTTCAGCTCCGAGCCGTCCACACAGGTCGGCGGCAAATAGGAGTTGTTCAGTGATTTCACAGTCGAATTCTGAGTACGCCGATGTCACGGACATGTTCCGTCATCTGGCGACGCTCGATACGCAGTCGAGTCAGTACCTCCGGCAGCGGGACGCGATCGTCGAACGTTCCCTGCCGCTCGCCGACCACATCGCGCGCCGTTTCAAGAACCGCGGTGAGCCCCTCGACGACCTGGTGCAGGTGGCGCGGGTGGGGCTGATGAATGCGGTGAACCGTTTCGACGTGGACAACGGCGCGGAATTCGTGGCGTTCGCCGTACCGACCATCATGGGCGAAGTCCGCCGACACTTCCGCGACCACGGCTGGTCGGTCAAGGTCCCGCGCCGGCTCAAAGAACTCAACGCGCAGCTCAAGAGGTGCCGCGAGGAGCTGTCTCACGAATTGGGGCGGGCGCCGACAGCCACCGAGATCGCCAACAAGTTGGGAATCGACCGGGAAGAGGTCGTGCAGGCGCAAATCGCCTCCAGCGCCTACTCCACGCTGTCCTCCGATGCACCTGCAGGGGCCGGCGACGACGACGACGGACGGTCGGTCACCAATACCATTGGAGATCTCGACGCCAACCTCGACAAGGTGCTCGACGTCACGACGGTACGTCCGCTGCTGGCTGCACTGCCCGAACGCGAGCGGACGGTGCTCACGCTCCGGTTCTTCGAGAACATGACGCAAACGCAGATCGCTGAGCGAGTCGGCATCTCGCAGATGCACGTGTCACGACTGCTGGCGCGCTCGCTTGGTGCACTGCGGCGGCAGGTCCGGACGCCGGAACTGGTCTGAGCGGAAACGGGCCTCAGAAAGGGCGGGCATCAGGTTTCGCCGGTGTTGCGCGGGGTAATTGATGACTGCGAGTTGAAGAGCCGCCCAATCAATCATGGCGGGCCGCGCTTCACGACTAGAGCCAGCTGGTCCGCAGAGTATCCGGTCGCCATGGACCCATCGACCCACAAACCCATCGCACACTCCGCTTGGAGTGGCCGATTGATGCTATTGAGGAGGGCTCAGATGTCTGAGCAAGACAAGTCAGATCAGGCGCGAAAGGGCTTGATCGACTCGGTGAAGGGCAAGGCCAAAGAGGTTGTCGGCGCTGTGACCGGCAACGATTCGTTGACTGCCGAGGGCCAGCTCGAGCAGACCCAGGCAAAGGAGCGCAAGGAGGCCAACAGCGTCGAAGCCGTCGCCGACGCCGAGGCGGACAAGGCTCGTGCCGAAGTGACCGAAGCCCGGGTGGAGGGCGCTCAACAGCGGAACGCGGTGAGCGCCGAAACGAGGGCCGCCGAGAACACCGTGCGCGACGACCAAGCCGCCCAGAAGCGCGCAGCAGAACAAGCAGCGCGACAAAGCGCCGAGCGGGAGAAGACACGGGCGGATCTCGACGCACAGCTTGAGGTGCAGCAGGCGAAAGCCGCCGAACGCGAGGAGATCGACGCCGCGACAAAGGAGGCCGTCGACGCCGCCGCAGAGCATCAGAGCTCGGTGCAGGCTGCCGACAGCGCCAACGCAGAGGCCGACCGCATCAGACGCCAGGCCGACAACATGACCAACCAAGCCGACCTGCCCTGAGCACCGGCGAGAAACAGGAGTATTTGATGAAAATCGCAGAGATCCCGTTCGCGGTGTTGCGCTTCCAGTACCAGATAGCCCGCATTCCACTCCAGCTGATCGAGGATCAGATGGCCGCCCGGCTTTATAAAGAAGCGCCGGTTCGGCTGTTCTACGAGCGTTCGCTGGGATCAGTCGACGCGGCTATCGGCGGCCTGCTGGGCGATCCGAGGCTGAAGCAACGAGGGACCGCGCTCGTCGAGCGCAGCGATGCCCTCAGCCGGGCCGCCAAACTTGATGCGAAAGCGGCCGCGAAGCGTGAACAGGCGGACGCCAAGCTGGACGCCACACACGACGAGGTGGTCACCGACATAAAAGAGGCTCACGACGCTACGAAGCAGGAAGCGATCGACGCCCAGATCACTGCAGCGCAGCGTAAGCGCGCAGCAGAAGAAGCAGCGAAAAAGCAGGCCGACGACGCCAAGAAGCGGGCCGACGACTTTGCGGCAAAGCGCAAGAATGCCGCGCAGAGCGCCAAGCGCCAGGAAGAAACCAAGATTCGGGCGGAGGAGAAAAACGCCGCCGAAGCTGCCGAAGCCAAACTCAACGATGCTCAGGCAAAGCGCGCCGAGGCTGCTCGCAAGCGTGAGCAGGCGGACAGGGTCGAAGAGCTGGCAGACACCGAAAAGCAGAAGCGGAAGTCTGAGCAGGCGAAGAACAACAGCTCGCGATAGTTCTCGACTACCGTCTGGATCCGATCACCCAGCCATCGGACAATGCGGCTCGAGTCCAACGGGCTCGAGCCGCACTCCGCACGGCGCCCGGATGCGCTGCACCGGCGGATCAATCGCATACGCGATCGCGGGCGCCGGCCCGCGCGCTGGGTGCTCTTGGAGCAGAACCTCAGCGAAATTTCCAGGCCCACGACTTGTGATGTGTCGCGCGCCACTCTCCGAGGGCCCGGCCCCACGGGTTCAGGTTCCCAGGCAGTGTTGAACCACCCCCAACTTTCACTCTCTTTATGGCGGCCTTGTGGTCGGCCGCCCGAGCATTTTCCAAACGGCGCAGAGAAGTTCGCTGCACAGGTGGTCGAGGAGAAAAGTAAACCGGAGTGGTATCTAGCCCCACCTCTTCCCGGATCTACCAAGCAACCGCTATGCCGAAATCGCTACCCGGGTGCACTATTCATCAGTTGGCGCTGCCGGACCGATGTTTCAGTGAGCCCTCGGACACCTGAGACGCGCCTGACGAGCGATTGCCCCCGTCACTGCAACACGGCAGTGCGGGGGCAATCGTGGTAACGCTGGTTGGCCTCGAGGCTTGAGTCGTTGCGCTGCTTCAACAACCACCCGGGCCCCTCAGAGAATCAGGCGTCGTCGTGATGGCGACTACCGGACTTCGCCAGTCCGCGGCTCACCATGTAGCCGATGCTGAGGAGGACGATGTAAAACCATGCCCGGTCGGACCGGAAGTAGTCTTCATGCGCGTCGGTGGTACTGACGAGGAACGATGCCGCCAGCACGCCAACGACCGCGACGACGTAAACGATGAATTCTGTTGTCTTGAAGGCCACTTTGGTTTCATTGCCACGCCGGACTGGGGCGTGGGTGGGTTGAGCGTCTACCGCGGTGTAGGAGGCGGAGGCGGGACGACGTGCGGCGGTGGGATTATCGGTGGTCATGTGGTTCTCCTTCTGTCGTCGGCCGAAGTGCCGATCGACGATACTTGGCGTGCGCAACCCTCATTGGACGTACGCGTGACTGTCCTGCCGAGGATTCGAGCGTGCTTCGCCCGGCCACGCAGACGCGGGGTGGGAAAACACGACTTGTCGCACCAATGATTAAACGAATTTGATGAGATGTCCGGTATCGAGCCAAGGCTCACGGCATACCGAGAAGCTAGACCGCTTCGAACTCAATTGGTACCGCTGTACTGTAGTACCAACATGGCAAATGTTACCCGTTAGTAGCTACTTCACCAAATCGTGCGCGGCCGGCAGCCGCCAAATGGCCTGCCGGAGGCCGGAAGCCTCCGGCAAATCTAATCTGCTGATTAGGCAAAGGTATTCGCCATGCTCGGTGGCGATCAGCCGGCGCTAGAGGACAGGACGACCGCCGGTGACCGCTACCCGGGCACCGGAGATGTAGCTGCCTTCGTCCGAGGCCAGCATGACGTACACCGGCGCAAGCTCGGCGGGCTGCCCCGCTCGGCCGAGCGGTGTGTCGTCGCCGAAGTTGGCGACCTTCTCCTCGGGCATGGTGGCCGGGATCAGCGGGGTCCAGATGGGCCCGGGGGCGACGCTGTTCACCCGAATGCCCTTCTCGCCCAGGAGTTGAGCCAGGCTGGCTGAAAAATTCGCGATCGCGGCCTTGGTCGCGGCGTATGGCGCCAGAGTCGGGGACGGCATGTCGGAGTTCACCGACGAGCTGCCGATCACCGATGACCCTGGACCCATATGAGGCAAAGCGGCCTTGACCAGATAGAAGTAGGCTCCGACGTTGAGCCGAAACGTGTAGTCCCACTCCTCGTCGCTGATCTCCTCCAGGTCACTGTGGGTCATCTGAAATGCCGCGTTGCTCACCAGCACATCGATGCCACCGAATTCAGTTGCAGCACGGTCGATTACTGCGCGACAGTGGGCCGGATCAGCCAAATCGCCGCTCACCAGAACACACCTGCGGCCCGCGTCCTCGATCAGCCGGGCCACCTCGGCGGCATCGTCGTCTTCGTTGAGGTAGGAGATCAGGACGTCGGCGCCTTCACGCGCGAACGCGATGGCCACCGCACGACCGATGCCGCTGTCACCTCCCGTGATCACTGCGCGCTTACCCGTCAGTCGACCAGACCCGCGGTAGCTGTTCTCGCCACAGTCCGGGACGGGATCCATCGCCGACTGCACACCCGGAACCTCTTGTTGCTGTTTGGGAAACCCCATTCATCTACCTTTCGTTCGCCGGCGCCTATGGCCTGAGAATGACCTTGACGGCACCGTCCTGCTTCTTCTGAAAAATGTCGTATGCCTGCGGTGCCGCATCGAGCGGCATCATGTGTGTCGCAAAGGAATCGACGCCCAACGGATCGTCGTCGGTCAGCAGCGGCATGATGTCATCGATCCACTTCTTGACGTTCGCCTGACCCATTCGAAGCTGGATCTGCTTGTCGAACAGCGTGAGCATCGGCAGCGGGTCGGCCATGCCGCCGTACACGCCGATGAGCGATATGGTGCCGCCGCGACGAACGATGTCGATGGCCGAATAGAGGGCGCCGAGGCGGTCGACCCCGGCCTTCTGCATCATCGGCTTGGCGAGGGCGTCGGGCAGAAGGCTGGTCACCTGCTGCGCGAGCTTGGTCACCGGCGAACCGTGCGCCTCCATACCGACGGCTTCGATCACCGAGTCAGTGCCGCGTCCCGCGGTCATGTCCCGGATGACGTCTCCGAGATCGTCGCCATGCTGGTTGAGGTCGATCGCCTGCACGCCTCGCGCCTGCGCTCGCGCAAGCCGTTCGGGCACCAGGTCAACGGCGATCACCTGATAGCCCAGGTGGTTCGCGATCCGGGCGGCCATGTCGCCGATCGGACCGAGCCCGAGCACCGTCACCGAACCTCCGTCGGGAATGTCGGCATACGCGACTGCCTGCCATGCCGTCGGCAGAACGTCGGACAGGTAGACGAACCGTGAGTCCGGCGGCCCATCCGGGACCTTGATGTGGGTGAACTGTGCTTGGGGGACGCGGAGCAGTTCGGCTTGGCCGCCGGGGACCTGGCCATAAAGTTCGGAATAGCCGAACAGCGCGGCACCCTTGCCCTGGTCGCGAACCTGCGTTGTCTCACATTGGGTGAAGAGCTGCTGGTCGCACATGTAGCAACTCCCGCAGGAGATTTGAAACGGGATGACCACCCGGTCTCCCACGGCCAGATTCGTGATTGCGGAGCCGACCTCGCGCACAATGCCCATCGGTTCGTGGCCGAGGATGTCGCCCGGATGCATGAACGCGCCGAGGATTTCGTAGAGATGGAGGTCGGAGCCGCAGATGTTGGTCGACGTCACTTCGATGATGGCGTCGGTCGGCTCCTCGATCTTCGGGTCCGGGACGGTGTCCACACGCACGTCGCGTTTGCCGTGCCAGGTGACTGCCTTCATCGCCCGTCTCCTTCCAGATTGCTGAGCGAATCGAGTACCCCGGTGGATGCGCCGGAAACGGTCTTCGGCGCCGTGAATTGGTCTGATTTCTACGTTTTCACCGCGCGCCCGGGGGTATCAATCCAGCGCAGTACCTCCAGGGATCGCGGGGACTTGCCGCAGTCGCCCTGACGGCTGCATCAATGCCGCGCGTAAGTGCTCCACGGTCATCGACGGACGGGAGTTGGCGTGTTGCGAGTGGCTTCAGTCCCTGCGTCTCACATCTATGTGCGCCATCTCATCGAGCCGGACGGTGCCGGCCGGGTGTTCCGACTGCCGGATCCGGTGCCCGCCGACGGCCGAAAGGTGCCTGGCGGGTGGTGGCCGCCTGTGATGCTCCGACCCGGCTGGGTGACTGACAATCACGATCAATTTGATGTTTTCCATGTGCATTTCGGCTTTGACGCCGTCTCGCCAGATGACCTGCGTAGCGTGGTGGACGAACTCGAGCGGTATGTCAAGCCGCTGATCTATACGGTGCACGACCTGCGTAACCCGCACCACAGCGAACCGGCAGCGCATGACAAGCTGCAGGACGTTCTGGTCGCCGCAGCCCACAATCTGATCACCCTGACGCCAGGCGCGGCGCGGGCAGTATCAGAACGCTGGGGTCGAAGCGCGTCAGTACTCCCGCACCCTCATGTGCTGGATCGCGCTCGCATTGAACGGCCTCGTCCCCGGCAACATCCGTTTGTCATCGCCGTACACGCCAAGAGTATTCGCGCCAACATGGATCCCCTGCCGGTGATCGACGCTCTCGTGCCCATCGTCCAAACCTTGCCCGACGCGATACTGCAGATCGATGTCCACGATGAAGTATTCGACCCTGAGAACTATTGGTATGCACCAGAGACCGGTAACAGATTGCTCGCATACGGTCGCCATGCAAATGTCGAGGTGCGTGTGCATCCGTATTTCACGGACGACGAACTGTGGGGATATTTGTCCTCGGTTTCGGTTTCGGTGTTGCCCTATCGATTCGGGAGTCACTCCGGCTGGCTGGAGGCGTGTTTCGACCTCGGAACCGCGGTCGTGGTACCCACCTGCGGCTTCTACAGCGAACAACGACCGTGCGAGGTCTTCGACTTCACCGAGGGCTCCTTCGACCCGCGCTCGCTGCAGCGCGCCGTACGGAACCAATATGACCGGTGGGCCGCCGGCGTCGAGGCACCCCGGGCACTCTGGCCGGATCGCCGCGCCGAACGGGAGATGATCGCGCAGAGGCACCGCGAAATCTACCAGGCTGTCGTGACGTGAACGCGTCGTTGTCCGTCGCGCTTATCGCGTCCAACCGTTTCCCTCTGCGTCAGCCGTTCGCAGGCGGGCTCGAGGCCCATGTCTGGCATCTGGCGCGGGCATTGGTCGACCGCGGCCACGAGGTCTCGTTGTTCGCAGGCTCAGGCTCGGATCTGCGCTTTCGTCACGGCGAACTCACCGTCCGAGAGTTGACTCTGTCCGCTGCGGCACAAGCGGATCCGTCAGCTTCGCCGAAGGCTTTCATGGCCGACCACCATGCCTACTTGAACCTGATGATGCAGCTGACCGATGCCCACAGCGGATTCGACATCGTCCACAATCACAGCTTGCACCATCTGCCTGTCGTCATGGCGCCACTGCTGTCCATGCCCATGATCACCACGTTGCACACGCCGCCGACGCCGTGGCTGGAGTCTGCGCTCGACGTAACCGGCAGCCGCGGCACCCGATTCGCCGCGGTAAGCAGGCACACCGCCGATGCCTGGCGTCACGTCGCGCCCGACGTGACCGTGGTGCCCAACGGGGTGGACTTTCGCAAATGGCCGTTGGGACCGGGTGGCGATCACCTGGTGTGGTTCGGACGCATCGCCGCGGAAAAAGCGCCCCACCTGGCAATCGCTGCCGCCCGACGCGCCGAATCACCCCTGGTTCTCGCCGGCCCCATCAGCGACATCGAGTACTTCGACCGTTCCATTGCGCCGTCGCTGGGTGACCACGTGCGCTATGCCGGGCACCTCAGCCACGATGAGCTGGCATGCCTGGTCGGACACTCAGCCGCCGCGCTCGTCACCCCGATGTGGCACGAACCGTATGGACTGGTGGTCGCCGAAACGATGTCGTGCGGCACGCCCGTCGTGGCGTTCGCATGCGGCGGGATACCTGAAATCGTTTCGCCGCGGAGCGGGCGACTCGTCCCACCGAACGATGTCGACGCCATGGCGCAGGAGATACCGGCGGCACTGTCGTTGGACCGGACCGAAGTTCGCCGGCATGCGGTCGCAACCTGTTCCGCTGAGGCGATGGTGACCGGCTACATCAATATCTACCGCGAGACGATTGACGATCGAAAAGGGAACGCCCATGATCGGTTATTACGTCCACCATCACGGCTCCGGTCATCTCAATCGGGCCATCAGCATCTGCGCTCGCCTTCATCAACCGGTGGTCGCGTTGACGTCGCTGGACATCCCGAGGCCGCACCCGTTCGCCGGCCTCCTTCGACTCCCGCGTGACGACGGCGGCGCCCTACCCGAGCAACCTTCGGCAAACGGTGCGCTGCACTGGGTTCCGCTTCACGACGACGGCCTGAGGACCCGGATGTCGCTCATCGCCCGGTGGGTCGAGGAGATGCGACCCTGCGCCATGGTGGTCGACGTGTCGGTCGAGGTTGCGCTCTTCGTCCGGCTTCTCGGCGTGCCGGTGATCGTCATGACGATGCCGGGCGAACGTACAGACGGTCCGCATATGTTGGTCCACCAACTCGCGGACCACATCGTCGCGGCATGGCCGAAAGAGCTTTACGAGCCGGCATGGTTGCGCATCCACGCCGGCAAGACGAGTTATGTCGGCGGCATCAGCCGCTTCGGTGACCGTGGCGCGCTGTCGCCGACGAAGGACCGTATCGAAGTGCTTGTTCTCGGCGGGATGGGCGGATGCGAGTTCGACCAGGCGACGGTCGATGCAACGGCGGCGCGGCTACCCGAGATCAATTGGCGGACATTGGGTCTCCGGGGCGGCCCAATGGCGGTCGATCCATGGCCGGACATATGTGCCGCCGACATCGTGGTCACTCACGGCGGGCAGAACTGCATCGCCGACGTGGCCGCCGCCCGCCGGCCGGCGGTCGTGCTGCCTCAGCCGCGCCCGTTCGACGAGCAACACGCAACCGCCGAGGCGCTCGGTCGACACGGACTTGCGGTGGCAGCCACCGGATGGCCCGACGCTTCGGCCTGGCGATGCCTGCTCGGCCGGGCGCGCGCCTCCGACCCGCGCAAATGGGAACAATGGCAGACCGCCGGTGCGGCCGCGCGCGCGGCAGAAGCAATCGAGACCGTTGCGAGCCCATCCGGGAGCGTGCATACGTATGAGGACCGCCGTGATCACCACAGTCCATGGCCGGTTACGACACCTGCGTCGACAGCTCGTCGGAATCGCCAGCAGTGCGAAGAGTCCCGACATTCACGTCGTTGTCGCGGTCGACGACCCGGCGGCTACCGATGTGGTGGCGACCAGTGAAAGCGCGGCCCACGTAGTGCAGTGCGGAAACGGCCCGGGACCGCTTCGAATCGCATCGGCCCGAAACATCGGGGCGCTCGCTGCGCTGGAACGCGGCGCAGAACTGCTCGTTTTCCTCGACGTCGACTGCATCCCCGGCCAAGAGATGCTCGGCCGCTACCACGACGCGGTCATCGAGCCGGCGCACCGGGGCGCGCTGCTGTGCGGACCGGTGACCTACCTGGCGCCTCCGGAGGATACGGAAATCGGCTATCCGCTCACCTTGAACCCGTTGACGAACCCTCACCCGGCGCGTCCGGCACCCCCCGACCGCGAAGTCGTCGCCAGCAGCGACTACGAGCTGTTCTGGTCGCTGTCCTTCGCACTGACCTCTTCGACGTGGCACACGATCGGCGGCTTTTGCGAGCACTACCGCGGATACGGCGCCGAGGACACCGACTTCGCGCAGATGGCGCGCGCCGTAGGCGTTCCGATGCGATGGGTTGGGGGCGCACATGCGTACCACCAGTTCCATTCCGTGTCCGATCCCCCCATGGAACACGTGCACGACATCGTGCGTAACGCCACCATTTTTCACCGACGCTGGGGATGGTGGCCGATGACCGGCTGGCTGGACGCATTCGAACAGCGCGGAATCATCGTGCGCGACAAAGACTATCGGCCGTGGGTTCTCCAAGCCGCTTCAGCGGATTCGCAGTCCGTGAACTAAACGGCCCTGGAAGGGGGTCACAGGCCGACAGTCTGCCTCCCAAGGCGGAATCGATGCACCGCATTATTGGCCGAGGCACCGGAGTGCATCATGCAGGGTCTCGATGCGTTTTGCTTTCCTTGGCAGTTTCGCCGAGACCCAACCTGGGCCACCGACGAACAATTGGACGCCTGCACCCAACACCGCCTTCGCCGCTGCGATGTCGGCCGTGCCAGGGTGCGACGACCACATCACTACGGCAACCCCTTGGCGAGGGCTTCGTTCGATCGCGTCGATCAAGGCGGGTTCCGGCACGTCCGCGCCGAGCATCAACGCGGCGTGACCGCGCTCGTCGAGCGCAGCGCGCAGCGCCTCGAGAGCCAGCGTGTGCGATTCCCCTGCTGTGCACGCCAGGATCAACGAGGGCGGACCATCGGACCGAGCGTTGAACACCCGCTGCAGCGCCCGTGCGACCGTCCACGACAGCGCGTGTTCGACGTCGATGCACCGGTCGCCGTCGCTCTGCCGCGCACCGATGGCCGCAAACGCAGGACGTACCAGCCCCTCCCACGTCTCGAGAACACCGAAGTGGCGAATGTGTCGATCCAGGAGGCGACCTCCGACTGCGGTATCGAGGTCGAACGCGGCGGCCAGGAGCGACGCGGCGTCGGCTCGCCGCGGAGCCGCCGATTCCAAGGCGGTCCGCGCCGCGCTGCCAGGGTTGACCCCCTTCGAGATCAGGTCACTCATGAGTTCGACCACGGCGATATCGGCTCTGGTGTACAGCCGGTGCCGACCGGGACTGTGCCCCGAGGGTCCAATGCCGTAGCGCTGATTCCAACTACGCAACGTCGCGGTCGGCAGGCCGAGCCGTCGAGCGACCGCGCGAACGGTATAACGCGGCGAGTCGGCCTCGGCGGCGTCCCTGTGAGTGCCGCTGTCTGCGGATAGTTGGCTCATCCCCCACCGTCAGGACAGCGGCGCCGAGCCGGCCCAGCGGTCGACTCGTCTACGCGCGGTGGCGTCGAGCAAGATATCGCTTTGAGGTTTGGGCTGCAGATTCCCGGAGATCCCGGCAAGGAACTGGCTCGCGACCTCCCTCAGTTTGACGTTGGAGTGCTGGGACCGCCGCACGAGGCGGGCGAATGCTTCGTCTGCGCTGATGCCGTGGGCGGCCATCAACACTCCTTTCGCCTGCTCGACAATGGCACGCGATTTGGTCAGCTCCGACATGGCGGCGGTTACGCCTGCCTGGACCGCATCAGTTACGTCGATGAAGTACCCGGATGCCCCTACGGAGTCGCCTGATTCACTTTTCAACGGATCAGCGACGAGAACGACCCAGTGCACGTCGCCGACCCTGTCGATGATGCGGTGGCGGCTGCTGACGCTGTGACCTTGCACGATTCGATGGAGATCAGCGGCGATGCGACTCCGGTCCTCCAAATGCGTGTGCTGGAGCAGCAACTCGATGCTTGGCTCGACGGCTACTCGGTGATAGCCGAGCATCGTCGCGATACCACGTGTCCAGTCCCAACGACTTCCATCCACAAAATAGTTGAACCGACCTACCCCAAGCGATTCCCTCCGATCGGCCAATGGCTCAATCGATGATGCTTCACCTGGGACGGCGTTCTGATACGCCACACATACCTCCGAATAGCAGGTCGGCCTGCGCATTGCGCGCCGCAGAAAACGATGCAAAACCGATGCACTGATCGTGGCACACGGTCCACCTCGGCGCAATACCGGGGCATTCACTGAGTACGCCTTGCCTGGGCCTTGGCCACTCGGCACCGCAAAATCCCCGCGGTCTTGAATGACCGCGGGGATCTCGACGATATGGACGGCGCGATGGCGCCTGCTGGTCAGGTGATGCCGACAACCTCTTGCGCGATCGCCGCGACTCGCGTCTGAGCGGCGGAGACGACGCCGTGACGGTTCTTGTGCGCCTCCTCATAGGCCAGAATGGCGCGGACGTCGGCGGGAGTGGACAGTTCCTTGATCTCGGCCACCGCTTCGGACACGTTCAGCGTGTCGTAATCAGCGATCGGCAGCTCGTCAACCTCCAGCACCCCTGCGGCGCTGCGCATGGAATGCAGTGCATCGGCAGCCTGATCGGCCCCTTCGCGCCTGGTGATCCGCTCGGCCGTCGCCAGCGCGGCGTCGCGTGAGGCGGTCAGCGCCTTCGTTGCGACGTCACCTGCGTGGGCGCCCCGGCTCAGCAGATCCCCGAGCGCAGGCGGTGCCGCACGAACGGTTTGCACCGCGCGGTCGAGGCGGCGCGTTGACCACGACACGGGCGCGTTCACCAATTTCACTGCCACGCCGGTCGCTGCCTGAATCGGGGTCCGTTGCAGCGCAGCGGGACCCCCGAGCGCGTCCTCGGCCAGCACGGTGGTGAGCCACTCGACGGTCGCTGTATGCGCCACGATCAGGCGATCCGCCAGCTTCTCGATATCAGAATTGCCCTGCGCCACGGCCAGTGCTTTGAGGTAGCGGGAACGGTCGAGAAGCTGGTGCTCCAACGCGAGATCGCCGAGAAGCGCCTCGCCGAACGGCTGCGCCTGCTCGGTCAGCGCCTTGACGGCGGCGGCCGCACGGCCGAGCAGTGGGCCGAGGACATCGGGCAGCCCGCCGAGATTGCGGATCGCAGCCTCGATGGACTGCGCACGAGCGCGGCCGTTGGCGGCATTCTGGGTCAACTCGCGGCGGACGGCTTCGGTGCGCGCCTGAGCTACCCGGGTCTCGGCGACCTGGATCTCGGTGTTGGTCAAATCGAGCACGGTACGGAGTTGCGCCAGCACGGTGCCGGTGCCATTCGTTGTCATATGCATCGTTCCTTCGTTTTTGACGTCATTTGGTCGGCGCGATGGCGCCGCGATGAAGGGTTACCCCAGAGCGGCGCGTGGGAAAACCGAATTGTGACGAGCTCGTCAATCCACAATCAACCACCCTCGACCACGTTTGCATGGCAGCAGTCCGGGTATCAGAACCGAGCCGTTAGCTTCCAGACCCGGAGCACCGCGTGTGCCCTGATGCCGGGGGTTGAACCGGATTCCTCTCTGTGCACCTGCGCGCGGCCCGTCGGCGCAACGTCAAGGCCACTAGGAGGATTCATGTACTTACATACTCAGCAACTCATCAACGAGATCGCCGTTGACGAGCCGGATCCAGCTGCTGCCAACGCACTTCAAGAAGGCCTCGGTGGCCAGTTCGGTGAAATGCGGACGATGATGCAGTACCTATTCCAGAGCATCAACTTCCGCGGCGACGCGGCATCAAAGCCGTATAAAGACCTTCTGCAGGGTGTCGGCACCGAAGAGATCAGCCACGTCGAGCTGATCGGCACGACCATCTCGCGCCTGCTCGACGGCTCACCTGAATACATGGGCAAGAAGACCGACGACGTCGACAAGCCGGGCGCCAAGGGCGCGACGCCGCTGAAGATCGCGCTGGACACCAGCAACATCCACCACTATCTGGTCGGCGCCCAGGGCGCGCTGCCGGTCGATGCGGCGGGTAATCCCTGGCTGGGTTCTTACGTCTACAACAGCGGAAACCTGGTGCTCGACCTGCTCTACAACCTCATGTTGGAGTCGACGGGGCGGCTGCAGAAGTGCCGCATATACGAGATGACCGACAACAAGACTGCGCGGTCCACGATCGCCTATCTGATCGTTCGCGATCAGGCTCACGAGAACGCGTTCGCCAAGGCCTTGGAGAGCCTCGGCGTCAACTGGGGCGCTGCGCTGCCGATCCCCAAGACCAGCGCCGAGCAGTTCCCCGAGGTCAAGAAGCTTCTCGACCAGGGCCTGCAGAGTATTCAGTTCACCTTCAGTGCCGATGACGAGAGCCAGGCCGCGAAACTGTATCGAGGTGCATCTCCGTCGAACGACGGAACCGAGCTCAGCACCGCCGTCATGCCCGAAGGGTTTCCGATGACGATCGCGCCGGAACGGCGCGAAGAGTTCGCGCCCGGTCTGGACAAGGAGCTCTTGGCGCTCATTCAGGCCACCGCCGAGGTCGAGATCGCGGCCAACGGCGGTTCTCAAACGAAGAAGTAAGACCCGCGCACGGCTGGGCTGGCGTCGACGACGTCAGCCCGCCCTGCTCTTGGAGGCACAGCTATGCGCATCGTCGTCACCGGAGCGAGTGGCAACGTCGGAACCGCTCTGCTCCGGATCCTCCCCGCCAAACACGATGTCGTCGGAGTCGTGCGTCGTCCACCTCCGCAGCGGGGCGTCTACGCGCGAGCGCAGTGGTGCCCGCTGGACCTAGCAGGCCGCGATGGGATCGACAAGCTGCGCGACGTGTTCGAGGGCGCCGATGTGGTTGTGCATCTGGCATGGGGATTTCAGCCGACCCGCGACACCCGGTACCTGACCCAGCTGGGTGTCGGTGGCACGGCCGCTGTGTTGCAGGCTGCGCACGCCTGCAGAGTCGGCCAGCTGGTGCACATGTCTTCGGTGGGGACATACGCTCCGGGACGGTACGGGTCGCGGGTGGACGAAACCTGGCCGACGACAGGAGTCCAGTCCTCGCCCTACAGCCGTGACAAGTCTGCGGTCGAGGCGCTTCTCGACGAATACGAGCAAAGACTCGACGGTGCCGCTATTCCGATAGCCCGGATGCGTCCGGGCTTCATCCTGCAGCGCGCCGCTGCCAGTGCTCTGATGCGTTACGCATTGCCCGAATACGTGCCGATGCAACTGATTCCGCTTCTTCCGTTGCTTCCACTCGATCGTCGGCTGTCTATTCCACTGATCCATTCCGATGACGTCGCGGACGCGATCTCGCGGGTGATCGAGCACCGCGCGACGGGACCGTTCAATCTCGCTGCCGAGCCGCCCGTCGGACGAGACGACGTAGCGGCTGCGCTCGACGCGCGGTCGGTCCACGTGCCAGCTGGCCTGCTCGGCATTCTGGTCGATTTGAGCTGGCGCGCCCGCCTGCAACACATCGATCGCGGCTGGCTCGACTTGGCGTTCACCGTTCCTCTTCTGGACTCCTCCCGCGCGCACAGCGTCCTCGGCTGGACTCCGAAGTGGAGCTCGACGGACGCCCTGGCAGATTTTCTGGACGGCGTCGCGCACCAGGCTCACGCGGAAAGCCCGCCGTTGCGGCAACGCTCGATGCTCGAACTGCTGCGCCGCGACGTGACCGACGGCTTGATCTCATCGCGCCGTCTCCCGTGAGCGCGCTGCCGCGCACCCAGATAGGGTCAGCACAATGAAACGGCAAGTCAGCGCCGATCTCGACGTGGACATAGACGCGGACACGACTTTGGATTTCCAGATCGCCGTCGCACCACACCCCGACGCGGAAGTCTCTGAAACGTTGTCGTTCGTGCTGGACGGACGGCCGATCGAGGCTCGCGAGATCACCGGACTGCACGGCAACCGCATTCACAAGTTCGACGCACATGTCGGCCATCTCGAAGTCCGCTACGAAGCGACGATCGTCGGCCAGACGACGCCGGCTCCGGTGTCCGACTATGACCTGTCGATGTACCTGTGGCCCAGCCGTTACGCCGAGGCGGACAAGTTCTACGGCTTCGCCACAACCGAATTCGGTGCTCACGCCGACTCGGCGACTCTGCTGGAGAAGGTGTCGTCGTGGGTGGGCACCCGGCTGAACTACGTTCCGGGATCAAGCGATCCGATCGACGGCGCGGTGGATACCCTTCTTGCCGGCAACGGAGTGTGCCGCGACTACGCGCACTTGGTCGTCGCGCTGCTGCGCGCGGTCAACGTGCCCGCGCGTCTCGTCTCCGTCTACGCGCCCGGCCTGTCACCGATGGACTTCCACGCGGTGGCCGAGGCATTCGTCGACGGGCATTGGCGAGTGGTCGACGCAACGTGCCTGGCACCGCGGCAGACCCTCGTCCGTATCGCCACCGGACGCGATGCCGCCGATACCGCCTTCCTGGATAACCACAAAGGGTCCATCAACCTGACCAACATGACGGTGACCGCAACTTCCGACGGCGACCTGCCGCGCGATGCGCTCGATCGACTGGTATCGATCCAGTAGCGGGACGCCATTCACGTCAAGTACCTCCCTAGGGGTGTAACACCACCCTCCCTAAGGGTCTTGACTGGGATGAACTCGAGCGACCGCTCGACGACTGAACATCCCGGAAAGCTCGAGGTGGGTTCACATGGTCGAACAATTTTGCGAGCCGGCCCAATCCAGCACTCACCGTCACGGCTTCGAGATTCGCGAAAGTCGGCGGGACTGGCTGGTGGTGTTGTCTGTCGACGGCGAGGTCGACATGGTCACCGCACCGCGTCTCGGCCTCGCGATCTGCGAGGCGCTGGAAAAATCCGCGACTGCGCTCGTCATCGACCTCACCGAGGTGACGTTTCTCGCCTCCGTCGGGATGAGCGTTCTGGTCGCAGCGCAGGAGGCAGCCGATGCGATGGCCGTACGATTCGCGGTGGTCGCCGACGGGGTCGCTACGCGCAGGCCGATCAGGCTCCTGGGACTCGACGCGATCCTGGCGCTGCATTCCACCCTCGACGATGCGTTGCGTGACGTTCGTCGGGAAGACCGTCCCTAGCCGCGCAGCACTTCTCCAGTTCGCGCCAAGAAAGGAATCAGTCGAAAAGCTCGTTCAGCGCGCGACTTTCGAGCTCGACCCAGCGTTTCACCTGTGTGCGGGCCGCCTCCACTTCCTCGGTGTTGAAGTGTCGAGCGCCGTCAGGGGTGATGCGGCAGATGTCCATCGGGGCGCCCACACTCGGCGATGTCGCGTCCAGCGCGTCGAGCACACGCAACGCCGCCACCACTCCGTAGTCCACACCGCGCTCCGTCATCCGGAAGTGCCCCAGCAGCGCGTGCGCCTGCTGCGCCATCGCCGCGCCGCTGCCGACGGCCTGGAAGCCGACCTCCTCGTAATGACCGATCAACCCGTTCGGGTCGAGATCGATGATGAACGGTTGGTCTCCGGAATATCCTGCGGCCAGAATGTAGGTGGCGGGCGTGCCGGCTGAATGCTGCGCGGGCACGTCCTCGATGAAATTAGCGTAGTGACGCTTGAATACCGGGATCAACCGCTCCTGCAACGCGTGTCCGATGTCGTTGGCCTCGACCACCGTGTGCGCCTCGGTGTTGAAGATCTGCTCGACGTCGTAGAGCACCGCACGCGATCCGCTTCCACCCCACGCAGCGTGGTCGCCGAGAGTGTGCAGTTTCTGCGCCGGGTAGCTCAGGCCCCTCGCCGAGTCGGTGATCTGCGAGTCCGAAGCCATCACCACTCCGTCGGCACAGCGCAGCGCGAGAACGACGGTCATCCCGGCGATGTTCTCACGGCCGGGCGCGTATCGACGTGGAAAGCAGCAGACGGCTAACGCTTGATGCTCGCTTTGGTCACGAACGACGATCGACGACGCCGGCGGGGCGACCACGGTGGTTGGATCGGGCAGGCGGCCCACTGCAGACGGCGGCCCGCTGGAGGTGCGTGATGGGGTGGCTTGGGCCGATACATCTGGTTGCCTTGATCCTTGCCGTCGCAGCCCTTGCCGGAACAGCAGGATTCGTCGCTGCACCTGTTGTTCGCAGAAACAGGCGACGCGCGCGGGGATTCTTCGTCCTCGGGTTCTTGTGTGGAATGACGGCGGCCGCGGTTCGCCGCCACAGGCGACGCGTCCTTCGTGTGCTCGACTCTGCGGCCTTGCCGATCGGACGGTTGCCGACGTCGCGGCGACGCCGAGTCAGGACTTAGCAGGCAAGGTGTTCGGTCCGCTCAGGGCCCACCTCGCCAATGTTGAATGCGGTGATCGTCGGGAGTGAAGCCGTGATCCACTCCCCACAGGACAGCTTGGGTCCGGCTGCCGACTTCGATCTTGCGGTAGATCGACCGGATGTAGGACTTCACCGTGTTTGGGCTGAGGTAGGTGAGCCTGGCGACCTCGGCGTTGCTCTTACCCTGAGTGATCAGCGCCAGAATCTCGGACTCGCGATCGCTGAGTCCTTCGCCTCGACCCGGCCAGTCGAGCCCTACCGCGCTGCGTGCCCGCGACGGGGCGTCGCTGATGACCGTTTCCCCGGCGTGCACGGCATCCAGTGCGGCGACCAGTTCCCGGGCGGGCAACGTCTTGGAGACGTAGCCGTGGGCACCCTGTTTGCGGGCGCTCTCGACAAGGTCGGGGTGAAAGTTCCAGGTGTACACCACGACTCGGTGCGCACGCGGGTTGTCGACTAGGACTGCGATCTCTTCGTTGTCCGACTCCGGTTGAGCGAAGGAGTCATACAACACGATGTCGACGGTGTCCTTAACAGACATGGTCGAGCCGAGTTCGGCAACGACTATTCGGTCGCGGTATTTGTCGAACATGTTGGCCACGCCCATCACCACCACGTCGTAGTCGTCGACGATGGCCACCGTGATCGGTCTTCTGTTCGGGCGGGCTCCCATGCCAAGAAAGTACCTCCCTAGGGGTGTGGTTGTACCCTCCCTAGGGGTGTTGACTGACCTATGTCGAGAAACCGCTCGGCGCAGTGCGCTCTCCGAAACGCACGGGGTGGCCCTGACCAGAAAGGCTCTGCCATGATTGTTCTCGGAATCATCCTGCTCATCGCCGGATTCCTGCTCAAGATTTCGGTGCTGTGGACCATCGGAATCATTCTGCTCGTCATAGGTGTCGTGCTGGCGCTCCTTGGCTCGACGGGACGCGCCGTAGGTGGTCGGCGCCATTACTTCTAGGCGGTCGGTCATATAACCCCAGCGAGTGCGAACACCTGTATCGCGGCCGACTTTCCTTTCACCTCATGGCTTCCCCGGTCGGTGAGCGTGGTCGGCCGCGATATCAGGGCATCGACAGCCTGCTGGGTGAGAAGGGTCGCGTCGCCGGTGGTCTTGGTCAACTGCTCGACACGGGCAGCGACGTTGACCGTATCGCCGATCGCCGAGGCGATGGAGAATGGCCCCCCGAATTGCGCTCTGCGGCAATCAAATAACCGCGACAGCCTATGCTGACGACGTCAATCGAGCGGCCTGCACCACGAGCGCATCGACGTCCTCTGGCTGCGTGTCGAAGCTGCACACCCAGCGCACCTCACCCGTCGACGCGTCCCAGTCGTAGAACCGGAAGCTCTCGCGCAGCCGGTCCGCGACACCGGCAGGCAGACGGGCGAACACGGCATTGGCCTGCGTCTCTTGGGTGAAGTCGACACCGCGGATGCTGCCGTCGGCGACCCCCGCCTCCATTCGCGACCTCAGCCGTGCCGCCATCGCATTCGCGTGCCGGGCATTGCGCAGGTAAAGGTCACCGTCGAGCAGTGCAAGCAGCTGTGCCGAGACGAAGCGCATCTTCGATGCGAGCTGCATCTGGTGCTTGCGCAGATAGACCAGTCCATCAGAAGCCGTTGCATCGAGCACCAGGATCGCCTCCGCACCGAGCGCGCCGTTCTTGGTGCCGCCGAAGGTGACGACGTCGACGCCCACGTCGGTGGTGAACGCGTTCAACGGAAGGTCCAGCGCCGCAGCGGCGTTCGACAACCGCGCGCCGTCCATGAACACGCGCATTCCCCGCTCGTGCGCATAGTCAGCGATTGCCCGTATCTCGTCGGGTGTGTACACGGTGCCGAGCTCACTCGACTGGGTGATGTAGAGGACGAGTGGTTGCGCCCGGTGCTCGTCGCCCCACCCCCAGGCCTCCTCGGCGACGAGATCCGGCGTGAGCTTGCCGTCGGGTGTCGCGACCGGCAGCAGCTTGATGCCTGCGGCTTTCTCCGGCGCTCCGCCCTCGTCGGCGTGGATGTGCGCCGTCTTGGCGCACACGACTGCGCCCCAGCGCGGCAGCATTGACAACAGACCGACGACATTGGCGCCGGTGCCGTTGAAGACCGGAAAGGTCTGAGTCGCTGCCCCGAAGTGCCGTGCGCACACCGCTTGCAGTTGCGCCGTGTACACGTCCTCGCCGTAGGACACCTGATGCCCGTCGTTGGCGTCGGCGATCGCGGTGAGCACGTCTGGGTGAACACCCGAATAGTTGTCGGAGGCGAAACCGCGGACGCTGATGTCGTGCAATGGGCTCACGACGCTTCAATCTAGGACCCGGACGAAAAATATAGGGAAACACCCGATTTCTCCGCGCCCCGGATGTCCTTAGTCTGCTGTGGGGAGTCCACTTGGTCCGTGACTCCTGCAGTTCAGCAGCGAGCTGTAGTCGGCCCGCCACCTACGCCGTGGCGGGCCGGCCTGCATCGGCGGCGCGAACGCTGTTGAGAACGGTCTGGCCTGCTGGTCGACGAAATGAGTGAACAGCTCTTGGGCGAAGCCGAAGACCAGCGCCCACGCCAGAATCTGCGCGGTGGTGTCCAGTGCGTTCAGACCCGGAACGACGTGATCACTTACCTGCTGGTCTATGCGATCGCCATGATCCGCGACATCGACAACCCGTTCGAGTACCACAACGGCAAGCCGGAGCGGCGGATGTGGACCTCGGTGTTCTCGAATCGTGCGAAAGTCGACTCCGCGGCCTCGCGGCGGCGATGGGCGCCGATCGAAGCGTCGAAGAACGGTCTGCGACTACCCTGGCCCCGTGAGCAGCCAGCAAGTGCCGGGCGGCGTTGTGCACAAGTTACCGGCAGACCTGCGAGAAGCGCTGATCGGCAACTCCCCTGCCCTCGTTGCATGGAAGGACATCACGCCGTTGGCGCGCAACGAGTTCATCTGCTGGGTCGAAGACGCCAAGCAGGAGAAGACGCGAGAGCGCCGCATCCGCCGCACCCAGGAGGAGCTCGAGGAAGGCATGCGCAGGCCGTGCTGTTGGCCTGGCTGCAAGCACCGCGAACGCAACGGCAGGTAACGGGCCGAAATTCGTCCATAGTCGATCAGCCGGCGTTACCGTCTCCTAAGTCGTCATGACGGAGCTGAGGAGTTGACGTGGACGGATATCGGACCGTGGTTGTCGGGACCGACGGCTCGGAGTCGTCCATGCGCGCGGTCACCCGCGCCGCAGAGGTGGCCGCCGGGGAGAACGCGAAGCTGATCATCGCCAGCGCGCACGTGGAGACCGTCGAGAAGGGCGGCTGGTCACGGGTGCCGTCGCACGATCACGTGACTGACCCCCGTGCCGCGGACTCCCTCGGCAGCGAGGGCTACATGCTGCACGGCAACGCGCCCGTGTACGGGATCCTCCGAGAGGCGCACGACAAGGCGAGAGCCGCTGGCGCCGACAAGGTCGAGGAGCGTGCTATCGAAGGCGCGCCGGTTCCCGCCTTGGTGAAACTGGTCGGCGAGGTGAACGCGGACCTGCTCGTGGTCGGAGACGTCGGACTGGACTCGGTCGCCGGAAGGCTGCTGGGTTCGGTGCCCGCCGAGGTCGCCCGTAAAGCCCGAATCGACATCCTGATCGTCCATACGGCCGATTGAGGCCGCTGCGGCCCGATGATCACCGTCAGCTGCGGTGATGTTCGACGCAGCTTTGCGCCGGGACGCGATGTCATCGTCGGGTGCGACGTGCGCGCGGACCTCCGCGTCTTGCACCAAGGGATCTCTCGGGCGCACGTGATCCTGCGATGTGTCGACGGGCAGTGGACCGCGGTCGACAACGACAGCCTCAACGGCATGTTCGTCGGCAAGGAACGGGTGATGACAACGCCCGTGCGCGATGGGATGACAATCAATCTCGGAAACCGCGAGGGACCCGCGCTGTCGTTCGAATTCGGTCCGCCCCCCGATGAGCGGCCGGCGGTGGAGACGACGCGGCTTCCGCATCCGATCACCATCGGCCGCGCCGCCGACAATGACATCGGTATCTCCGACGCGCTGGCGTCACGCCACCACGCCCGGTTGGTGGCAACCCCGTCCGGCGTCCAGGTTCAGGACGTCAACAGCGCAAATGG
Organism: Mycobacterium sp.; assembly: GCF_032159775.1. Lineage (GTDB taxonomy): Bacteria > Actinomycetota > Actinomycetes > Mycobacteriales > Mycobacteriaceae > Mycobacterium. The sequence continues at coordinate 31,308 of NZ_JAVHWK010000102.1, forward strand.
CACATTCGTCAACGGCGAGCGGATCAAGGCGAAGGCGCTTGCCGACAACGACGTCGTCACCATCGGCAACCTCGACTTCGTCTTCACCGATGGCGACCTTGTCCGTCGGGCGGAGCCCGCCACGACAGCAGGCGGTCTGGAGGCGCGCGACGTCGCGCTGACCCTCGCCGACGGCGACGTGCAGCTGCTGGATCGGGTTTCCTTCACTTCCCGGCCGGGCGCGCTGACCGCGATGATCGGTCCCTCCGGCTCGGGTAAATCCACACTGCTGAAGGTGATCGTCGGGGTCTGGCAGCCGACAAGTGGGGCAGTGACGTTCGACGGGCGCGATCTGCATGCCGAGTACGCGTCGATCCGGAGCCGAATCGGCATGGTGCCGCAGGAAGAGGTCGTGCACCGTGGGCTCACCGTCGTCCAATCGCTGAACATCGCGGCCAAACTGAGAATGCCGCCCGACACCACCAAACACGAACGGCGGCAGGCGGTCTCGCGAGTGCTCGACGAACTCGACATGGCCGAGCACATCGGCACACGCGTCGACAAATTGTCGGGCGGGCAGCGCAAGCGCGTATCGGTGGCGATGGAGCTGCTGACCGAACCGTCGCTGCTGGCACTGGACGAACCCATGACGGGTTTGGATCCCGCGCTGGACCAGCAGGTGATGGCGATGCTGCGCCGGCTCGCCGACGCCGGCCGGGTGATCGTGGTGGCAACACACTCGTTGTGGTTCCTGGACATGTGCGACCAGGTGCTGCTGCTGGCCCCCGGCGGCAAGACCGCGTACTACGGGCCACCCGGTGATATCGGTGAGGCGATGGGCTTTGCGGATTGGGCCGACATCTACACCGATCTCGTGGCGGATCCCGATGGGGCGCAACGACGTTACTTCGAACGACACGGATCGGCCGTCGACCCTGGCGCGTCCCCCGCACGCGCGCGCCCGTTGCCGATCGGGAGGAGATCCCGGACAAGTTTCTGGCGTCAGGTGTCGACGGTCGGACAGCGTCAGATTCAGCTGATGTTCGCCGACCGGCGGTATCTCGCCTTTCTCGTGCTGGCGCCGTTCATCGTCGGCTTGCTACCGCTGGCGGTGGGCGGTCACGGCGGCTTCACAAAACCCCCCGCAGGCACATCAGCCCCGTTCGAGCCGCGGCAGCTCGTCGTGCTGCTCAGCTTCGCCGCGGTTTTGATGGGCCTGACCGTGTCGGTTCGCGATCTGATCGGCGAGCGGACGATCTACCGTCACGAGCAGGCGGCTGGGCTCTCACCGTCGGCGTACGTGTTGGCCAAGATATTCGTTTTCGGCGCCGTCGCGGTAATCCAGTCGGCAATTCTGGTGATGGCGGTGACGGCGCCTGGAATCGGAAAACCCGCACCGACGACTGCCGCGGCGCTCGACAGTCCCCTGCTGGAGTTGTTCGTTGACGTGGCGTTCACGGCTGCGGTGGCGGCGGTTCTCGGCCTTGCCATTTCGGCGGTGTCCCGCAGCGTCAACCAGTACATCGCGTTGCTGGCGGTCGCGTGCATGGCCCCACTCGTGTTCGCAGGCAGCTTCATCCCGATCACGGGTCGCCCCGTACTGGAGGCGATTGCCGCGTTCACCCCCGCGCGGTGGGGAGTTGCGGCCATGGCTTCGACAGTGGACCTGACGAATCTTGTTGCCGATGTTGACGATTCGCATTGGCATCACAGCGCTTCGGTGTGGTTGTTCGACGTGGGGATGCTAGTAGTGCTCGCCCTGCTGTTCGCCGGATTCGTCCGTTGGAGACTTCGAAGGAAGGTCGACGCGTAGCGCGCCGCTTACTCGTCCGACCCGACCACGCGCAGCGCGGGCCGCACATTCTGTCGGGGAAGCTGGTCCTGAGGCGTCTGCGTTCTCACGGCGTTGGGTCGACGCAGGTCGGTCGCCACATCCTGATAGTTCCACGCCAGGTCCCGAGTTTCATGCGTCACGCGGGTAGCAGCCCCGGAAACCGTACCGACAATTCTCCGCAGGTAAAGCACCGTGGCGTGGGCGGCCTCATGGGCGGCATCCGTCCCTCGCATCAACGCGGCATCAACCCTGCGCCCCAGTTCAGCAAGCATCGAACCTCCTCGTCGACATGTGTGCCGTGTACCCATCATTCTCCCTCGAAAAAGCATGGAACCGGCCGGTTGCGGGTAATCGATCTGCGATCTGGAGGACTGATGAGCGATTACAAGGTCGTAGTGGTCGGCACGGATGGTTCGGACACATCGCTGCGCGCGGTCGACAAGGCGGCGGCGATCGCCGCGGAGGCCGACGCGAAACTCATCGTGGCCACGGCATTCCTGCCCGAGGACGAGGGCCGTTCCGGCGAGCCCGATCAGCTCAAGGGCGAGAAGTACCGGACCGAGGGCAATGCTCCGGTCTACGGGATGCTTCGCGACGCCGCCGACCGGGCACGGGCCGCGGGCGCAAAGGACGTCGAAGAACGCGCCATCGCGGGGGCCCCGATCGATGTGCTCGTAGACCTGGTCGACGACGTTGACGCCGATCTGCTCGTGGTCGGCAACGTCGGCGTCAATTCGATTGCAGGCCGACTGCTCGGTTCGGTGCCCAAGGCTGTGTCTCATCGCGCCAAAACCGAGGTGCTGATCGCGGAGACCGCGGACTGACGTCGACTCACCAATACCGAGCAGCGCCCGAGAACATCTGCGCCAGCGTCGACTTCGCGATCTCGATAGGCGCGTTCTGCAGAAGACGCTGCTGTGGCCATGCCCCGTCGGCCAGCGTGGCGCAATCGGCTTCCGTGTAGCCCACACCGGACAACCCGTTGGGCATGCCCACTGCGCGCATGATTCCGATGAGATGCTCGGCAAGAACAGTGCCCACCTCGTCCTGGCCGACGTCGCCGACGTCGGCGCCGAGATGGCGGGCCGCCTCCATATGGCGCTGCGGGTTGGTGGATGCGGTGAGGCGAAAAACCGATGGAGCGTTGAGGATCACCGACATCCCGTGCGGAACGATGGGTTCAGAGCCTGGATAGCCGTCGGGATGAAACTCGCGCACCTGCCCGGCCACCGCGTACGACATGGCGTGTGGGATGTGCACCCCGGCATTGCCGAACGCGATGCCGGCGAGGGTGGCGGCCCACATCGTCTCCTCGCGCGCTTCCCGGTCTGACGGGTCACTGACGGCTCGCTCCAGATAGCTGCCGAGCAATCGCATGGCTTCCCGACTACCCAGGTCGCTCCACGGATTCGCGCCCTGACTCAGCGGTCGAACACTCGGCCGATCGGGCGCGCTCCTTCGGACAAACGGCCGCGCTGTGAACGACTCCAGTGCGTGCGACAGCACGTCGAGCCCGGAGCAGGCGACCACTTGGGCGGGCAACGTGTCGGTGCAGTCGGCGTCGACGAGTGCTTCGGTCGGACGCAACGCGGCAGAGGCGATGCCGGTCTTGGCCGACATCGACAGCAGGTCGAAGATCGCCATGCCGGTCACCTCGCTGCCGGTGCCCGAGGTCGTCGGGCAGGCGATGTGAGATGTCAACGGGCCCGGTACCGGCGTTCCGTCACCCACGGGAGCGTTGACATAGGACAAGAAATCGGCGGGGTGGGTTGCGTACAGGTTGGCTGCCTTGGCGGTGTCGATCACCGAGCCGCCGCCGACCGACACATAGCCATCGGGTCGGGTCTCCGACGCGAAATCCGCTGCCCGCTTGAATGATTCGTCCGTCGGCTCGACATGGACATCGGTGTATTCGACGACGTCGATGCCCGCCGCGCGCAGGGAGCGGTGCGCCGTGTCGAACACCTCCAGCTTGGCGACCCCGGGATCGGAGAACAACGCCACCCGGGTCATCCCGAGGGCCGAAGCGCGGTCGCCGAGTTCCTGAAGGCAGCCTCGGCCGAAGGTGATCCTGGATGCGTCAACCGTGAAAGCCGTTTCCAGTCCATCACCGGCGGGCTGATAGTGACAGCAACTCATTGACCCTCCCAACGCCTGCAGATGAGCCTATAACTGGTTTCCATGGACAGCGTTGCCCCCCGACGCCGCTACCTAGACTGACAGAACTCCGTATAGAGCACGCCGCAGATTGCGGACTTTATCGGTGATCCGGACCCCAAAGGCAGGCGACCGAATGACAGACGATCAAATCAGCACCCAGGCAGAGCTTTTCGATCTGACCGGGAAGGCTGCGCTCGTCACCGGCGGCACCAGGGGGATCGGCTTGATGATGGCGCGGGGGCTGCTGCAGGCGGGCGCCCGAGTCGTGATCAGCTCGCGCAAGGCAGACGCCTGCGAAGACGCTCGGCAGCACCTCTCCCAGTTCGGCGACGTGGGGGCCATCCCGGCCGACCTCTCGCAACACGACGAGTGCCTCAGGCTGGCCGACCTGGTCACCGCCGACTCTGACGGCGTGCACATACTCGTCAACAATGCAGGCGCCACCTGGGGCGAGCCCTTGGAGAGCTTTCCCGAATCGGCGTGGGACAAGGTGCTCGACCTCAACCTGAAGTCGCCGTTCTGGCTCGTCCAAGCGCTGTTACCGGCTCTGCGACAGGCAGGCACAGCCGATGATCCCGCCCGCGTCATCAACGTCGGCAGCATCGACGGGATCCACGTCAGTCAATTGCCCGTCTACTCCTATGCCGCCAGCAAGGCGGCTCTGCACCAGCTGACGCGAGTGCTTGCCCGCGAGCTTGGACCGCAGCACATCACGGTCAACGCGGTGGCGCCGGGCCCGTTCCGGTCCAAGATGATGGCCGCGACACTCGATGCGTTCGGCGACTCGATCGCGGCGTCGGCGCCGCTTCGCCGCATCGGCCGCGACGACGACATGGCCGGCATCGCGGTATTTCTGGCCAGTCGGGCCGGCTCCTATCTCACGGGGGCGATCATCCCCGTCGACGGCGGCATCGCCACCACGGCCTCGGGCACCTCTGGCTAGTCGGAGGTCACGGCAATTTGATGGCGGAGACGTACATCTCCACGATCGGTCGGTAGAGGTCCACGTCATCGAGTTGACTGCCGAGCACCACCGAGTCGCTAGTGGCCACGAGCACCTGGGCGAACGTCAACGGTGGGATGAGCAGCGACCCGCCGATCCGGTCGATGCCCCCGACGATGAATTTGGCCAATTCATCGACGACCTCCGACCTTTTCGCGGCCACCCGTTCCCGGGCGTCTGGGTTGCGTAGCAGGTAGAGGGTGAACTCGTGCCCCAGTGCGGCATGCTCGGCTCCACGGTCGATGCTCAGCTGACGCCAGCGGTGGGCAATGGCGTCGAGTTCGGGTGCCCCCACTTCGGTCGCCGCCGACAGCACTTCGGCGAAACTGTCGAAGTAACGCCGCCAGTACCGATCGCTCACCGCGAGGAAGAGATCCTCCTTGGTGGCGAAGTGCTTGTAGATGGCGCCCTTCGTGTAACCGGCCGCACGCGCGATGTCATCGAGACTTGCTGGCGTGAAACCTTTTTCGGCGAACACCTCCTCGGCGGCGTCCAGCAGCAGAGCACGCGTGCGCTCGAGGCGTCGCTCCCGTGTCCATTGCTCGACCATGCGGCGATTCTGTCACAGAATCTGAGAACCCCCCCGGATACTGAGATACTGAGTGGTATCTTGGCGCCGTCTGATGAACCGAGACCGTCGAATGAGAGTGCCGTGAGCGATCTATCGAACAAGAAAAAGGTGCCCATCCTCACACACTCGCTCGACGTCGCAGCGACGCTCGACGCCGACGCCAAAGCGAAGGTGCGGCCGGTAACGATCTGGGCCGCCATCGGCGGGGCGCTGCTGGTGGTGCAGGTGTACGTATGGATTCGGTGGGTCACCGGGCCCTACTTCGAGCGGGTGCCGGGCGGGCCGACCGATCCACCGATGTACATGAAGGCGTTCCTCACGTTCAACGGCATCCTCATGTGCGTCCTCCTGCCGGTCGCAATCTGGTGGTTCATCGTCAGGCCCTGGCGCCGTGAGCGGAGAATCACGCTCGACGGCATGCTGTTGGTGTCGATGGGTCTGATGTTTTTCCAGGACCCGCTGCTCAACTACTTCAATACGTGGTGCACGTACAACACTTGGCTGTGGAACCGCGGTTCGTGGTCGTCGGACATTCCCGGCTGGGTGTCGCCCGAGGAACCAGGTCGCCAGGTCGCTGAACCGCTTCTGATCAATGCTCCCGGTTACACGGCAGGCGTACTGGTGCTCACGATCTTCGGCTGCTGGGTGATGCGCAAGATCAAAGCGCGCTGGCCCAACATCAGCAACCTTCGGCTGATCATGGTCACCTACGCATTCACCTTCGTGCTCGACTTCGTCATGGAAGCCGGCTTCATGCTGCCGTTCGGGCTCTACACCTACCCAGGTTCGATTCGCTCCGTATCCGTCTTCGCAGGCACGTATCACCAGTGGCCGATCTACGAGGGATTGATGTGGGGCGGTGTTCAGGCCGCACTGTGTTGTCTGCGCTACTTCACCGACGATCGCGGCCGCACCATCGTCGAACGAGGGCTGGACAACGTCCGGGGTGGGTTCGCGAGGCAGCAGTTCACCCGCTTTCTCGCGATCTTCGCCGCGGTCAGCGGATGCTTCTTCTTCTTCTACAACGTCCCCGCGCAATGGATCGCCATGCACGCCGACCCTTGGCCTGATGATCACCTGAAGCGCTCGTACTTCAACGGAGGCATCTGCGGAGTCGGCACCGACGTACCGTGCCCCGATCCCTCGCTCCCGATACCCACCAAGCGATCCGGGTACGTCAACGTCGACGGCCAACTCGTGCTGCCGGAAGGCTCGAGGCTTCCGCAGACGGTGCCCTTCCAGACAGGAAACTGAGGACGTCTTTCGCGCTGCCAGCACCACTAAAACGACGCCCTGATGCTGGGCAGTCGCTTAGCATGACGTGAGTCGCCACGGGCCGTCCGGCGTCTCACGTACAGCGAGGTATCGACTTGCCGAATCAACTCCACCACGTCGTCATGCGCAGCCATTCGGCAAGCACCTTCATCCGGTTCCTGACCGACGTCGTCGGCATGGAGATCCAGACACAGTTCCGTGTACCCGGCGAGGTGTTGGAGACGACGCTGGGCTGGCCGCCCTCCGACGGCGCGGACCTGACAATGCTCGGCGGCGGTGATGCCGGGCTGGTCGAGGTGATCGACGTTCCCGAACATCTGCGCGAGGCCGCGCCCGAAGGGCTTGCCGCGCTGTCCTTTCTGACGGACGACTACATCAGCGTGCAGGACAAGGCCCGGACGATGGCAAACGATGTCACCGTTCTCTTCGGCGACGTGCCGGGCGTCAACCTCTTCTTCTGCACCATGGGTGGCGTACCCATCGAGTTCATGGGTGGCTACGACGCCGACAGTATCCCGGCGACCATGGCAACGGGCGACACCGCTGAGCCTGGTTCGAAGGATTGAGGGTGGACGATGTCGCGGCGTTGCTCGAGGTCGAAGCCATCAAGGCGCTGAAAGCGAAGTATTGCCGACATCTCGATGCCAAAGAGTGGGACGCGTGGCGCGAACTGTTCCATGACGACTTCACCAGTGTGATTGCCGGCGTCGGCGGCAGGCAGACCGTCGGAGCCGACGACTTCGTGGTCTATGTCCGTCGAACCCTCGGTAAATCTTCGCAACCCACCGTGCACCAGGTCTACGCCCCGGAAATCACATTGGCCTCGGCGACGACTGCGACGGGCGTGTGGGCGTTCACCGACGTGGTCCGCTTGATTCCGGCTCTGACGCTTCACGGGTACGGCCACTACTACGAAACATACGAAAAGAGCGGAGGACGCTGGCGCATCAAGACTTCGACGGTGACCCGCCTCCGGGAAGACATCACTACCCCACTCCCCCAGGGCATTGCCACGCGGCTGCGGATGGTCGCGGCAAGGCTGGCCCGCCGCACATCGACTGTGCCCAAGTAGAACGAAAGAGGTTGGCATGAGTGCACTCTCGGGGCGACGAGTTCTCGTCACCGGCGCCAGCGGCGTGGTGGCCTACCCGGTAGCCGTCGAACTGGCCAAGACCAACGAGGTCTTCGCGGTCGCCCGCTTCTCCGATCCCGAGCAGCGCCGCAGCCTCCAGCGGGCCGGTGCTCAGCCGATCTCCTTCGACCTTGCGGATCCCGATCTATCGCCGTTGCCCGAATCGGTTGACGTGGTGATCAACTACGCGGTTCTCCCGCCAACGCACAAGGACGCGTATGAAGTGAACGCGGGTGCTACCGGCCGCCTGGTCAGGCGGTATCGGGGCTGCGAAGCCTTCGTGCACGGCAGCACCGGATCGCTGTACGCGTATCAGGGTGAGAGACCGCTGAGAGAGGACGACCCCTACGGCCTTCATTCCTCGGCCGAGAACTACGCAGCGAGCAAGATAGCAGCGGAATTCCTGGTGAAGCATCTCAGTGAGGATTATCAACTGCCTGCGGTTATCGTTCGCATCTTTTCCTTCTATGGGCCACGGGGTGGCGGCGTCACGCAACGCATCGACCAGATCATGCGTGGTGAGCCGGTGAGTGTCTATCCGGGCGTGCGCAACATTCACACTCCCCTCTACCAGGAGGACTACGTCGAGAAGACCATCGCGGCGGCGGGCATCGCCAAAGTGGGGGCCGAGGTCGTCAACGTGGGCGGAACCGAGCCGGTGACGACGCAGGAATATTGTCGGATCGCCGGCGAAATGCTCGGCAAAGAACCGGTATTCACCGAGAACAGCAGGGCCTGGCCGATCTGGGCTGACTCCACCAAGATGGTTGAACTCCTTGGACCCAACAAGGTCACGGTGCGTGACGGGGTGCGTCTGACGATCGAGTCGGCGCAGAACCGGCTCAATACCTCGCATCACGTCATCGGCGAGCCGGCGAAAGTGTAGGGCGGCCGATGATTACGTTCATTGCCCACTTCACGGTCCCGCCCCCGAACGCCGCGGCCTTCGAAGAGCTGCTGACCTACGTTGCCACGATGTCGAATACCGAGCCCGGGGTCGTCTACTACGGTTTCGCCAAAAGTGTCGACGCCCTCGACACCTATTCCGTCGTGGAGGTCTATCAGGATCAGGATGCGGTGGCCGCACATGGGCGGACCGAGTGGGTCAACGACTCGGTGCCCAGATTCCTGGGGCTCATCGAGGGCATGCCACAGATCAAGCAGTACGTCAGTCCCGGTGCTGCGGCGGTAGCTTCTCAGTTCGAGGGCCTGACGTAGCGGCGTGGGGTGGCCGTGTACGAGCGATGGAATCCCGTTTTTCGGTTGCTGCGACAAGGTTGGCTACGGCCTGTGATACTTGAATTCAACCGCCCGGTCGTAGGGCGTCGGGGTCGGATAACAGACGGAGACAATCATGAAGATTAGCCATCGCATGGCCGTTGCGGGCTTACTCGCTGGTGCGGTTCCGCTCACTTTGGCGGCGACTGCCGCTGCAGCTCCCGACGGTCCACTGCTCAGCGGCACGTACAGCGCCGTCGGGCAATACCGGGCGGCCACCGCAGGTGCAATCGTGCACATTTCCTCGAAGTGTCCAGGATGCGATGCGGTAGCGACGGCGGGGGGCAACCCGGTGAACCTCACATGGACCGGCGCCGGCTGGACATCGACTGCCGGAGGCGGTTGCGGACCGACGGAAACCGTGATCACCCCCAGCAATCCGACGGGCGTCGTGCAGAACTACACGAGCGTCATGACTTTTCTCCAGCCAGAGATATGTGGCACCGTCGAACCGGGCATCGCCAACGCGACGCGCATCAGCGACTGATGCCCGCTGATACGAATCAGCGGTCGGGCCTCAGCCCTGCGATGAACCGTTGCACGCTCTGAGTCAGCGATTGTGGGACGTGGTCGGGGTCCATCAGATCGTTCTCCGCAAGCGGGCTGGCTTCGCCGGCCACCGTCTGCTCGGTGAAGGGCCGCAACGTCTTGCCCTCCCCGTGAAGTTCCTCGACCGCGTTGCGTAACGAGTGCGAGCGTGTCACCGCCTTTTCGAGTCGATCGCCAGGCACCCCAAGATGTTCGGATACCAATTGATTTCGTACTGCGGTGATTTGGCGACGGAGGCCGTTGTTCTGCGAGTGCGCTTCGATCGCGATGTCGCACTCACTGTCGAAACCCATCGACCTATTGTTGAGGTTCGACGACCCGATCCGCAGCAGGTGATCATCGATCACCATGACTTTGGAATGGACGTAGATCGATGTACCTCCGTCGGTCACCGGGTAGTAGATGCCCAATCGGCCGTGTTCGTCGGCTTCCCACAGCACATGGATGAGTCGGTGGCGAGCGCCGTCCATCGTCTCCCGCTCCAGCCGATTGCTGCCCCTTCGTGGAAGGACGATGACGACTTCCGGACCGTCGCTCTCGGCCAGCCGAGAAGCCAGCGCATCGGCGACCCGTGACGCTGCCAGATACTGATTCTCCAGATAGATGGTGTGGCGCGCCGCCGCAATAGCGGCGAGGTTGAGCGCCTCCACCTCGCGCACTTCGTCGCGCCCTTCCAGTTCAGGCAAGGTGCGCGCGATACCGACATCGACGTTGCGCATTGTCGGTTCCAGCTTGCTCGGCCAGGCCTCGTGCTTGGCATCGACCGGCGGCAACGGAAGACCCGTCGCCGTCTCCCACCGCTCGCGAGCTTGTTCACTGAGAGCGCAGGCGGCCTCGCCGTCGACCGCCGCCCCGACTTCGTGACGCGGGCCGTAGCTGCGCCCCACCGTCCGGCGCCCTCGATTGTCGTGCTCGTGCGCGCTCGTGTCCCACCGGTCGACCGTGAGGTCGAGGCCACCGCAGAAAGCAACCGAATCATCGATCACGGCGATCTTCTGGTGATGCACGGCTCCCATCGGGCGGGCGCCGTCGATGGCGAAGTGCATCCGCCTGCTGCTGAACTGATTGACGAATGACACCGGGGTGAGCCCGAACCAGATGCCGTCGAACGCAGGCAGCAGCCGGAGATTGGACTTCAGCAAATACACCTCGAGATTGGGTCGCTTCCACAACATCCAGTAGAGAAAAGCGCCGAGCTGGTTGGGGCCAGGCAAGGTTTTCTCGCCCCGCTCGAACGTCATCCTGGCGTCGAGATCCCAGCCGATCAGCGTGATCCGGTGCTGGGCACGCAACATCGCCGTCTTGACATGCTTGAAGTAATCGGCTGCATCGACGATGCACGCGAATCGGTCAGCACGCGCAATCCGCCAGCACGTCTGGCCGGAAATCAGCAGCGCGGACATCCGCTGTGTGTACCCACTCGTAGGCCTCTTGCTACGCCCTTGTCCCGCGGCCGGTGACGATGCGGAACGCCCGATTAAGTCTGTTACGCATGTACTCTGGCGACTCCTCATCGACGAGGGGGTCGAAGTGACCGTGCCTGTCCAGCACATCCAGGTACGTTGCCGCGAGTACGGCGGACCAAAGCTTCAGCCCCGACTGAACCCGCCGATCTGTCGTAGGCGCTCCGAACCGGTCGGCGAGCACACCGGTGAGCATTTCGACCCGTTGAGCGGCGACCTTCTTCTGCAGATCGGGCGACGACGTGATGGCCTTGCCCATCCGGCGCATGCGGTCGAGGCTGACCGGACCGGTGTCGGCGATGATCTCGGCGAGCACCGTCGAGTGTGCCGACATCAGCGCTTCGATCAGCGGTGTCTGCGGGTCGATATGCGCCAAAGCGTTGACCACGGCACCGAGCATCTCCTCGGCGATCGTCAGAATGATCGCCTCTTTGGTTCCGAGGGTGTGCACGACATCGTCGGTCGGGATGCCGGTTACCTCCGCGATCTGCGCCGTCGACGTGGCGTCAAAGCCCTGCTCTGCCAATAGAGTCAACGCGGCGTCGACCGCATCCCGACCCGCTTGGACGTCCACGGTCGAAAAATAGCATCTCTCCAACGTCACCACCGGCGTTCTGACGTGCACCTATACAACGCAAAGCTTTTACTGACGGTCGGCGCGCTCTTCGGTTACTGCCGGATCGCGGGCTGTTGCCCGGCAACCGGTTCGTCGGCGCGGCCAGGCGCACGACCGATGAAATCGACGGCGGCTGTAATCGCGGGACGATGCCGCAGGATGCGGTAGTGGGCCAGACGTCCGAGCCCGCGGGTGGTCACCAGCTTCGCTCCAGACCAAGCGCTGACAATTTCCTCACTCATTGCGTGGGGACTGTCAGGATCGTCGGGGTCGTGCACCACCAGAAGCGGCGGCGGATTGCCGATGCGAGGGGCCACCGCGGAGATGTCAGTGTCGAGCAGTGGCATGTTCAGTCGCCTGTCGAGGCGACGTTGCAGGCCCGTTTGGATGCGGGGACCGAATCCGTGTTTTTCGGCGAACAGATCCAGGTACCACGAGAAGTCGCCCATCGGGGCCAAGAACGCAAGGCGTTCGACCTGCATCCCTCTCGACACTGCGAGCGCGGCGGCCTTGGCGCCGAGTGAATGCGCCACGATCCCGCGCGCGGGCCCGTGCGCAGACACGAATGCCCGCACCGCTTCAGCGCACTCGACGATCGTCGTCCGTCCTGGCGAGAGTTCGCCAGGATCTGATTCGTTGTGGCTGGGCAGATCGAAGGCGATGACCCGATGTCCCGCCTCGACGAGCGGTTTGACGAAGACTCCCAGGTGTGCGCGGCAGCCGCCCCATCCGTGCACCAAGTACACCGCGGGGCCGTCGCCCCACGCTTCCCCGGCGATCCGGTGTCCAGACCAGCTGGCCTCGACCGGCTCACCCGCCCCGACGCCCGGCGGCATGCGCATGCTCATCTCGACGGCGGGCGGGGTGCACCACAGCTCGATGGCCCATCTCGACCCGACCGCGGGAGCGACACGCTCGAGCAGCCCGAACGCTCGACGCACCCGCGGTGCAATCGGCGGTTCGATGCCTGAGCCCGCCTCGTCTCGGGAAGGCCCGGTCTCGCCAACCACGGAAATCCCCTCTTTCTTACTCGCGAGTAAGGTTACGCGATTCGCACTGGCCTGCCGTTTACGGGTGACTCGCTCGCATTATAGAAGTTCGCTGACGCCTGTCATTGACACCCGCCAGCGAGTGCCGTACGTTCCTGACATGCACTCGCCGACGTCTACGACAGACGATGTGCCGCCGACGATGAGTGCGCGCGAGGCTCAGCGCCTCGAGACGCGCGCCCGATTGTTCGACGCCGCGGCGGCAGAGATCGCCCGGTCCGGTTTGGCTGGTGCGGACGTCAGCACCATCGCTGCGGCAGTCGGGGTGTCACGCGGAACGTTCTACTTTCACTTCCCGACCAAGGAGCATGTCGTCGTCGAGGTGGAACGGTCCGAGGAAGCCAAGATCGTGTCCCGACTCGACGCCAAGCACTCCAAGCCCACAGATCTGTCGTCGGTGCTGTCGATGTTGGTCCGCGAGGTACTGGCCGCCGAACGCCGCTTGGGTCCGGTGTTCTTCCGGGACATGCTGGGGCTGCACTTCTCCTCCGCCCGCCCGGTGCAGGACGAGTTGGGCGCGCATCCGCTTGCCGAATTCCTGATCACCGCGATCACCAGAGCGCAACGCGCCGGGCGGGTGACTAGTGACCGAGATCCGGGTGAACTCGGGGTGTTCTTCCTGACGGGGCTGTTCGCACTGCTGGCGACCGACAAGAGCTCGTCCAAGACACGGGCGGCCCTCATGGAGAGGTACGTGAAGACGATGATCGAGGGAATGGAAACACGATGAACAACAATGGGATTGACGGCTACCGCGCTTACCTGGAGCATCGCGATGGTGAGGCCGACCTGCTGAATCGACGACTGAGCAGCCGGGAGGAGTTCTTCGCGGCGTTGGAGGCAGATCCTGTCCGCTCTGCGCATCATGTTGATCGGCAGGTATTCGCGCGGAACCTGCGCCGTCGACGCCCCGAATCGGGTGTCGACCGGCAACTCCTCTTTCTGTTGGCCACCGCCAAGCTGAACCAGGCCGAACGTTTCGGCGTCGGGCTCGGAGAAACCTACGGACAAAACAGCGGCGACGACGTACCGCCCGAACGGGTGTACATGGAACTCGAGGAGCACTACCACACCCGCCTGCTGGCCTATGTGCTGAACATCTTCGATCTGCCGTTCCAGGTTGTCGCACCGCCGCTGGTGATGCGACAGTTCGTGAAAACCGCTGTATTCCTGCCCGAGAGAATGGGTTTCATGTTCGTTGGCGCAGCCGAAATGGCGGGTTGCATCATGTTCCACCAGCTGCGTCGCATCGGTGTCGAGCTGTTCGCCGACGAGCCAGACGTGGCTTCACGGATCGACCGGCTCTACAGCGAGATCCTCACGGACGAAGTGGGCCACGTCGGATACTGTGCCGCCCGCTGCACCCCTGTCGAGCGGGCGATCATGCGTCGCCTCTACCCGCGGATCGGGCGACTGTTTGCGCGACAGACTTTCGAGATCAGCCTGCTCACCGATCGCCAGGAGCTGCACGCCCTGCTGGACCGGCCCTTCGACGTCGACGAGTTGTCGGCCGGTCTATCGAACGAGACGTTCTTGGCCGCCCACCCCTAGCCGGGCCGCGCGCCGACGTCAGGCGGCCACGCTCGGACTTTCTTCGGCGCTGCGCCGTGTCCGCTGCCACGGCCATGTCATCAGGGCCCAGACGATGATGACTATCGCAACCTCGACCAGCAGATACACCGGCCACGGACCCAGTACGTCCAGCAGCGACGCGGTGGGCGGCTTCCTGTTGAGGTAGCCGTAGTTGGTTCCGGTGATCGCGTTGAAGGTGAACGTGAACGCCGCCCACCCCAGGGTCACGATGATCGCGAAGCGGTAGTCGCGCCACCGCGGCCGGTTTCGGCGTCCCCACGTGAGATAGATGGCCGACCACACGACGAGCACGTGCAGCGTGAAGAACGTGATGAAGAGATGGTGCGGGAAGTCTGGGGCACCTTCCTCCGGTGTGCCTATGTCTGGCGTGAACAACGCCTGAGAGTTCAGCACGAGGCCCCAGTAGTAACCGAGGACGAACGCCCAATGCCGTTGCGACCACAGGGCATACGCCGCGATCAGCTCCGCGATATCGCACAGTTGCAGCGGGATCGACGTGTCAAGATCTGGCCGCACCAGTTTGTATACGAACGCCACGACGAAGGCTGCGACGAGCAGAACTGCGAAGGCACGCCCGAACACCCGGGCCTGCGATTCGGATTGTCTGCGTCCGATCCAGACCAGCAGCACCGCGCCGACAACGAACAGCGCGAGCACCACCAGGTGCGATGGGCCGTACGCCGTGAATTCCCGCTGTGCAGAGTTCAGCTCGATCAACTCCTCGTTCATCGACAATGATGGCAGGCGACACCCACCGTCATCAGGATTACGAGCGGGAATGTCGGGGGCGCCGCTCGGGTCACGGGCATGTGACCTCGACCTCGAACTGCTGGTATTCGGGCCTTTTGCCGGGCACATCGCCGACCGCACCCTGGCCGACGATTCGGTAGCTCTTGCCTTCTTTCGTCACGTTCGGTTGTTCGACGTCCCGGTAGCGCCCTATCGACAGTGTGATGTCGGGAAGGGTGATCGCCAGCAGTGAAACGTATGCCGGACCCTCCGTGAGCGTCAGGTCTGCGATGAGTTGCGGGGGTGTTGCGGGGCCTGGTCCGGTTGTCTCCGGCCCGCCGACGGTGATGTTCAGCTCCCCCGTCGGCCCCAGAACACACACGACATCGCCCGTGATCTGTCGAGGTCGCCATCCCACGACAACCTTCGCCCCACCCGCTGATGCCGAGGAGTCGCCGGTCTGCGGACCCGCCGCCTTGCCCGACATGGACGAGGAACAGCTCGCTGCCGACGCGGCCATCACGGCGGCGGCCGCTATCGTGCCGATCCGCCGAACGGGCCGATGACGCAACACGGATGTCAGCGCATCAGGTCGCAATGCCGACGGCTCGCTCCAGATCGGCCAACGAGTCCTCGAGGTGGGTGAGCAGCCGCTGCAGGTGCGGAACGCTGCGGCGGCATCCGACGAGGCCGAAGTCGAGGTTGTCGGCGGTGTTGGTGATCGTGATGTTCAGGGCTTGTCCGTCCAACGCGATCGACAGCGGATAGTTGCCGTCGAGTCGGGCTCCGTTCCAGTACATCGGTTCACGCGCACCGGGGACGTTGGAGATGACGATGTTGAAAGGCGGCGGCGCCGACGACACGAACCCGGGCACCAACCCGAGCGCGATGCCGCCCGCCAGGAACCCCGACAGCGCGAGCGCCTGGCTGCGGGGAAGCTGTGCGAACACCTTCTTGTTGTCGCGCATCGAGGTGTTGATCGCGTCGAGTCGCTTGGCGGGGTCGGCGGTGTCAGTGGCCAAATTGCACAGGATCGTGCCGACCATGTTCCCGCCGGCGTCCTGCTCGTCCTTCGTGCGCAGGCTCACCGGAACCATTGCCACCAAGGGTGTTTCCGGCAACGCGTCGCGTTCGATGAGGTAGGCACGCAGCGCTCCCGAGCACATCGCCAGGACGACATCGTTGACGGTGACGCCGGCGGCGGACTTGATGGCGCGGATCCGCGCCAGCGGCCACGACTGCGCCGCCACCCGTCGCGCTCCGCCGATCGGCACGTTGAACATCGTCTTCGGTGCCCGAAACGGCAGGGTCAGTTGCTGTTCCAGGAGCGCAGCCCTGGTCACCGAAAGCGCCGAAGGAGCCAGGGAGGCGACCGATCCGACCGCTCCGGTGATCGACTGCAGCACTGAACGCGACTCGCTCGAGCCCTTGCTTCTGCGCTTCGGGCCCAGTGTCCACGGGACTCGGATCTCCCGGTCGTCGGGGTCCGGGGTCATCGAGCGGACCGTGAGGCGTTGTGCGGAGACACCGTCGAGAAGTGAGTGGTGGATCTTGGTGTAGATCGCGAACCGCCCGTCGTCGAGACCCTCCACGAGGTTCGCCTCCCACAACGGCCGGTGCCGGTCGAGCAGGGTGCCGTGCAACCGCGACACGAGCTCGAGCAACTCGCGGATGCGCCCGGGACGCGGCAATCCCGACCTGCGCAGGTGGTAATCGATGTCGACGTCGTTGTCGAACGCCCAGGCGACGTTGGAGATGCCGCCGAGAAGCCTGCCGGGGTGCTTCCTGAACGTGGGCTGAAAGTCGTCGTTTTTGACGATCGACTCGTGCAGATCGCGGATGAAGTCGGACCCGCTGCCCTCCGGAGGCTTGAAAAGCTGCAGACCCGCGACGTGCATCGGGTGTTCTCGGGATTCGCCGATGAGGAACATGGAATCGGTCGGCGAGATCAGCTTCATCGACGTGACGGTACCCTTCCCGCGGGAGGTGACGATGACGAACACAATTGGCAGGGTGGCCGGCAAGGTCGCGTTCATCACGGGTGCGGCACGCGGCCAGGGCCGCGAGCACGCCATTCGGCTGGCGGAGGAAGGTGCCGACATCATCGCCGTCGACGTCTGCGCCGACATCGGCACCGTCGGCTACCCCGGAGCGACGGAAGCCGATCTCGACGAGACCGCGGCACTGGTCGAGAAGCTGGATCGACGCATCGTCACCGCGAAGGCCGACGTCAGGGACCTCGATGGGCTTCGTGCTGCGCTGCAGCGCGGAATCGACGAGCTGGGCCGCCCCGATATCGTCGTCGCCAATGCCGGTATCAGCGGCACACCCTCCCCCGTCGCCCAGATCGACGAGTCGTCCTGGCAGACGATGCTCGACATCAATCTGACCGGCGTCATGCACACCACCAAGGTGGCCCTGCCCCATATGTCCGACGGCCGCGGCGGATCCATCATCCTGGTCAGCTCGATGCTCGGATTGCGGGGCGGCGGCTACATGGCGGGCTACGCCTCGGCCAAGCACGCCGTCGTCGGGCTGATGAACTCACTGGCCAATGAGCTTGCACCGCAGTGGATCAGAGTGAACTCGATCCACCCCGGCAACATCCGGACGCCGATGCTCGACAACGAATGGTTCCACCGCACCCTGCGACCCGACCTCGCTGAGCCGACGATGGACGACGCCGCCGCGGTGATCGGGCACTTTCACATGCTGCCCGCCCCACTGATCGAGGCCCGAGCAGTCAGCAATGCCGTGCTGTTCCTCGCCTCCGACGAGGCGAAGTACATCACCGGAGCGGCGCTGCCGGTCGACGCTGGAGCCGTCGCAAAGTTCTGACGGGTCAACACTTCTCGCGCAACCGCGCAGACACGGCCGCGGCGAAGGTATGCGTGTCCCCCGGCCAGCGCGCGGAGATGTAGTTGCCGTCGTCGACCACGAACGCCGGTCGCGAGTCGGTCGCGGTGTCTCGCGCCATACCCGACGTCTGGACGCGACGGTGCCGGGAATCGCTTTCGACATTGCGGAAGTCGCTCGGATTTTCCAGTGCGCGGGTGACTTCCTTCTGCACTGACATATGGCCGACGGGATCGCCGGGCTGCTCTGAGTACGTTCGGTAATAGTCGGGATCCCAGAATCTCGTGACGCGGGTCAACCGCCATGCCCGTCGTTCGAAATCCCAAGTCAGCGCGGTGGTCTTGCGGCCGTAGAGAACCGAGCGTCCCGTCGACGCATCGATGGACCGGGCTGCCAGGAGCACGCCGTGACAAATCGCGGCGACGAGCGTGCCGCGCGTGAACGCTTCGGCCACCAGGCGCTGCAACACCTTGCTGTCGATATAGCGGCGCATCCCACGTGCGCGGTGGCCGCCGGGAAGCACCAGGGCGTCGACGTCGTCGAGTCCCGCGTCGGCCCAGGCGATGGGGTTCTGGAACGCCGCCGAGTCCAGCATCTTCGCGTACGCGCTGCGGGCTTCGCGGTTGGCGCGCAGAATCCGTCCGACGCCGACCAGTCCGGACAGCCCGGGAACCTTCGACCACACATCGAGGCCGCGGCCCGACACCATGATGCCGTCCGCCGCACCGGGTCGGCCACTCTCGGTACTGAAGACCACGATGTGCCCCCGGCCGGTGAGGACCTGCCAGCTGACCGCGACCTCGGTCGGGTCGAAGTCCCTGTCTGGAATCGGTATCAGGACTGTGGCCATCGGTGACGATTGTGTCACCGCGGCGCGCTATGACCTCCAGCGGTCGACCAGGTCAGCCCACCGGCGAGAGACGGTCTTCTCCAGTTGATCGCGCCTACGACGGACGTTGACGTCGTTTGGTTCGATGGCGCCGATCGTCAGCCGCGCGATCTCGTCGACCTGGTCGCGGTCCAATCCGAATGACACCAAGGTGTCCAGGTCGCGGTCGGTGTCCAATTCGTCGGGCAACTGAGAGCGGGCGAGCAGCACCGCGGCGTTCTCCTCCCCGGCCTCCAACAGCATGGCAACCAGGTTCGACTTCTCCACCCTCATCGCGCGGCGGTCATACAGGCTGACGAATCGAGAGCTCAAGACCGTTGTCGCGCATGACAGTCCGGCACTCATCCGGGGTGTAGTCGAAGTTCTCCAGATCCTTGATGTAGGACGCAGGATCCGCCAAACCTTCGACATGGGGGAAGTCCGAGCCCATGATGATGCGCTTCACGCCGAGCAACTTGAGCAGGCTCGCCAATTCGTCCTCGTAGAACGGCGACACCCAGACGTGCCGCCGGAAGGTTTCGCGCGGGTCCTCCTTGTAGATCTGCGGAATCTGACCGTAGGACTTCGACAGCTTTTCGAACAGGTGAAACACCCACGCCGAACCACTTTCGATGGATGCCATCCGCAGGTTGGGGAAGCGGAGAAACAGGCCGTTGTGCAGATGGTTGGCGAACGTGTCCTGCAGTGCGTCCCCGGAGAACAGTGACCGGAATCCGAGGAGTGCCTGAAACGACATCATGTAGTCCGACTCGCCCCATGCCGGCATGAACTTCGAGTAGTACGTCTCGCCGGAGTGGTAGCACACCGTGATGCCCGAATCGTTGGCCAGCCGCCAGAAGTCGTCGAACATCGGATCGCCGGGCGCACGCATGCCGACGTCGGTCGTGATGGGTCCCGGCACCATCACTATGAATCGTGCGTCACGCTCCAGCGCCCACTCCAGCTCCCGGATCGCGTTGTCCGGTTTACACAGGGTGATGTAGGGCGCGCCGAAGATCCGCTCCTTGTATGCGAATCCCCAGTCCTCGTCCATCCAACGGTTGAAGGCGCGGAAGGTGGCGGCCGCGGCGTCCAGGTCCGGCAGTAGCGCCTGCTCCATACCCACGCCGAGGGTGGGAAGCAGGATGGCGCCCTGCATGCCCTGTTCGTCCATGAGAGCAAGCCTCGCGTCACGGTCGCGATATGCAGGACTGATCGGCTCGAGCTCACCGAACAACGCGTTCAAGTCCGCGCCTTTCGGGTTGCGGCCGCGGAAGTACTCGTCGAGCGCGCCGGGTTTACCGACGGGGTCGAACGTCGGGTTGGGAATGAAGCGGTTCACCCTGCCGCCGACGAGCAGCCGTTGCCTGCCGTCGAGCTGAGCCCACTGAATGGCTCGCTTCCGGTACTGCGGCTCGATGTGGCGGGTGAACGCGTCGACGGCCTCGTAATAGTGGTTGTCGCAGTCGAAGTACTTGAAGGGAAGCTGTGTCATCGTGGCGACATCCTTTCTGCGGTGGGCTGTTGGTCGTCTACTTGCGCGGCAGCCCGAGGATCATCGATGCGATGACCGTGAGTTGGATCTCCGGCGTACCACCGCCGATGAGTTCGGCGGGGGCGTCGAAGTAGGGCTGGAACACGGCCGGGTCGGACTCCTCCAGCATCGCGATGCGACCCGTGAGGCGCAGGGTTTCGGTGTGTGCTCGACGCAGCAGCGTGACCATCGCGTACTTGGCGATGCTCGAAGTCGGGCCTGCGCCCTGACCTTCGACGAGCCGCAGGGTTTCGCGTAGCACCAGCGCCTTGATCGCGGTTGTATAGGCCTCGACGTCGCCGAGAGCGCGGAGCGCCGCGTCCTGTTCTCGGCCGTCGACCTCCGCCATCCGCCGAAGGGCGTCGGCGCGATCGATGGTGACGTAGTTACCGATCGCCGTTCGTTCGACGGCCATCGTCGAGACGGCCAGCCCCCAGCCGCCGTCGGCCTCGCCGACGAGCATGTCGTCGGGCACGAACACGTCGGTGAAGAAGACCTCGTTGAACTCGGCGCGGCCGCTGGCCTGTTTGATCGGCGAGACCTCGATGCCCGGCGAGGTCATATCGATCAGGAAGTAGCCGATCCCACCGTGTTTCGGTGCATCCGGATCCGTTCGCGCCAGCATCGCCCCGAAGTGGGCCCGATTCGCCAGCGAGGTCCAGATCTTGTGTCCGTTGATGATCCATCCACCATCGACCTTGACGGCGCGGGTAGCCAGCGAAGCCAGGTCCGAGCCTGCCCCGGGTTCACTGAACAGTTGGCACCATTGTTGAACGCCACGCAGGATGGGCCCCGCGAACCGCTCACGTTGCGCGTTGGTTCCACTGTCGAGAATCGTGGGCAGAATCCACTCGGCGATGCCCAGCGACGGTCTGATCAGGTCGGGTCGCTTGTCGAACTCTTCGGCGATGATCACCTGTTGTACCGCGGATGCATCAAGACCCCACGGAGAAGCAAGGTTCGGCGCGACCAGGCCTTCGCGGGCCAGCAGATCCCGCTGCGACCCCGTGGCAAGACCGGGGTTTCTCACGTCATCGGACGGGTGGTCATTAGCCAGCGCCATCGCTTCATCCAGCGTTGCCGAGACCCGGGCACGAAACTCGGATTCGACGTCGCCGAGATTCACTGCAGTGGAACGCTTCTGCGTGCGGGCCAACTCCCCCACCTCCCGGCTCCACCGCGTCAGAGGTCCCAGCGATGCAGCCAGGCTGGTGGCGCGGCGCCAGTACAGATGGGTGTCGTGCTCCCATGTGTAGCCGATCGCACCGAACATCAGCAGCGCGTCAAGTACCAGGTCTGGCGCCGTACCGATCGCCATCAATGCGGCGGTGGCTGCGGCCATCCGGTGCTGTTCGATGGATTCGTCGGCCGCCCGTACCGCATCCCAGGCGGCCGCGGCGGCCAGTTCGGAGTTCACCAGCAGCACGGCCGCCTTGTGCTGCAGCGCCTGGAACGCACCGATGGGTCTGCCGAACTGCTCGCGGGTGCGGATGTATTCGGTCGCCGCGTCGGCGCAGTGACGCACAGTGCCCCCGGCTGCGCAGGCCGCGAACGCCAACACGATGCAGCGGACACGTTCGGTGGATATCCCGGACAAGGCGGCACTTGCCGGCACGGAGTAGTCGATGAGCTGGAGCACCCCCACGTCGGTACAGAGGTCGGTGCCCTGCTGCTCTACGACATGCAGGCCCGGCCCCGGAGAACGCGCGTCGAGCGTGAGCCACACTTCGGCGCCGTCACCTGTGCGCCCAGTCAGCAAAATATACTGGGCGCCAAGGATTCCCAACTGCGATCCGGACGAGCCGTTGAGCCGCCATCCGGTTCCTTCGGGGACAGCCTGGATATCGGAGTGCTCGGGCAGCACGACAACTGCGGTCGCGCCGGCGACCAGATCGGCGATGAGCGGCTCAGCAGGCGCCTGGGCGAGGCTCGCGACGGCGCTTGCGGTCGCCGTACTCAGCAGCGGGCCGGGCAGTAGCGCTGCGGCGGCCGCCTCGACCACACAGGCCATATCCGCGAGGTTTCCGCCTTGACCGCCGTCCCGCTCAGGCAGGTGCACCGCATGAAAGCCGCGCGCAACGAATTCCTGCCACCACGGCGGTAGTTCACCCGCTGCGATCGAGTCGAAGGATGCGCGGGTCTTGTCGATCGGCGCATGTCGGCCGGCGAACCGGCTGATGGCGTCGACAAGGTGTTCCTGCTCAGCCGTGATCGCGAGTGCCATCGTTTGTCAGCCGTCCAGACCAAGAATCCGAGCAGCGTTGCCGTACAGGAACTTCGGCCACACTTCGTCCTTGAGCGCGACGTTGGGAAGCTCACTGAAGATGCGCTCCAGCGACAGGCCCATCGGAAAATAACCGGCGTAGAGAACTTTGTCCGCGCCGCGAGAATTCGCATAGTCGACGATGGGCTTCGGGTAGTACTTAGGCGCAAATGCTGATGTCGAGTAGTACAGGTTGGGCCACTTCAGCATCAGCTTGACCGCCAGATCCTCCCACGGCTCGCAGCCGTGGCGGGTCACGAATACCAGATCGGGGAAGTCGAACATCACGATGTCGATGCGTGAAACCTCCTGCGGTGTAAACGGAACTCGCGGACCCGGAACACCGGCACAGACGAAGATCGGGATGCCGAGTTCGACGCAGGTGGCATAGATCGGATACATCTTCGGGTCGTCGATGGGCACTTGGGGAAAGGTTCCCGCGGGGAACACGGATGTCGCCCGGATACCGAACTGTTCGTACTCGCGACGGATCGCGTTCACCGACCCCATCACGTCGTTGGGGTCGACGAGAGCGCCGGAGGGTACGAAGCGGTCGGGAAACGTTTCGAGTGCGAGTTGGGCGGAGTCCTCGCCGACACCGATCATCGCCTTCTCGATGCCGAACCGGTCCATCTGCTGGAGCACCAGAGACACCGGGTCGTCCGTGGGCAGCCCGTTGGGCACGTCCTTGAACATGTATTCGACCGGGAACTCGAAGTCCTCCTTGGACTGGCGGTCCTTGGTCTGCTTACGGATGAAGTCGTATTGAGCGGACCCCGCGTGAGGAAACCCGATCATCGTGTCGATCACCGGCAGACCGACAGGTCCGGCCATGGAATCCTCCGATCGCGCAAGCGCACAGGGCCCACCGCGACCCCGGACAGTATTGAAACGTGGTTCTACTTGTGTCAAGGTAGCATGGCGTCGCTAGCTGCAGTTTCCGGCCGTTTTGCGGTAGCCGCTGGCATCTATATAGCGCAAATGAGAAGCGAGTTCTCGAATCCAGGACGGAGGCTAGACCGTCAACACTGATCGGTCTGAATCTGTCGTTCCGATGGCGGACATGACCAGCCGTCAGTTGATTCGGCGGGCCCAGGTCATCGAAGCGGTGGTCGAACTGATCGCCGAGGTGGGCGCCGAGGCGCTCCAGATGCGCGACGTGGCCCAACGGTCGGGAGTGGCGTTGGCGACCGTCTACCGCTATTTCAGCTCGAAGGACCACCTGCTCGCGGCGGCGCTGGAAGAGTGGCAGAAGCGGCTGACCCGTCGAATCCTTGCGTCGCGCGACCGAATTGATCAAGATCCCGACCCGCTGCGCGGTGTGCTGGACTACCTGCAACGAGCCCAGCGCGCGTTTCACCGCAACCCGGCGATGACCACGCTGATGTTTCAGACCGCGACATCGACCGATCCCGAGGCGAAGGCCACCATCGATCAGATGAATCGCACCAATACCGAGATGTTCAACCGACTCCTCGAAGGCGTTTCACCGGCCGACATTCCGAACATCACGTTCTGCCTGAACGCCGCGTTGAACACGGCACTCAGTGGTGTGCTCACCGGCATGATGACATTGGACGAGTCGCTGAGCCGAGTCGACTGGGTTGCCCGAGTTCTACTCGACGGCACCCGGACCTCCGGGTCTTCCGGGTAGCCGGTATAGCGGTTGGGCGCCAGCAGCGATGATAAGGCGCCCTGGGCCCCGGCCGGGCTGCATGTTCACGTAACCGACTACGGGCACCGCGGCAACTGTCACTAAGGCGGCGGGAACGTAGTCGTGGGATCCCGCGACAGCAGTGACAAGGGCCGACCAGAAAAGGTAGACCGGCATCGAGACCAGGGTCGCGACGGCCCACGCCGCCCACGAGTACCTATTTCGGTACCGATCCCACGCCCACTGCCATATCCGGTCCATGTCGGGAGATTAGGCCCGGATCGCCCGTTACGCTGCGCAAATGCCGACCACTGAGGCGCTGCTGCAAGAAATGCTCGATGAGTTTGCGCTGCGGAAGCTGGTGCACGCCTACTGTCGCGCCGTCGATCGCAGCGACTTCACGACGTTGCGGGATCTCTACCACGAGGACGCCAT
>NZ_JAVHWK010000119.1:0-141383 GCF_032159775.1 Mycobacterium sp.
ATCGTCCTTGCTGACGTGCTGTCGCAACCGTCCCGCAGGTGGACTGGGATAGGTATCGGGATCGCCGCCGGTATCAAACTCACTCCCGCGCTCTTCATTGTCTTTCTCGTCGCAACCGGGCGACGTCGTGAGGCAGTCATCGCTGGATTGACGTTCATCTCCACCATCGCAGTCGGTTTCGTTCTGCTGCCGGCTGATTCGAACGAGTTCTGGCTGCGTGGGCGGTTTCAGGACGTACGACGGATCTCCAGCGACCCGCTGGCGAACACCAGCCTGACTGGACTCCTCACGCGCCTTGACTGGGCGACGCGGTGGGAGACCGCGGTCGCAGTCGTATTCACGGTCTTCGCCATCGCAATCGCCGCGGTGGCGTGGCGTCGCGGTCATTTGCTCTTAGGCGTCGCCATCGCGGGGATGACCTCGGCCGCCGCTTCACCCTTCAGCTGGAGCCACCACTGGGTGTGGTTCGCACCGCTGCTCGTCCACCTTGGGTTTCTCGGGTTCGTACACCGCTCGCGCGTCGCGGCGCTCGCCATGTGGACGCTTGCGGCGATCTTCGGGGGGTGGTTCGTCTCATCACGAACCTCGCCTCCGCAAGCAGGTCTGATGTCCTTGCGCCACCCCGGGACGTGGAATCAGCTTCTACCCGCGGCGTACCTTTTCGCGCTTACTATCGTGCTCATCTGCAGCGTGTACACATTCTGGCGGGCACGACAGCATCCAGTGGCCGCAACGATCGGCTTTGACGCAATGGTGGAGGGCAGTCGACCAAGAGCGAGCATCGGCCCGCTCTACCGCGATCATTAGCCGTCGTCCGGTGACACAGTGGGATATTCCTCGAGTGAAATAGGGCTGTCCTCGGAGGGAGGGCTGGTGAGTGCTCAACGATTAGCTCCCTCGCGTTCGGATCTGCGTCGCTGGAGACAACATCTGGCGGACGAACGCGCTGAGGCAGCGATCTACCGTGATCTCGCGCAGCGGCGCACCGGTGCCGATCGCGAAATCCTGCTGGCGCTTGCTGATGCCGAAGCGCGTCACGAGCAGCATTGGCTCGATCTTCTGGGTACGGATGTCGGCGCGCCGAACCGACCGTTGCTGCGGACGCGTGCGCTTGGCTTTTTGGCACGCCACTTCGGGTCCGTGTTCGTCCTCGCGTTGGCGCAGCGCGCAGAAGCACGGTCGACGTATGAGAGCGATGCCGACGCGACGCCCAGGATGGCCGCCGACGAGCGTGTGCACGAGGAGGTTGTGCGCGCACTGGCCGCCCGCGGACGCAGTCGGCTCTCCGGTGCATTTCGTGCCGCGGTGTTCGGCGCCAACGATGGCTTGGTCAGCAATCTGGCGCTGGTGCTCGGCGTCAGTGCCACCGGTGTGAGCACCCACATCTTGCTGGCAACCGGGATGGCGGGAATGCTGGCTGGAGCGTTGTCCATGGGTGCGGGTGAATACGTCTCGGTGCGCTCGCAGCGCGAACTGCTCGAAGCCTCGACACCGAACCCGCATACCGGCGCTGCGCTTCCCCAGCTGGATGTCGAAGCCAACGAGCTCGCGCTGGTGTACCGCGCGCGTGGAATGAGTGAGGCCGAGGCTGGCGCCAAGGCAGAAGAGGTCTTGAGGACTCTGGACAGCGGCGACACCGGTTCGATCGACGAGGCGGCACGCGATGACCCCCACGAGGCTGTCGGCAGCGGGCTGACTGCCGGACTGTCGAGTTTCTGCTGCTTCGCGTTAGGAGCGTTGATTCCGGTCTTGCCGTTCCTGTTCGGACTGCACGGAGCGGTGGCAATCGGCCTGTCGGCAGGACTGGTCGGCGTGACGTTGCTGGCCACCGGGGTTGTCGTCGGGCTGCTGTCAGGAGGACCACCCCTGCTACGCGCGCTGCGCCAATTGCTGATCGGCTATGGCGCGGCCGCGATCACGTATGTGCTCGGGCTGATGTTCGGTGGTGGTTTCGGATAACCGAGGGTTGACACCCGGTACCGCGGGTAATGGATGCCTCGAGCGGCGTGGGGTGCGCGCCGTCAGCAATACGCCGAGGGGTCGAAACGCCAATGGATAACAATTCCGCCGCGCCGGTAGGACTCGCAAGCGTCCCGCACGACGACCTGCGAAGCGGCGAACGTCCGATGTCACCCGACGACGACCCGTTCTACCGGGCGCCACAGGGCTACGAGCACGCCGAACCGGGCGCGGTATTGCGCTCGCGCGACGTGGAGATCGGATTTCTCGGTCTCATCAACCAACGCGTGAATGCCACTCAGTTGCTGTATCGCACCACTAATCTGCACGAACAACCGGAAGTCGCCGTGACCACCGTGCTTGTCCCGGCGCAGCGCGAGTCAGACGTCGTCTGTCCGGTGCTCTCTTATCAATGCGCGATCGACGCCGTGGCGTCGCGCTGTTTTCCCTCATTCGCCATGCGGCGTGGCGCGCGACCGATCGGCGCGTTCGTGCAAGCCGAGTACTTGCTAGTGACCGCCGCGCTGGCCGAAGGCTGGGCGGTGTGTGTGCCGGATCATGAAGGCTGCCACGGCATGTGGGGCGCTTCCGTAGAGCCTGGCTACCGGATTTTGGACGGGCTGCGGGCCGCGATGCGGTGCGAGCGCTTGAAATTGTCGCTGGCTGCACCGGTGGGCCTGTGGGGATATTCCGGGGGAGGCTTGGCGTCGGCGTGGGCGGCCGAACTGTGTGAGCGATATGCGCCCGAACTCAATATTGTTGGCGCCGTTCTGGGTTCGCCCGTCGGCGACCCGGGAAGTGTGGCGCGCCGCCTCAACGGCAGCTTCTTCTCCGGTCTCGCCGCGCTGATGATTTCTGCACTGACGCAGGTCTTCCCCGGCGCGCAGAACGTCGTCGACGAGCACGCGACTGATGAGGGCAAGGCGCTGCTCGACGAGTTGCAGACAATGACGACGGCCCAGGCCGTATGGCAGTTGCGCAACGTCGACATCGGGTCCTATGTCGACATGACAGCCGACGAGCTGTGGGACCTACCCGAAGTGCGCCACATCTTCGACGAGACAAAACTCGGCAAATCCAGACCCAAGCCTCCCGTGCTGGTCTTGCAGGCGGTGCACGACGGAATCATCAGCGTCGACGACATCGATGCACTGGTGGCCGACTATGAACGCATTGGCGCAGCGGTCACCTATCACCGCGACCGGTTCTGTGGTCATCTGCTGTTGCATCCACTGTCGGCGCCCATGACGCTGAGGTGGCTGCGCGATCGATTCACGGACCGGCCGGTCAACGAGCACAAAACACGCACGGTGTGGCCGACCATATTCAACCCGTCTACGTACTTGGGCATGGTCAAGTTGGGCGTCATCACGGCGAAGGTCGTCCTCGGGCGCTCCGTCGAACGCCAACCGCTGTCGACGACGGATGCCCGCTGATTCGTCAGTCTGGGTTTCTGTCGCACAGGTGGTCCGCACAGGCTTGCTAAGCGGAATACGCTGGTTCGATTCCCGTCATCGGCTCCGACTTTCCGCTGACACCGTCCGCGGAACCTCGAGATTGTTCTCCCGCACTATCACGGGGTCACCGACATTGACCGTGTCGAAGTACCACTCGGCGTCCTCGGGACTCAGGCTGATACAGCCGTGGCTGACGTTCTCGTAGCCGAGTGAATTGATCGCCCACGGCGCTGAATGCACGAACAGCCCTCGGCTCGTGATCCGGACGGCGTAATCGACCGTCAGGTGGTAGCCGTCGGGAGCATCGACGGGGATGCCGACGCTGCTCGAATCCATCACCACCGAACGTTCCTTGGACAACACCGTGTAGGTGTCGACCGGCGTCGGGTAGTCGGGCCTACCCATCGAGGCCGGGAACACACCGGGCTCTCCCCAATGCGGGCGGTGGTGCGGCGACGGCAGCGTCGACGGCGGTCCCGCTTCGACGCCGTCGACGGTCACGGTGAATGTGTGGGCCGAGATGTCGGCGACCCCCACGACGGCGGGACCCGTTGCAAAGTTCGTGGCAAGGCTGCCTACCGAAAGGGCGACCGTGGTGTGCGCCGGCCAGAATCGGTCCGGGACCCACTGCACGACATCGTTTTTCAGCCACTCGTACTTGCCGCTCATCACCGGCGTCGACGTGATACCGATGGCGCGCTCGGCCGCAAGCCGGTTCGCGACGGGAGCAGTGAACGTCACCACGACAGGGTGCGCGACACCCACCACCTGGCCCAGCGTCGGGAGCACCGACGCGATAGCGAATTCGGGCGATTGATTCGCCGCCACGCTCGAGCCTGCAGGCACCGCAACCACGCTCGCAGCGACAACGATCACCGTGAGAACACACCGAAAAACAGCGCGCATGGATCCCAATCTTGTTGACTGCTCTGGTTTGTTTCGGCTTCCCCGAGGCGGCCTCAGCTCGCGCCTGCGGCCGAAGGGCCGGGGATTATCGGCTGGCCGGGCACGGGTGCGCCGGCCGGAGGCGGACCCGTGGTGGGCGCGCCCTTACCTCCGAGGCCAGGGACGTCAGTGAACCCCGCGCCGCCAGCCAACGGCGCGGCCGCTGGCACGGGCGCGGGCGCGGCGGGCACCACCGGCACGGGAGGAGCCATGGGAATCACCGGGATCGGGGGCGCCGCGGGGACCACCGGCACAGCCGGGGCCGCGGGCACCGGCCCAGGCAAAGCCATTGGGACGCCAGCCATGCCGGCCAGCGGTGCGCTGGCCGTGCACACCTCGCCCTTCCCCTCGAAGCATTCGTTGCCGCCGGGTGGGGCGGCGGCGGCCTCTGGGCTCAGCGCAATGGCGATCGCGCACAACCACGCTCCGGCCGCAACGAGCCTGATGTTGGACCGATCAAAAATCGCCATCGATGTCGACTCCTTCATGTGCGCTCTACAAATAACAACGGTGGTATTTGGACGACGGCGTTAATTGCAGCACTCGATGCGGGGCACGCGAAGCGCCACACGGCATCGTTTCTCAATGGTGATCTCGAACAGACAGAGCTGATACCAACGACCCGCGAAACGCGCTGTCACACCAGGATCGCAGAAACCCGCATACGGCCTGCGGGACCAGCAGCGATGCCGGTCAAAAGTTTTTTCAGAAAATTCTGCGGAAAAAAGTGTGCGACTGACCGGCGCCGATCGCTCCTACCCGTGAAAGCAGCCGCAAAGGGCAGCAACACACCAAGGGGAGAGATCATGAACACCACCACCTACATCCGCTACTCGGAGCCGACCGTCCGCAACAACATCTCCCAGGCCTACTCCCAGTGCCTGCCCGAGCCGGACTACGGCTACCCGCAGCAGCCGAACTACGGATACTCGCCAGAGCCGCAGAACGCCTCCTACTACGGCGACTACGCCCCCGTCCCGCAGCAGTCGATCCCGGTTCAGGTGCCGGTCGCACAATCCTCGTCCGGCAGCAAGGGCCTGTTGTTCGTCGCGGGCCTGGCCGTCATCGGCGCCGCAGCGTTCGGCGGCGTGCTGCTGATGAACTCGAACGACGCACGCACAACCGAGACGGCATCCACTAGCGCGGCTTCGGCCACGGACCCAGCCGGTACCCCGGTCGTCAATCTCCCTTCGGCGATCGACATTCCGGCGCTGGCGCCGGCGCAGGCCGCCCCGGCCCCGGTCATCGTCAACAACCAGGCACCAGTCGTCCGGGTGAACGGCCCGACCGTCTCCAAGCCGATCGTCGCACCGGCCCCCAAGCTGGCGAGTGCACCTGCTCCCAAACTGGCGCCGGCTCCTGCCGCAGTTCCTGCCCCGGCACCGGCCCCTGTTCCTGCGCCCGCTCCCGGCCCCAATGGCGTGACGATCAAGGCGCCAGGCGTCGAGGTCGGCGCCAACGGCCAGGGCGGCGTCGCCGTCAAGACGCCCGGCGTTCAGGTCGGCGTTCCGGGTCAGGGCCAGGGCGGAAACGTCGAGATCGGCCTCGGTGGCGGCCAGACCCCCGTCGAGAAGCAGGAGACCAAGACCGACGGGACCAAGACCGAGGAGACCAAAAAGGAAGCGACCACCGACACCACGAAGGACCCGGCGACCGGTGCCGACACTCGGGGCATGAACACCGATCCGCAGACCGGCGACATCATCACCAACATGAAATAGCGCCGCGGCAGCGGCTCGGCGCAGGTCACAAGGCCTGGGCCGAGCACTACCCATCGAACGAATGTCGCGCAACGATGAGTTTCAGCAATTACCCTGACAGCTAACGCACTAGACCAATTTGGAGTAAAACGCCATGACCGCCGCGCTGAGAAACTGGGGTGGAATTGGGCCCGGCAGCAATGACGCCGATCTGGCCCTGGCCGCAGCCGACGGTGACCGTCGTGCGTTCGCCGAAATCTACGACCGTTACGCCGACCGCCTCCACGACTTCGCCATCGGGATGCTGCGGGACCGCGATTCGGCGGCGGACTGCGTTCAGGATGCGTTCTGCATCGCATCGACCACGCTCAGTGGCCTCCGCGAGCCCGACAAGCTGCGCCCCTGGCTCTACGCCATCGTCCGCAACGAAGCCCATAAGCGACTTCGCCAGCTTCGCCGCGAACGGCCGTCCGACGAGATGCCCGACGTCGTCTCCCACGATGCGGGGCCGGACACGCTGGCGCACCGCATGGAGTTGGCAAACCTCATTTCCGAAGCGGCAGGCGGACTTTCGGACCGCGACCAGGCTGTCCTCGAGTTGGCTTACCGCCAGGGGCTGGACGGGCCCGAGCTCGCGATGGCCCTCGGCGTCACGCAGACGAACGCCAACACCATGGTCGGCCGGCTGCGCGAAACCATCGAGCGGTCGCTCGGCGCCTTGCTGGTGGCGCGTCGTGTCCAGTCCGACCCGGGCAGCTGCCCGGAGTTGGCCGCGGTGCTGCACGGCTGGGACGGAAAATTCAACATCCTGATGCGCAAACGCATTGCGCGGCATATCGAATCGTGCGGCGCGTGCGAGGATCTGCGTTCGCGGTCGGTGAGTCCGGCTGCCCTGCTCGGCGCCCCGGTGTTCATCCCGGCGCCGGCTTGGCTGAAGAACAGCGTCTCGCGCGACTTCGAGTTGACCTCGGCGTCGCACGGCATGGGCACCTCGTCGCAAGCGACGGCGACCGGCGGTCAGTCAAACTTCCACGCCGCCAACACAGCTCCACGGCCCGCGATCCAGCCCCCCGCCGACCTCCCGCAAGAGTCGTATGCGGCCTACGAGGAGCCCGCGGCGCTGGTGGGCGGGCCGACTGACGACGACTCGAAGCGTCGTGTCGTGCCGTTCATGGCGCTGCTGATCTTCATCCCGCTGGTGATCCTGGGCGGAACGCTGGCCTGGGTGTACCTACCGAGCACGGCGCTGTCGCCGAGTGGTGTCGTGCAAGACGCGCCGTCACCGTCGCCGACGCCCACAGGGCCGGCGCCGACCCCCGCGGCAGTTCTGCCCACCGCGCAGCCGCCGAAGGCCACCCCGGCTCCGCAGCCGGTTCAGGCCCCGCGTCCCGCCGCCCCGCTGCCCACGCCGCAGGCGAAGATTCCGACGCCACAACCGCTGGCGCCGATTCCGACCCCGCAGGCGCCCCCAGCACCTCCTCCTGTGCAGGCACCGGCGCCCGCCCAGATTCCTCAATTACCGATCGGCTCGCTTCCCGCGATCATTCCCGGGGTGCCTCCCGTCGCTCAAAACCCGGCTCAGCTTCCGGCGCAGCTGCCCGCCCAGGTTCCGGCCAAGCCACCGGCGCAAAAACCCGCTCAGGTGCCGGCGCAATTGCCTGCACAAGTACCTGCGCAGGTCCCCGACCCGGTCGGCCCTGCACCCAAGCAGGTCCCTGACCCCGTCGGCCCCGCGCCGAAGCAGGTTCCCGATCCCGTCGGCCCCGCCCCCCAGCAAGTGCCCGATCCAGTCGGACCCGCGCCTCAGCAAGTGCCCGATCCCGTCGGGCCCGCTCCCAAGAAGGTGGATCCGCCGGCTCAGAAGGCCTGCGATCCGGCGGTCGACATCTGCGTCAGGTAGTGCCGTAGGCCTTCGCGATATCGGGTGAGTCGAGCCACCTCGAATACGTCGGCGACTGCGGCCAGCCCTCCGGCGAATCTTGCCACTCCTCCTGACGTCCCCACGGCAGCAGATCGATGAGCGCGAACGAGTGGCTGAGCTGTTCGGTGCCGCGGCCATTGGTATGCCAGGTGCGGTAGACCTTGTCGCCGTCGCGCAAGAACACGTTGACGCCGAAACCGGCTCCGGGCGGCGCATCCACATCGGCGCCGAACGAACTCTCCGACGACGAGTACCACGTCATCTTGTTGCCCACCTTGTCGCGGTAGGCCAGCGCCTCGTCGATGGGTCCGTTGGTGACGATGACGAACCGCGCGTCGTAGCTGTCCAAGAATTCGAGCCGGGTGAATTGAGAGGTGAAGCCCGTGCAGCCGCCGCACTGCCACTCCGCCCCGTCCTCCCACATGTGGTTGTAGACGATGAGCTGCGAGCGGCCGTCGAAGATGTCGGCGAGGCGCACGGGACCGTCCTCGCCGATGAGGGTGTAGTCATCCATCTCGACCATCGGGAGTCGGCGTCGCTGCGCAGCGATCGCGTCGAGCTCGCGGGTTGCCGCCTTCTCGCGGTGGCGTAGCTCGTCGAGCTCCTTGCGCCAGGTTTCGTTGTCGACGACCGGTGGTTTCGCCGCGTTCTCGGCCATGTGGTTCTCCTTCTCGGTGTGCTCTCGCTATATAGACACGAGCGGCAGTCGGAATTCATCGCATCGGGCAGTATCTGACGTGTGCCGGGTCTGCTCGAGAACAAGGTCGTCTTCGTTGCCGGGCTCGGCGGTGTCGGAAACGGCCTCGCGCGTCGCTACGCGGACGAGGGCGCGCTGCTCGTGCTCGGCGACCTCGATGCGGAACTGGCGTCGCGCGTCGCCACGGAACTGGATCCGTCAGCCGAGCGGGTGCGCGGGGTTGCGCTCGACGGCGTCCACCTGAACTTCACGAACGCCGCCGACGCCTACCTACCCGGCGGGGTCGTCGATCTGCCGCTCGAGGCGTTCGACGAGGTCATGCGTGTCAACACCCGCGGCTTCGTGATCTGCGCCAAGCACACGATTCCGCCGATGATCGCCGGCGGCGGTGGGTCGATCGTCTTCACCGCGTCGATCGACGCCTACAGCGGCGCGGGCACCCGGGTGTCCTACCAGATGAGCAAGGCCGCCGAGCTGGCACTGATGCGGCACATCGCCCGCAAGTACGTGCCGAAGGGTATCCGCGCCAATGCCATTGCGCCAGGGCTGATTTGGCATTACAAATTCGACGAGAATCCGATGCCGGACGGGATCGTCGACAGACGAGGGCCCGGCAGATGATCAAGTCCCGGTTCGGCACGCCCGACGACATCGCCGCGATGGGCGCGCTGTTGCTCTCCGACGACGGCAGCTTCATCACCGCCCAGACCATCAGCGTCGACGGCGGAGTCACGTTCCGCCCATGACGCAGCCGCAACCGGGAAGTATCGTCCGATCATGTCTTCAGAGCCGGCACCACTGACCATCATGTTCTGGCCTGAGTCGGCCTACGGGCCGACGAACCAGTGCATCGGCCTCGCTGCCATCCTCCGGGACCGCGGGCACACGATCGTGTTCGCGGCCGAAAGCTCGTGGGCGGGCAAGCTCGCTCCGTTCGGGTTCATCGAAGAGCTCGTCGACTTGGCTGAACCGGCCGATGGTGCGGGCGACGAGGACGCCGGGGCGTTCTGGACCGAGTTCATCGCGGAGACGGCGCCGGAGTTTCGCAAGCCGACGATCGAACAGCTCGGCTCGTTCATCCAGCCCACCTATCAGGCTCTCATTGACGGTGCGAAGTATTGCGAGCCGCGACTGCGCGAAATCATCGGTAAGCACCGGCCTGAAGTCATCGTCGAGGACAACGTGGTGCTGTTCCCCGCACTGGTGACGTCCGGTGCGCCGTTCGTACGGATCGTGTCGTGTAGCCCGCTGGAGGTGACGGGCTCCGATGTGCCGCCGCCGTTCTCGGGCCTGCCAAGTGCCGACCGCAGTCAGTGGGACGCCTACCGCGCCGAGTTCGACCGCACGCACCGCGCGATGTGGTCCGACTTCAACGACTGGGTGCAGGCCCAAGGCGCTGATCCGCTGCGCGAGTTGGAGTTCATGCCGCACACGACGGCGGCGAACCTGTATGTCTATCCGACGGAGGCCGATTACCTCGACGCCCGCCCGTTGGACGACACCTGGGCCCGGATGGACTCCAGTGTGCGCGAGACCGATGAGGAATACCAGCTGCCTGCCGAGGTCGCCGATCGGCCCGAAGACAGTGCGCTGGTTTACTTCTCGCTCGGTTCGCTCGGCGGTGCCGACGTCGATCTGATGCAACGGGTTGTCGATGTCCTCGGTACGACCCGGCACCGCTATATCGTCAGCAAGGGGCCGCAGGCTGATCGGATCAACCTGCCCGACAACATGGTCGGCGCA
This sequence comes from Mycobacterium sp., assembly GCF_032159775.1. Classification (GTDB taxonomy): domain Bacteria; phylum Actinomycetota; class Actinomycetes; order Mycobacteriales; family Mycobacteriaceae; genus Mycobacterium. Next base: position 10,423 of record NZ_JAVHWK010000119.1, read on the forward strand.
CAGATGCTGCCGCAGACCAAGGTGATCCCCCAAGTCGATCTGGTGATCTCCCACGGCGGCAACAACACGGTCACCGAGACGCTGCACTTCGGCAAGCCGCTGATCGTGCTTCCGCTGTTTTGGGACCAGTACGAAAATGCCCAGCGCATCGACGAACTCGGGTTCGGGATCCGGTTGGACACGTATGGGTTCGCCGACGAGGAGCTGACGGGCGCGGTGGACCGGCTGCTGTCCGACACGGATTTGCGTGCGCGGCTGGCCTCGATCGGGGAGGCGATCCGCGGACGGGACGGCCTTCGCGTGGGCGCCGACGTCATCGAGAAGGTAGGCGTGCAGCATCGAGCCTCGGTTGCCTGATTTGCTCGACGCGCTCGATCTCACCGACGGCAAGCGCCTGACCATTGTCGCCGACGACGCCGGGCCCTCAGCCTTGCCCATGGTCTGCGACGCGGATGGTCAGTGGCGGCGCGCGGCGGCGGGCGACGGCGTCGCCGAAGCGCTTCTGGATGTGCTGGCGCGGGAATCTGGTCTCACGACGACACGAGGTCCGTTCACCCTTCACTCGTGGACGGTCCGAGCAGCATTGGGCGAGAAGGCGATCGGCGTCGACCAGACCAACGAGTCGGTGATCGTCGGCGATGCCGCGATGGTGAAGTGGGCGACACATCTGCAGGAGGGCCCGCATCCCGCACCGCGACGGATAGGGGTGCTCCGCGATGCCGGTTTCGACGGCATGCCCACCCCGTGGGGATTCGTCACGTGGCGATCCGCAGACGGTGTGGAGACCGTGGCGGCGAGTGTGGACGCGTACCTTCCTGGTGCGGTGGACGGCTGGACGTGGGCGGTGGACCTGATCACTGCGGCGGCCATTGACCGTGACGTCGCCCCTGTCGTGGATGCGGCCGCTCGAGTGGGCACGGTTGTGGCGGAGATGCATGCGGCGCTGCGCACGACTGCGACGGTCGCCTCAGCGCAGGACGCGCAGCGGTGGCGAGACGCCGCCTTTGATCTTCTCGACGATGCGTGCGCGTTGCATGACGTCGCGAGGGAGCGTCGCAGCGAGATCACACAGGTTTTGGACGGCATCGGATCGCTTGCGGACAGTCCCGTGATCGAGGGCCACGGGGACCTTCATGTCGGCCAGGTGCTGCTCAGTGACGGGAGGTTCTTCGTCACCGACTTCGATGGCAACCCGATACTGCCTGCGGCACAACGGGTTTTGTCGATTACTGCTGCGCAGGATGTGGCGGGTATGGTGCAGTCGCTGACACACGCGGCGATCGTCGCACGCAAGCACACAGACCTCGACTCCGCGGCGGTGGCCGAGGCAGATGCCGCGAGTCAGCAGACATTCCTGGGTGCCTACGAGGTGCGCGTACCGGGCGGCCTCTACGATCCGGAGCCGGTGCAGGCCTTCCGCATGCAGCAGGTGTTACGCGAGATCATCTACGCGGCAAGGCATCTGCCCAGATGGATGTATGTGCCCGACGCGGCGCTGCCCGCGCTGCTCGACGAGGGGGTGCCGGCGTGAAGCCGGATGGTTTCGCTGCGGACCTGTACAGAAAGCCGGAGGTGCTCGGGCGGCTCTCGGCGATGTTGGCCGACGGGAATCCATGGGCAGATGTGGTGCCGCCAGGCACCCAGAGGGTGGTCCTGCTCGGGATGGGATCGTCGGCGTACGCGGGTGGCGTGGCAGCGGCACGGATGCGCGCGCGGGGCCTCGTCACTTCGTCGGAACTTGCTTCCTCGCAACTACTCCCGAGCTGGGGAGATGAGACGCTCGTCGTCGCGACATCGGCGAGCGGTGGATCGGCGGAGACGTTGAACGCTCTCGAGCGTCTGCCGCAGGGCGTGCATACGGTCGCGCTGACGAACACGGCAGGCTCGGCCATCTCGAAGCGGAGCAGGTCCGTGGTTGAATTGGCGGCGGAGCCAGAGGTGGGCGGCGTCGCGTGCCGCAGTTACCAGCACACGCTGGCACTCCTGCTGGCGCTCGAGTGTCACCTCCTGGGCACCGATACAGCCGAGCTGGCACATGCCGTCGCTTTGGCGGCAGACGCGAGTGCTTACCTGCTGGACACCGAGAGCGATTGGCGCCTAGAGGTTTCCGAGCCGCTGCTCGGACCGTCGGGGATCTATCTGGCGGCGCCGGCAGAACGGTTCTGCAACGCGCAGCAGGGTGCGTTGATGTTGCGGGAGGGGCCGCGACTGCCGGCAGTGGGATGCGAGACGGGCGACTGGAGCCATGTCGACGTCTATCTCACGAAGACGCTCGACTATCGGCTGTTGGTGTTCGCGGGGTCGGCGTGGGAGGCGCAACTGGCCGAGTGGACGACGGAACGGGGCAGCACGGTGGTCGGCGTGGGCGGGGTTGTGCCGGATACGCAGTACAACCTCCGCTACCCCGGCGACGGCGACGACACGGTGCGGCTGTTGACGGAAGTGTTGGTTCCGGAGCTGATCGCGGCACGTGCGTGGCAGGCTCAGCGGATGTAGACCTCGCCGCCGGTGGGGTATCCGCCACCGTGCGTCGTGATGTGGACGTGGTCGTAGTGGCCGTACCCGCCGGCCTTCGCGCCGCTGGGCGTGTAGTACATGCCGCGCCAGATGCAGTCCTGCAAGTCGAAACGGTCGGCGTTCTCCAGTGCGAACTCGACGATCCGGTTTCCGAGCGCGATGCCTTCGGCTGAGGACGGGTTCGGAATCATCACGTCCAATGCGAGGCCATCCGGATGCCAGCGCAGAGAGTCAGGCCGAACCCCGCCGATGTTCTGAATCTCGGGGAACAGGACGCTGATGCTGCGCGCGACCAAGATGGTCTTGACCTGAAGTCCACGCTCCGGCGCAATACCCACGGGCAGAACCCGCTCGGCCTCGCGGTCGTACACCCGGTACCTCGACGCCGCCGCGAACTGAACCGGCGCCGCACTGGCGACCGCCTCAACGCTGGCCGCCGCCGAGAAGTCGGTCGGCGCCGACGCGACGACCTCCGCGCTTCGCATCGCACCCTCGTCGACGATCTGGTCGGGTGCAGACGCTTCACTGACGGGTGCGGGCACCGAAACGTCGCCGCTGGTGGCGAGCAGGAGAGCGTAAGGAGCGATCACCGCAGCCGCTGGAACGGCCGACGGTATCCGTCGGCGCTGAGCGACACTATGTCTCCCCATCACGTAGCACCATACGAGCAAACCAGCTGAATTTCAGCATCCCTCAGTGATCCCTTAAGGAGCGCGATACCGCCCCGAACAGCTAATAGTCACGGGGAGGTAACGTTTGCGCAGCTCATCGGCGTGCCGGGTGTCGATCGCATCGGTTGGAGACTTACCGTGTAAGAACCATCGAATCGGTCGGGCGCATTGACCGAGCCGGCAGTTTTTCGCTCGACCGGTTCGATGTATATCCCTCGGTCGATGTCGTCCGTCACACTGTCTGGCGTGGCTCAAGATGCCGCCGCCATCGGCGGAGTCGACCTCGCCGATCCCGATACGTACGCCCTCGGCATGCCGTTCGACGCCTTTCGCGAGCTTCGGCACCGTGCGCCTGTCGCCTGGCACCCCTACGGCGACGGCCCCGGATTCCTGGCCCTGACCGGATACGACGAAGTCCTCGCCGTCTCGCGCGACAGCGCCACCTGGTCGTCGCAGTCCGCAGGCGTGTTCTTTGACGTTCCACGTCCCGAGGACAAGTTCCAGCTCGAGCTGATGATGCTCACGATGGACCCGCCGCGCCACACGAAGCTCCGCTCCCTCGTCAGCAAGGGCTTCACACCCCGCCAGGTCGCCAAGCTGAACGATCACGTCGCGGACATGGCGCGCCAGATCGTCGACGACGTCGTGAGACAAGGTGAGTGCGACTTCGTCGACGACATCGCAGGCGCACTCCCGTCGTATGTGATTGCAGAACTGCTAGGCATCCCGCTGGAGGACGGTCGCCGGCTCTACGAACTGACCGAGGTCATGAACAGTGGTGCGGTCGGCGACACCCACCAGGGCGTCTCACCCGTCATCGATGCGCAGCTGCAGATGTTCCAGTACGGCTCGGAGCTCGCGGCCCGCAAGCGTCAGACGCCGGGCGACGACGTCGCGACGTCCTTACTTGAAGCCGAAGTGGACGGCGAGCGCCTCAGCGACCTCGAGTTCAACATGTTCTTCCTTCTCCTCATCAACGCGGGCGGAGACACGACCCGCAATCTGGTCGCGGCCGGCATCCTCGCGATGATGGAGCACCCGGATCAACAAGCCCGCCTCGCCGCCGACCCGTCGCTGCTGCCGACCGCGATCGAGGAGATGCTGCGCTACACCACCCCGGTCACGGTCTTCGTGCGCACGGCGACGACGGACACCGAGTTGCGCGGCATCCCCGTCAAGGCGGGCGACCGGGCGGCGATGTTCTACCCGTCGGCCAACCGCGACGAATCGCGCTTCGCAGAGCCCGACCGCTTCGACATCGGCCGCGCTCCGAATCCGCACCTCGCCTTCGGTGGCGGCGGCACGCATTTCTGCCTCGGCGCCAACCTCGCACGTGTCGAAGCCACCGCGATCATTCCCGAGGTGCTGTCGCGGATGAAGGACCTCGAGCTAGCCGGCCCGGTCGAGCGAGTGCGCTCGAATCTGATGAACGGCATCCACAAGATGCACGTCACGTTCACTGCCGCGTCAGGCTGACGCTCCGCTGCGCCAGCGAAAGCTGTTGACGTACTTACCCATATCCAGGGCGAGGGCGAGGTTGGCACCCGACGGATGGCCGGTACCGTAGTCCGGGGTGAACTCGTGATACGGGCCGACAGCGGAAACCACCAACGCATAATCGTTCTTCACCGCGGCGAGGACCACCAACCGAAGCCGGGTGAACTCACCGCTGGAATCCTGCGGGTACTGGTCGAACGCGGCGCCGAAGCCCGGCTCGTAACCGACCATCGCGTTGGGGATCTCGTAGTCGAGCGTGGCGTCGGGGTAGTACTCGGCGATCATCTTGTCGACGATCTCTTTCGGTGAGCGCTTCTCGGCGGGCTCCCCCCACAGATCCAGCGTGCCGGTGTCTCCCCCGGTGTACTCCAGCGCGACCCAATCCGAGTACAGCGTGGCTTTGTAGAAGGTGCCAGGGCCCGGGTACTGAACCGAGAACTCTCCGTCCGCGGAAACGAAGCGCGGGTTGATGTCGATCGGCTCTCCGATCGGCGGACGCCCACAGTCGGGCGGACAGGTGTATCGCGGCCGCGCGGGAGTCGCCAGAACCGACGCGGTGATTCCAGCGGCAACTACGACAGCGACGCCTGCAGCAAGCGTCGTCAACAGTCGGCCATGACCGGTATGTCGTACCGGCGCAACCTCATACATGCTGGACGCAGTGGCGTACCCCGGGCGGGGTACGGGTGATCCGCCGCTGACGGCGGCCCTGCGCGCGGCTCGCGACGCCCTCGATGCCGCCGCCGCGGCGACCCCGCAGTTGGGGCAGAACGCCATGTCGGGGACCACATGATCGCACTGAGGGCACAGCACGTGCCGGCCCGGATCCGGCTCATCGTGTTGCTCGTTGAGCAAGCAGTACTGCAGCCCGACTCGCAGCGTCAGTACGGCGACGACGGCGACCATCAGGTGGGCACCGAGATGCAGCCCGTCCAGCACGGGACTGGCTTCCGCGACGCCCAATAAGCCGTAGATCATCACTGCCGCAAGCACACTCATCAGCGCGAGGTTTCGGCGGGCGAACCACAACGCGGCACCGACCAACCCGCCCATCGACGCCGCCGTCAAGGGCACCGCGACACCTTGCACGCCGGCCTGCACCAACAGCACTCCCGCGGGACGGTCACCGGCGGTCATCCCAGTGGCGAACTGCGGCGCCAGCCGGACAATAGTAGCGGCGGCGGTGAAGCTGATGGCGCCCAGCGATCCGATGACGAAGCCGTCCAGCGACTCCCGGGTTGGGCGTGCAATTCGCATCACCACCGCGGGGATCAGCATGACGATCGCTCCGCCAACGGGCACCGCGATACCCACCACCATCGCCAGCCTTCTGGAGTCCGCGTCGGCCAGCGATACATCGTAGAAGCTCGAGACCAAGGTGCGGGTCGCCAACGCCCATCCGATACCGAGCCCGATACCGAGCAATGCGGTGGGCACCAACGAACGAACGGTGAAGTCGCGGTCGACGTCCGCTTCGAACAGATAGAGCACGAACACGAGGGGAAGACCGAGCGCACTCACCGCGACCATGGCCGCCTGCCAGTGCAGCAGAGCCAGGGCGATCAACAACAGAACGAGAACGGCGAGGCCGGCACGAAAAGCCGTGCGGGACCGGTGCGGAAGATGTGGGAACAAGGAACTCGCCACAGACAGGCGCACGACGTGCTCACCTGGCGCTGCCGCATACGCGGCCATCCGAAGTCGGTCACGGCGCGTCACAGGCGGCTCTGTCAATTGCGCACCGCACGCGCCGCAGTATGCCCCGGCAGGGACGTCGGTGCCGCACGCTCCGCACGACATGGTGGTCACGCCACCCTCGTCGGCGGGCGGCTGTGTCATTCGGGCGCTACCTGCGACTGGATCTTGAGGAGGTTCTGCGCGAGGTTGTAGGTGTTCGGAGTGCCGAGTCCGGTGACGAGATCGTAGCCGGGGGTGGAGAGGTCGACGGCGTTGCCGCCCAACGAAACATCTCGAAAGCCCGGCAGGTCGGCGCCGGCCGCGACCCTATAGAGCAGGGGGTTGATGTTTCCCAGCGGCCTGCCGCCGTTGGCGTTCAGGTACTGATTCATCAGCACGGTCAGCGCGGCCCAGATGGGTGCCGCCTGTGACGTACCGGCTCCGACGTATTCGTTCTGGCTGTAGATGAACCTCACCCCGGTGAGCGGATCACCGACCGCGGCCACGTCGGGCGACAGCCTGCGCCGATCCTGGTCACGATCGGCGGTCAGCTTCTCCTGCCATTTCGGCCGCGCAAACAGCTGCGACACGCCACCGCTCGTACCCTGCGACAGCGGCGAATCGAACCACGCGTACTCCGCCAGCCACTGTCCGCGCGGTCCCGTCGACAGGGTGGTCGCACCGACCGCCGTCATCGCCGGAAGCGACGAGACAGCATCCAGCCCAACGTCATTCGGACCAGGCGGTGATGACCACTCGTCTGCGCCCTTGCACTCCAAGCTGGCGTTGTCGCCTGTCGCATCGAATGCCGATGTGCCGTGCTTTTGCGCCGTGGCCAATGCGGACTCCACCGGCGCGAGGTCGGTGGCGTTGACGAACGAGTCGCACGACCACCCGATCGACAGGCTCCACACCGCACCGGGGAATTGCCGGTCCGCGTCGGAGAACATCTGGCCGATCTTCTCGTATGCGCCGTCGGCCACCAAGGTCGGCAAGGCATTGACGACGACTAGGTGCGCATCGGGCGCAATGGCATGCGTCACTTCGAGATCCATCGTCGTCTCGCCGTGAGCCTCGTCCGGTATCCCACCGATCACCTCGGGCGCGAACCTCGGCAAGCCGGAGGTATCGGCGAACGAGTCGAGGTCGCGCTGGTCGAAGCCATCAAATGCGAAGAACACGATGGTCTCGCCCTTACCGGTGTGACCTTCCTTTACCAGCGGGGCGGCGTTGTAGGCGTCCAACAGCCCGCCCGGCGTCAACCCGCCCTTCGGCACATCAAGGGCAAGGTTGTCCGGTCGTTTCGTGCGATGCGGGGTGTAGCTCATGATCCGGCCGAGCCCGCTGACCGCAGCGTGCAGCGCCACTGGCACCGACGGCTGTTCCGGCGATGCGTAGAACGCCTGGCCTTTTCGGCCCCGGTAGTCATTCACCGGTACTTCGAACGCACGCGCGACGTGATCGGCGGAACCTTCCACGACGGCCCAGGCGTTGCCTGGCCGCCATCGCACCCACAACTCCCGCGCGCCCGCCCATGCCATCAGCGCCTCGGGGCGCGACGCGTCGGGGAGCGACACGGTCAGTTGTGCATCACCGGCGCGCGACGGCCCGAGATCTGTCGAGCTGGCGAGCAGCGATGCGAACGGGCCCGTGATAACCGCCGAATCGGTCGGCGCGCAGCCGGCACTCAACCCCGACGCGACGATGATCGCCGACGTCGCGATGAGCGCCGGCAAACGCCGCCGCATATCGATGATGCTTCTAGGAACCGTTGGTTACGTGGCGACCATGTTCGCCGGGCTGGACCTGCGAGGCCGGCGGAGCAACAACGGGCGGGGTGAACTGGTTCGGCGCATTCGGATCGATCCGCGGAGCCTTCTCTGTAGGCGAAGGCGGTGCAGCCGGGGACGTCGTAGTCGTCGTAGTAGTCGTCGAGGTCTCTGGCGCCTTCTCTTGTTCCTTGGCGCAACCCGCCATGATCATGCCCATGGCGGCGATCGCGCTCAGCCCGGCAACTACTCCAAGCCGGTGGGGCAAACGACTCTGTGTCCTCATTTAATTGTCCTATCTGTGTACCTGCACCGACAAGCGGCAGGAATTACCGACCATGGTGCCATACACAGCGAAGTCGCGCCAGTCCCTTAGCAAAATTTGACGGCCGCGAAGCGGCTGTCAGATGCCACCACATATCGACGGGGCAAACGGTACCGGAATGGGCACGCAAACTCCTACCCCGAAGTACGGCGTGATGTCCCCGTTCCACGCTGGTGGGGGCGGCCCCGCTGGCGGTGGCGCGGGTGCAGCCACGCAGCTGTTCGACGGCGGATCGAATACCGTTCCCCATCCACAGTCGACGGCGCCGCTGACACCGGTGTGAAGATTGTGGCGAACGCCAGCGCTCCGAACGCAGCTACGGTAACGGCTGTCAGGCGATGAAATGTACTCATCGAAGGCCTCCCTCGAATGGATCAGGACCTTCTGAAAGAGCAACCTTAGTCCCGTTCGGCGCCCTTTGACCCCGAGTTGCGGAGCTTCCTGAGGTGGCGAAAGGTGCACTACCGAAGTTCCTCGAAGCTCCAGCCAAGTCCACCCGAGTGGCGTAGGTGTATGGGAGCGTCCGGATTGCCTGTCAGAGGGAGCACCATGAAAGCACTGCGCCGAATCCTTGTCATCGCGTGTGTCATCGCCCTCGCGGCGTTCGGCGCCGCGGCGTGTGGCAAGAAGAGTGACGGTGGCGGCGGGGGTGGCGCCGGCGGTGAGATCAACGTCGCGCTGACCTCGTTTCCGGACTACGTCGACCCGCAGCTCTCCTACACGGTCGAGGGCTGGGAAGTTCTCTGGAACGTCTACACGCCGCTGCTCACCTACAAGCACGCCAAGGGCAAGGACGGCACCCAGTTGGTTCCCGCCCTGGCCGAAGGCATGCCCGACATCTCCCCGGACGGAAAGACCTACAAGCTCAAGCTGCGGCCGAACATGAAGTACTCGGACGGCACCCCGATCAAGGCGTCCGACTTCGCCTACGCAATCCAGCGGCTGTTCAAGACCGACTCCGGCGGCTCGGTGTTCTACGACAACATCGAGGGCGCTACCGACTATGCCGACGGCAAGGCGCAGAACATCAGCGGCATCAAGACCGACGACAACACCGGTGATATCTCCATCGCGCTGAAGGAGCCGAACGGCACCTTCGAAAACGTCCTCGGCTTGATGTTCGCCGCACCCGTGCCACCAAGCACCCGTCTGGACAAGGACTCGACCAACAAGCCGCCACCGGCCAGCGGTCCGTTCATGATCAGCTCGGTGAACGCGCCGCGCACGCTGACGATGGAGCGCAACCCCAACTTTCAAACGGTCAAGGACGCCGGGGCCAGCGAGGTACCCGACGCGAACGTCGACAAGATCATCGTCAACGAGAACAAGAACAACAGCGCGCAGGTGACCGACATCGAGCAGAACAAGGTCGACTTCATGGTCGATCCGCCGGTCGCCGACCGCCTGGCTGAGGTCAAGGCGAAGTACAGCGATCGGTTCCGGATGGAGGACTCGATCAACACCTACTACTTCTTCATGAACATGGAGAAGGCGCCGTTCAACGACATCAAGGTGCGTCAGGCCATCAACTACGCCATCGACCCCGAAGCACTCAACAGGATCTTCGGTGGCCGGCTGCATCCGTCGCAGCAGATCCTGCCTCCCGGCATGCCCGGCTACAAGGAGTACAAGCTCTACCCCGGACCGGACATGAACAAGGCGAAACAGCTGATCGCCGAGGCCAATCCGGCCGACAAGGACATCACCGTCTGGACGGACGACGAGCCCGACCGCAAGCGGATCGGTGAGTACTATCACGACCTGCTCACGCAGCTGGGCTTCAACGCCACACTGAAAGTCATTGCAGGAGACGTCTACTGGACGACCATCGGCAATCAGTCCACACCCGATGTCGACACCGGCTTCGCCGACTGGTTTCAGGACTTCCCGCACCCGGACGATTTCTTCCGTCCGCTGCTACATGGCGACAGCATCCTGCCGACTAACGGCAACAACTACTCGCGGGTCAACATCGGAGCCAACAACGCCAAGCAGGACGAGTTGTTGACGAAGCTGATCGGCGACGGCGGCGTTGAGGACCAGTACGCCGCGCTGGACAAGTCGTACATGGAGCAGGCCGTGTGGGCGCCGTACGGAAACGAGCAATTCACGACATTCCTGTCGGAGCGCATGGACTTCGACAAGTCCTATCACCATCTGCTCTTCAACCAGGACTACACCTCGCTCGCCATCAAGTAGCAGGCGATGGTTTCGCCGATCGACTCGCTTGAGGCACCAGGTGAGCCACCGATCCCGACAGGTGTGCCGGTCGCGCAGATCCAGGGGCGTAGCCCCTGGTATCTCGCCTGGCTGCGGTTGCGGCGCAACAAGGTTGCGTTGGTGTGCGCCGCACTGTTCGTCCTGATCGTTCTGTTCTGCCTTGCGGCGCCGCTGTGGGCCGAGCACGTGGCGCACACCGGGCCGAACGAGAACCACATCACCGATACGGTGATGATCAACGGGCAGGAGACCGACGTCGTCGCGCCCGACGGCACGCCCCTGGGGCCGGGACTGCACGGCAAGTTTCTTCTCGGCGCCGACCAGAACGGCCGAGATGTCATGGTGCGGTTGATGTATGGCGGCCGGACATCGATCTATGTCGGCCTTGCGGCGGCACTGGTGACGACGATCCTGGCCGTCATCGTCGCATTGTTGGCCGGCTACTATCGCGGCTGGATCGATGCGGTGCTGTCGCGGACCATGGACATCATCTGGGCCTTTCCGGTGCTGCTGCTCGGCATCGCACTGGGCACCACGCTGTCCATCGGAGGCCTGAAGGCCGGCCCGATCCAGATTGCGGGCGACTCACTCTGGATACCGATCCTGATCATCGGCCTGGTCTACGTCCCCTACGTGGCCAGGCCCATCCGCGGCGAAATTTTGGCGCTACGCGAAAAGGAGTTCATCGAGGCTGCCGTCGCTCAAGGCAAGGGGCCGTTGCGGATCATGTTCTCGGAGCTGATGCCCAACATCGTGTCCACCGTCGTCGTCTTCTTCACACTGAACATCGCCAATAACATGCTGCTGGAGTCGGCGCTGTCGTTCCTGGGTGCAGGCGTGCGACCACCCAACGCATCGTGGGGCAGCATGATCTCCGACGGCTATCAGGTTATCTTCACGGCGCCGCACCTCACCGTCGTGCCCGGCTTGATGATCGTGGCAACGGTGCTGTCACTCAACGTGTTCGGAGACGGTCTGCGCGACGCCATGGATCCGCGCGCGAAGATCCGGCTGGAGCACTGAGAAGATGGCACGTTTCGTCGCCAGACGGCTGCTGGGGATGGTCGCGGTGCTGTTCGCCATCTCCGTGATCGTGTTCTTGATCTTCAACGTGATCCCCAACTCGGACCCCGCCGCCAGGATCGCGGGCAAGAATGCCGACCCCGCGTTGATCGCCCGCGTCAACGCCGACCTCGGTCTCGACAAGCCGCTGCCGGTGCAGTACCTGACGATGATGAAGCAGATCTTCACCGGCCAGCTCACGTCATATGCCAAGGACCGCAACGTCGTCCAGCAGATCTGGGAGGGTGTTCCTGCCACGTTCTCGCTGTGCATCGGCGCGGCCGTGCTGTGGATGTCGCTGGCGATTCTGTTCGGCTATCTGAGCGCGGTACACGCGGGCAGGTTCGCCGACCGCACGCTGACGATCCTTTCCCTCGTCGGCATCTCGATGCCGGTCTTCTGGCTGGCGGCGATGCTGCTGTACTTCCTGAGCTTCAAGGTGGAACTTTTTCCGACGGGCAGTTATGTGCCGTTGACGGAGAATCCGGGTGACTGGGCGTATCACCTGATACTGCCGTGGTTCACGTTGGCTGTGCTGTTCGTCGGCATCTACAGCCGCGTGCTGCGATCCAACATGCTCGATGCGATGAACGAGGACTACGTGCGCACGGCACGGGCCAAGGGGCTGTCCGAGCGTCAGGTGCGGATCCGCCACGTGCTTCGCAACTCGATGATCCCGATCATCACCCTGTTCGGACTCGACTTCGGCATGGTGGTGGGCGGCGGCGCGATTCTCACCGAGACGGTGTACAACCTCGACGGTGTGGGTCTGTATGCCGGAGAGGCGATTCGGTCGTTGGATTTGCCCCCGCTGATGGCAGTGGTGATGTTCGGCGCCTTCTTCATCGTGTTCTTCAACACGATCGTCGACATCCTCTACGCGGTGCTGGATCCCCGCATCCGACTTGGATAGGCGGCGCCGGCATGAGCGCAATCATGACAGTCGAGGACCTTCGGGTCAGCTTCGCCACCGAAGACGGTGTGGTCAAGGCCGTCGACGGCGTCTCCTTCGACTTGGCAGCGGGCGAGGTGCTGGCGATCGTCGGCGAATCCGGTTGCGGCAAAAGCGTGACCGCCCAGACGTTGACGGGTCTGACCCGGGCCTCGAACGCGAGGATCACCGGCTCGGTAAAGTATCGCGGCCGAGAGATCAACGGGCTCACCGATAATCAGTTGCGGGACGTGCGCGGTGAGCAGATTGCGATGGTCTTCCAGGACCCGATGTGCGCGCTGAACCCGGTCTATCGCGTCGGCGATCAGATCACCGAGATGATCCGGGCACACCGCGACGTCTCCAAGAAGGAAGCCAAGGCCAAGGCGATCGAGCTGCTGCGGTCGGTCGGCATCCCCAACCCGGACCGGCGAGTACGGCTCTACCCCCACGAGTTCTCCGGCGGTATGCGCCAGCGGGTGATGATCGCCATGGCACTGGCGCTCGAGCCCGACGTGCTGATCGCCGACGAGCCGACCACCGCGCTCGACGTGACGATCCAGGCGCAGATCCTGCAGCTGATCGACCGCCTCAATCGCGAGCGCGACCTTGCAGTCATCATCATCACCCACGACCTCGGCGTGGTCGCCGAGATCGCCGACCGGGTTCTGGTGATGTACGCGGGCCAGGTCGTCGAGGACGCCACGCTCGACGAAATCTTCTACGAGCCCAAGCATCCCTACACGTGGGGACTGCTCGGTTCGCTCGCGCGGCTCGACCAGCCACGGACAACCAGGCTCACGCAGATCCCCGGAGCGCCACCATCCCTGCTGGCGCCACCGTCGGGCTGCCGATTCGCCCCGCGCTGCTCACATGTCTTCGACAAGTGCACCGAACTGCCCCCGCTCGAGGCGCGCACCGGCGGAGCGCATCTCGACCGGTGCTGGCTCGACCCCGATGTCAAGGCGCACCGTGGCAGCGATCGCGTGGCCCACCATGGCTGAGGGCGACCTGCTTCTGGAGGTGACCGACCTCGTCAAGCACTTCCCGATCAAGTCGGGAGTCGTGGTCGACCGCGAAGTCGCCAGGGTCCGGGCGGTCGACGGTGTCAGCTTCACCCTGCGAGAAGGCGAAACCCTGGGCCTGGTGGGCGAATCGGGATGCGGGAAGTCGACGTTGTGCCGCGCGATCCTGCAACTGACCACCCCGACGTCCGGGTCGGTCCGGTTCGCCGGCGAGGAGCTTGTCGGCCGCTCGCGCCGCGAATTGCGCCCGATGCGCCGCCAGATGCAGATGATCTTCCAGGACCCGTTCGCCTCGCTCAATCCGCGCAAGCGGGTCGGCCAGATCATCGGCGATCCACTCGAGCTGCACGGGATCGCGCGCGGAGCCGAGCTGAAACGGCGCGTGCAAGACCTGCTGGACCGCGTCGGTCTGCAGGCCGAGCACTACAACCGGTTTCCGCACGAGTTCTCCGGCGGACAGCGCCAACGCATCGGCATTGCCCGCGCACTTGCTTTGCGGCCCAAGCTGATCGTGGCCGACGAGCCCGTTTCCGCCCTCGACGTCTCCGTCCAGGCGCAGATCATCAACCTGCTCGAGGACGTGCAGGAGGAGTTCGGCCTTTCCTATCTGTTCGTCGCCCACGATCTCGGCGTCGTCCGTCATGTATCCGATCGAATCGCGGTCATGTATCTGGGCAAGATCGTTGAAGACTCCGGCGCAGACGAGCTCTACGACAAACCGATCCACCCGTACACCAACGCGCTGTTGTCCGCGGTGCCGATTCCCGATCCCAAGCAGAACTTCGCGCGCGAACGCCTGGTGCTCGAGGGCGACGTGCCCAGTCCTATCGATCCGCCCCCCGGCTGCCGCTTCCACACGCGGTGCCCGTGGTCGACCGAGGTCTGCACGTCAGACGAGCCTGCACTCCTCGACCATCGTCCACAACACCTTGCCGCCTGCCACCATCCGCAGAACGTCTAGGGGCACGCGGCGGGGCCCCTGTTCGCGGCGATGTGGGGCGTCCCGGCAGGCAGGAACACCGTCTGGCCGGCGGAATAGGCCGTCGGAGCGCAGTTGGCGGCGGTCTGGACGAACACGGTGCCTTCGGTGATCACCGACTGTTCGGGTCCAGGGTGGGCGTGCCAGCCGCTGCTTGCGCCGGGCCGCAGAACCAGGCTCTGTACGTAGAACGCGGTCTCCTCGCCGTTGGTGACGATCGAGATCGGTGTATCGGTTGTGCCCTTGGCCAGATCGGTGCGTTGGACGTCGCCTTCGGCCGGGGTGGCCGACGCGGAGCCGGCGAGAGTCAGTGCGGCACCTGTAGCGCCCGCGACTGTGACCATGCGCGCGTATTTCAGCATGCGCAAATGCTACGAAAGGCGGCTATTCGGTGTCGCCCGCGGAATCGCCGGAATCGCCGGAGACGTCAGGCGACGCGTCCAGCACACTGACGGCGATGCCGTACGGGAGGAAACGCACCTTCCGCGTGGCATCGGTGTTGTTCTTGTTCGCCCGTAACGCGTCGAGTTCTGAGGCGTACACCTCTTCGACATGCGCCTTGCCCTCGTCGTCGACGGTGTAGATGGACCACACCCCATCGCCGGTCTCGCCGGTGGTTTCCGGCTCGTGGCGCTGGCGGCGGGAGAACTCGTCGAAGATGACACCCAAACCGGCACGTTCGCCGGTCATGTCGAAGAGCTTCCCGACCGCGTCGCGCAGTCCCTCTCCGGCCTCACGAATCACTCGATCGAAGTCGTCCGGGTCGAAGCCGAACGGACCATTGCTGCTCATCCATCCAGTGTGCCACTACCCCCAGGGACTCTGCGGATACACAGGCTGCTGGTACACCGGCGGCTGGTACGGCGCCTGGGGAGGGGGCCCCTGGTTGGGGACCTGAATCGGCACCGGCACCGGCACGAACGGCACCGTGATGTAGCTCGTCGTCATCGACGGAGTTGTGCTCGTGGTCGTGGTAGTTGTCGTCGTGGTCGTTGTGGTCGGCGACGTCGTGGTTGTGGTCGGTGACGTCGTGGTCGGCGTCGTGGTGGTCGTTCTCGTGGTGGTGACCTGCTCCGTCGTCGGCGTCCACGTCGGTGTCGGCGGCGGAGGCGCCTCGCTGGTGATCGTCACCTCGGACGGCGGTGCCGGCGGCGGGGGCGGTGGCTCCGGCGGTGGGGGGCTCTCCTGCTTCGGCGGCGACGGCGGCTCGGGTTCGCGCTGCTTGGGTGGTTGCGGCTTCGGCGCCTCGCTGGCCTTGGTGCCTTCCGTCGCACTGGTCAGGGCGTAAGCCACGCCGCCGACCGTGATGATCGCGATGACAGCGGCGACACCGATCGCCAGCGCCGTCAGCCGGTGCCACGGCCGCCGCGGCTCCTGGTAGATCCTGCCCGTCGTCGGTACATACTCCAGCACCGGTCTGACATCGGATTGTGGTGTCTCATAGGGGTTTTCACCGGTATACGGAACAAGATCGTCGCCGATCTCCTCCTGCGACCAGGCAAGCGCGCGGAACGTCGCCGAACCAGGTGAGTCGGGTCCTGGTCCGTCATAGACGGGCTCGGCCGCCGTTGCATCGGTGGCGGCTGCGGCGGCACCCGTCGGGGCGTCCGCGTCGATCGCGGTCGCTGCATTGGCTCCGGTGGGGGCTTCGGCATCGGCCCCGAAGGCGGCGAACAGCGCAGCGCCGACGGCGCCGTTGAGGGCGGGCTGCGGTGTGGTCACCACCGGAAGCCGGGTGTGCTCCGAAAGCCGCTGAGCGACAAGGGGAATGCCCGCTCCGCCACCGACGATCGCAAGGGCGGCCAGGCCGGTCGGTGAGGTGCCGCTGCGCTCCGTCAACTCGTCAAGTGCAGCAACGACGCCGTCCAGCGGCCGCCGGACCAGATCCTCCAGTTCGTCCCGGGTGATCCGGATATCGGCTCGATAGCCCTGGATATCGAGGACGAGTTGGGTCGCCGTATCGGCGGAAAGCCGCTCCTTGGCGCGCCTGCACTCCTCGCGCAGCTTGGTCAGCGACTCGACCGCCGTGGTTCCGGCGGGGTCGACCTCGTCGGCGAGGTTCTCCAGGACGTGGGCCAGCAACGCCTGGTCGATCAGGTCGCCGGAGAAGTCCGGGTAGCGAACGGTTTCGCCGGAGGGTTCGAACCCGGCCGTAGCGTCGGCGAGTGTGAGGCTGGTGCCGCTTCCGCCGAAGTCCAGCAGCGCGACCATGCCGTCCGCGGCGATCCCCGGGTTGGCCTTCAGCGCGGTCAGTGCGGCGACGGCGTCGGAGACCACCCGAACCGGCTGGGTGGTCTGCGACAACGTCTTGCTGTTGCCCAGTGCGCCGCGGAATGCCCAGATCGTCGTCGCGTTCCAGTGCGCGGGCACCGCGATCGCGACGTCGGACGACGGCCCACCGCCCAGTTCGACCATGGCGTCGAGCGCTTCGACCAGCAGTTGTTCGGCCAGGTAGCTCGTCCCGTCGGGCGTCACCAGCGGCACCCGGTCCCCGACCCGCTCGACGAAGCCGGTGATCGTGCCGCCGGATTGCCCGAGGGTCAGCATCGAGCGGCGCGTCACAGGTTGATTGCCGACACGCGCCGCGACCAGGTTTGTTGTCCCGACCGACAACCCCAGGGGGTCGCTCATAACGGCCCACACGATAGCTGCGTTGAGTGCCGATACCGTTCAGACACTCCGCGAGCAGGCCGTTTGAACGGTGTTCCGCCACCATGCTTTTGAGCGGTCGCGTTTCGTCGCCCCCTCGCCGGGTAATGCGTGCTCCATGACTTCGTTGTGGCTGGCCAACCGAGCAAATCAACCATCACCTCCCAATCCGATGCTGGAGACCGACCGCCACGCCGACGTGGCGGTGGTCGGTGCGGGAATCACCGGCCTGGTGACGGCCGTGCTGTTGGCCAGGGCGGGCAAAAACGTGATCGTGCTCGAAGCGCATTCGGCCGGCGCGGGCACCACGGGCAACACCACCGCGAAGATCAGCCTGCTGCAGGGCACCAAGCTGTCGAAGATCGTCGGCAAGCACGGCCCCAAACGCGCCCAGCAGTATGTCGAAGGCAATCGCGAGGGCCGGCAGTGGCTGATCGGGCACTGCGAGGCGCACGGCATCTCGGTGCAGCGCGAGGACGCCTTCACTTACGCGCAGTCCGAAGAAGGTGTTCCGTCGGCGAAGGGTGAGCTCGAGGCGTGCAAAGCAGCCGGGCTCGAGGCGGAGTGGGTCGACGAAGCCGACGTCCCGTTCCCGTTTCACGGCGGCGTTCGCCTCGCCGGGCAGGCCCAGTTCGATCCGATGCCGTTTTTGGACAGCCTCATCGTGGAGCTCGAAGAGCGGGGTGGCCGTCTCGCGCAAGGCGTTCGCGTGCAGAAGGTTTCGGGCGAAGGCGACGAGTTGGCGCTGCACGTGCGCACGACCGATGCCGACGAGTTCACCGTCAAGGCGAAGCAGTGTGTGCTCGCCACCGGTATTCCGATCCTCGACCGTGGCGGGTTCTTCGCGCGCCTCAAGCCGCAGCGGTCCTACTGCATGGCGTACCGGGTACCGGGTGACATCACCAGCGGCATGTACATCTCGACGGACTCCCCCACTCGTTCTGTGCGCTACGCGCCGACCGAGGACGGCCAGCGTTTGATCGTCGGCGGCGCCGGACATCCGGTGGGACATGCGAAACATCCGGCGTCGTCGGTGCAGGAACTCGACGCATGGGCGAAGTTGCACTACCCCGGTGCGATGCAGACGCATTACTGGTCTGCGCAAGACTATTCGCCGATCGACGAGCTGCCCTACGTCGGACCGATACTGCCCGGAAACGACAAGATCTTCGTCGCGACGGGTTTCGACAAGTGGGGCATGACGAACGGGACAGCTGCGGCGTTGGCGTTGGCCAGCCGAATCCTCGGCGGCCGAATGGATTGGGCCGAGTCGTTCGCCAGTTGGAGTCCTCACGAGCTGTCCGGAATCCCGAAAGCCATGCAGCTCAACGCCGAAGTCGGCCTCTACCTTGCACGTGGTTGGATCACCCCGGTGACACGGATCGGCGATCGCACGCCCGACGACGGCGGCGTCGTCAGCGGCCCTCCGTGGCAGCTCGAGGGTCGCAGCGTGGTGGACGGCGTGGAGCGCCGGGTTTCACCGGTGTGCCCGCACCTCGGCGGCATTGTGAACTGGAACGACGCCGACGAATCCTGGGAGTGCCCACTTCATGGTTCGAGATTCGCACCAGACGGCAAGCTGCTGGAAGGTCCTGCGACCAGGGATCTCACCGCAGCTCAGTAGTATCCCCCCGCATGGGCGATATCGACGACATCAAGCGGGTCAAGTACCGGTACCTGCGGGCGCTGGACACCAAACACTGGGACGACTTCGCGGACACGCTGACCGCGGACATCGCCGGTGACTACGGCAGCTCGGTCGGTGAGGAACACCATTTCACCGACCGTGACACGCTGGTCGAGTTCATGCGCACATCCATGCCCGCAAGCGTGCTCACCGAACACCGGGTGACGCATCCCGAGATCGACGTCGATGGCGACGAAGCCACCGGCACGTGGTACCTGCAGGACCGGGTGATCGTTGCCGACTTCAACTTCATGCTCTACGGCGCCGCGTTCTACCACGACCGCTATCGACGCACCCCCGACGGTTGGCGCATCTCCGCGACCGGATACCAGCGCACTTATGAGGTGAACATGTCCACCGAGGCGATCACCAACTTTAAGGTGAAACCCGGTGAGGCGCTGAATATTTGAGTTACTGGGTGACGGCGATCAGAGCGCCCGGCTGCAGCCAGCGGATGATCTCGACAAGGGTGCCGTCATCGAGGGCGACGCAGCCGGCGGTCGGTCCGCCGTCGGTGGCGTGCAGGAAGAAGGCACCGCCGTTACCGGGCACCCGTTGCTTGTTGACGCCCATCACCACCGCATGCACGTACTGGGGAATCTCGAGGTTTTCAGTGCCGCTGGCCCGATCGGTGCGAAACGGGCACTTCGACTTCTCACACACCTGCATGGTGTTGTAGGTCGGGCTCTTCATATCGCCGTCCCACCAATGGTCGGGCCCGACCTGCACGTACTGCAGGCCGCCGCCGGGGTTGGGTGCCGTGCCGAAGGCGAAGTCGAGGCTGAAGACTCCCATCGGCGTTTTGGCTTGGCCGTCATGGGTTTCCGGGGCCATCCCGTTCTCACCGACGAACGCGGGGATGCCAGTCCTGACCGCCTGCCAGCCGGCCGTGGTGCGCTGAAAGACGTCGATTTTCGCTGACGAACCACCCGTTCCGACAACGGAAATGACCTGGGTCGCGTTACCGACGTTCGGGGCGAACCACGGCGTGTAATCGGCCTGACCCACCGGCGCAGCAATCATGGCCAGTACGAATGGCAGCAGCAGAACCAGCCATCGGCGCACGCGCTCATGGTTGCACACGATCAGGCGCCGGTTGGGCGGCTCGCCCGCTGGGTAAGTTTGCGTCATGCGATTCCGTCGAAAGCCACAGGGTCTGCGCGGTCTGACCGAGATCGGTCAGGGTCTGGGCACCCTTGATCGCGAGGTCTTCGAGGCCGTCGCGGAATCGCCGAGCCCTCTTCTTGACGCCACCATGCCGCGGTTGAGCTGGGCCGCGGATCGCTCCAAACTGTGGTTCGTCATCGCCGCCGGGCTGATCGCGTCGCGACACAAGGCGTCCGCCCGAGGTGCGATCCGCGGAGTCATGAGCCTGGCCATCACCAGCGCCTTCACCAACCAGTTCGCCAAGCGCGTCTGGAAGCGGGCACGGCCCAACCGAACGTTGGTGCCCCTGGCCCGGCAGAGCCGACGCTTCCCGACGTCGAACTCGCTGCCGTCCGGTCACTCGGCGAGCGCGGCGGCGTTCGCGGTCGGAGTGGGGCTCGAGAACCCGCCCGTCGGTTTGGGCCTTGCGCTGCTCGCCGGCCTGGTCGGCCTGTCGCGCGTCGTCGTCGGAGCCCACTATCCCGGTGACGTGTTCGCGGGCTTCGGGATCGGGGCGGGCATCGCAGTGCTTGGCGGGCGGATCGTGCCGCCGATCACGCCGACGAAGATTCCCACCGCCGATCCACTGCGGGTCCCCACGCTGCCGCGACCCGACGGCGCGGGCGTCGTGCTGGTGATCAACCCTGCGTCGGGAAGCGGGACGGGAGCCCGCGTCGTCGACGGAGTGCGAGAAGCGCTGCCCAGAGCCGAAATCGTCGAGCTCGGCGACGACGACGACATCGAGGAGGCGTTGCGCGACGCGGCCAAGCGCACCGAGGTCCTCGCCGTCGGCGGCGGCGACGGCACTGTGTCGTGCGCGGCGGGCATCGCCGTCGAGCACGACATTCCGCTCGCAGTCTTCCCCGGCGGCACCTTCAACCACTTCGCCAAGGACATCGGTTGCGACAGTGTGGCCAAGACGGTCGGGGCGATTCAACGCGGCGACATTTCCTGCGTCGATCTCGTCTGCCTCAACGACGAACACATCGTCGTCAACACGGCCAGCATCGGCGCCTATCCACGGTTCGTGCAGACACGCGAAAAGCTGGAACACAAAATCGGCAAGCCACTCGCAGGCCTGTACGCGATGTTCCACACCCTGCGCCGCGACCAGCCGGTGAGGATCTCCTACGACAACAAGACGTTGCAGACATCGCTGTTCTTTCTGGGCAATTCGACGTATCTGCCGTCGGGCTTCGCGCCGTCACGACGCACGAGGATGGACGACGGCCTGATGGACGTCCGCATTCTCGAAACCGGCCGCCGGTTCAGCAGGCTGCGCATCGTCAGCTCGCTGGCGCTTGGGCGGCTGACCCGCAGCCCGCTCTACCACGAGATGCGGGTGCCCGAATTCGCCTTCACCGCCGTGGACGGGTGCACCGAGCTCGCGCATGACGGCGAGATCGGCACCGAATGCGGTGAGGCGCGGTTCAGGGTGAACTACCGGGCGCTACCGGTTTTTCGTCCGCTGCCCTGATCGGCACGGCGGGCGGCACCACCAACAGGCATACGACGAACCAGGCGTAACCGAGAGCCCATCCGGCCAACACGTCGGACGGGTGGTGCACGTTGAGCGCCACCCGCCCGAAGCCGATCGTGAGCACGATGATCACGCCGAGAACGACCAGCCAGGCTCGCAGCGGTCCGGGCACGATGGGCACCAGGAGGGTCAGCAATGCGAGCACGCCCACCATCACGCCGAGGGCATGTCCCGATGGGAACGACGTCGACAGCGCGTTCACCAGAGCCCCTTCGGGTCGCGCACGATTTGCCACCGCTTTGGTCGCCTCGGTGATCAAGCCGCTGAGCTCGACCGAAATCACCAGGAACATCGCCGTCCGTACGTTGCGCCGGGCCAGGGCGACGACGATCACGACCAAGGCGACCAGGCGAAACGCGGTCGGCCCCAACACAAGGCAGAACCAGTCCCAGAACACCACCCAGCCGGGGTGGGAGATGGCGAAGTCAAGCAGGGGGTCGAGGGCAGACCGGTCCATGGTGTCGATCCATTGCCACTGCGCCGTGACGCCGAACCACAGCAACAAGTAGAGGCCGAGGGCTGACGCGGCCAGGCCGACCAACCACCATTTCCGCGTCGTCACGGGTTCCACGCTACGGTGCCCTCATGGCCGTGTTTCTGCGCAAGCTGCTCCGCATCGGAGGTTTGCCCGAGGACCTCCGGACACAAGCCGAAGCCGAGGGCGTCATCTATCTGGCCGAGTTCCTCCCGGTCACCAGGCGATTCAGTGGATCTGTGCCGGGCAAGAGGGCCAATACCAACATCTCGAGCTATGTCGGCTCGCTGGTGATCACCTCGCAGCGCGTCCTCGGCACGCTGTCGTCGGTACCCAAGCTCGCGGGCCGCACCATCGACCAACGGTGGGACGCCGCCCAGGACGGGCCGGTCACGGCAGACATCTCCGACGCCGGGGTGCACATCGAGGTCGACATCGGACAGGTCGACCCGAAGTTCGACGGTCATCTGTCGCTGGACTACAAGACCTCGATCCCCGAAGACGTCCTGATCCGCTTGCCCCGCAGGTCGCTGGCGTTCGAAGGACCGCCCGAGTACGTCCTTCGGGCGGTCGGCGTCCCCGCAAGAGGCTGAGCGAGAAGGGCGGCGGCTGATGTTCTCGGAGACGCGCTACGCGATGAACGGGGACCTGCGCGTCGCCTACCGCGCTTCCCATGAAGGTCCTCGGGACATCGTGTTCGTTCCGAACTGGTTCACAAATTGTGAAGACCTCCCGGATCTGCCGCCTTTTCAGGGTTGGGTCGAGGCGGTGACGACGCTTGGCCGATTGATCTTCTTCGACCAGCCGGGCACAGGAGCGTCCGACCCCATCACACCGGGGGCACTGCCCACGTTGGAGCAATGGGCGGACAGCATCACGGTGGTGCTCGACGATCTGGGGAGTCGCGAAGCGGTCCTCCTCACCAGCGTCGGCAGTTTGGCGACGGGCGCATTGTTCGCGGGAACACATCCGTCCCGTACCACGGCGCTGATCGTGCTCGAGGGCAACGCCTACGCGCGTGCCGAACGTTCCGATGGGCTCACGTCGGATAACTTCTTTGCCGCGTTCGTTTCCATGTGGGGCACAGGCAAGTTCCAGCACCTCTTGAATCCGGAGATGCCGTGGAACGAGGAAATCCGGGCCCGGTGGGCGCGGCATGAACGGCTGGCAGCGAGCCCAGGAACCGTTGCTCTTATGTTGCCTCTCTTGGCCGAATTGGACGTGAGTGCAGTGCTTCCCACCGTGCGCGTGCCGACCCTCGTTGTCCAGCACGCCGACGACTTGTTGATCCCACCCGAGTGGGGCAGGTACATCGCTGACCACATACCCGGCGCGAAGTACGTCGAGCTCCCGGGCCGGAACATGTATCACTTCGTTGAACCAGGATGGCGCTCCTCGTTCCGTGAGATTTCCGAGTTCCTCACCGGGCAGCGGGCCGAGGTGGCCGACGATCGGGTTCTCGCCACGGTGCTCTTTACCGACATCGTGGACTCGACGCGCCGCGCGGCGGAGATCGGCGACCGGGAATGGCACGCGTTGCTCGACGCGCACGATTCCGTCGTGCGGGCGCAACTGTCGCGGTTTCGGGGCCGCGAAGTGAACACCTCGGGCGACGGCTTCCTCGCGATGTTCGACGGCCCGCAGCGTGCGATCCGCTGCGCCATGGCGATCCGCGACGCCGTGCAAGGCCTTGGTATCGAGGTGCGCGTGGGTTTGCATACGGGCGAGTGCGAGGTTCGCGGCGACGACATCGGTGGGATTGCCGTGCACATCGGTGCGCGGGTGAGCGCGCTGGCAGGACCGAACGACGTGCTCGTCTCGCGCACGCTGCGCGACCTGGTGATCGGGTCAGGAATCGAATTTGAAGACCGGGGTGCTCACCAGCTCAAGGGCGTGCCGGGCGAATGGCACATATCCGCCGTCGCCTCTCCCTAGCGTTGCGTGTTATCAACCCGCAACTGTGGATAACTAGCTCTCGCTGAGCCAAACGGTTGCCGAATGGCCCGTTGACCTGTTCGGTGTAGCGACGGCATGGGAAAGGATGCGCAGTGACCGACCCGAACAAGGACAACGTGCTGATCGTTCATTGGCACGACCTCGGGCGATACCTCGGTGCCTACGGCCATCCCGACGTCGACAGCCCCCGCCTCGACCAACTCGCCGCAGAGGGCGTCCTCTTCACCCGCGCGCACGCCACGGCGCCGCTCTGCTCACCATCGCGGGGTTCGCTGTTCACCGGCCGTTACCCGCAGAACAACGGGCTGGTGGGGTTGGCTCATCACGGCTGGGAGTACCGGGCAGACGTCCGCACGTTACCGCAGATCCTGTCGGAGAACGGTTGGCATACAGCCCTTTTCGGTATGCAGCACGAGACTTCGTATCCGGCCCGGCTTGGCTTCGACGAATACGACGTGTCCAACTCGTTCTGCGAGTATGTGGTGGAGCGCTCCGTCGAGTGGCTCGCCAATCCTCCCAGCGAGCCGTTCCTGTTGACTGCCGGCTTCTTCGAGACCCACCGCCCGTATCCGGCTGACCGGTATCAGCCAGCCGACCGGACCACGGTGGCGGTACCCGACTATCTACCGGAGACCGAGGAGGTTCGTCAGGACCTGGCCGAGTTCTACGGCTCGATCACGGTCGCCGATGCCGCCGTCGGGCAGTTGCTCGACGCGCTGGCAGTTACCGGCATCGACCAGTCCACCTGGGTGGTCTTCATGACCGACCACGGCCCAGCGTTGCCGCGCGCGAAGTCGACGCTGTACGACGCGGGCACCGGCATAGCGGTCATCGTCCGGCCGCCGCTGCGGACCGGCCGATCGCCGCACGTCTACGACGACCTCTTCAGCGGGGTGGACCTGGTCCCGACGCTGCTCGAGCTGCTCGGGGTGCAGGCGCCTGCCGAGGTCGACGGGATCTCCCATGCAGCTGCGCTGCGTTCCGCCTCCCGCAACGGCAGGCCAGCACGGTCGGAGGTCTACACGACGAAGACGTACCACGATTCCTTCGACCCGATCCGGGCGATCCGGACCAAGGAATACAGCTACATCGAGAACTACGCGTCCCGGCCCCTGCTCGACCTGCCGTGGGACATCGCAGACAGTGCACCCGGTATGGCCGTCGCGGAATCCGTCGGCAGTCCGCGCCCGGATCGCGAACTCTACGACCTGCTCGACGACCCGACCGAATCGCGAAATCTGCTCGGCCCTGACGCGACGGACAAAGCGGAGGCGATATCGAACGAGCTCGCGTTGCTGCTGAACGACTGGCGACTGAAGACCAACGACGTCATCCCGTCGGAGTTCGCGGGGACTCGAATCTCTGAACGCTACACCGAGACCTACCAACGCATCCACGGCCGGGCGTTGACAAGCCGGTCCGCCATCGCCGCGGAGCGCGGTATCGAAGACGAACACAGTTAGGTTCGCGCAATGACATTTTCGGCGTATCTGGTACTGGCGTCGCAACGCAGCGGCAGCACGCTGCTCGTCGAATCTCTTCGGAGCACAGGCGTTGCCGGTGAACCGGGCGAGTTCTTCCAGTACCTGCCGTCCACCAGCCAGTCGCCGCAGCCGAGGCAGTGGTTCGAGGGCGTCGAAGACGAATCGATCCTGCGCCTGCTCGACCCTCTTGACGAAGGAAAGCCCGACCTCGCCACGCCGGAGATCTGGCGTGACTACATCCGCACGGTGGGACGCACGCCGAACGGAATCTGGGGCGGCAAGCTGATGTGGAATCAGACGCCGTTGCTGCTCGAGCGCGCGGATGGGCTGCCGGACCGGTCAGGCGGTGGCTTGTTGTCGGCGATCCGGGACGTCATCGGCACCGACCCGTACTTGATTTACGTGCACCGTCCCGACGTCGTTTCGCAGGCGGTGTCGTTCTGGCGGGCGGTGCAGACGCGGGTCTGGCGCGGCCGGCCGGATCCGAGACGGGACTCCGCGGCCGAGTACCACGCAGGCGCCATCGCCCACGTCGTCGGCATGCTGCGGGCACAGGAGGACGGCTGGCGGACCTGGTTCGCCGAAGAGAACATCTCGCCGTTGGACGTGCCGTATCCCGTGCTGTGGCGCAACCTCACCCAGATCGTCGGCACCGTCCTCGATGCGCTGGGGCAGGACCCGCAGCTGGCGCCGTCCCCGGTCTTGGAGCGGCAGGCCGATCAACGCTCCGACGAATGGGTAGATCGATACCGATCAGATGCCGAGAAGGAGGGTCTGCCCACATGACCGCAAGCGCCGCCGACTACGACACCCTGCACGTCGACGAACTGCGGCTGCTGGAAGCCGAAGCGGTGCACATCATCCGTGAGGTGGTCGCCGAACTGGAGCGGCCAGTGCTGCTGTTCTCCGCAGGCAAGGATTCCATTGTGCTTCTGCGCTTGGCGGAGAAGGCGTTTCGGCCCAACCCCCTGCCTTTCCCGGTGATGCACGTCGACACCGGGCACAATTTCGATGAGGTGATCCAGTTCCGGGACCGCAGGGTCACCGGGGAGGGTCACAAGCTGATCGTCGCGTCGGTCCAGGAGTCCATCGACAACGGCCGGGTGCCCGATCCCGGTCCAGGGGCGTCGCGGAACCGGCAACAGACCCGCACGCTGTTGGATGCGTTGGAGGCAGGCGGATTCGACGCGGCATTCGGCGGCGCCCGCCGCGACGAGGAACGCGCCCGCGCCAAGGAACGCATCCTCAGCTTCCGTGACGAATTCGGCCAATGGGACCCACGCGCGCAGCGCCCCGAGCCGTGGTCGCTGTACAACGGCCGGATCAAGAAGGGCGAACAGGTCAGGGTGTTCCCGCTGAGCAACTGGACCGAGCTGGACGTCTGGCGCTACATCGAGCTGGAGAACCTCGAGCTGCCGCCGATCTACTTCGCCCACCAGCGGGAGGTATTCGAACGCGACGGCATTCTGCTCGCGGTGTCCGAGTATGCCGGCCCGTCCGACGGTGAGACCGCATCGGTGGAATGGGTCCGCTACCGCACCGTCGGCGACCTGACCATCACCGGCGCCGTGCGTTCGAGAGCCACCGACATCGAGCGGGTCATCCAGGAGATCTCCGCAGCAACCGTTTCCGAACGCGGGGAGACCCGCGCCGACGACCGCACCTCGGCCGCCGCCATGGAGGACCGCAAGCGTGAGGGGTACTTCTGATGACCCGCCAGTTGTTGCGCATCACCACCGCCGGCTCTGTGGATGACGGCAAGAGCACACTTATCGGCCGCCTGCTGCACGATACCGACAGCCTGCCGACCGACCATCTGGAAGCCGTCACCGACGAAGAGGGTGTCGCCGACCTCGCCGCGCTGTCGGACGGCCTTCGCGCCGAGCGCGAGCAGGGCATCACGATCGACGTGGCGTACCGGTTCTTCTCGACCGAAGCGCGCAGCTACATCCTCGCCGACACACCTGGCCATGAGCGCTACACCCGCAACATGTTCACCGGAGCATCGAACGCTCACGTCGCGGTCCTGCTCGTCGATGCCAGCGCTGGTGTATTGCGGCAGACCCGCCGTCACGCCAGGATCGCAAAACTGTTGGGCATCAAGCACTTCGTCGCCGCGGTGAACAAGTTCGACCTGGTCGATTTCGACCGCGAGCGCTACAAAGAGGTGGAGGACGAACTCCATCAGGTCGCGGCCCGACTCGGTGGCATCGACGTGACAGTCATCCCGATCGCGGCCAAACAGGGCGACAACGTGGTGCACCGGTCCGACCGAACGCCGTGGTACGAGGGACCGACCCTGCTCGAGTACCTGGAAAACGTCGAGCTGACTGCACCGCAACCGGAACCGGCCAGGCTGAGGCTGCCGGTGCAATGGGTGTCCAGACCGTCCGCAGAGCAGCGCCGCCGCTACACCGGCAGGTTGTCCGGCGGGACGCTACAGGTCGGCGACGCCGTCATCAGCCTTCCTGCGGGCACCCGGTCGACCGTCACCGCCATCGACACCCTCGATGATTCCCGCGCGACGGCCGTTGCGCCGCTTTCGGTTTCGATCGAGCTGGCCGACGACATCGACGTCGGTCGCGGCGACGTGTTCGTCAGTGCCGATGACGGCGCGATCCTTCCTGTCCAGGCCCGCGAGCTGGACGCGACCGTCTGCTGGTTCGCCGACAGCCCGTTGCGTGCGGGCGACCGGGTCGCGCTCAAGCAGGGCACCCGCACGGTGCGGGCCACCGTGCAGGCGCTGCACTCGCGGATCGATCCCGAGACGCTCGACGACCTGGACAACCCAGTTGAGTTGGTGCTCAACGACATCGGCTCGGTGACGTTGCGGACGAGTTCTGTCGTGGTGGCGGACCCCTACATCAACGACCGCGACAGCGGAGCGTTCATCCTCATCGACGAGACCTCCAACGACACGGTCGGCGCGGGCACCATCACCGAACCGCGCGAGGTGAAGCCGGGTGTGCAGACCAGGAACGACATCCGCTGGCATCCCTCGTCGCTTGACCGTGACCATCGGTGGAACGCCACGGGTCAACGCGGCGCCACGATCTGGTTCACCGGACTGCCCGCCTCCGGCAAGTCGACACTCGCGGTCGCCGTCGAGCGGGCGCTCGTCGAGGCGGGCGATGTCGCCTATCTTCTGGACGGTGACAACATTCGTCACGGGCTATCCGACGACCTCGGCTTCTCGGCGGGTGATCGCGCCGAGAACATCCGTCGGGTGGGCCATCTCACCCGCTTGTTCGCCGATGCCGGCGTCGTCGCATTGGCTTCGCTGGTGTCACCGCTGAAATCCGACAGGGAGATCGCCCGAGCCCTCAACGACGCGGCGAAGCTTCCGTTCATCGAGGTGTACGTATCCACATCGTTGGCCGAGTGTGAGCGCCGCGATCCCAAGCGCCTCTACGCGCGGGCGCGGTCCGGTGAGCTCGCGGGGCTGACCGGCGTCGATGCGCCTTATGAGGCACCCGAGAACGCCGATCTTGTGCTCGACACCACCGGCGCCGACATCGATGACCTCGCGGCCCAGGTGATCGAGCTGCTCAACCAGCGCCGCTAGTCGACCCGTGCCACCACGAAGATCCGGCGGAACGGGTAGAACGTCCGACCGTCGGGCCGACGTGGATAGATTTCGTCCAGTATCGGAATGAGCTGCTGGCGGAACTGGTGCCAGGATTCCTCCGACAACCGCTCGATCACCGGCCGCAGCGCGGTGCCCGACATCCATTCCAGCACTGCGTGATCGCCGGTCAGCTCGTGGATGTACACGGTCTCCCAGGCATCCACCCGGCAGCCCGCATCGGTCATTATGCCGGCGTACTCAGCGGCCGGGCTGACCCTGTCTCTTTCTGGAAAGGGCATGTCCCGCAACCTGTTTGCAAACGGCTCGCGACGTGCCACGGTCCGAACGGCCTCATGTGACGGTGTGTTGAAGCTGCCCGGCATCTGTACCGCGATCCACGAGCCGCTCGGCAGCTCGCCTGCCCAGCGCATCAGCAGTTCGACGTGCTCGGGCACCCAGTGCAGCGTCGCGTTGCTCACCACCACGTCGGTGTCGGGCCTGGGTTCCCACGACCGGACATCCCCGACCTGCGCGTCCACCCCGCGCTCCCTGGCGGACTCGACCATTTCCGGCGAGCTGTCCCACGCCTCGATGACCGCGTCGGGCCAGCGCTGCGCCAAGGTAGCGGTGAGATTGCCTGGGCCGCAACCGAGGTCGACGACCCGACGCGGATTCTCGGCGCCGACCCGCGACGTCAGATCGAAGAAGGGTCTGCCGCGGTGGTCGGCGAACGTGAGGTAGACGTCGGGATTCCACATGGCTGACAGTGTCGCACTGCGCCGTTCACAGCCGGTTTGCAGCGGGCGACCAGCCGGACCGCCAGCAAAGCACGGCACGGTGTTCTCCCATGACCACCGCTGCCGGAAGGCGCACGCACATGGTGCTTGCCGCGCTGATCGCAGCGGCTGCGGCGCTGTACCTGCTGAACTTGTCGGCGACGGGCTACGGCAACCTGTTCTACGCCGCGGCGGCGGAGGCGGGTTCGCACAGTTGGTCGGCGTGGTTCTTCGGATCGCTCGACGCGAACAACTTCATCACTGTCGACAAGCCGCCTGCCTCGCTGTGGATCACCGGGCTGTCCGTTCGGTTGTTCGGCATGAACAGCTGGTCGGTACTGGCCCCCCAGGCGCTGATGGGTGCGGCGTCGGTCGCGGTGCTGTACTCAACGGTTCGCCGAGCGTTCGCCGACGCAGGCGCGGGATCGATGGCCGGTCTGCTTGCAGGTGCCGCGCTGGCATGCACGCCGGGAGCGGCGCTGATCTTCCGCTTCAACAACCCCGACGCGCTGCTGGTACTGGTGCTGACGATCGCCGGTTACTGCGTGATCCGCGCCGTCGAGTCGGCGTCGTGGCGCTGGCTCGCACTGGCCGGCATCGCAATGGGCGCGGCATTTCTCACCAAGATGCTTGCGGGCTTCCTTCCGTTGCCGGCCTACGCCGTCACCTACCTGTTGTTGGCGCCGACGACCTGGCGCAGGCGGTTGCTGCATCTGCTCGGTGCCACTGCCGCACTGATCGCCGCAGCTGGCTGGTGGGTGTTGGCGGTCCAGCTCGTCCCGGCGAATGCGCGGCCCTACGTCGGCGGGTCGACTGACAACACCGTGCTGCAGCTGGCGCTCGGCTACAACGGCATGACCCGCATCCTGGGCCTGAACAGAAACCAGTCGGCGGGTTCCGCGTCGCCCGCCTTCGGTCAGGGCTGGTCGAAACTGGGCGGAGCAGCGGGGCCGCGCAGGCTGTTCACCGCCGAGATGGCCAACGAGATCTCCTGGCTGCTGCCTGCTGCGCTGGTGGCCATCGCCTTCGGCGGGTACCTGCTCATGCGCGGCAGGCTCGACCGCGGCGAAAAGGCCGCGCTGACGATGTTCGCCGGCTGGCTCCTGGTGAGTGCGCTGGTGTTCAGCTACATGAGCGGCATGGTGCACCCGTACTACACGGTCGCGATGGCACCCGCGGTGGCGGGTCTCGTCGCCGTGGGCACGTTGTGGGCATGGCGGGAGCGCGCCGGCTGGGACGGTCGCATCACGATGGCCGCCATGATCCTTGTCACCGCGATATGGTCGGGAGTCCTTCTGCGCCGCAACACCTTTGGCCCGGCCCGGCTGCCGTGGGTGATCCTTGCCGTCGCGGCCGCTGCGGCGGTGTGCGTGATCGCCGTCGGCGCACGCCGATTGTCGGCGACGGCGGTCGTCGTCGGGATGCTGGCCGCGATGGGTGGGCCGAGCGCCTTCTCGATCGCCACCGCGGCCACACCACACCAGGGGTCCATCCCGGCGGCACTGAAGAAGGGCATGATCCAGCTCGGCAACTGGACCGGTGACGAGAGTAGTGATTCAGACCTCGCCGGCATGTTGGCCGCTACGCACACCCAATGGTCAGCGGCGACGAACGGCTCTCAATCAGCTGCTGCGCTCGAGGTCTCCTCAGGCACCGCCGTGATGGCGATCGGCGGGTGGAGCGGCGATCCCGTACCCACCCTGGAATCGTTCATCGACGACGTGCAGGCAGGCAGGATCGCCTACTACGTCGTGGCGGGACGAGGACGGCCCGCCGAGTTGCCGAACCACGGCGAGGTCGTCTACGGGCACAGCCGCAGCGCCGCACACACGCGCGAGATCGCCGACTGGGTTGCCAACCACTACCAGCCGACCGTCATCGGCGAATCGACGGTCTACCGGCTCACGTAGCCGTGCGCTGGATACGATCTGGCCGTGCCCAGTTCACAGCCGCCCAGCGACGCGCCGGTCGACCCTCCCATTCCGGCCCCCGATGTTCCCGGCGCCGACGCAGGATCGCGTGGTCTGCCGCGGCGGGTGGACCTCACGCTGCGCCAACGGTTGATCGTCGACTCCTCGGCGATCGCCGATCTCGGCCTGCGCACCGCACTGGCGTCGGTGGTCGGTGCGGCGATGCTGCCGCAGGTGGCCCTTGCCGCTCTCAACCGCTCGGGCGCAAGGCAGCAGCAGCGCGATGCACTGGAGTTCTACGCCGAACTCGGCGCCAAGAAAGACAGGGAACTTTCGTTTCCCGCCCCGACTGAAGTGCCACGGATCTCGTCGCGCCCCGCCAACCCCGTCGCGGAGTGGATGGCCAACGGCCGGGTGCACAACATCCGTTTCAACAGCAGCTTCGAGGCCGTCAACCCGGCGTCGCGTGACCGGTGTGGATCCTATGAGCGCAACAACGTCGTGCATGCCCAGCACTGGCGCCACGACGACGGGCCCCACCCCACGCTGTGCGTCATCCACGGATTCATGGGCTCGGCATACATGTTCAACGGACTGTTCTTCTCGCTGCCGTGGTTCTACCGGTCCGGCTACGACATCCTGCTGTACACAATGCCGTTCCACGGCCGTCGCGCCGAAAAGTATTCGCCCTACAGCGGTTACGGCTTGTTTGCGAATGGCTTTGCGGGTTTCGCCGAAGCGATGGCTCAGGCGGTGTTCGACTTCCGCTCACTGCTCGACTATCTGGAGTTCACCGGTGTCGACCGGGTGGCGCTGACCGGAATGTCGTTGGGCGGTTACACCTCTGCGTTGATCGCATGCGCCGACGACCGCATCCAGGCGGTCATCCCCAATGTTCCGGTCGTCATGCCGGAGAAGCTGGTCGACGAGTGGTGGCCGGCCAATATGCTGGTCGCGCTCGGCGATCGGGTCAGCGGGACCGACGACGATCTGTCGACGGCCGCAGCGATGTTCCACTCGCCGTTGAACTATCCCGCTTTAGTGCCGAAAGACCGGCGGCTGATCATCGCCGGTCTGGGCGACCGCCTTGCCCCGCCACAGCAGGCGGAAGCCCTGTGGGAGCACTGGGACCACTGTGCATTCCACTGGTTCCCCGGCAATCACATCCTGCACGTCAGCCAACCGGATTACCTGCGCAGGATGACCCGATTCATGCGCGACTTCATGTTCGACTAGGCCGGATCATCCCAAGCTGGCGCTGACCAGAGAAATGCCCGCGAACATCGGGCCGGCCTCGGAGTCCGGTCCCGGCACGGGCCGGTCGATCTGCCTGAAATACTCCGGCAGGTCGATTGCGGTGCCCCTCCATCCGTGAGCGGTGAACCAGTCGATTGCCGGCGCGTGCTGCTCGTTGTAGATCAGCGAAAAGAACCGAGAGCCGTCGGGCGATTCCTGCTCTGCGTCGCGGGCCTGTTCAAAGGCTTCCTGGCTGAACGGCTTGCCGTCGTCGACCGCGACATGGCTGCCCGCTGCCGCCAGTTCATGGATGCCCGCGAAGAGTTCGGCTTGAGCGGCGGCGGGCAGATAGACCAGTAGCCCTTCGAGCAGCCAGGCCGACGGCCGCGACGGATCGAATCCGCTCTCCCGAAGGGCCGCAGGCCAGTCGTCGCGCAGATCGACCGCTACCTCGCGGCGCTCTGCGGTAGACGCATCACCGCTGCGGGTGAGCACATCCTTTTTGAACTCCAGCACCTGCGGCTGATCGAGCTCGAACACGACTGTCCCCTTCGGCCAGGCCAGCCGGTAGGCACGTGAGTCAAGGCCTGCCGCGGGGATCACGATCTGGCGCGCTCCCGCGTCGGCCGCGGCGTAAAAATAGTCGTCGAAGTACTTGGTGCGTGCCGCCTGGTAGTTGACGAAATGCCCGCCGAACTCGGACATCAGCTTGTTCTCCGGCGCCTTGCCGTCGAGAACGTCGGCCCACTCGCCGCCGACTGCTCGGCAGAAAGTCTCCGCGTACGGGTCGACGACCAGCGGATTCGGTTTATTCGCCTCCAGCGCTCGGGAGGCGGCGACGAACAGTGCCGTCGCACCGACGCTCGAGGTGATGTCCCAGGTGTCGTTATCGGAACGCATACTTCG
This sequence comes from Mycobacterium sp., assembly GCF_032159775.1. GTDB lineage: Bacteria > Actinomycetota > Actinomycetes > Mycobacteriales > Mycobacteriaceae > Mycobacterium. The sequence goes on from NZ_JAVHWK010000119.1 coordinate 44,429, forward strand.
GTTGTACGCCCGAATTCCGACAACTCGCTGAACTGCAAGAATTGGCCGCGCGGGATGACTAGACGAGCGAGCGGCCGGTCCGGATCCGCCAGTCCAGATCCTTCAGCATCCAATTGAATGGAAACTGCCGGACCACGGTGGGCAGCAAGTCGTTGACGAACCGAATGCGTCTCATCAGCCGGTCGAACCGCCGCTGCTTCTCGGCGTCCCAGTCCAGCGCCATCTCGTCGCGAAACCGCTGCGGTAGGAAGCCGCCCGTGATCAACAGGTTGAAGTCGTCCAGCCTGCGCTGCACCAGCGCGGGCAGCTTGACTCCACGCACCCGCCCTGCGGCGATCGGCCAGAGGAAGTCACGGACTTCGTCGTCGATGTGCACCTGGGCCATCGACTCATCCCAGTAGCGATCGAACGCCGCCTGGTTCGCAGGCCACATCTCGCGTGGCACCTGCAACATCGTTCCGAGTGCGATGCCTTCATCGAACAGTTGGTCGGCGACCTGGTCGTCGATCTCGCCGACGAAGATCTTGTAGATGTCGACGACGCCCTTGTACATGCAGGCGCCGACCCACATCTGCAGCTCGGGATCGAACGCGTTGTAGGAGACCGGGCTCTCGTCGGTCGAGTACACCTGCGCGTGCGCGCCATTCACCGCCCGCCGGTATGCCGCCTGCTGTTCTGCGGTTCCGTTCACGGAGACCGCGAGGTAGGTGAATGTGGTGCGGGCCCGCTTGATGGGGTGCCGGTCGATCCGGCCGCTCTCGACGCGGCTTTCCACCACGCCGTAGCCGACGCCCGGGCGCGACAGCTGCATGATCACGTTCGCCGGTCCGGCCAGCAGGCCGACTCCCAACATGCCGCCGACGGCGTCGGGGATGCGGCGCCGGATGAGTGGTCTGCGAGCCTCACGAACCGTCATTGCCTACCTGCCCCCAAATGTGAGAACGATTGTTGTCAGATATTGCCCGAGCCCGCTGGCGACTGTCAAGGTGGCACGATGGCCCACATGGCACAGGTCCGCCCGTACCGCGGAATCGAGGCGGTCGACCGCCTCACGCAGCGCCGACTCCGGCTCCTCGACGCCGGCCTTGACCTGCTGGGCGGCGACAGCACCGAAGCCGACCTCACCGTGCGGGCCGTCTGCAGCCGGGCCGGTCTGACCGCACGCTATTTCTACGAGAGCTTCGCCGACAAAGACGAGTTCGTCGCCGCGGTCTTCGACGCCGCCGTCGCCGACGTCGCGGCCACCACCCAGGCGGCCGTGGCCGCATCCCCGGCCGCCGAGCAGGGCCGGGCGGGCATCGCGAACCTGGTACGCATCATCAGTTCCGACTCGCGCATCGGCCGTGTGTTGTTCGACGTCCGAATGTCGAACCCGGTAGTCCTGCGCAAGCGCTCGGACCTCGGCGGAATCTTCGCCTTTCTTCTGGCACAGCACATCGCGACCTCACTGCGCCGCGATCAGACGGGCAGGAGCAGGGCGGCCGTGCACTTCGTCGTCGGCGGCGTGGGTCAGACCATCAGCGCGTGGCTGGCCGGCGAGGTCGATCTGCGCGAAGAGCAATTGGTCGACCAGCTGGCTGCGATTCTCGCCGCGTTGGACGATCCCAGCCGCTACTTCGACTAGCCAGCCGCTACCGGACGGTTGCGATCTGCCGATGTCTTCGGCTCTGTTTGCGTATCCGCATCGGTGAATTCCTTTACCCAGCAAGCGAACTCGAGCGTGATGCCGTCGGGGTCGTGAAAGTAGAAGGACCGCACGTATACGCCCGGGTGAACGGTCGGCGAGACCTGTGCCGCGCTTTCGTCGTGGTTGAGTACCGGCCCGACGCGCACCCCTTTGTCCTTGAGCCGCTGCCGGTATTCGTCGAATTTCTCGGGGGGTACGTGAAATGCCAGGTGGTTCATCGAGCTGACCGAGCTGGTGATCTCGCCGATTCCCGGGATCGCGGCGGGTGAGGAGATGCCGGGCACCCGATCGGCGGCTTCGGTGAACCAGAAGAAGGCCACGCAGTCGCCGTTTCCGGCGTCGAAGAAGAAATGCTGACCCATCCCGCCGGGCAGGTCGAGCGATTTGATCAACGGCATTCCCAGGACGCCGGAGTAAAAGTCGACGGTCTGGCGCATATCCGAGCACACCAGCGCCACATGGTTGATGCCGCCGAGCTGGAATTCGGAATTGAAATTGACGGGCTTGATCATGTCGGAAAACTCCTACCAAGTTCTGTTTCTGAATCTAACATCAGGCTCAGGTGCGTTCAACGACCGGCGACCCTTGGGGCGGAGGAGAACCGTGACGGTCAGTCCGCGCGAACGATTGCCGACTGTGCGGGTACGGCAGACTCAGGCGGCGATCGATGCTGCGGCGCGAGCGGTCGTCGCGCGCAAGGGGTTTCTGGCGACCACGATCGTCGACATCGCTGCCGAGGGCGGCAAGTCGGCCGCGTCGTTCTACAACTATTACGACTCCAAGGCGTCGATGGTCCGCGAGTACGGCGATCCGAAACTGACTGCCCCAGCCCTGGTTTCGATGCTCGTCGACGACGAGGCGGGAGCGACATGACGAGGACACCGTCATCCGGCACGCCGGGTGTGACGCGCGAGTTCGTCGGATTGGACTCCCCCACCGCGCGGCGGGCCGGATCTGGCGGCCATCCCTGCCAGGGGTTGTATCACCGTGGGGTAGGCCGCAAGCCGAAGGTGGCGATGATCGCCGTTCACTATCAGATCGACTTCTCGGAGCATTATCTCGCCGACTACATGGCGACCCGCGGCATTGGTTTTCTCGGCTGGAACACCCGCTTTCGCGGATATGAGAGCAGCTTCCTACTCGACCATGCGCTGGTCGACATCGGGGTTGGTGTCCGGTGGTTGCGGGAGGTCCAGGGTGTCGAATCGATTGTGCTGCTGGGAAACTCCGGCGGCGGCTCGCTGATGGCCGCCTACCAGGCGCAGGCGGTCGACGCCCACGTTACGCCACTGGAGGGCATGCGTCCCGCAGCCGGGCTCACCGAGCTGCCCGCTGCCGACGGTTATGTGGCCAGCGCGGCGCACCCGGGTCGGCCCGACGTATTGACCGCCTGGATGGACGCCTCGGTCATCGACGAAAACGACCCGATTGCAACCGATTCCAACCTCGATCTCTTCAACTCGGAGAACGGACCGCCCTACAGCCAGGATTTCGTCACCCGGTATCGCTCGGCCCAGGTGGCGCGCAACAACGCGATCACGGACTGGGCCGAATGTGAACTCAAACGCGTGCGCGCCGCGGGGTTCTCCGATCGCCCGTTCACGGTCCTGAGAACTTGGGCCGACCCCCGAATGGTCGACCCCACGCTGGAACCGTCCAAGCGACCACCCAATACGTGTTATGTCGGTGAGCCGGTCAAGGCGAACCGGTCGGCGCACGGCATCGCCGCTGCGTCCACCCTGCGCAGCTGGCTCGGGATGTGGAGCCTGCGGCACTCGCAGACACGGGCCGAGCCGCATCTGGCGCGCATCTACTGCCCGGCCCTCGTGATCAACGCCGAGCAGGACACCGGCGTCTATCCGTCCGACGCCCAGCGCATCTTCGACGCACTCGCGAGTACCGACAAGACACGGTGCGCCATTGACACCGACCATTACTTCACCACGCCCGGGGCGCGCAGCGAGAAGGCCGATACGATCGCCAGGTGGATCGCGAAACGGTGGCGGTAAGGGTCCTGGCCCATTTCACGCCCGGCGCCAAGGTTCTGGAATTCGTTGCGCGGCAAGCAGATTGGCTGGATATCCACTACTGCGCCGAAGACGACAATGACACGTTCTATCGCGAACTGCCCCAAGCCGAGGTGATCTGGCACGTGCTACGACCGTTGTCGGGCGCCGATCTCGAGCGGGCGACCAGGTGCAGGCTGGTGCACAAGCTTGGTGCGGGCGTCAACACCATCGACGTCGAAACCGCATCGCGGCGCGGCATCGCAGTGGCCAACATGCCCGGCGCCAACGCCGCATCGGTGGCCGAGGGCGCCTTGCTGTTGATGCTGGCAGCCCTGCGCCGACTCCCCGAACTCGACCGCGCCACCAGGGAGGGCCGAGGCTGGCCGTCGGATCCGAGCCTCGGTGAGACGGTCCGTGACATCGGGGGCGCCTCGGTGGGGCTGATCGGCTACGGCAACATCGCCAAACGCGTGGAGACCATCGTTGCCGCGATGGGAGCCGAGGTGCTGCACACCAGCACCGGCGATGACGGCCACTCGGGATGGCGATCGCTGCCGGACCTGCTTGCCGCAAGCGACATCGTCTCGTTGCATCTGCCGCTGACCGCCCAGACCTCGAATCTGCTGGACGCCGCGGCGCTTGCGCTGATGCGGCCGAGTGCGGTCATCGTCAACACCTCTCGCGGACCGATCATCGACGAGAAGGCGCTGGTGGACGCACTGAGAGGCGGCCGGCTGGCCGCCGCAGGCCTCGACGTCTTCGCTGTCGAGCCCGTCGCCGCCGACAACCCGCTGCTGAGTCTCGCCAACGTCGTGCTGACGCCCCACGTGACCTGGTACACGGCCGACACGATGCGCCGCTACCTCACCGAGGCGGTCGACAACTGCCTGCGCATCCGCGACGGCCGGGACCTTCGGAACGTGGTCAATTCCCGCGGGTAGTGTCGTTCCCAACCCACCGGTTATTAGGGAAGGCAACGCCGCATGCCCATTGCAGTCAATCCCGAGCACAACGACCTGGCCGATTCGGTTCGGTCTCTGGTGGCGCGGGTGGCGCCGTCGGACGTTCTGCATGAGGCGCTCGAGACTCCGATCTCCAATCCGCCGCCGTACTGGAGGGCCGCCGCCGAGCAGGGACTGCAGGGTGTGCACCTGTCCGAAGCCGTTGGTGGACAAGGGTTCGGCATCCTGGAGCTCGCGATCGTGCTCGCCGAGTTCGGCTACGGTGCGGTGCCGGGCCCGTTCGTGCCGTCGGCGATCGCCAGCGCGCTGATCGCCGCACACGACCCCGATGCCAAGCTGCTGAATGACCTGGCGTCCGGCGAGGTGATAGCCGCATATGCGATCGACTCGGGTCTGACCGCCACCCGGCACGGCGACGGCCTGGTCATCCGGGGCGAGGTGCGGGCGGTGCCTGCCGCCGCCCAGGCATCGGTGCTTGTGCTTCCGGTGGCGATCGACAGCGGCGAAGAGTGGGTGGTGATCGACGCCGACCAGCTGGAGATCGAGCCGGTGCGAAGCGTCGACCCGCTGCGGCCGGTGGCTCATGTCCGGGCCAACGCCGTGGAAGTCGAAGACGACCGCGTGCTGACCAACTTGAGCCGGGTCCTCGCGCGTGCACTGATGTCGACCCTGCTGTCTGCCGAGTCGATCGGCGTGGCCCGGTGGGCGACCGACACCGCCTCGGCGTACGCCAAGATCCGCGAACAGTTCGGCAGACCGATCGGGCAGTTCCAGGCCATCAAGCACAAGTGTGCGGAGATGATCGCGGACACCGAGCGCGCGACCGCGGCGGTGTGGGACGCCGCGCGCGCCATCCACGAGGCAAGCGAAGGCGATTCCAAAGACAGCGCCTTCGAGTTCGCCGCCGCGGTGGCCGCGACGCTGGCACCGGCCGCCGCACAGCGTTGCACCCAGGACTGCATCCAGGTGCACGGCGGGATCGGGTTCACCTGGGAGCACGACGCGAACGTCTACTATCGCCGCGCCCTCGTGCTGGCCGCCTGCTTCGGCCGCGCAGCCGATTACACGCAACAGGTTGTCGACATCGCGACGACCACCGGCATGCGCAAGCTCGACATCGACCTTGACCCCGACACCGAGAAGCTGCGCGAGGAGATCCGCGCAGAGGTCGCCGCCCTCAAGGCAGTTGCGCGCGGCACGGAGCGCAACACCGCCATCGCAGAAGGCGGTTGGGTGCAGCCGCACCTGCCCAGGCCGTGGGGGCGGGCATCGGATCCCGTCGAGCAGATCATCATCGCCCAGGAGTTTTCGGCCGGCGAGGTCAAGCGCCCGCAGATGGGCATCGCGGCATGGATCATTCCGTCGATCGTCGCGTTCGGCACAGACGAACAACAGCAGAGGTTCCTGCCACCGACCTTCCGTGGCGAAATGATCTGGTGCCAACTGTTTTCCGAGCCGGGCGCCGGCTCCGATCTGGCCAGCCTCTCGACCAAGGCCACCAAAGTCGACGGCGGCTGGCGGATCACCGGCCAGAAGATCTGGACCACGGCGGCGCAGTTCTCGCAGTGGGGTGCGCTGCTGGCACGCACGGACCCGAGCGCGCCCAAGCACAACGGCATCACCTACTTCCTGCTCGACATGAAAAGCGAGGGCGTCGACGTGCGGCCGCTTCGCGAGCTCACCGGCAACGCGATGTTCAACACCGTGTACATCGACGACGTATTCGTTCCCGACAAGTACGTGCTCGGCGAGGTGGACCGCGGATGGGAGGTCAGCCGCAACACCCTGACCGCCGAGCGGGTGTCCATCGGCAGCAGCGAGCCACTCGGCATGGCCAGCCTGGAGGGGTTCGTCGAGTTCATCAGGGATGGACAGTTCGACCAGATCGGTCAGAACCACGCAGGCAGGCTGATCGCCGAGGGCCATGCGGCCAAGGTGCTCAACATGCGCTCGACGCTGCTGACGCTCGCCGGTGGCGATCCGATGCCCGCCGCGGCGATCTCGAAACTGCTGTCGATGCGTACCGGACAGGGCTACTCCGAGTTCGCCGTGTCGTCGTTCGGCACCGACGGCGCGATCGGCGACCCCGGGCAGCTGCCAGGGAAGTGGGCCGAGTACCTGCTGTACAGCCGCGCCACCACGATTTACGGTGGCACGACGGAGGTGCAGCTCAACATCATCGCCGAACGGCTGCTGGGTCTGCCGCGGGACCCGTAGAGGTAGTAGGAAGGTCGGGCCCACGACCGGAGACGTCACCCTTCGACAGTTGCGTTACTTCGCCGTGCTCGGCGAGGAACTCAACTACCGTCGCTCCGCCGAGCGGTTGTTCATCACCCAGCCCGCCCTCTCGACGGCGATCAAAGCACTCGAACATCAACTCGGCGTCATGCTGTTCACCCGCAGCACCCGCGAAGTCGCGCTGACCGAGCTGGCGGCGGCCTGGCTGCCCAAAGTGCGTGACGCGCTGGCCGGCATCGACTCCGCCGTCGACGACCTGATCGCGATCTCGGCTCACTATCGCCGAATCCGCCTGGGCTACCTGATCGGAACCGGTGCGGACCTGCTGTTCCGGCTGGTCCGTCATTTCGAGGTGGTGCACCCCGAAATCACCGTGGAGCCAAGGGAATTCGACTTCGCCGATCCCACGGCCGGTCTCGCCGACGGAACCACAGAGGTGGCCATCATCCGGCCGCCGGTCGACCTGCCCGAGCATCGGATGTTCATCCTCGACGCCGAGAAGTGGGTCGCGTGCCTGCCGAGGGATCATCGGCTGGCTGCGCGGTCGGAGTTGACGATCTCCGAATTGCTCGACGAGCCGATCGTGGTGGCACCTGCCACCGCAGGAACCTGGCGGGACTACTGGATGGCGATGGACGTGCGGGACGGCACGCCGCCGAAGATCGCCGCCGTCGCTGCCACCTACGAGGAGGAGACGACGACCATCGCGCGCGGGCTCGGGATCAGCTTCACCAGCGAGGCGAGCGCGCGCCTCTACAACCGTCAGGGCATCGTCTACGTGCCCATCACGGATCGACCGCGCAACTACACCGCGCTCGCGTGGCATCCGGCCGGCCTCAGCCGCGAAGCCGCCGAGCTGGTGGCGCACGTCCGCGAGGAGTGGAGCTTCGGTGAAGGCAAGCCGGTGGAGCGGCCCGCGACTTATTACTGAGTCCATTAATAAGCGTGGGTTATCAGTAGATCAGTTATTGGAACTTCCGCCTGGCAGGTCAAGGGAGTTTTCTGTGATGACCGTTCGACCCGCCTGCCTGGAGAAGCCATGACCGATATCGCACCCGCCGAAGCGAAAGCTCCGGAACCCGCCAACAGCGAGGATGCCAAGCTCGAGCAGTTCGGCTACACCCAGAAGCTCGACCGCTCGGTGGGCCGATTGGCCTCTTTCGCAATCGGTTTCGCGACGATCAGCGCCACCACGGCGGTGTTCACCGGCTTCGGCGCGGGCTACTTCACCGCGGGCGGACCCTTCGTGTGGACTCTGTTGCTCGCCGCTGCGGTATTCGTGATCTGGACGCTGATTGCGGCCGACCTGACCGCCAAGATCCCCTTGGCCGGCTATTCGTACCAGTGGACCAGTCGCCTCGTCGGCTCGACGATGGCGCTGTTCACCGGCGTGCTCGCCCTCGCAGGTTGGATCTGCGGCATGACCGGTGTCGGCTTCATACTGTCCGGATACCTCGGCAGCCTGTTCGGCTGGAACATGAGTCAGACCGCACAGATCCTTATCGCCATCGGCGTGATGGCCGTCTGCATGCTCATCAACCTCTACGGCGTGCGGTTCGCGACGATGGTCAACAACATCGGCGTCAGCCTCGAGTTCGTCATCACCGTCGGCGCAACGATTCTCGTCGCCATCGTCGCGTTCTCCTCGCCGGACAACCACCAATCAGTATCGGTGCTTTTCACCGGCGGCACGTCTGACGGCAGTACCCCGTATGTGCTGGCTTGGCTGGCCGCCTCGCTCGGTCCCTTCTTCGGGCTCATCGGAGTGGAGGCCAGCGCGGACATCGCCGAGGAGACCGTCAACGCCCGTCACGTCATCCCGCGCACGATGTTCTACGCGCTGACGGCCTCTATCATCATCGAATTCGGCATGTACGTCGTCTACGTACTCGCGATCAAGAATGCCGACGCCGTACAGGCCGCATCGGCAGCGCCCATCGAGGAGATCATCACCCAGCAGGTCGGCCCGATCATCAGCAAGATTGTCGTGGCCGTGGCACTGACCAACGTGCTGGCCTGCATCCTGGCCAACATCCTGGTCGCCACCCGGCTGACCTACTCGATGGCCCGCGACAACATGCTTCCGTTCTCGCACATCTGGCGGCACGTGTCCCCGTCGAACCGCACGCCAACCTACGCCGTGCTCGGAATCTTCGGGTTCTCGACGATCCTGCTGCTCTCGGCACTGGTCAGCGAGAAGGCGTTCTTCCTCATCCTCGGCCTCTCCTCGCTGGCGGTCTGCTCGATGTACCTCCTGCAGACAATCGCCGTGATGATCGCCACCCGTCGCGGCACCATCCCGGCGCCCGAGCCTGGCACGTTCGACCTCGGCAAGGCGCGCGTGCCCGTGGCCGTGGTCGCGGCCATCGCCTTCACGCTGGTGTGCGCCGCACTGATCTTCCTGCCGCAGTTCGTAGGCAACGGCTACGTGTTCGGAGGCCTGCTCGTATTGACCACGCTCTGGGCCTTCACCGGGTTGCGCAAGCGGCTGGCCACCGGCGAGGCCGGACCGGACTACGCCAAGACCCACAAAGCCTGAAACTCGCCAGCCAGAAAAGGAATCAACTGAAATGACGCTTACCACCAGTATGTCGAGCAATCTCGTCGCCGTGGAGCCCGGCGCCATCCGGGAGGACACCCCGCCCGGGTCGGTGATCCAGTACAGCGACTACGAGTTGGACACCTCGAGCCCGTACGCAGGCGGTGTCGCCTGGATCGAAGGTGAGTACATACCCGCCGAGGATGCCAGAATCTCGATCTTCGACACCGGCTTCGGGCACTCCGACCTGACCTACACGGTGGCACATGTGTGGCACGGCAACATCTTCCGGCTCGGCGATCACCTCGACCGGCTGCTGGACGGGGCGCAAAAACTGCGGCTGGACCCGGGCCACACCAAGGAGGAGCTGGCCGACATCACCAAACGGTGTGTGAGCATGTCACAGCTGCGGGAGTCGTTCGTCAACCTCACCGTCACGCGCGGATACGGAAAACGCAAGGGCGAGAAGGACCTATCCAAGCTGACCCATCAGGTCTACATCTACGCGATCCCCTACCTGTGGGCGTTCCCGCCCGCCGAGCAGATCTTCGGGACGACTGCCGTCGTCCCGCGACATGTCCGCCGCGCGGGGCGCAACACCGTCGACCCGACCATCAAGAACTACCAGTGGGGCGATCTGACCGCGGCGAGCTTCGAGGCGAAGGACCGCGGCGCGCGCACGGCGATCCTGATGGACTCCGACAACTGCGTCGCCGAAGGACCGGGCTTCAACGTCTGCATCGTCAAGGACGGAAAGCTGGCGTCGCCGTCGCGAAATGCGTTGCCGGGCATCACCCGAAAGACAGTGTTCGAGATCGCCGACGCGATGGGAATCGAAGCCACGCTGCGCGACGTCACGAGCTACGAGCTGTACGAGGCGGACGAGCTGATGGCAGTCACGACGGCAGGCGGCGTCACCCCAATCGTCACGCTCGACGGGGAGGCGCTCGGTGACGGCGCGCCAGGCAAGATGACAACCGCCATCCGCGACCGGTTCTGGGCGCTGATGGACGAGCCGTCGCCGCTGATCGAGGCGATCGAGTACTGAGCGAGGGCTGCCATTGACGATTTGACCTTCGCCGACCGTCTGAGGTCTACCATCGAAATAGGTAGCGACCCGTAGTGGTTGGCGGTAGTGATGAAGCGAATACAGCAGCGCATAGCGCGCCTTGTCGTGACCGGGTCCGCGGCCGTGTCGTTCTTGGTGGCAGTGCCCGCCGTCGTGAGCGAAACCGATACCGACACAAGCGCTCAGCCGTGTGTGAACGGGGTGATTCCGTGGAACCCATATGTGGTGAACTGCAACCTTCCACCCAGGGCGCCAAGGGTTCGCGGCGCAGCACCCGACGCGGGCGCGATCATCGCGTGCCGGAACCGTCCCGGCTGCCTGTCCTGGTATGTCAACGGTCCCTGGTAGTGAGTGACACCCGAGACGTCGAAAAGCGTTGGCGCGACCCGGAAGCGCTGCGCCGAGCGGTTCGGTACGGGGCCGGTGTCATCGTGGTGGCCGGTGTCGCATTCGCTGTTTTCGCCGTCGTCGACAAGGGCTCGGTGCTGCTCGCCTCCACGGTGCCTGCGATTCTTTTCCTCGGCGGCGTCGGTGCGCTCGTCAAGACCTATCGCGTCTGGCGCGCAGGCGGCACGTGGGTGATCTGGCAGGGCGCGGGCTGGTTTCTGTTGACCCTGATGCTCGTGTGCCTGTCAATCCCCTGGTCAGCGGCGATGTTCGCAAGTGGCGTGCGCTGATTTTGGTTGCCTTCGCAACTAACTAAAATTAAGTGAGCAAACCGGATTGCGGTGATCTTGGTGCGCTGACAATGTGGGCAGCAAGCGCCCACGTCGGGCGCTTTATGTTGCCACTAAGGACGAAGCACATGCCGAAGCGCATCACCACTGCCGCCACCCTCGTGCTGGGAGCCGCCGCGGGCGCCATCATGGCTCTGGCGCCGATCGCGAGTGCCGACGATCCGCCGCCGTGTAATCCGGACGATGTGCAGTGCCAACAGCAGCAGAAGCAGCCCGACCCGGCTGCCATCGTTGGTTCCGCGACCGATCAGGCCAACCAGGCTCTCAACCAGGCGCCTGCCGTCAGCCCCTATCCGACATCGGGCCCGCCGGGAGGCGTGTGCGCCCGCATGAACGGCTTTCCGATCTACATTCCGCCCGGCGGCCGCGAGGAATTACCGGGTGAAGTCCCCTCCGGGCCAGTCCATGCGGGCAACTGCACCGCCAAGGACACGTTCGTGGGAGTCGACGCCGCGCAACAGGGATCGGACGCCGCCCAGCAGATCGTCGGCGCCGCAACGCCACCCCAGGACCAGCAGCAGCCGCCGCCCGGCCAGTAGCGGCGAAAAGCGTTACTCCACTTCGGCTTTCTCGTCGTCTCCGCCGACGGCCATTTCGCGGAGTTCGCGCTTGAGGATCTTGCCCGTCGGGTTGCGGGGCAGCTCGTCGAGGAAGACGACTTCCCGTGGCACCTTGTAGCGGGCGAGATTCTCTTTCACGTAGTTCTTGATCGCGTCCTCGTCGACACTGGCGCCGTCGGTCTTCACCACGAACGCGCGGAGCCGGTGCCCCCAGTCCTTGTCCTCGACACCCAGCGCGGTGGCTTCGACGACCTCGGGATGACCACTGATGAGGTCTTCCACCTCCGCGGGGAAGACGTTCTCGCCGCCCGACACGATCATCTCGTCGTCGCGGCCGCTGACATAGAGCAGGTTGTGCTCGTCGAAGTAACCGACATCGCCCGAGGACATCAGCCCGTCGATGATCTGCTTGTGGCCGCCGCCCGTATAGCCCTCGAACGGGAAGGTGTTGCCGACGAAGATCCGCCCCACCTCGCCCTGCGGTAGATCGTTTCCGTTGTCGTCGAGGATTCTGATCTTCACACCCTTGACGACAGGCCCGACGGTCGCCGGGTTGATCGACAGATCCTGCGGCCGCGCGATGGTCGCGAACGCGATCTCCGTCGAGCCGTACAGGTTGTAGATCACCGGGCCCAGGTCCTTGAGCGCACGGTTGGCCAGTTCGGCGCCCAGCTGCGACCCGGACACGAACACGATGCGCAGCGACGACAGGTCGGGCTTTTTCTCCGTCTTCTCGAGCTCGTCCAGGAGCCGGGACAACATCACCGGGACGACGACCATGGCCGTCGCCTTGTTCTTCTCGATGTCGGTGAGCACGGTTGCGGGCTTGAACCGTCGTCGCAGCACCAACGTCGAGCCGAGGAACATCGCGATCGTGGCGTGCAGGAAACCCAGTGCATGGAACATCGGCGCGGGCAGCGATGTCACCTCGTTGGCCTTGAACGGCACGTGGGAGAGCACGCCGCCGATCGGCGCCAGGGACGGCGGGGTGCTCCTGTTGGCGCCCTTCGGCGTCCCGGTGGTGCCGCTGGTCAGGATGATGATCGACGAGTGTTTCGCCGCCTTGGGCGCCGGCTTGGCGCTGCTTCGCTCGATGAGTTCGGCCAGCGTCTCGTCCGTGCTGCCCGACGGCTCGTCCTTGTCGGGGTTGGTGCCGAGCGCGCGCAGCTTGCCCTGCGGCGGTTCGGCCTGGGCGACGGCCTTCGTGTACTCGTCGTCGTAAATGATCACATGGGCGTTCTCGCGCTCCGACACTTCCTTGATCTGTGGACCGGAGAATTCGCTGTTGAGCAAGATGATGCGGGCGCCGACGCGGGCGGCGCCGTAGAGGGCGATCAGGAACCACCGATGGTTTCGGGCCAGAATCGCCACCCCGTCGCCGCCCTTGACTCCCATCGCAAGCAGGCCGTTCGCCAGGGCGTGGGCGGCCTCGTCGAGTTCTCTGAAGGTGACCTCGCCGTCGTCGTCGACGATCGCCGTGCGATCGGGGGTGCGTCGTGCGTTCAGTGCGGGAATCATGCCGAACTCACCCCAGCGCCGGATATCGGCCACGAAGGCGGCGATGTTCTGCGGCGGTTCCAGCTTCAGCGCGCCCGCTTCGAACATCTTGCGGGCGTAGTGCAGCTCGGCTGCGCCCCGTTCGGCGTATTGCTGGACGAGGGCCGCTGCCTGAAAGGGAAGTTCGGTTAGCTTCGGCATGGCTCCACACTATGTGACGACCGTCGCACCGCGGTATGGAAAGTGCTGCGTAACTACCATGGCGGTATGGCTGCATCGTCCTCGAAGGGTGAGCACCTCGAGGTCGACGGCGAGGCGGTGCCCATCTCGCATCCCGACAAGGTGGTGTTTCCCGCGCTCGGCGTCACGAAGCTCGACCTGATCCACTACTACCTCGCCGTCGCTCCCGGGGCCCTGCTTGGGGTCGCCGACCGCCCGATGATCCTCAAGCGGTTCGTCAAGGGCATCACCGAAGAGGCCGTCTTCCAGAAGAGGGCCCCCGAGAAGAACCGGCCCGACTACGTCGATGTCGCCGAGCTGCGCTACGCATCGGGCACATCCGCGAAGGAGGCCGTCCTTCACGACGCCGCCGGTCTGGTGTGGGCCATCAACCTCGGTTGCGTCGACCTCAACCCGCACCCGGTCCGTGCCGACGACCTCGCCCACCCCGACGAGCTGCGCGTCGACCTCGATCCGATGCCCGGGGTCGACTGGCGACAGATCATCCACGTCGCACTCGTCGCGCGCGAAGTTCTCGAAGAGCACGGCCTGACCGCGTGGCCCAAGACATCGGGATCGCGCGGCTTCCACATCTATGCACGCATCGAGCGGCGGTGGCCCTTCAAGTTCGTCCGGTTGGCCGCGCAGGCGGTGGCGCGCGAAGTCGAGCGGCGCGCGCCCGATATGGCCACCGCGCGATGGTGGAAGGAGGAACGCGAGGGCGTGTTCGTGGACTTCAACCAGAACGCGTTCGACCGCACGGTGGCTTCGGCCTACTCGGTGCGGGCCACGCCCGACGCCAGGGTGTCCACACCACTGCTGTGGGACGAGGTCGTCGACTGCCGCGCCGAGAACTTCACCATCGCGACCGTGCCCGAGCGATTCGCCGAGCGCGGCGACCCGTGGGAAGGCATGGACGACGCGACGGGCAGCCTGGACCTACTACTCGACCTCGCCGACCGGCTCGGCCCCGCCGAGAAAGCACCGAGGGGCGCGAAGAAGGGCACCGGCCGACGCGAATCGACGATGCCGCTGATCGAGATCGCCCGCACCAAGACCAAGGACGAGGCGATGGCCGCGCTCGAAACCTGGCGCGACAAATATGAGGAAGTAGCTAAGAAACTTAAGCCCGTGGACGTGTTACTCGACGGTATGCGCGGACCGAGTTCGATCTGGTACCGCATCCGAATCAACCTGCAGCACGTACCAGAGGACCTGCGACCACCACAGGAAGCACTGATCGCGGACTACAGCCCGTGGGAGAACTATTCCGGCGCGCAGTTCCGCCGTCCTTAGAATCCCAGCGCTCGTAAAACGGTTCTTAGCAAAGTATTACCGGACGCTCCCCAATGCCTTAGATCAGCGGCATAGCTTTGACCTCATGTACGGGAACCCGGCACTCGACTGCAGCGGCGCACAGATGCGTGCGCTGTGTCGTCAGCTGGCCACCGTGGTGACGGTCAGCGGCGAAGTCAACGAGTCCAACCTCGATGTCATCACTGCCTATGCACGGCGCTTCGTCTTGACGGAGAAGCCCTTCGTATTGGATATGACCGGCGTGACTTCCTTTGCGCCGGCTTGCATTTCACTCCTCTACTCCGTCGACGAGGATTGCCAACACGCCGGCGTTGATTGGTCGATCGTTCCCAGCCAACACGTTCACCGGACACTGCGGTTGTTCGGTGAAGGTGAAACGTTCCCGACCGTCGGCTCCGTCGCCGAGGCGCTTCACGACATCGCCGATCGCATCGGCGAGCGTCGGCGCCTTCTACCTCTGCTCACCAAGACCGCCTAACAGAAAGGGCGATCACGTGCTCATCGATCTCCGCTGGTTGACCTACCTTCTCGGCAGGCACACCGCTACACCCACGCCCGCGCGCTAGTCCGCCGGAGCGTTGCTCGGCGAGCTGTTACCTCTCGCGCTCGTCGTCGCACTGTCGCCGGTATCGATAATTCCGGCGGTCGTGCTGGTTCTGCACACCGACCATCCCAGGCCCACCGGGCTGGCCTTCATGTCCGGCTGGCTTATCGGGCTCGCGGTGTTGACCGCTGCCTTCGTCCAGGTGCCCCATCTGATCGACGGGCTCGGTCGAGAATCCCCGACGTGGGCGCCCGTGGTGCGGATCGCCGTCGGTGTCCTGCTCATCGCGCTCGGCGCCGGGCGGTGGGTGACACGCAAACGCGAGACCCGGCCGCCTGCCTTTCTCAATCGGCTGGGACGGATCAAGCCGTTGGGCGCCGGGCTGATCGGATTCGGGCTGGTGGTCGCCAATCCGAAGGTCGTCGTCATGACCGCCGCGGCAGGTCTGATCATCGGAACCGCCGCGACCGGCATCGACGTTTGGCTCGCCGTGGCGTTCTACACGGCCCTTGCCGGATCGACGGTGATCGCCCCGATCCTCGCCTACCTGGTGGCCGGCGAGCGCGTCGACGGGCAGCTCGAACGGGTGAGGGACTGGATGCAGCGCGAACATGCCACCGTCACGGCGGCCATTCTTCTCGTCGTCGGAATCCTGTTGACCTACACCGGGATTCGCGCGCTCTAGCGGTCCGGCGACCAGTACGCGAGCATCTCGGCAAACGTCTCGAAGGCGGCGCCGGATACGCCGTAGGTCGCCTCGAAGTGAATGCTCAACGGGAAACCGAGATCGGCGACGCCGTCGATCACCCGCTTGTACAGGTCGACCATCAGCTGACGTTTGTCGGCGGGATCGCGGCTCGCCAGGGACCGAACGAACTCCTGCTCGCGAGCGACCGCCGCATTGCCGGGGTCCTGAATCAGCCAGTCGATCAGACCCACTCGGGTCTCGACCTTGGGCACGAAGCCGAAAGACAGCAGAATCTCGGGCCGGTGGTCGGTGTTCTTGGCGAAATCGGTGAGGAACCCGACGATCGCGTCGGAGTACAGCAGCTGCGTCATGCCGTAGTTGGCGCCCTGATTGCACTTGAACTCGAACCGGCCCTGCTCGCCCTCACGGGTCGGGATGAGGATCGCACCGCGGTTGTCGACCACGTCGCGGTAGATCGACAGCGCATCTGTCGGGGCGACACCGGTGCCTTCGCCGTCGCTCATGGTGCGGGGCACTCCGACGAACGCGATGCCCTCGAACCCAGCGCCTTGAAGCAAGGTCAGCCGCTCGCCGAGGGCCGCCTGGTCCATGAACGGGGTGACCTGCGTGCACAAACTGCGTAGGCCCGGCAGCTCCGGCTGGATCAACGACCAGTACTCGAGGACGTCGAGCTTCGGCTTCATCGGGACGGGGCGGTCGTCGTCCTCGTCGATCATCCCGGGGATCATTATGTGCTTGAGCCGGCCTGCGAGGCCGGACTCCGCGGAGATCTTCGCGACCTTGCGCGCCTCTTCTTTCGCATACTCCGGCCCGCGCTCCACGTTGGGAGGCACCAGCTCCAGTGCGATTGTGTTGAGGGTCACTGCGTTGCTCCTGATCAAGACGACCGGACCACGATACCGAGCGCAGCTGTGTAGTTCGAAATCGTCGACTGTGATCTACAGCGCCCGGCGGGCCTCTCGCACCTGCTCAGCGATGTCGTCGTCGGCTCCGAATTCGATCAGCACCGCGTCGCGGCCGGACAGGAAAAGCAGCAGTTCGGGTGCCGACCCGGTGATCGTGCACCGCGGGCCTTTGCCGACGGACGCCAGCGTTGAGCCGTCGGAGTCCTGCAGCGTCACGGTTGCAGGCGCGCGGCTCAGCGACAGCCGGGCCCCCAACCGCACCTGCCTGCGCAGTGCGGACTCGAGGTCGCCCTCGAGGCTCCGCGGTTGCCATCCGAGTACCGCGCGACGGACATCTTCGTGGTGGATGAACATCTCGGTGGTGTTCACCACGGGATCGAGCAGCTTGAACGGCGAGTACAGCGGCGGCCCCGACGCGACCATGTCCAGCAGCTCGGGCCACTGCGTGGTGTCGGTGAGGTGCTGCTGCCTGCGGGCGGTGTAACCGGCGAGCGCAGGAATCATGATGCCCGGCGCCGCGTCGAGGCGGCGTTCGCGGATCACCAGGTGTGCCGCCAGGTCACGGACGGTCCATTCGCCGCACAGTGTCGGCGCATCGGGACCTGCGTCGCGCATTGTCGTCACCAGTTCGGCACGTTCACGGGAGGCTGCGGTCATCGCAAAACCGTACCTCCGTCGATGTTGATGACCTGACCGTTGATCCACTCACCTTCCAACGAGATCAGGAATGCGACCAGCGAGGCGATGTCGTCCGTATCGCCGACACGGTTGCCGCGCATCCGTTTGAGGGCGGCCGCCTCCAGCTCCGGCCATTGCGGCACCGACCGAATCGCCTGTGTCGCAGTGAAACCCGGCGCGACGGCGTTGCAACGAATCCCTTGCTTGCCCCATCGGGCGGCGACGTGGCGGGTCAGCGCACCGATGCCGGCCTTCGCGGTGGCATAGGCCGGGCGGGTCGGCTCGCCCTGGAACGCCGCCGCCGACGACATGTTGACGATGGCCCCTCCGCCGCGCGCCAGCATCAACGGGATGGCCGATTTCAGCGCGACCACATAGCCGCGGAGGTTGACCGCCATCACCCGGTCCCACAGATCCAGCTCGATGTCGACGACGTCGGAGTCGCCCATGAGCGCAGCCATGTCGGCGCCGACGTTGAACGACGCGTCCACGCCGCCGTAGATATCCGCGGCGGTCTGGAACAGGGCCGCCACCGAGTCCGGCTCGGCGAGGTCGAACGGAACGCCGGTTGCGGTGCCGCCCGCCTCGGTGATCTCTTCGGCCGTTCGGCGCGCCCCGTCGGCCACGACATCACCGACGAGCACCGCGCAACCCTCAGCGGCTAGCCTGCGACTGGTGGCGGCACCGATTCCGGTGGCTCCCCCCGCGACGACGACGACCTTGCCGGTCAATCCCCGAAGTCCCATACGTCGCAGACTATCGGCGCGATCGGTCAGGACAGGGCGCCGACGGCGCCTTCCGCCGCCTCGACCAACGCTCCGGTTCGCGCCAGCTCGACGGCGGCGGCGATCTCGGGCGCCAGATAGCGGTCCTCGCCTGGACCCTGGACACGCTTGCGCAGCGCCGCAATGACCGCCGCGGTCCCAGGTGCGGGCATCAGGGGCTGGCGCAGTTCGATGCCGCGCGCCGCGTTGAGCACCTCGATCGCGAGCACCTGCGTCAGACCGTCGATGCCACGGCGCAGCTTGCGAGCCGCCGACCAGCCCATCGACACATGGTCCTCCTGCATCGCCGACGACGGGATCGAGTCCACGCTCGCCGGGGCGGCCAGCCGTTTGAGCTCCGACACGATGGCGGCCTGGGTGTACTGCGTGATCATGTGCCCGCTGTCGACACCCGGGTCGTCGGCAAGGAAGGGGTTCAGCCCGTGACTGCGCGCGGCGTCGAGGAACCGATCAGTGCGCCGCTCGCTGATACTGGCCACGTCGGCCACCACGATCGACAGGAAATCCAGCACATAGCCGACCGGCGCGCCGTGGAAATTGCCGTTCGACTCGACCCGCCCGTCCAGTGTGATCACGGGATTGTCGATGACGCTTGCCAATTCGCGTTCGGCGACCGCTCGTGCGTGGCCGGCGGTATCGCGCGCGGCACCTGCTACTTGAGGTGAGCATCGAAGCGAGTAGGCGTCCTGCACCCGGGTGCAGTCGTCACCCCGGTGGCTGGCGACGATCGCCGACCCCGCCAGCAGTCGGGTGATGTTCGCCGCGGACACCGCCTGGCCCGGATGTGGTCGCAGCCGCTGGAGATCGTCGGCGAACACCCGGTCTGTGCCGAGCAGACCCTCGACGCTCATCGCCGCGGCGATGTCGGCGAGCCGGAACAGGCTGTCCAGGTCGGTGAGGGCGAGTACGAGTTGGCCCAGCATTCCGTCGGTGCCGTTGATCAGCGCCAGGCCTTCCTTCTCGGCGAGCGTCACCGGCCCCAGCCCGTGTTCGGCCATTGCTTCTGCTGACGGCGTCAGAACACCGTCAGCGGTGCGGACGTGGCCTTCACCCATCACCGCGAGCGCCACATGCGCCAGCGGCGCGAGGTCGCCGGAGCAGCCGAGGCTGCCGTACTCGTACACCACGGGCGTCAGCCCGGCGGACAGCAGATCGGCGTAGGCCTGCGCCGTCTCCGTACGGACTCCGGTTCGGCCGGTCGTCAGTGTCGACAACCGCAGCAGCATCATCGCGCGGATGACCTCGCGCTCGACCTCAGCGCCGGTACCCGCAGCGTGTGACCGAATGAGGCTGCGCTGCAGTTGCGTTCGTCGTTGCAGGGGTATGTGTCGGGTGGCGAGTGCGCCGAAGCCGGTGGACACACCGTAGACCGGGGTGGGTTGGCCGGCGAGCGCCTCGATGTGGACCCGGCTGGCCGCGACGGCGTCGAGCGCATCGGGGGCGATGCTTACCCGGGCATCCTGGCGCGCCACCGCGACGACATCGGCGAAGGTGACCGGGCCGACCCCGACAACGACCTTGGAATCATTCATCACTGTTCGATCTGCTTTCGTTGCGTGGGAGCGCCGGATTGCACCACGTCGTCGACGATGGGCACGCCGGGCCGGTAGGCCAGGTGAACGTATGAGGGTGCATCGAGTCTGACGAAGTCCGCCCGCATGCCGGGCGCAAGCACTCCGACGTCGTCGCGGCGCAGGGCGGACGCCCCGCCCTTGGTCGCCGCGCGCAACGCCTCTGCGGGCGTCAGATGCATATCGCGGACCGCCATCGCAATGCAGAACGGCATGCTGGTGGTGTACGACGTGCCGGGATTGCAGTCCGTAGCCAGGGCGATCGACACACCCGCTTCGACGAAGCGTCGGCCGTCGGGCCATGGTGCGCGGGTGGAGAATTCGGCGCCAGGCAGCAGGGTGGCGACGGTGTCGCTTGCAGCGAGTGCCTCGAGGTCACCGTCGTCGGCATACGTGCAGTGGTCCACCGACGCCGCACCCAACTCGACGGCGAGCTTGATACCCGGCCCAGCAGCGAGCTGGGAGGCATGCACGCGCAGACCGAGGCCGGCACCGGCGCCGGCCTGCAGGATCGTCCTCGCCTCGTCGACGTCGAACGCGCCGCGATCACAGAACACGTCGATCCATCTGGCTCGCGGTGCGCATGCCGTGAGCATCTCCCCCGCGACCAGGCTGACGTAGTCGTCACGACGGTCGCGGTACTCGGCGGGAACGACATGGGCACCGAGGAATGTGGTTTCGGCTGTGGCGCGACCGGCGATATCCAACGCACGGAGTTCGTCGGCCACGGTCAGGCCGTAGCCGCTCTTGGTTTCGAAAGTCGTGACGCCACTGGCCAAGAGCTCGCCGATCAGCCGGTCGACGTTGTCCGACAGCTCGGCGTCCGAGGCGGCGCGGGTCGCCGAAACCGTCGTCGCGATGCCGCCGCCGTCGTAAGCGGCGCCGCTCATCCGCGCGGCGAACTCGGCGGATCTGTCGCCGGCGAAGACGAGGTGCGCGTGGCTGTCGACGAATCCCGGTATCACGCTTGCATTCCCACAGTCGACCCGCTGCTCTGCGGCCGGCGCCTTGTCTGTCGGGCCGACCCAGGCGATGCGGTCGTCGTCGACGACCATCGCGGCGTCCCGGATGAGCCCAAGCAGAGAACCGTCGCCCTGCGCCGCGTCGTTGGTCACCAGCTCGCCGATGTTGTCGTAGAGAACGGTCATTCCTGCCACCCGATCGCCTGTGCAAGAGCCTCGCCGACGTCGGCAAGCGCTACGTGTCGTCCCTCGGTCACCACATGTCGACCGTCGACGATCACGTCGGTGACGTCGGCGGCCGATGCGGCGAACACGACGTTCTCCGCCGTGGCTCCGCCACCCGCGGTACGAATCGACCGAGTATCGACCGCGACGAGGTCGGCATGCGCACCGACCCGCAAGTTGCCCGCCTCCGTCCAGCCCAGGGCGCGTTGACCGGCGGCAGTTGCGGAGTCCAGTAGCGTTGCCGCGGAGACGATTCCGCGCTCGCGGCGGGCCAGGCGCTCGTCGAGTTCGACGGCGCGCGCCTCCTCGAACAGGTCGATCATCGCGTGGCTGTCAGATCCCAGGCTGAACGGTCCGCGCCCTGCCAGCAGGGCGGGCGCGGGTCCGATCCCATCACCCAGGTCGCGTTCGGTCGTCGGGCAGAAGCAGACGCCGGTCGCCGTGCGGTCCATGTCCGCGATGTCCTGTCCGGTCACATGCGTGGCGTGCACTGCGGTGGTGCGGGGCCCGAGGACTCCATTGTCGCGCAGAAGTGCGGTCGGGGTGCAGTTGTGCACCGCGATGCACTCGTCGACCTCGGCGGTCTGCTCGGACGAGTGCACGTGCAGTGGTGCGCGATGGGTGTCGGCCCACTCGACCACCGCGGTCATCTCAGCCGGGGGCACCGCCCGCACGGAATGTATTGCAGCACCGACGATCACCTGCTCGTGTGATTGCAAGTCGGTTCTCAACCCGTCCACCCGCTCGGCCCATGCGGTGGCGGTTCCGTCGCCGAATCGTTGTTGTGGACCGTCGGCCAGCGGGGCACCGTCGAGTCCGGAGCGTAGGTAGCAGGTGTCCAGCAGCGTCAGGCGTACCCCTGCGGCCGACGCGGCCGCGATCAGCGCCTTGCCCATTTCGTTCGGGTCCGCGTAGCGCCTTCCGCCGACATCGTGGTGCAGGTAATGGAATTCGCCGACCGCGGTGATTCCCGCCAGTGCCATCTCGGCGTAGGTGGCCGTCGCCAAGGCTTGGTAGCGCTCGGGCGTCAGTTGTCCTGCGGTGTCATACATCAGCTTTCGCCACGTCCAGAAGCTGCCGCGATCACGCTGGGTTCGCGATCGCAGTGCCCGGTGGAAGGCGTGCGAGTGCGCGTTGGCCAGGCCGGGGATCACCAGACCGCGAAGCCGCCGAGACGACGACGTCGGCGGCACGCCCTTATCGATCTCGGTGATCCGTCCGGCGTTGACGACGACCCCAACGGAGGCCACGACCTCGCTGTCCAGCCACGCGTTCTCACACCAGAAGTTCCCGTCGGTCACCGCGCCACCCAATCGGCCATCACGTCGGCCAGCGCTTCCGCGCCGGTGCGGCAGTCGGCGATCTCCGCGTACTCCTCGGGGGAATGGGAAACCCCGGTGGGGTTGCGCACGAACAGCATCGCTGTCGGCACCTTGGCCGAGAGGATTCCGGCGTCGTGGCCCGCGGCGGTAGGAAGCACGGGAACCTCGCCGAACTGCGACAGCGCAGCCTGCACCCGCAGGCGCGGCGCGTCCGGGAATTCGACGATCGGGGTGATCGACTCGGCTTCGAAGTCGACGGTGACGTGGCCGTCCTTGGCATAGTGCGCGGCCGAGTCCCGGATCGATTCGACGACTGTCGCGAGGGTGGCCTCGTCGGCGGCGCGGGCGTCCAGCCACGCGTCGACCCGGGACGGAATGGCGTTTGCGCCGTTCGGGCTCACCCTGACCTTCCCGAATGTGGCGACGGCGCCGTGCCTGGCTGCCTCGATTCGCGCGGCATGCACCGCGGATGCGAAGGGCAGCATCGGATCACGCCGGTCGACCAGCCGGGTCGTGCCGGCATGGTTGGCCTCACCGCCGAAGGTGAGGTGCCATCTGCCGTGCGGCCAGATCGACGAGGCCACGGCGATCGGGCGGCCCAGGTCTTGTAACGCTCGGCCCTGTTCGACGTGAAGCTCGACGTACACACCTACCCGTTCGGTGAGCGTGTCGTCGACGCCGAGTAGTTCCGGGCGGCGGCCCGCGTCGCGCAGCGCGTCGGCCAACGTGGTTCCGTCGTTGTCGCGAAGCGCGAGCGCCCGGTCGGCCGTCAGTGCCCCCGTGCTCAGCTGCGATCCGACGCATGCCACACCGAACCGGGCACCCTCCTCATCGGCGAATGCGACCACGGCGATCGGGACGACGGGTGCGACACCGCGGGCGCGGAGGAGATCGACCGCGTGAAACGACGACACCACCCCGAGCGGCCCGTCGAACGCGCCACCGTCGGGCACCGAGTCGAGGTGAGAGCCGGTGACGAATGCGCCCCTTGGGTCACCACGCCACCCGGCGGGCATCCACCACGCCCACATGTTGCCGTTACGGTCCTCCTCCACGGTCATGCCGCGACGCTGCGCTTCGGCGGAGAACCATTCGCGGAGGGTGAGATCGGCCGTGCTCCACGCGAATCTGCGATAACCGCCGGTGGTGGGTTCGCGTCCGACGTCGAGGATGGACTCCCACAGGGAGTCGAACCGCGGATCGAAGTCCATGATCACTTCTCTTGCATGGGAATTCGGACTCCCCGCTCGGCTGCGACCGCGATGGCATGCACGTAGCCTGCATCGGCGTGCCGGATGACGCCCATGCCCGGGTCGTTGATCAGCACCCGCTCGAGCTTCTGGGCCGCCAGATCCGTCCCGTCGGCCACACATACCTGGCCCGCGTGGATGGAGCGGCCCATGCCGACGCCGCCACCGTGATGGATCGACACCCACGATGCGCCGGACGCTGTGTTCACCAAGGCGTTCAGCAGAGGCCAGTCCGCGATGGCGTCGGAGCCGTCGGCCATGGCTTCGGTCTCCCGATACGGGGACGCGACCGATCCGGAGTCAAGGTGATCGCGGCCGATGACGATCGGCGCCGAAAGCTCGCCGGAAGCGACCATCTCGTTGAACTTCAGCCCTGCCCTGTGCCGCTCGCCGTAGCCGAGCCAGCAGATCCGGGCGGGCAGGCCCTGATAGGCGACCCGTTCCTCGGCCATGGTGATCCAGCGTCGGAGATGGTCGTTATCGGGAAACAGGTCGAGGATCGCGCGGTCGGTGGCCTCGATGTCCTTCGGGTCACCCGACAGCGCCGCCCACCGGAACGGACCGAGTCCCTCCTCGAACTGCGGGCGGATGTAGGCGGGAACGAAACCGGGGAAGTCGAAGGCCCGGTCGTAGCCGGCCTTGCGCGCCTCGTCACGTATCGAGTTGCCGTAGTCGAACACCTCGGCGCCCTTGTCCATGAAGCCGACCATCGCCTTCACCTGTGTGGCCATCGATTCCCGCGCCTGCTCGGTGAAGTACACCGGGTCCTTGTCGGCCATCTTCTTCATGTCCTCGAACAGCATGCCGGTCGGCAGGTAGGACAACGGGTCGTGCGCCGACGTCTGGTCGGTCACGATGTCAATCGGCGCATCCCGGTCGAGCAACGCCGGAAAAACGTCGGCGGCGTTGCCGAGAAGGCCGATCGACAACGGCCGCTTGGCATCTCGCGCTTCGACCGCCAACGCGAGCGCCTCATCGATGTCGGCGGCCTTGGTGTCGAGGTACCGATGGGCGATTCGCCGGTCGATGCGGCTCTCGTCGCAGTCGACACAGATCGCAACGCCATCGTTCATGGTCACCGCGAGCGGTTGGGCACCACCCATGCCGCCGACGCCTGCGGTGAGCGTGATCGTCCCGGCCAGGGTTCCGTCGAACTTCTTCTTCGCAACCGCGCCGAAGGTCTCGTACGTGCCCTGCAGGATCCCCTGCGTGCCGATGTAGATCCAGGAGCCTGCGGTCATCTGTCCGTACATCGTCAGTCCAGCCGCCTCCAGCTCGCGGAACTTCTCCCAATTCGCCCAGTCGCCAACGAGATTCGAGTTGGCCAGCAGTACGCGCGGTGACCAGGCGTGTGTCCGGAAGACGCCGACCGGCTTTCCGGACTGGATCAGCAGGGTCTCGTCGTCCTCGAGATCGCGCAGCGTGCGCACGATCGCGTCGAACGCGGGCCAGCTGCGCGCCGCGCGTCCGGTGCCGCCGTAGACGACGAGATCCTCCGGGTGCTCGGCGACCTCGGGATCGAGGTTGTTCATCAGCATGCGCAGCGCAGCTTCCTGCTGCCAGCCCTTGCAGGACAGCGTCGTGCCGCGCGGGGCGCGGACCGGGTGCGGCTCGGTTGCAGAGGTCATGGCTTCAGCACACCCGATCACCGGTCATTGCTTCCAGACCACCGAACCCACTAATGTCTCGTATCCGAGACCTTGTTAGGGTGCGCCATGTCGAGCACATCGCCTGCGGTGGGACGCGCGCTCGACGTCCTGCTCTATCTGGCCCGCCGATCCGGTCCGGTCTCGGGCGCGGCGATCATGCGCGATCTCGGCATGCCGCGCTCGTCCGCCTACCACCTGCTCGAGGTGCTCACCGAACGCGGCTTCGTCGTACACCTGCCGGACCAGCGCACCTACGGGCTCGGGGTGTCCGCGTTCGAGGTGGGTTCGGCCTACCTGCGGCACGGGCCACTGGAGATGTGGGCTCGCCCGGTGCTCAAGCAACTCGTCGCCCGCGTACACGAGACCGCCCACCTCGCGATCCTGCACGGCGCCGAGACTCTCTATCTCCTCCGCGAGCACCCGACCGCGGCACACATGGCCGTCACACTGACCGGGATCGGCGTGCGCATGCCAGCGCACCTGACCGCAAGCGGGCGCGCCATGCTTGCGCATCTTCCTGCCGCCCAGGTGCGGGCGTTGTTTCCGTCCGACAGCGCGTTCGTCAACAGAACGGGCCATGGCCCCACCTCTCTGCCCGAGCTGCGACGGGTGTTGCAGCAAGCACGGCGCCAAGGGTGGGCCGAGGAGGTCGGCCTCATCACGCCAGGCCTGCAGTCGGTGGCGGCATGCGCCTTCGACCACACCGGCCACCCGGCTGCGGCGTTCAGCATCACACTGCGCCAGCACGGATCCCATTTGCCCGCAACGGAATTGGTGCGCGCGGTTCAGACTGCGGCTCAGCAGTTGACCTCGGCGCTGTCCGGCAGGCCGCCGCAGGGGTGGCTCGCTGGTCAGCCTTCGTGACCCCGCTCGGCGGGCAGCGGCGGGGGCAGTGGCGTCGTGGACGTCGGCGTGGCCGCCTGCGGTGCCGGCGCCGCCGGGCCGTGGAACTCCACCATCGGTTCCTCGCGGATCACCTTGTTGCCCTCGCTGAGGACGAGTGACTTCGCGGTCACCATGTAGCCGATCCCACCGCTGTCCGCGACGAATGCGCCGTCGGTCGATGCCTCGGCGGGGGCGACCAGCTTGGCGCCGTCACTGACGCGCACTCCGCGATACTCGTACGTGCCGCCGGCCGTCCGACAGATCGCCACACGTGAGGCGTCCGTACTGCCGAAGACGACGACCGTAGCGGGCGCTTCGCAGCGCGCCGTCGAGCTCACATAGCCCTTGGCGTCTGTCGCGGGTGCCGCCCACGCCGACGGCAGCGTGACAACAGCCACCGCCGCGGCCACCGAAGCGACCGCGAGCACACCTGGCTTAGACATGGACATCATCAGCCTCCTGCGGCCATCTCCTTCAGTTCGTCGAGCGAGGATCGAATGAAGTGTGGCAGCTGATCTCGCCTGCCGTCGCCGATCCACCGCTCGAAGGCGACCTTGAACACCGCGACACCCGCCTCGGCGGTCAACTTCGCCAGCGACTCGGCCACGCCCCTGCGGCCCAGCGCGTCCGCGAGCGCCGAGGCGATCACCGAGAGCTTGATCAGCTCCCTCTCCTGCAGACGAGTATTCGCCGCGCCGACCGCTTCCAGCGGAGACATGGACTGCGGAGCGTCGACGACCTCGACGCGGGGCACTACTTCACGGAGGCATAACGCGGCCGCAGCGGGGTATGGCTCACGGCATGAGCCAAGAAGTTGCCGATTTCGTGCTGGACCGCCTGCGGCAGTGGGGAGTCGATCAGGTGTTCGGCTATCCGGGCGACGGCATCAACGGCCTGATCGCGGCGTTCGGACGGGCGGACGATCAACCGCGGTTCATTCAGACGCGCCACGAAGAAATGGCCGCCCTCGCCGCGACGGGCTACGCGAAGTTCTCCGGCGACGTCGGCGTGTGCATGGCGACGTCCGGCCCAGGGGCGATTCATCTGCTCAACGGCCTCTACGACGCCAAGCTCGACCACGTCCCAGTCGTGGCGATCGTCGGTCAAACGGCACGCAGCGCCATGGGCGGCAGCTATCAGCAGGAGGTCGACCTGCAGGCGTTGTTCCACGATGTCGCAAGTGACTACCTGGTTGAAGTCAACGTGGCCGAACAACTTCCGATGGCGCTCGACCGTGCTATCCGCACAGCGCGGACACGGCGGTGTCCCACCGCGGTGATCATTCCGTCGGACCTGCAGGAGGAGAAGTACAGCGCACCGGCGCACGCTTTCAAGCAGGTGCCGTCGAGCGACCCGGGCGACGCGGTGGGCAGGCTGGATCCGACCGACGAACAGGTGCGTGCGGCAGCGGAGATCCTGAACGCTGGCGAAAGGGTCGCGATCCTGATCGGACAGGGCGCCAGAGGCGCAGCCGACGAGGTCACGGCTGTCGCCGAACTGACCGGTGCCGGGGTGGCAAAAGCGTTGCTCGGCAAGGATGTTCTGCCCGACGACCTGCCTTTCGTCACCGGTGCTATCGGTCTGCTCGGTACGCGCCCCAGCTATGAGCTCATGCGCGACTGCGACACCCTGCTCATCGTGGGATCCAACTTTCCCTACAGCCAGTTCCTCCCCGAGTACGGTGCGGCCCGCGCGGTGCAGATCGACGTGGACGGCAGCGCCATCGGTATGCGGTATCCGACCGAGGTCAACATCGTCGCCGACGCCAAAGCCGCGTTGGGCGCGCTGATCCCGCAGTTACGACCCAAGGCCGACGCGTCATGGCGTACCGGCGTGGAGAAGAACGTCGGCCGCTGGTGGGATGTGGTGCAGCGACAGAGCATGCTGACCGCCAAGCCGGTCAACCCCATGCGGGTCGCCTGGGAACTCTCCGAACGCCTGCCGGACAACGCGATTCTGACCGCTGATTCCGGTTCCTCGACGAATTGGTATGCACGCTGCGTCCGGCTGCGCGCGGGTATGCGCGCGTCGGTGTCGGGCACGCTGGCCACCATGGGTTGCGCGGTCCCGTACGCCATCGGCGCCAAGTTCGCGCACCCGTCGCGCCCGGTTGTCGCGCTGGTCGGCGACGGTGCGATGCAGATGAACGGCCTCGCCGAGCTACTGACCATCAGCCGGTACCGCGACCGCTGGCCCGATCAGCGCATGGTCGTGTGCGTTTTCCACAACAACGACCTCAACCAGGTGACGTGGGAACTGCGCGCGATGGGCGGCTCACCGAAATTCGAGGAGTCACAGTCGCTTCCGGATCTGTCCTATGCCGACGTTGCACGGTCGATGGGGCTGCAGGCCATCTCGGTGGACTCCGATGACGCCGTCGCGGGCGCGTGGGACGAGGCGCTGGCCGCCGACGGTCCGGTCCTGATGGACGTGGCCTGTGATCCGGAGGTTCCACCCATACCGCCGCACGCCACCTACGAGCAGATGAAGGAACTGACCTCCGCCGTGCTCCGAGGCGATTCTAATGCCTGGCACCTGATGTATCAGGGCGCGAAAACCAAGGTGCAGGAGTTCATCCCGGGCAGTCGATCGGTTTCCTCATGACTCAACCCGCTGTGAGTCAGGCGCCAGGTCCGTTGGGCCACTTGAGCATCGAACCCGCGTCCACCCGGATGTGTTGCCCGGTGATGTAGCGACTCTCCTCGCTGGCGAGGAACACGCCCAGGTTCGCGATGTCCTCGGGTTCGACGTAGGGGATCGGCATGGCGTTGAAGTAGGTGAAGGCAGGTTCGGCATCCTCGCGGGTCGGCTTCTTACCCTCGGCCATCATGTCGGGACGGAACACGCTGTAAATGCCGTCGTTCTGCAGCAGGTGGGTATTGACATTGGTGGGGTGCATGGCGTTGACCCGAATCATCTTGGGCGCCACCTGCAGACACAAATGGTCGACGTAGTCGATGAGAGTCCGCTTGCTCCAGCCGTAGCCTGCACCGCCCGGACCCATCATCGGGTTGTCGCTGGTGCCTTTGATCATTCCGGCGGTCGAACCGGTGATGATGATCGAGGCGCCGTTGGGTAGATGGGGCAGGGCGACGGCGACCGTGTTCATCACGCCGAGGAGATCGACGTCGGTGGCGTCGACGAAGTGCATCGGATCAAACTCTTTCCCGAAGGCCATCGGCAGAATGCCCGCGTTGGCCACGACGATGTCGAGCTTGCCGAGGTCGGCGACACCGGCCTCGAGCGCGTCGCGCAATTCGTGGCGTTCGCGGACGTCGGCGACCCTGGCGAACACTCGGCGGCCCAGTTCCTTGACCGACCGCTCGACCTCGGAAAGGTCATCGGGCGTTGCCAGGGGGTACGGGTTGGAGTCGATGTTCCGGCAGATGTCGATGACGATGATGTCGGCGCCCTCTTTGGCCATCGCGAGCGCGTGCGCGCGGCCCTGCCCGCGGGCCCCACCAGTGATGAAAGCGACCTTGCCCTCGAGCCGTCCAGCCATCTGTCCTCCGCCGATAGAACGCAATTCTCCAACGAAGCGAACCTAATTTACGCAGGCCGTTTAATCAATGCCCCGCCGGGACAAACGTTTGGTTTGGAGCTGATGCCGCCTGGTCAGGCGACGGTCTCGAGTACACCTCTGCTCCGGCGCGACTCCGGCCTGGCCGCAGTCGACGGACGGGCATGCAGGGCGACGAGCCCGCCTGATCTGACGACGCCCAGCGGGCCCGCCTTCACGAACCGCGCTATCCCCACCGCCCGCAGCATCGACGCCGCCTTCGCCTGGCGATACCCGACGAACATTCCCGCGGCGCTGAGAAGCAGCAGGCCGACGACGCCCGGCGATGCCAATGCAGCCAGCGCCAGCATGGACAGCGGGGCCAAAACGGCGTCGACTGTGTGTTGCAGAACCGAACGCACCTGCTCCGGGAGAATCCCGCCCGCCAGCACCGCCTTGATCCCGACGGGACGCTGTTCGACCGCACCGCTGGCGCCGACACCCTCTGGAGTGGGATGTGCGGCGGCGCGGGCAGATGCCAGCGCGGCCGAATCACCGGGTGCGATGAGCATTCCGGGCCAGCCTGTCGGCACCGACAGCGATGACGCCGGCTGTATACGCGCGGCGGTGTACAGGCCACCCGCAAGAAGGCTTCCGCCGATTCCACCGGCGGTCAGCGACGCTGTCGCCGCTTCGGCCATCGCAGGGATGCCGAGCAGTGAGAGAAGATTATTCGGAATCTTGATGTACGGGACGCCGTCGGGGGTCAGCGCGATGAAGAAGTACGCCAGTGCCTTGATGACGTCGTTGGCCGCAGCGGCACCGACTACGGGTGGCGCGGCCGGGGGCGGGGGTGGGGCCGACGAAGCCGGAGACTCGACCGATTCAACTGAATTCGTGACCGGCTGAACCACCGCGGGTTCCGCCGCTGGTGGGTTGCCGGCGGGAGGATTCACTTGGTCGTCGGTCGACGAATTCACTTCGCCGCTGGTCAGCGAATTCACCTCGGCATTGGTCAGCGAGGCCGCTTCGACATTCGTCTGCGAGTCCGACGAGGAGTCCGGTGTGTGCGAGACGACGGTCTCCGGTTGACTCGACTCTTGGCTGGTGGCCGCGGGGCTCGAGCCACTACCCGTGTTGTCGGTGGTCACTGCCGGGGCTGCCGGCTGCTCGTCGGTCGAACCGCCGAGGGCCATCGGGCCAGTTAGCCCGCCGGGACCCTTCGGGACTTCCCCGCCGTCATGGGTCTCCCCGTCCTGGGACGGGGTCTGCGGGTCGGCGCCGAGCGCTCCGAGCAGCTCGGGAATCGTGTCTACGACGTTCGTCTCGACCGGACCTTCGACAGGTCCGGTCTCCGCCGCACCAACGTGGTCGTGGGTGTTGCTGATCGAACCGTCCGCGTCGGTTTCAGCGGTCGCGACCGGACCTCCCAGTCCTGTGAACAGCAGGGCGACGGAAAGCGCACAGAGCCCTGCCGCCAAGCGCATGCGTGTACTTATGGTGTTCTCCTGCCGCCCGTCGGGAGAGCCCGCATCACCAATGTTCTGCGACGATCGTCTCATTATGTCGTGCTCGCGTCTCGATTCCCAAAGAAGAACCGAATCAGCCGCCCAGAAGAGGCCCTGAAGCCGCGGCGCGGACCGCGTCGGTGACGGTGTCGATCAGCGGACTGGTCATCTTCCAGCATTGCCAGAACAGCGGCACATCGAGGTGCACGTCGGATATCCGAACGAACGAGCCGTCCGCCAAGTACGGGGCAGCAGCACCTGTCGGGAACATACCCCAGCCAAGGCCGGCCAGGATCGCGGAAGCGAACCCCTCTGCGGTGGGCACGTAGTGCACCGGCCGGGTGACGCTGCGTTGAAATGCCCTGCTTATCAACATGTCCTGCAGGGCATCGTCGCGGTTCCAAGCCAGCGACGGCGCGCAGGCCACTGCCTCGGCCGTGAACCCCTCGGACAGGTATCGCACGCGAAAGGCGGCGTTGGCCACCGGCACATAGCGCATCACCCCGAGAGACATCGCCCGGCATCCGGGCACCGGAGCGCTCTCGGTGGTGACCGCCCCCATTACCGCGCCTTCGCGCAACAACCCGGCCGAGTGGTCCTGGTCCTCGATCCGAAGGTCGAAGAGGATGTCCGGCAACCGGTCGAACACGGTGGTGAACCATGTCGACATCGAGTCGGCGTTGACTGCGACCGCGACGCGGGTCCGGTCCGCCGAACCACCGCCCATATCGGCCAGCGCCTCCGACTCGAGCAGCGCGGTCTGGGCGGCGAGCCGAAGCAGTGGGACCCCGGCAGGCGTTGCCGCAGTTGGCTTCTCGCGCCGGATCAGCACCTGGCCGACGCGCTGTTCCAACGCCTTGATCCGTTGGCTCACCGCCGAGGGCGTGACGTGCAGATGGTCGGCGGCGGCGTCGAAGCTACCGCGCTCGATCACCGCTGCGAATGCGGCAAGCTGCTGGCTGTCGAGGCGCACCTTAGTAATGCTAATGCATATGAAGAATCATTAGCTGTACTGATCCGCGCTGGTTGCCTACCGTCGAACTGATGACCTCGCCCCTGATCGTCGGCTTCCTGGCCTCGTTCACCCTGATCGCCGCGATCGGGGCGCAGAACGCATTCGTGCTGCGCCAGGGCATTCGGCGGGAGCACGTACTGCCCGTGGTGGCGCTGTGCACCGTCTCCGATATCGCGCTGATCTCCGCGGGCATCGCGGGCGTCGGGGCGTTGATCAATGCGCATCCGGCCGCAGTCAACGTCGCCAAGTTCGGCGGTGCCCTTTTTCTGTTCTGCTACGGGCTGCTGGCCGCGCGGCGTGCATGGCGGCCGTCGACTCTTTCACCATCGGAAGCCACGCCGGCCCGGTTGGCTGAGGTCCTGCTGACTGCGGCGGCCCTGACGTTCCTCAACCCGCACGTCTATCTGGACACCGTGGTGCTGCTGGGTGCACTGGCCAACGAACACCGCGACGGTCGCTGGCTGTTCGGCGTCGGGGCCGTCACTGCCAGCGCGGTCTGGTTCGTCAGCCTCGGCCTCGGGGCCCGACGCCTGGCAGGGCTGTTCGCCAAGCCCATGACGCGGCGCATTCTCGACGGGCTGATCGCGGTGATGATGATCGGCCTCGCCATCGCGATGATCGCGGTGTAGTAGGGAGTGCGATCATGACGTGTGGGCATCACCAGAGCCGTGTTCATCACCGGCGCCGCTGCAGGTATCGGCCGCGCCACCGCGCTGACTTTCGCCCGCAAGGGCTACACGGTCGGCGGATATGACATCGACGAGGTGGGTCTCAAATCGCTTGCCGGCGAGATCGAGGCGCTCGGCCGAGCGGCTCCGGCCATCACCGGACACC
Source organism: Mycobacterium sp. (assembly GCF_032159775.1). Lineage (GTDB taxonomy): Bacteria > Actinomycetota > Actinomycetes > Mycobacteriales > Mycobacteriaceae > Mycobacterium. Next base: position 77,604 of record NZ_JAVHWK010000119.1, read on the forward strand.
TCGACGTCACCGATCCCGACGAGATGGCGAAGCGCGTCGGCGAGTTCGCCAAGGCGGCCGGTGACCGCCTCGACGTGATGATCAACAACGCCGGCATCCTGCGGGCCGGGCGGTTCGAGGACATCGACATCGCCGCGCAGCTCAAGGAGATCGACATCAACACCAAGGGTGTCGTCAACGGTCTGCATGCCGCGTTCCCCTATCTACGGACCACACCGAACTCCGTCGTCGTCAACCTCGCATCGGCGTCGGCAATCTACGGTCAGGCCGAGCTCGCCACCTACAGTGCGACGAAGTTCTTCGTCCGCGGCGTCACCGAGGCGCTCGACATCGAATGGAGCAGCCACGGCATCCGCGTCGTCGCGATCTGGCCGCTGTACGTGAAGACGGCGATGACGGAGAACATCAAAACCGGCACCACCGAATCTCTCGGCATCAATCTGACCGCTCAGGACGTCGCCGACACTATCGTGGCGGCGGTCGAACCCTCGAGGCTGCAGCGCCGAATTCACCAGGTGCACTTCGCTGTCGGCACACAGACCAGGGCGTCGGTCGTGCTGTCGCGTTTCTCTCCCGCATGGCTGCAGCGGCTGCTGAACAAGAGGCTGGCCAGCCTTTAGCTTTGTGTTCGCTGTGATCTCAACCGTTCCCGATGCCGTCGTCGGTGATTACGGTTTGCCCGCATGAACGAGGACTGGCTCGCTGTCATCGTTGGCCTGGCGCTGTTGGTGTTGGTGCTCGTCGGTGCTATCCCGGGAAGCGTGATCCCGTGACCGAACAGACCGCCGATCAGGCGACCCAGGAAGAGTCGAAACCCGTCCTTGGCTATGCGATCGCCGGGGTGGTTGTCGTCGTCGCACTCGGCGCGCTCGCCCGCTTCCTCGAGCAGGAGGTGCCGCTCTGGGCGGCGGGTACCCCGTTCCCGAAGGTGGCCATGTCGATCGAGTTCCGATCTACGCCATTGCTTTGGGCCTGGCCGGCAACGCGGTACTGACCAGGCTGGCACTGCGCGACGCACTGTCGAACGGCTTCCGCACCGAGTTCTTCATCAAGACCGGCCTCGTGTTGCTGGGCGCGTCGGTCAACCTGAAGGTGCTCGTCACCGCCGCGGGGCCGGCCATCATTCAGGCGCTGCTGTTGATCAGCATCGTGTTCGGCTTCACCTGGTGGCTCGGCGGCCTGCTCGGCCTCGACGACAAGCTGCGCGCGCTGCTGGCGTCGGCGGTGTCGATCTGCGGTGTGAGCGCGGCCATCGCGGCGGCGGGCGCCGTGCAGGCGAAGAAGGAACAACTCGCCTATGCCGCGTCGCTGGTGATCGAGTTCGCGCTGCCGTCGATCTTCCTGCTGCCGTGGCTGTCCGACGTGTTCGGTCTTTCGGACGAGGTGGCGGGCGCCTGGATCGGCGGCAACATCGACACCACGGCCGCCGTCGCGGCGTCCGGCGCCATCGCGGGCGAGAACGCACTGCAGATCGCGACGATCGTCAAGACGACACAGAACGCCCTGATCGGTGTGGTGGCGATCGCGCTGACCGCCTACTTCGCGGTCAAGGTCGAACGCCGCAGTCCCGACGAGGCTAGGCCGACGCTGGGCCAGTTCTGGGAACGGTTCCCGAAGTTCGTCCTCGGGTTCGTCGCCGCGTCGATCATCGGCACGCTCTACCTGCAATGGGCCAGCGGCGGCAAAGCAGCGATCGCGACCGTCAACGATCTGCGCACCTGGTTCCTGATCTTCGCCTTCGTCTCCATCGGGTTGGAGTTCTCGCTGAAGGGCCTGCGCGAAGCGGGATGGCGACCGATCGCACTGTTCGCCTCGGCGACTCTGGTGAACATCGTCGTCGCACTCGGCCTCGCGGTCGTGCTGTTCGGGAACTTCGCCGTCGGTTAGCGGCTACTCCTCCATATCCAACACCGGCGTCGGGCGCTGGAAGCCCCGCGTCACCGCCAGCAGCCACACGAATCCGATTGCCAGCCAGATCAGCCCGACCCACAGGGTAAGAGCCGAAAGGTTGAACCACAACCACACCGTCAACGCAAAGCCGATGAGCGGCAGGATGACGTTGTTGAACACGTTCTTGTCACCGCTGTCGATGTAGTAATGCTTGATGACGGTGAGGTTGACAGCCGAGAAAGCCACCAGCGCACCGAAACTCACGATCGAGGCGAGGAAGCCCAATTCGATCCACAGTGCGGCGAGCGAGATCACCGAGACCACCAGGATGGCGAACGTCGGGGTGGCGAATCGCACCGAGACGTGACCGAAGACCTTGCGCGGCATGATGCCGTCGCGGCCCATCGCGAAGAGGATGCGTGCGACCGACGCCTGCGAGGTGAGCGCCGACCCGATGCAGCCTGCGACGTACGCGGCGGTGAAGAAGATGTTCAGGAATTGGCCGCCCGCCGCCAGCATCACGTCCGTCGAACCCGCGTCGACGTCGGCGAACTCATTCGACGGGAACGCCAGCTGCGAGACGTAGGACAAGCCGAAGAAGATCAGTCCGGACACGACGGTGGCGATCATGATGGCTTTCGGCACGGTCCGGGTGGGATCCTTCGCCTCCTCCGAAAGCGTTGACACCGCGTCGAATCCGAGGAAGGACAGGCAGAGAATGGCCGCGCCCGCGAAGATCGGCGTCACACCGCTGACCGTGCCGTCACCACTGAAGGGCGCCACCAGGTTCACGCTTCCGTATCCGGAGATCGTCACGAACGCCATCACCACCAGCACGACGATGAAGATGATCTGCAGGGCGAGAAGCAAGAAGTTGGCCCGCGCCACCGAAACGATGCCGACGATGTTCAGCACGGTCACCAAGACGATCGCGATCAGAATCCATACCCACGGCGGCACGGACGGCACCGCAGCGCTCATGTAAATGCCGATGACGAGGTAGTTCAGCATCGGCAGGAAGAGATAGTCGAGCAGCAGCGACCAGCCGGCCAAAAAGCCGGTGGGCGCCCCGAACGACTTCTGTGTGTACGCGTACGCGGAGCCGGCCACCGGGTAGGCCGCCGACATTCGTGCATACGACCTGGCGGTGAACACCATGGCCGCCAGCGTCACCAGATAAGCGACCGACAGTCGGCCGCCGGTCAGTTGGGTCACGATGCCGTATGTGGTGAACACCGTGAGCGGCACCATGTAGACCATGCCGAACAGCACGAGAGAGGGCGTGCCGAGGGCGCGCCGGAGGCGGCCCTCCTCCTCCGTGGACTTCGGCGGAACGGTTGAATCCGTTGGCGCAGTGGACATATCTTTGTCTCCTCTAATCCGTGGCCGTGTAGGCCGGCCTGCCGCGCAGATACGTGGCTTGGACGTCGAGCGCGGGAAGCTCCAGCGCCGCAGTGATCCTCGGGTCGCGATTCAACCAGAGCAGGTCGGCGCTTGCACCGGGAACCAGTCGGCCCCAGCCGTCCTCGGCGAACGCCTGATAGGCCACCCCCGCCGTGTAGGCGGACAGCGCCCGCTCGATCGGCAGGATCTCGTCGGGGATCCAACCGCCTTCGGGTTCGCCATCGGTCGTCTGCCGGGACACGGCGACGGCGATGCCGTCGAACGGCTTGCCGGATGACACCGGCCAATCGGAACCGAATGCCAGCGGCGCGCCCGAATCCGCGATGCTGCGAATCCGGTACTGCTTGTCCGCGCGTTCGGTGCCGAGGCGGGGCACTGTCAACACCGTCATCAGCGCGTCCAGCTGGGCCCACAGCGGCTGCATGTTCGGGATCACCCCGAGTTCGGCGAACCGGTCGACGTCCGCGTCATCGACAAGTTGCGCATGCGCGATCACCGGCCGACGGTCCCGAGGCCCGCTGTGCCGCACCACATCCTCGATCGCATCCAGCGCCTGACGCACGGCCGCGTCGCCGATGGCATGAATGTGGATCTGCAAGCCAAGATCGTCGACCTGACGCGCGGCCTGGGCAAGCGCGTCGCCCTCCCAGTTGCTCTGCCCGTGGCTGTGCAGCGCCGAACAGTACGGCGTGAGCAACGCACCCGTCTCATTCTCGATCACACCGTCGGCGAAGAACTTGACGGTCTGGGCCGTCAGCAGCGGCGAGCCGACCTCGTCGACGCGGCGGCGGGCGTCGGCGAAACTCTTCAGCTGCGAATCGAAGTGGCGCGGGTCGGCATACAGGGCGAGGTTGAACCGCATCCGAAGCAGATCGCTGCGGGCCGCCGCGATGTACGTGTCGACGTCGTCGGGTTCGACCCAGGCATCCTGCACCCACGTCACCCCGCGGGCCAGGTAGTAATCGGCGGCAGTGCCCAGTGCCGCCAACCGCACGCGTTCGTCGCGCTTCGGCATCACCGCGGTCACCAGGTCGACCGCGCCCCACTCACGCAGCGTGCCGAGCACCGACCCGTCCTCGCGGTGCGGGATCTCTCCGAGCACCGGGTCAGGGGTGTCCGCGGTGATGCCTGCACGCTCCAGCGCCACGGAGTTGACCCACATGGTGTGGTAGTCCCACGCGCGCAGCGCCACCGGACGGTCGGGGACGGCGGAATCCAGCCAGCGAGCGTCGAACAGCCCGTCGGGGGCGAGGCTGCTGTCATATGACGCGCCAACGATCCACTCGTCGGCAGGGTGCTCGTCGGCGAATTTCCGTACCGCCGAGACGATTCCGTCGACCGATCCACATGGACGCACCGGCGGCCCGGCATATTCGAGGCCACCGTACAGCGGGTGCGCGTGGCCGTCACCAAAAGACGGCATCAGGAAGCCGCCGTCCAAGTCGACGACATCGGCACCTGCTGCCGACGCCGTGGCCTCATCTCCGAGCGCCTGCACCACCCCGTCGGTGACGAGCAGCGCATCGGTCTGTCCCGAGCCCGTCCAGATGACGCCGCCGGTGAAGATCGTCGCTGTCACCAGCGGGACCCTACGCTTGCGAGGCGTTCACGGCGGCGTCATTTGATGACGGCTGTCGGGGCATGGCCCGCACCGTAGGGCCGTTCCGCGTCGACCGGGGCGGTCAGCGCCCGGTAGCTGTCGGGCCTGCGGGTCAACAGGAACGGAAACAGCTCGAGCCAGTCGCGCCGCTGATCAAGATCAAGATCGGCGACCAGCACCGCTTCCTCGTCGCGCGGTGCGGCGACCAGAACGCGACCGTAGGGGTCGGAGATGAACGACGAGCCGTAGAAGGACAGGGCGCCCTCGTCACCGGTGCGGTTCGGCACGACCATGAACAGGCCGCTGTTGATGCCGTTGGCCACGATGACCTGCTGCCACAGCGGTTGGGTGTCGAAGGCGGGGAACTTGGGCTCGGAACCGATTGCCGTTGGGTAGACGACGATTTCGGCGCCGCCGAGTGAGTAGTTACGCGCGACTTCGGGAAACCATTGGTCCCAGCAGGTCGGCATGCCGATGCGAGCGTCGAGGCCGTCGGGCGCATACACCGGGTACGGGTTCGCCTCCCCCGAGTCCGGGCCGGGGCCGGCTCGGAAGTAGGAGTCCTCGTAGTAGCCGGCGGAAATCGGAATATGCAGCTTGCGGGTGCGGCCGACCAACTCGCCTTTCGGTGAGACCAGGATCGCGGTGTTGAACCCGAGACCGTCGTCGGCGGGCGCCTTCTCGTACAACGAGGCGTGCACGTAGATGCCGTTGGCCGCGGCGGCCTCGGCGGCCAGCGCGAAGGTCGGCCCAGCGGCCAGATCCTCGGCCGTGGCCCCCGGATCGGGGCCGGCCGGGGTGTCGGCGGGGTACCGCAGCAGGGTGATCTCCGGAAGGAAGACGACTCGAGCGCCTTCGGCGGCCGCCTGGTCGATGCCACCGCGGAGAACCGTCGCCAGCTCCTTGGCATCGGGGCGCCACCGGTGCTGCACCAGGCCGACACGCAGCGGTGGACGGCCCGACGCGCTGGTGCGGGACAACGGTTCTGGTGCGCAGGCTGTGAGCGTGATCATGGCACTCCTACAGACGAATCGCTTTCGCTCCTTATTTCGCTTCACCCTAGTTAGCTGGTTGCGGGTTACGCTCGCGGTGTGCCGAAGAATTGGTCGCGGCGAGGTTTCCTGGCGATGACCGCAACCGCTGCAGCAGTCGCCGCGTGCAGCCCGCAGAAGCCAGGCGCGGTGGCCCAGGACGGTTCGGTCACGGTCACGCACATGTTCGGCGAGACGAAGGTCCCCGCCGCACCCAAGCGGGTGGTGAGCGCCGGCTACACCGAACAGGACGACCTGCTCGCCGTCGGGGTGTTACCGATTGCCGTCACCAACTGGTGGGGCGATCAGCCGTTCGGGGTGTGGCCGTGGGCGCAGCCCAAGCTCGGCGGCGCGCAGCCCGAGGTCCTTGATCTCAGCAACGGGATCCAGATCGACAGGATCGCCGCACTGAAGCCCGACCTCATCGTCGCCACCAACGCAGGCATCGACGAGGACACCTACAAGAAACTGTCCCAAATCGCGCCGACCATTCCGCAGTCCGGCCAGGACGCCTTCTTCGAGCCGTGGAAAACCCAGGCCGCCGCTATCGGTCGGGCCGCGTTCAAGTTCGACGAGATGGCGGCGCTCGTCAAGGCGGTCGAAGACAGGTTCACCGAGATCGCGAAGAACAACCCCCAGTTCTCCGGCAAGAAGGCGCTGCTGCTGGAGGGCGCCATCGTCGGTGACGCGGTCAACGTGCTCGCCCCTCGCTGGCGCAGCGACTTCCTCACCCAGATGGGCCTGGCCATCCCCGACATCGGCGGCACGATCACCCGCGACCAGATGGCGCCGATGCTCAATTCGGCCGACGTGCTGATCTGGAGCACCGAAAGCGACGACCAGCAGGCCGCGCTGTTGGCCGACCCGACGGTCGCCAAGCTGAGGGCCACCACCGGCAACCGAAACGTCTTCACCGGCAAGGACCTCGCGGGCGCGATCGCGTTCGCGTCGCCGCTGTCCTACCCCGTGGTCGCCGACCAGTTGACACCCGCATTGGTCAAGGCGCTTGGCTGAGTAGTTTGATATCCCGGTGACCGAGGAGACCTCCACCGACGAGCGGCCCGCCTCATTCGCTGCGATCGGGTCGGCCTACTACCCCGCGCTCGCCGCAGTTTTCACCGCACTGGTGATCATCTCCAACGTGACCGCCACCAAGGGTGTCGCATTCGGCCCAATCATCACCGACGGCGGTTTCATCGTCTTTCCATTGACCTATGTGATCGGCGACGTGCTGTCGGAGGTGTACGGGTTCAAGGCCGCCCGGCGTGTCATCTATCTGGGGTTTTCGATGAATATCGTTGCTGCACTTGCCTTCTGGGTCACCATCTATCTCCCGGCCGCGGACTTCTACGCCAACCAGGAGCACTTCGAGAACGTTGTGGGTGCCTACACGCAGCTCATCGTCGCCGGGCTGGCAGGCTTCATCGTCGGCCAGACCATCAACGCATGGGTGGTGGTGCTCATCAAGGAGCGCACCAGGGAGAAGCACCTGTGGGCTCGGCTGGTCGGGTCGACGTTCGCAGGCCAGCTCGGTGACACGCTCGTGTTCTGCAGCATCGCGGCCAGCGCCATCGGGATCACCACCTTCGGCACCTTCGCCACCTACACGGTGCAGGGATGGCTGTACAAGACCGCCGTCGAGGTGGTGATGTTGCCGGTGACCTACCGCGTCATCGCGTACATCAAGCGGCACGAGCCCACGTACGCGCCCGCCAATTAATGCAATCGTGAGCCTTCGCTAAGGCACCTCTGGCAACCCCGAAATTGGAGGATTTCGCAGACTTACCCGCGGGTAGCTTTACCACATGAGCGTGACGGCAGAGGCGATGGTGATCGGCACGGTCACCGACTACGGCGATCAGGCGCTGTTGCTCGAGTTCGACAGCACCGCGGAGGTATTGGCCTGGAACGACGTTCTTCGCGACGCGAATCTGCCCGGCGCCGTGGACATCGTTCCCGCCTCGAGGACCGTGCTGATCAAGCTGGACGGCCCGCGCTGTCAGGGGATGGCCCGGCAACAGCTCAGCAAGTTGAGGCTGGCGCCGGATGCGGTCCGTGAGGCCGGCGCGCCGGTCGAGGGCGAGGTCGATGTGGTCATCGACGTGGTGTATGACGGAGCCGACCTCGACGAAGTCGCGAAGCTGACCGGATTGAGTCGCCGGGACGTCATCGCCGCGCACACCAGGACGCCATGGCGGGTCGGGTTCGCCGGTTTCGCACCGGGTTTCGCCTACCTGGTCGGCGGTGACGAACGGCTCAAGGTACCGCGGCGCTCGGAGCCGCGCACCAAGGTGCCCGTCGGCTCCGTCGGCCTGGCAGGTGAGTTCAGCGGCGTCTACCCACGCGAATCCCCCGGCGGCTGGCAGTTGATCGGGCGCACGGACGCCCGCCTCTGGGACGTCGACCGCGAGCAGCCCGCGCTGCTGACCCCGGGTCTGTGGGTTCAGTTCAGGGAGGTGTCGTCGTGACGACAACGACCACACTGGAGGTGTTGCGCACGGGTCCGCTGGCGCTGATCGAGGACCTCGGCAGGCCAGGCAAGGCGCAGCTCGGCGTGACTCGGTCCGGTGCAGCCGATCGTCGGTCCCACAAGCTGGCCAACCGTCTGGTGGCCAACCCGGGGGACCGCGCCACCGTCGAGGTGACGTTCGGCGGGTTCAGCGCACGGGTGCGCGGAGGGGACGTGGCCATCGCGGTGACAGGCGCCGACACCGATCCCGCCATCAACGGAGTTCCCTTCGGTACCAACAGTATTCACTATGCGCATGACGGCGAGGTGATCTCGCTCGGCGTGCCACATTCCGGTCTGCGCTCATATCTGGCGATTCGCGGGGGGATCGCCGTCGATCCGGTGCTCGGCTCCCGCAGCTACGACGTGATGTCGGCGATCGGACCGGTGCCGTTGAAGGCGGGCGACGTGCTGCCGGTCGGCGAGCACACCGAGAAATTTCCCGAGCTGGATCAAGCGCCGGTGGCCGCAATCGAAGAGGACGTCGTCGAAGTGTCTGTCGTGCCGGGACCCCGCGACGACTGGTTCACCGAACCTGATGTCCTCGTCCACACGAACTGGCAGGTCACCAACCGCAGCGACCGGGTTGGTATCCGCTTGGCCGGCATGCCGCTGGAGTACCGCTACGGCGACCGTCAGTTGCCGAGCGAAGGCGCTACCCGAGGAGCGATTCAGGTGCCGCCGAACGGTTTTCCGGTCGTTCTCGGTCCGGACCATCCGGTCACCGGCGGGTATCCGGTGATCGGCGTGGTCATCGATGAGGACATCGACAGGATCGCGCAGGTCCGCCCCGGGCAGACCGTCCGGCTGCACTGGTCACGCCCGCGCCGACCCTTCCACAACGGTTCTTGAGCGGGTAGACACATGGTGTGCCCACTGCGGATTCTGCCGCTCCTCGCGTGCGCGGGCTGCACACCGCTCGCCTGATCCACACCGCCGACCTCGACAACAACACCCGCGACGACGCCCGTGCCATGGTGGTCGACGCCTTCGACGGCGGCGAGATCGCGTTCACCGACGCCGACTGGGAGCACACCCTCGGCGGCATGCACGCACTGATCGCGCGTCACGGTGCGCTGATTGCGCACGCCGCGGTGGTCGCGCGCCGCCTGCTGTACCGGGACTCGGCGCTGCGATGCGGTTATGTCGAAGGCGTCGCGGTGCACAAGGACTGGCGCGGGCAGGGGTTGGCCAGTGCCCTGATGGACGCCGTCGAACAGGTGATCCGCGGTGGATACCAGCTCGGGGCGCTGAGCGCATCGGAGGCGGGGCGGCCCATCTACACCGCGCGTGGCTGGCTGCCGTGGCGCGGGCCGACGTCGGTGCTGGCGCCCACCGGGATGCGACGAACTCCCGACGATGACGCGTCGATATTCGTGCTGCCCGTCTCCGTCGAGCTGGACACCGGTGAGGCGATCAGCTGCGACTGGCGCGACGGCGATGTGTGGTGACCCGCGGGTATTTTGGATCTGGTGACTACGCCGAAAGCCTTTCAACCGACACCTGAATCGTTCGACAAGCTGTACCGCGGTGAGCCGGCAACCGACGGCGCACCCCGGCCGGCAGGAGTGCCGTGGGACATCAGGGCAGCCCAGCCACGGCTGATGGAACTCGAGGCGCTCGGCGGGATCAGCGGTGAAGTGCTCGACATCGGCTGCGGCCTCGGCGACAACGCGATCTTCCTTGCGTCCCGCGGACACTCGGTCACCGGGCTGGACGGTTCACCCGCCGCGATCGAGCTGGCCCGTGGGCGCGCAGCCGAAGCCGGTGTCCTGAAGTCACCCGCCGCATCGGCAGGCGTCATGTTCGACGTCGCCGACGCCACCGACCTCACCGGTTACGACGGTCGATTCGACACCGTTGTCGACAGCGCCCTCTACCACTGCCTGGACGACGACGGCCGTCAGGCCTACGCCGCCAGCCTGTACCGCGCGACGCGTCCGGGTGCCAGATGGCATCTCTACTGTTTTTCCGACGGCAACATCAACGGCATCGTCGCGCCCATGGGGTCGGTGCCCGAGTCGAACCTCCGGGACACGTTGACCGCGAACGGGTGGCGCATCGATTTCCTCGGCCCGACAACATATCTGGCTACTACCGCGGGGTTCGGCAACCTCGGCGAGGATGTACCGCAGCAGATGGCAGAACAGCTGCCGCCAGAGGCGCTCGAGCAGATGAGGGACGTCAAGGCCCGCTTCAGCACCATTGCCGACCTGCTCGAAGGCGACCGGGTCCACCTGCCGTTCACCGTCGTGCACGCACACCGCGTCGACTGAGCGCCACCTCACAGGCGCCCACCAGCCGCGGTGAGCCGAAATTCACGCCGCGACGGGCGGCGACATCCGGGGGCAACGACCGGTTAATCATCTCGAAACACGCGCTGCAAACACTGGGCACATGAGTGAGGAGCCCGACTGGGCGCCGCTCACCGGGTTTCGGGTGGCGGTGACGTCCGCCCGGCGCGCCGACGAGCTGAGCGCGCTGCTGCGTAAGCGCGGGGCCAGCGTCACAGCGGCCGCGGCGATCGAGATGGTGCCGTTGCCCGACGACCAGGAATTGCGGTTGCACACCGAAGCGCTGATCGACGTGTCCCCCGACATCGTGATCGCGACGACGGGGATCGGCTTCCGCGGCTGGGTCGCCGCCGCCGACGGCTGGAATATGGCCAACGACCTGATCACATCGCTCGGCAAGGCCCGCATCGTGTCCCGCGGCCCGAAGGCGACCGGCGCGCTGCGGGCCGCGGGCTTGCCGGAGGAATGGTCGCCGGAGTCGGAGTCGTCGCGGGAACTGCTGCACTACCTGGTCGAGGGCGGCATCTCCGGTCAGCGCATCGCGGTGCAGCTGCACGGCGCGACCGCGGAATGGGACCCGTTCCCCGAGTTCCTCGACGAGCTGCGCGCCGCAGGCGCCGACGTGGTCCCGATCCGGGTGTATCGCTGGCATCCGGCCCCCCACAACGGCGATCTCGATCAACTGATCGCCGGGATCGCCGACGAGAAATTCGACGCGGTGAGCTTCACGTCGGCGCCCGCTGTCGCCGCGGTTCTGATGCGGGCGGGCGAAATGGGCATCGAGGACCGGGTTCTCGGCGCGCTGCGCACCAATGTGCACGCAATGTGCGTCGGTCCTGTCACCGCCCGTCCGCTGGTCCGGTTGGGCGTGCCGACGTCGGCGCCCGAGCGGATGCGGCTGGGCGCCCTGGCCCGCCACATCACCGACGAGCTGCCGACGTTGCAGTCGCGCACCATGACGGTCGCAGGCCACCGGCTCGAGATCCGCGGCACGTGCGTCATGGTCGACGGCGTGGTCAAGGCGCTGTCTCCGGCGGCGATGGCGACGATCCGCGCGCTCGCCCACCTTCCGGGCACGGTTGTGTGCAGGGCCGACCTGCTGCGCGCGCTGCCCGGCACGGGCACCGACACCCATGCGGTGGAGACGGCGGTGCTACGGCTACGAACCGCATTGGGCGACAAGAACATCGTTTCGACCGTGGTGAAGCGCGGCTACCGTCTTGCCGTCGACGAACCCCTCGCCCAAGCGCTGTGAGTCTGCTGCTGGTCGCCCACGGCACACGCAAACCGGCGGGCGTCGCGATGATAGAAGATCTGGCCGAACGCGTGTCCGGGCTGCTCGATCGCGAGGTGAAGGTGGCGTTCGTTGACGTCATCGGGCCGACGCCGCGAGAAGCGCTCAGCGCGTCGACCATCGTGGTTCCCGCCTTCCTCTCCCGTGGCTATCACGTCAATGTCGACATTCCTGCCCATGTCGCAGCCAGCGGCCACACCGACGCGGTGATCACGCCGCCGCTGGGCCCGAGTCACCAGATTGTCCGGACGCTGACCGATCGGCTCGTCGAAAGCGGCTGGCGACAAAGCGATTCGGTTGTCCTGGCAGCGGCAGGGACCTCGGATGCGACCGCGCAGCGCGATCTGCACACCACCGCGGCGTGGCTTTCGGCAACGATCGGTTCGCGCGTCGAGCTGGCATTCGTGGCCACCGGGGCACCGCGCGTAGCCGACTGTGTGGCCGGGTTGCGCCTGCGCGGTTCGCACCGCGTCGTCGTGGCGTCATACCTGCTGTCCGAAGGACTGTTCCAGGATCGTCTGCGGCTCAGTGGCGCCGACGTGGTCACCGAGCCGCTTGGCACCCACCCTGGCATGGCGAGATTGATCGCCGACAGATTCCGCCGAACAGGCTGATTGACGGTGCCCAGAGCGGGTACCTCGCAGCCATGAACGTTCACCGGATCTTGCAGAGTGTGGAGGCGGTCGAGGCACTCGACGGCCCCGCGGAACGTAGCGCCGCCGTCGCGGGCCGGCTCGTCGGAAGCGGTCGGTTCGCGTCGCTGGTCCGCGGCTCGTGGCTCGGGCACCCCGTGCATCCGCTGCTTGTCATGCTTCCGCTCGGCGCCTGGATCAGCTCGGCCGTTTTCGATCTCGGCTTCGGCGACCGGACCGCCGCCCGGCGACTGGTCGGGCTCGGGCTGGCCGCGACGCCGCCGACCATCATCGCCGGCTGGGCCGACTACGCGCTTTTGACGAAGCGCCAACAGCGGGTCGGCATCGTGCACGCGGCAAGCAACGCGGCGGGGGTGGCGTTGTTCGCGTTGTCATATCGGGCCCGAAGGCGTGAACGGCACCGCACCGCGACGTGGCTGAGCGTGCTGGGATTGCTGGCCATCGGGGTCGGCGGCGCCCTCGGTGGCCACTTGTCGTACGCGCAGGGCGCCGGGATGTATCGCTGGCAATCCGCGCGCGCGATCGGGCACCTCGAACTCGCCGAGCGTGCTCGGTCCGCCGCTTAGTGCGGTTACGCAGCGAGCAGGCGGTCGCCGCGCAACTCCGCGTCGACGCACATGCGGGCGGCCGCCTCGATGGAGTCGCTGTGCCGCTTGGACATTTCCACCAGATGTGCGACGGCCTGTCCGGCGTCGAGGTCGAACCGGGCCATGAGCAGCGTCGTCGCGTCGTGGATGACGTCCGTCCGCCCGTACCTGCGTTCGAAACGCCCGTGTCGCGCCGCGATGCGGTTGTGGTACATCGGTAAGGGGTACCTCCCGGACGCGGAAACAAACTGCCTACGCCGTTTGGGCACGGATTTCGACGCGGCCGTCAGAGGTGATCCGGGTTTCATAGACCGGCAGGCCGCGCTTCGGATCGTCCAGGCAGACGCCGTCGTCGAGGGCGAACGCCTGCTTCTTGATCGGTGACTGCACCGTGGCCCGGCCACCCCGGTCGCCGACGATGCCGCGGGACATCACCGCCGCGCCCGAGAACGGGTCGACGTTTCCTATCGCGTGCAGGCTGCCGTCGTCGAGCCGGAAGAGCGCAGCCTGGTCGCCGCCGGGAAGAAGGACGCCCACCCCGCGGCAGGGGATCAGCCGGTCGTACGCACACGCAGGAGTCCAGACCGCAATGTCGTTGAGCAGGGTCACTTTTCGGCAACCTTTCGAATCGTCGGCATGCCCATCGGCACGATGCGACCTTCGCGCCTGGTGAAGGTGACGGTCGGGTCGGGTGCATCCGGCGCGTTGACGAACGAAACGAACCGCGACAGCTTCTCGGGGTCGTCCAGCACGCCCTTCCATTCGCACGCGTAGCCCGCCACGTGGCGTGCCATCGCCGCCTCGAACTCCTCGGCCAGGCCCAGGGAGTCCGCGCACACCACGTCGCGAAGGTGCTCAAGGCCATCCTGGTCCGGCGTGCCGAGCTGTTCGACCCACGGTGCGGTGCGCTGCAACCGGTCGGCCGTGCGGATATAGAACATCAGGAAGCGGTCGATGTAGCGGACCAGCGTCTCGTCGTCCAGATCCCCGGCGAGCAGCTCTGCGTGCCTGGGGGTCATGCCGCCGTTGCCGCCCACGTAGAGGTTCCATCCGTTCTCCGTGGCGATGACGCCGACGTCCTTGCCGCGGGCCTCCGCGCACTCGCGGGCGCAACCCGAGACACCCATCTTGATCTTGTGTGGCGCTCGCAGGCCGCGGTAGCGGAGTTCGAGGTTGATCGCCATCTGCACCGAGTCCTGCTGCCCGTAGCGGCACCAGTCGCTGCCCACGCAGCTCTTCACGGTCCGCAGTGCCTTGCCGTAGGCATGGCCGGATTCCATCCCGCCGTCGACGAGGCGTCGCCAGATCTCGGGCAGCTGGTCCACCCTGGCGCCGAACATGTCGATGCGCTGTCCGCCGGTGATCTTGGTGTAGAGGCTGAAATCCCTTGCTATCTCGCCGATCAGGATCAGCTGTTCGGGCGTGATGTCACCGCCTGGCACCCGCGGCACTATCGAGTAGCTGCCGTTGCGCTGGATGTTGGCCAGGAAGTGGTCGTTGCTGTCCTGCAGCGAGGCCTGCTCGCCGTCGAGAATGTGCGAGCAGCTGGTCGATGCCAGGATCGAGGCGACCACGGGTTTGCATATGTCGCAACCCTTTCCGGTACCGAAGCGCTCGATGAGTCCGGAGAAGGTGCGTACCGATTCCGCGGGGCCTGCGGTGACGATCTCGTACAACTCCGCCCTGCTCTGGCTGAAATGCTCGCAGAGCGCCTTGGACTGCTGGACTCCTTGGGCTTCGAGTAACTGCTTGAGCAGCGGCACGCACGACCCGCAGGAGGTACCCGCCTGTGTGCACCGCTTCAGCGCAGGCACATCGCAGCAGCCGCCGGAGATGGCATCGGTCAGATCACCCTTGGTGACGTTGTTGCAGGAGCAGACCTGCGCGCCGGCCGGCAGCGCGGCTACCCCCAATCCGGCACCGCCGCCGTCGGATCCGGCAGGCGCGATCAACGCGAGGGGATCGCCGGGCAGCGGTTCGCCGACCATCGGACGCAGGATCCCGTACGCCGAGGCGTCGCCGACCAGGACTCCACCCAGCAGAGTCTTCGCGTCGTCGGAGAGCACGAGCTTGGCGTACGTCTGGTTGACGGCGTCGTTGACAGCCACCTCGAGGCAGTCCGGCGTGACGCCCATGGCGTCGCCGAAACTGGCCACGTCGACACCGAGGAGTTTGAGCTTCGTGGACATGTCGGCCTCGGGGAATTCCGCGGCGCCGCCGAGGAGCCGGTCCGCGGCCACCTCTGCGCTGGTGTAGCCGGGCCCGACAAGTCCGTAGCAGCGACCCTCGATCGCTGCCACCTCGCCAACCGCATAGATGCTGGGATCCTCTGTGCCACAAGACAGATCGGTGAGGATGCCGCCGCGCTCGGCGATTCCCAGACCGGCTTGGCGGCCCAATTCGTCTCTCGGGCGTACACCTGCCGCGAAGATCACGACGCCGGCTTCGATGACCGTCCCGTCGCTGAGCGTCACCCGCAGTGCGTCCGCGTCCTCTGACCGCCGGACCGGCCGATTGCGTTGGGCAGGCGCAATGGCGTTGGTGCCCACGCCGGTGTGAACATCGATGCCCAACTCGGTGACCATCCGGCTCAGTAGCGCACCGCCGGCCTCGTCGAGCTGTTGGGCCATCAGCCGCGGAGCCATCTCGACCACGTGGGCACGCAGTCCGAATGTGCGCAACGCGTTGGCGGCCTCCAACCCGAGCAGGCCGCCGCCGATGACGACACCGACGGGCGCATGCCCCGCCGCCATCGCGGCCAGCGCGTCGGCACGGATTGCGTCGAGGTCGTCGAGCGTGCGATAGACGTGGCAGCCCGGCAGGTCATGGCCGGGAACAGGCGGCACGAAGGCATAGGAACCGGTGGCCAATACCAGCGCGTCGTATTCAAAGCGCTCGCCATCCGCGCACATGACGGCCTTGGCGTGTCGGTCAATCGCGGTGACCTGGGCGCGGAGCCGCAGCGACACCCGGCTGTCGCTCGCGTAGTCATTGCCGGGCAGTGCGAGGCGAGCGCGGTCCCAGTGCTCGGTGTACCCGGTGAGACCTACCCGGTCGTATGCGGCGTCGGACTCCTCGGCCAGCACGGTGATCCGCCACCGACCCTCCGTGTCGCGGGCGCGCACGGCTTCGACGAACCGGTGTCCGACCATTCCGTGCCCGACCACCACGACGTGCCTGGCAGCTGCGCAATCCGAGGACATGACGCGAGGTTAAGCACCCGATATTGCCGCGATGTCGCCTCGTGTGACGCGACCATCACGGTGTTCTCACCGCAGCTATTTCAGGCTGGTGAGGATGTCCGATGTGTAGAACTCGCCGCGGATCTGGCCGACATCCGGTGGTCCGTCGATGAACACCCATGCGTTGGTGGCACCGGATTGAAGTGCGCCGTGCAGTGTCACCGTGCCGACCCCGTTGCCATCGGTGTTCAGCATGGCGCCCGCAACGCCGGGGTCGCCTGCGTTGCATCTCTGCGCACCCGGCCGGGGGCCCTGAATCAGCCTGACCTGGTACGGGGTGTTCGGGCTGCCGATCATGAGGAAGACATCGGCGGTCACCGTGGCGCCGTCAGAGCGGATGGTCGATGTGCCGGATCCGAAACCAGTCGCGGCGACGTAGTCGAGCTTGGTGTAGTCACAGGATCGGTAGTTCTCGCCAAGCGGAACCGAGCCGCCGTTGGCGGACTCGGCGGACGCCGATCCAGACCCCAACCCGAGCAACCCCAGCACGACCATAACGACTGCCGTGAAGCGCGTCGAAGTATTCATTGCGCCAGCCTATGCGACTGCCGTGCCGATTTCAGGCCCCTTTACGGCGGCGGTGGCAACAATGTCGCAGTCTCGGTGACGGTCCCGGGATCAGGCGTGTCCTGCGAGGTCGGCGGCCGAGACCCGGGCGCCGAAGATGACGGCGAAGCCGACGGCGGCAGGTCTTGGTCGCTGGTCTGTGCGCTTGGCGTGCTGTACGTGGTCGTCGTCGTGGATGACGTCGTGAACGTGCTCGACGTCGCGCTGCTCAACGGCGTGATCAGGGTCGCGGGCGGGTCCGACGAGTCGTCCGATGTCCGCATCACCGCGAAGATCAGCACCCCGACCAGCAGCACCGCGGCAGCGCCTGCGGCGAATACGGTGCCGGGTCGGTGGGACCAGTGCGCGGGTTCGTGGTCGTGAGACACGCGGGAATGCTAGCCGCGCTGCGCTATCCCCAGCGGGCCAGGATCTCTGTGGCGCGCTCGGACAGGGCCCACTGCAGGAAGGGGCCGAAGCTGATCCGCGCGACGCCGAGCGGGCCGAACGACGCCGGGTCGTCTCGATCCGGCAGGCCGATGACGTTCACCGGCAAAGGCAGCTCGGAGGTCAAGCGGCGCACGGTGTCCGGGTCGTGGCGCCCGACGGGATAGAGGACGTCGGCGCCCGCGTCGGCGGCCTCCGTCAGCCGCGCCACTGCTCGGTCGATGCGGTTGGACTCGTCACCGTCCTGGCGCAAGAAGAGATCGGTGCGCGCGTTGAGCACCACATGAACGCCCGCAGCGGCCGCTGCGTCCCGCAGCGCTCCGACCAGTTCGGCGTGCTCGGTGGACGACCGGAGCCGACCACCCTCGCCGTGCACGGTGTCCTCGATGTTCAACCCGACCGCCCCGGCGCCGAGCAGACCGTCGATGAGGCGCGTCGGCTCCTCTCCGTAGCCGGATTCGATGTCGACGGATACCGGAACATCCACCGCACCGGTGATCTGGACGACGCGGGTGAGGAGTTCGTCGAATGTCATGCCCTCGTTGTCGGGCCTGCCGATCGAGTCGGCGACCGGATGGCTGCCGACGGTCAGCGCCGAGAAGCCGGCGTCGACGGCGAGCTTCGCCGACCACGCGTCCCACACCGTCGGCAGCACCACCGGGGTCCCGGGCTGATGTAGTTCCAGCAGTGCCGCCGCGCGATGTCGAAGAGCCTGGGGATCCGCCATGTCTCCATCCTTGTCGAGGTGACCGGTCTCACGTCCGATCTCCATGATGTAGCTAGCATCGATTGTCGTACTGTGATTCGAGACACCCTTCAGCCCAAGGAGGTCTGATGTCGGGCATCGCAGAATTTGCCGAACTTCACGAGTTGAGCGGCGACCTTCGCCGGTGCGTGACGTCGCTGGCGTCGCGGTACGGAGACACCCATGCGATGCGCCGCATCGTCAACGACGTCGAGCGCATCCTCATCGACATCGACCGACTCGATGTCGACGCCGAGGAGTTGGAACTCACCCGCGGGGTAACCAGGCAGCAGCACTCGGCGGAGAAGATCGCGATCCCCGACACCGAGTACGAGAGGGACTTCTGGCGGGACGTCGATGACGAGGGTGTCGGGGGTCACAGCAGGGGCTGAATTAGGCTCGATCGCACTGCGGAGCGATTTAACACCGAGAGGCTTGAAACGACTGTGAGCGCACCCACCGCCGACCGCGAGGGCACCGGCGTCTTCTCACCGACCCGGGCAGAGATTCCGCAGCGCACGCTGCGCACCGACCGGTGGTGGCAGTCGCCGCTGATCGTCGACCTGGGCTTCGCGGCGTTCGTCATCTACGCGACGGTGCGGGCGTTCCTGCAGAACAACTATTACGTCGCCCAATACCACTACCTGACGCCGTTCTATTCGCCGTGCATCAGCAAGGGTTGTGTGCCTGAGGCCAGCCACTTCTGGCCACAGATCCTGCCCGACGTGTGGTGGCTGCCCTTCGCCGCCGCGTCGCTACCATTCCTTCTTCTATTCCGGCTGACCTGCTACTACTACCGCGGCGCCTACTACCGGTCGGTCTGGCAGTCCCCGACGGCGTGTGCGGTGGCCGAACCACACGCGACATACACCGGTGAGACCCGTTTCCCGCTGATCATCCAGAACACCCATCGATACTTCTTCTACATCGCGGGAATCATCTCGGTGATCAATACCTACGACGCGATCGTGGCGTTCCATTCGCCGTCGGGCTTCGGATTCGGCTTGGGCAACGTGATTCTCGTCGTCAACGTCGTGATGCTCTGGGTGTACACGCTGTCCTGCCACTCTTGCCGCCACGTCGTCGGCGGCCGCCTCAAGCACTTCTCCAAACACCCGGTCCGGTACTGGATGTGGACACAGGTGAGCCGACTGAACACCCGCCACAAGCTGTACGCGTGGGTCACGCTCGGGACACTGATGCTGACCGACTTCTACGTCATGCTGGTGGCCAGCGGCACCATCTCCGATCTCCGGTTCATCGGCTGATTCATGTGGCTGACAGCCCTTTTCACCACAGCCCAAGCAAGTGAGGATTCATGACATCTAGCGAGGCTCGTCAGCCGAGCGCTTCATCGGACGTCGAAAGGCACTCATACGACGTCGTCGTCATCGGTGCCGGTGGCGCCGGTCTGCGCGCGGTGATCGAGGCGCGGGAGCGGGGCCAGAAGGTCGCGGTCATCACCAAGTCGTTGTTCGGCAAAGCGCACACGGTGATGGCCGAGGGCGGCTGCGCCGCCTCGATGGGCAACGCCAACTCGAAGGACAACTGGCAGGTCCACTTCCGCGACACCATGCGCGGAGGGAAATTCCTGAACAACTGGCGGATGGCCGAGCTGCACGCCAAGGAAGCACCCGACCGGGTGTGGGAGCTGGAGACCTACGGCGCCCTGTTCGACCGCACCAAGGACGGCCGCATCAGCCAGCGAAACTTCGGTGGGCACACCTACCCGCGGCTGGCCCACGTCGGTGACCGCACCGGCCTGGAGATCATCCGCACGCTGCAACAGAAGATCGTCTCGCTGCAGCAGGAGGACAAGGCCGAGTACGGCGACTACGAGGCTCGCATCAGGGTCTTCCACGAGTGCACCATCACCGACCTGATCAAGGACGGCGACAAGATCGCAGGCGCGTTCGGCTACTGGCGCGAGACCGGCAAGTTCATTCTGTTCGAGACGCCTGCGGTAGTGCTGGCGACCGGGGGCATCGGCAAGTCCTACAAGGTGACGTCGAACTCGTGGGAGTACACCGGCGACGGGCACGCCCTGGCACTGCGCGCGGGCGCCACCCTGATCAACATGGAGTTCGTCCAGTTCCACCCCACCGGCATGGTCTGGCCGCCGAGCGTGAAGGGCATCCTCGTCACCGAGGGCGTGCGCGGCGACGGCGGCGTGCTGAAGAACGCCGAAGGCACGCGGTTCATGTTCGACTACATCCCGCCGGTGTTCAAAGGCCAGTACGCCGAGAGCATCGATGAGGCCGACCAGTGGCTGAAGGACAACGACTCCGCCAGGCGCACGCCGGACCTGCTGCCGCGCGACGAGGTGGCGCGCGCGATCAACTCGGAGGTGAAAGCCGGGCGTAACTCACCGCACGGAGGTGTTTTCCTCGACATCGCATCGCGGCTGCCCGCAGAAGAGATCAAGCGCAGGCTTCCGTCGATGTACCACCAGTTCATGGAGCTGGCCGAGGTGGATATCACCAAGGAGCCGATGGAGGTCGGACCGACCTGTCACTACGTGATGGGCGGCGTCGAGGTCGACCCGGACACCGCGTCCTCGACGACCCCGGGGCTGTTCGCGGCCGGCGAGTGTGCGGGCGGCATGCACGGCTCCAACCGGCTGGGCGGCAACTCGCTGTCCGATCTGCTGGTGTTCGGCCGTCGCGCCGGGCTGGGCGCCTCCGACTATGTGCGTGCACTCCCGCAGCGTCCCGCTGTGACCGAGGAAGCGGTGGACGACGCCATCAAACGCGCGCTGCTGCCGTTCGAGACCGCAACGAACGGGGACTCGCCGGAGAACCCGTACACGCTGCAGCTGGATCTTCAGGACACGATGAACAGCCTCGTCGGCATCATCCGCAAGGAGGAGGAAGTCACCGAGGCGCTGAACAAGCTGACCGAGCTCCGTGAGCGCTACAAGAGAGTTCGGATCGACGGCGGCAGGCCGTTCAACCCCGGGTGGCATCTCGCGATCGACCTGCGCAACATGATGCTGGTCAGTGAGTGCATCGCCAAGGCCGCGCTCGAGCGCACGGAGAGCCGCGGCGGCCACACCCGCGACGACCACCCGTCGATGGAGTCGGACTGGCGCAAGATCCTCCTGGTCTGCCGCACGGACGGTGATCCCGAGGCCCTCGTGCCCGAGGTCAGCGTCACCAAGCAGGACCAGATCCCGGTGCGCCAGGATCTCCTCGACCTGTTCGAGCTCTCCGAACTGGAGAAATACTTCACCGACGAAGAAGTCGCCCAGCACCCAGAACGGAGCAACTGATGGCTTACGCGGCGAACATGCGGGTGTGGCGCGGCGACCTGGCCGGTGGCGCGCTCGAGGACTACGAGGTCGAGGTCAACGAGGGCGAGGTGGTGCTCGACATCATCCATCGCCTGCAGCAGACCCAGACCCCCGACCTGGCCGTGCGGTGGAACTGCAAGGCGGGAAAGTGCGGGTCCTGCTCCGCTGAGGTCAACGGCCGCCCTCGGCTGATGTGTATGACCCGGATGTCCACCTTCGGCGAGGACGAGACCATCACGGTGACGCCGCTGCGCACGTTCCCGGTCATCCGCGACCTGGTCACCGACGTTTCGTTCAATTACGAAAAGGCCAGGGAGATACCGTCATTCACGCCGCCGAAGGACCTGCAGCCCGGCGAGTACCGGATGGCTCAGGAGGACGTGAACCGCAGCCAGGAGTTCCGCAAGTGCATCGAGTGCTTCCTGTGCCAGAACACCTGCCACGTGGTGCGTGACCACGAGGAGAACAAAGAGGCGTTCTCCGGTCCGCGCTACCTGATGCGTCAGGCCGAGTTGGACATGCATCCCCTCGACACGCTGGAGCGGCGCCCCGAGCAGGCGCAGGAGGACAACGGCCTCGGCTACTGCAACATCACCAAGTGCTGCACCGAGGTGTGTCCCGAGCACATCAAGATCACCGACAACGCGCTGATCCCGATGAAGGAGCGCGCTGCCGACCGGAAGTACGACCCGGTGGTGTGGCTGGGCGACAAGCTGTTCAGGAGGAGTTGAGCGCGGGTAGCCTGACGGTTGCGGCCAGGGAACGACGAAAGGCAGCCAACCGTGACGGAAACGCACAGCGTCAACGACATTCGCACCGCTATTCGCGAGTTGTCAGCGCGCGCCGACCTCGCCCGCAAAGAGGGCAGGCCCGATGACGCCGCCGAGCTCGACCGGCGGGTTCAGGGCTATCGGGAAGAGCTCGCTTCGCGGCCCTAACCACCCAACCGGCGAAACGTGCTGCGGTGGAACACGATCGGCGGCACGGCCGAGTGCACAGTGATGTCAGCGACGCGCAGGATCACGATCGTGTGATCGCCCGCGGGCACCAACTGCTCGATGGCGCTCTCCACCCAAACGCTGGTGCCTTCGATGAACACCGCACCGCTCTCGCGCGACACCGTGGACAGACCGGCGAATCGGTCGCCGGTCTTGGCCGCCAGAGCCCTGGCCGCCTCGTCGTGCGCCTCACCGAGCACGCTGATACCGAGCCGGGGCAGGTCCTTGAGCTTTGGCCAGGTCTCCGACGTGTTCTGCACCGCGAACGAGACAAGCGGCGGATCCAGCGACACCGGGACGAAGGTGCTGGCGGCCAGCCCGATGCGGATGCCGTCCACCTCCGCGGCGATCGCGATGACGCCGGACGGGAAATGGCCGAACGCCTCGCGTAGCGACGTCGGGCTCAGATCGGTTGCGCTCATATGCAGACCATTTTCACACGCGGTCACAGGTGTTGATCGCCCATTTCTGCAGCGGGGTCGTCATCGAGCGTGTGGGAGAACCGCGGTGCAGAAATCGCGATGAGCGAAATTCGGCCAGCGCTAGTCGTTCGCCCACCGCTGCGCTTCGACTTCCGGCGGCAGCGGCGGGTGCAGGGGCACGTCGAGGCCGTCGTAGATGCCCGGCTTCTGCGTCGCGAGCCATCCGATGGCGCCCAGTAGACGGTTGGCCGCCGTGGTGTTTCCGCCGTCGGCCCGCGTGCCTCCCGGCACGTCGGCGCGACTGACCAGTGTGAGCTGCGGATCACCGTCGATGATCACGCGATGGTCGCCTGCACCTTGGTCGGGTTGCGGCCAGTCGGGCGCACATGACGGGTGGATCCGGGTGATGTGGTCGATGACGATGCGCTCGCGCCCCTTCACCTTCCCGATCACCTTCAGCCAGAAGGCGCCCTGAGTGCCCTTGTCGAACGGCCCCATCACGGTGTCGACGGACGATTCGAGCGCAACGCGATCCACCTCTTCGGTGATCTCGTCGATCTCCATGCCGAGTCCGCGACCGATCAGCCGCAGGTTGCCGCCCCACACCATGGTCGGGATCGAGGGCAACAGCATCATCGGGATGTCGTCCATCGGACCGCCGAACCCGCACAGCACCTTCACCGCGTGCGGCTGGTTGTAGGTCGAGTAGTCGAAGATCTCCTGGCAGTGGATCGACCGGATCCGGGTGCACAGGCCCGCGGCGATCACCGCGAGCGCATCGTTGCCCCAGCCCGGGTCCACCCCGCTGACCAGGAGGGTCGACCCGCCCTCCTCGGCGGCCGCGGTAAGCCGCTCGATCCATTCCGGAGGCGCCGATCGGGGGTCGTAGAGCGAGTACAGCGACGGCGTGACGACGTGGCTGCCCGCGCGCAGGCACCGCTCGATGTCGTCGACGGCCTCTTCCGGACGGATGTCGCCCGATGCCATGTAGGCAACGGCATCACACTCGGCCAGCGCGGCGTCGACGTCCGTCGTCGCCACCACCCCGGTCGGGCTGTCCAGGCCGACGAACTCGGCCGCGTCCATGCCCGCTTTGGACTGCGACGACGTGATGATCGCCGAGAGCGCAAGGCCGGGAAAAGCCAACGCCGACCTGATGGCCGTCGACCCCATATTGCCTGTTCCCCAGACCGCTACCCGCTGTTGCATACGCTCACCATAGTGGTGCGTGTGACTTGGCTGTGGCAGGTATCACAAACAGGCGAAGGCCCATGTCAGGCACCGTTTCGCCCGGTGAAAAGGCGCCCAATCAACCGCTGGGTTACTTAGTCGATGGAAATTGCTCGAGCAGGCTTTGCGTTGAAGTTACCGGGCGGTATATTGGGTGGCAGTTACTGGTGGGTAACTTAGCCAAAAGTACCCAACCGTTGTGGCGTTCTCGACGAGGAGGAAACGTGAGCCACTACAAGAGCAATGTTCGTGACCAGGTATTCAACCTGTTCGAGGTGTTCGGCCTCGAGAAGGCACTCGGTGAGGGCGAATACGCCGATCTGGATGCCGAAACCGCCAAGGAAATGCTCGGCGAGATCGCCAGGCTGGCCGAGGGACCGATCGCCGAATCGTTCGCCGACAGCGACCGCAATCCCCCGACTTTTGACCCCAAGACGTTCACGGTCACGCTGCCCGAGCCGTTCAAGAAGTCAGTTCGAGCCATGCTCGACGGCGGCTGGGATCGCGTCGGCCTCGACGAGGAACTGGGCGGCGTGCCCGCGCCCAAGGCGCTGATGTGGGCACTGCACGAGCACATCCTCGGCGCCAACCCCGCCGTGTGGATGTACGGCGGCGGCGCAGGTTTCGCCAACATCATGTATCACCTCGGCACCGAGGAGCAGAAGAAGTGGGCCACGATCGCCGCGGAGCGCGGCTGGGGCTCCACCATGGTGCTCACCGAGCCTGACGCCGGTTCCGACGTCGGCGCCGGCCGCACCAAGGCCGTCAAGCAGGACGACGGCTCTTGGCACATCGACGGTGTGAAGCGCTTCATCACCTCGGGTGACTCCGGCGACCTGTTCGAGAACATCTTCCACCTGGTGCTGGCCCGCCCCGAGGGCGCAGGTCCTGGCACCAAGGGTCTGTCGCTGTTCTTCGTGCCGAAGTTCCTGTTCGACTTCGAGACCGGCGAGCTCGGCGAGCGCAACGGCGTGTACGTCACCAACGTCGAGCACAAGATGGGCCTCAAGGTGTCGGCGACGTGCGAGCTGTCGCTGGGCCAGCACGACAAGCCCGCCAAGGGCTGGCTGGTCGGCGAGACCCACGAGGGCATCGCGCAGATGTTCGACGTCATCGAGCAGGCCCGAATGATGGTCGGCACCAAGGCCATCGCGACCCTGTCGACCGGTTACCTGAACGCTCTGGACTACGCGAAGAACCGCGTGCAGGGCGCCGACATGACGCAGATGACCGACAAGACCGCGCCGCGCGTGACGATCACGCATCACCCCGACGTGCGCCGCAGCCTGATGACGCAGAAGGCGTACGCCGAGGGATTGCGGGCGCTCTACTTGTTCACCAGCACCTACCAGGACGGCGCGGTGGCCCAGGCGGTGCAGGGTGTCGACGCCGAGTTGGCGGTCAGGGTCAATGACCTGATGCTGCCGATCGTCAAGGGTGTCGGTTCGGAGCAGGCCTACGCCAAGCTGACCGAGAGCCTGCAGACCTTCGGAGGGTCGGGCTTCCTGCAGGACTACCCGATCGAGCAGTACATCCGCGACGCGAAGATCGACTCGCTGTACGAGGGCACCACGGCGATCCAGGCGCAGGACTTCTTCTTCCGCAAGATCGTCCGCGACAAGGGTGTGGCGCTGGCGCATGTCGCAGGCCAGATCGAGCAGTTCGTCAAGAGCGAATCAGGCAACGGCAGGCTGAAGGCCGAGCGGGTGCTGCTGGCGACCGCGCTGGAAGACGTGCAGGCGATGGCCGCCACGTTGACCGGCTACCTGATGTCGGCGCAGGAGAATCCCGAGAACCTCTACAAGGTCGGCCTGGGTTCGGTGCGCTTCCTGATGAGCGTCGGCGACCTGGTCATCGGCTGGTTGCTTGCGCGGCAGGCCGCAGTGGCGATCCAGGCGCTCGATGCGGGTGCCAGCGGTGACGACCGCGCCTTCTACGAGGGCAAGGTCGCGGTGGCGTCGTTCTTCGCCAAGAACATGCTGCCGCTGCTCACCAGCACGCGTGCGGTGATCGACACCATCGACAACGAGATCATGGAGCTGGACGAGGCGGCCTTCTAAAGCCCTGCCGCTTCGACCAAAAGACCCCCGGGACTCTTCCCCGGGGGTCTTTTGTATCGCGGCGCGCCAAGAATTCGCCAAGGCGATCGCGCCATTGTTTGCGCCATGAAGTTCTCGAGACGCATCACGCACACGATCGCCGCAAGCGCGGTCGCGCTGGGGGCGATCTCGATCAGCTCCGCCATCGCCACCGCTTCGGCCGCCGCAGACGCGACAGCCGTCACCCAGGGCACCGAAGCCTCCATCGGCGACGTTCCGTGGTCCGCGCTGGGCCCCGGCTGGACGCTGGCCACCTGGAGCCCCGTCACACCGCAGATGCCCGGTGTCGAAACGCCTCCCGGCGAACCGACGTGGGAGACGGCGTCCACTACGCCGCAGCCACGATGGCTGCGCCGGTGACCGCCTAGGCCGAGCCGCTACCTCCGTGTTCCGGTGGTCAGGTGCAGGTGAGCAACGGCGGCCAGCAGGCCGCATCCGGACACCGTGAGATCGTCCTGGTGTTCAGCCCGGCGCGCAGGAGTGCTCGCTGACCGGCTACCCCGGCGTCGACTCCGGTGCCGGTGGTCCGCTCATCCACGCCACCCGCACCATGGCGGGCTTCATGGGCGGACTGCGCGACACCGAGATGCAGCCCACGGTCCCGGTCACCGCCACCGCACCCGGTCGCGCCGTCGTCGAGGGTGTCGCCGTCGACAAGGCCAATCCCAACCGCGCGTGCCCGAAATACCCAGCTTCTGGTGACTGCGCCGGACACGACGGCCGCCGCCACTGTCCCCGTCGACATCGACACATGCCAGCTGCAGGTCCATCCGGTGGACTCGGCAGCCGCCGACGGCACCCACCACGAGCACACCGAAACCGCCGAGTACACAATCGATATCACCTACCCGCTGGACTATCCGGACATGAAGTCGGTGTCGGACTTCGTGAACGCCGACCGCGGCTATTTTTTGGACTGAATCGCCCGGTTCGACCATGACGGCCCGGGCAGGCAGTACATGTACGCCGTCATCTTCTTCTTCGGCGAGGGCCAGCCGTTGCTGCGGACAACACCGGGCCGCGCCAGATCTCGGTACCGCGCAGCGAATCGGCACCGCTGCTTGCCTGACGCGAGATACTGCCTGGGTGAATTCGCGCGTCGGTACGACGTTCGGCAAGTACACCATCTCGCGCATGCTCGGCATGGGCGGGATGGGTGAGGTGTACGAGGCCTACGACGCCGAGAAGGGGCGCACTGTGGCCCTGAAAATCCTGGCCGACGAGTATTCCCACGACGAAAACTTTCGGACCCGGTTCCAGCGCGAATCCCGTGCGGCGGCGATCCTGGCTGAACCGCATGTGATCCCCATTCACGACTGGGGTGAGATCGACGGCCATCTTTACATCGACATGCGGCTGGTGGCGGGACAGACAGTCACCGAATTGCTCGCAGCCGGACCGCTGGCACCGGCGCGCGCGGTCGACATCATCGGCCAGGTCGCGGCAGCACTCGATGCCGCGCACTCCGCGGGCCTCGTACATCGAGACATCAAGCCGCAGAACATCATCGTCACGGCTGCGGACTTCGCCTACCTCGTCGACTTCGGTATCGCCGAGACCACCGGTGACACCCGGCTCACCGGGGCGGGCACGAGGATCGGCACGTTGAACTACATGGCGCCTGAACGATTCACCGACAAGCCCGCCACCTCCGCGGTCGATGTCTACGCACTTGCCGGTGTGCTGTACGAGGCGCTGACCGGTGAGATGCCTTTCGCCGGCGACACTTTGGAGCATCTACTCGCCGCACACATCACCTTGCCGCCGCCCCGGCCCAGCGAAGCGAACCCGCGTGTTCCCGCGGCGTTCGACGACGTCATCGCGCGAGGCATGGCCAAGGATCCCGATGACCGCTACGGTACGGCGGGCGGACTCGGCCGGGCCGCGCAGCGGGCGCTGAACAGCGGCCGGGCAACCGTCACCGCCGCCATGACGACAGTCGCGAACGCGGGACCGGTTGTCCAACAGAGGAAGTGGGGACGGCCCGCCGCCATCGCCGCCATTGCTGCGCTGACGCTGACAGGTGCCGGTGCGCTGACTTTCTTCCTGGTGCTACGTGATTCGGGTGAAGAGACCGATTCGAGCAACAGTGCACCGATAGTGACCGGCCCTGATCAGAGCAAGGTTCACCAGGCATGCGACCAGGGGTTCACGCTGCCCGCCCGTGACGGCTTCGGCACACACGCAGGAAGAGGCACACCCGAAACGTCCTGTTTCTTCACCGACAGCGTGCTGCGGGCTTATTGGGACCAGTACGGCAATGCGAGCCCGCTGCCGCGATCGGTGTCGGCGCCCGGCGCCGTCGACTGCGCAATGGTGCTCGGCGCCGAATGCGATGGTTCGGACTTCCTGATGAAGTGCCAGCAGTACACCGGCGACAACTGGATCACCTGCACCGGCGGCCAGAGCGCGCGGGTTTACTTGTGGTGATGCGACGAACAATTGCAGCGACGATCGTCGCGCTGGCGTCGGCCCTGACCTTCTTCGGGCCCGCGACCGTCGCAGCCTCGTCGATCGAGGGAAAATCGGTCTTCCTCGACCCGGGCCATAGCGGCGCCAACGACGCGTCGATCGACAACCAGGTGCCCAACGGCCGGGGCGGCACCAAGGAATGCCAGACGACAGGCGCGGCAACGAATGACGGCTACCCCGAGCACAGCTTCAACTGGGACGTCGCCACCCGCGTGCGTGCCGCGCTGGAGCAGATGGGCGTGACCGTCGAGATGTCACGACCCGACGACGCGTCCGTGGGGCCCTGTGTCGATCAGCGGGCGGCGGCGGCGAACCGCATGCGGCCAGACGCCGACGTGAGCATCCATGCCGACGGCGGACCGGCCTCCGGGCACGGCTTCCACGTCAACTACTCGGCGCCGCCGCTCAATGGTGCACAAAGCGGGCCTGCCATCGTGCTGGCCACCGCCATGCGCGACACCATGGTCGCCGAGGGAATGCAGCCGTCCACCTACATCGGTGCGGGCGGGTTATACGGGCGAGCCGACCTCGCGGGTCTCAACCTCGCCGACTATCCCGCCGTTCTCGTCGAGACGGGCAACATGCGCAACGCCGGCGATGCGGCGCTGATGGAGACGGCGGACGGGCGCCAGCGCTACGCCGACGCGATCACAGCAGGCATCGTCGCGTTCCTGACCCGGACATAAGAGGGCGGGTTCGGGAGGACACCGAGGTGCGTCACATTTAGTCTCGCGCGGTCGGCTTTCACCTCTGGCCGACTCTTCGGAATGGTCACTCCCGAACCCGTCGTGCGACCGACTGTACGCCTATGACTGTGGTCACACCAGGGGTAATTTTCGGCGTCAGGAGTCCACCGACAGCAACAGCGCGCGGGTGCGTTCGCGCACGTCAGGCGATGCGTCGAAGACCACCGCGGAGATCTCGTCGACACCGAGCCCGGCCAGCTCGTCGAGCCGCTCGGACACCGCTTTCTCGTCGCCGATGATGGCGGCGTCCTCGGGGTTCGCGTAGCCCTCCCGGTCGAGCATCGCGCGATACGACGGCAGGAAGCCGTAGTTCCCGAACTGTTCGGCGGCCTGGGCTCGGGCGCCGTCGACGTCGTCGGTGACGCTGATCGGCAGGCCCGCCACCACGCGGACCGCGCCGTCGGGACGACCGGCCTCGGCGGCGGCCTCGCGCATGGCAGGCCCGATGTGGTCGCCCAACGTCTTGGGCCCGCACATCCACGTCAGCGTGCCTGCCGTGCGCCTGCCGCAGAGCTTGAGCATCTGCGGCCCCAGCGCGGCGAGATACACCTCCGGCGTCGCCGCGTCGGCGATCTGCAGTGCCCCGCGCGCTGTCACGGTTTCACCGACCACGTTGACCGCCTCGCCCGCCAGCAGCGGTTGCAGGGCGTCGAGGTACTCACGCATGCGGCGCACCGGCTTGTCGTACGGGATTCCCCACATTCCCTCGGTGACCGCCTGGTGCGTCATGCCGAGGCCGAGAAGAAACCGGCCGCCGGCGATCCTGTTCAGCGTCAGTGCCCGCTGGGCGAGCAGCATCGGGTGCTGGTTCTGGATCGGCAGCACCGCAGAGCCCACCTCGATGGTGTCGACTTCGCGCAGCGCCACCGCCAACGCGGTCAACAAGTCGCCGTCGAAAGGCATCTGGGCCATCCACACCCGCCGGAATCCCTCGTCGCGCATTTTCGCGAGTGCTTCCACTGTGGAGTCGATCGACGCTGCGCCGACGGCGTTGACAAGGTTGAGGCTGATCCGCATGGCCTTCATCGAAGCACGCCCGTGAAACGATGTGCAGCGATGACCACCGAACTGGCGCGGTTGCAGAACTTCGGGCCCAATTGGTTCGCCTCGGTGATGGGCACCGGCATCGTCGCAACGGCGGGTGTGACGCTGCCCGTGCACGTGCCGGGGTTGCGCGGTTTCTCCCATGTTGTGTGGGTGGTCGCCGCGGTGCTGTTGGTGGTGCTCATCGTCGCGGTGTCCGTCCAGTGGGCCCGCCATCCGACCGTGGCCCGCAGCCACGCGCGCAATCCACAGATGACGCACTTCTACGGCGCCGCGCCGATGGCACTGATGACCGTGGGCGCCGGTGCGCTGCTGATCGGCAAGGACATCATCGGCGGACGGTTCGCGGTCGACCTCGCCTGGCTGCTGTGGTCGACAGGCACTGTCGGCGGCCTGTTCACCGCCGCGACCATTCCGTACCTGATGTTCACCCAGCTCAACGTCGAACCCGATGCGGCGTTCGGCGGTTGGTTGATGCCGGTTGTGCCGCCGATGGTTTCCGCCGCGACGGGCGCGTTGCTGATACCTCACATGGCGCCGGGCATAGGGCGCACCACGATGCTCTACGGCTGTTACGCGATGTTTGGGCTGTCGCTTGTGGCGGCGCTGATCATCATCGCGATGATCTGGAGCAGGCTCGCGCTGTACGGAACCTCGGGGACGACACGGGTGCCCACCCTGTGGATAGTGCTCGGGCCCCTCGGGCAGGGCATCACTGCGGCGGGGCTGCTCGGTGCGAACGCCGCGTTGGCGGTGCCCGACGAGCTGGCCGACGGGATGAACGTCTTCGCGGTGCTGTTCGGCGTGCCGGTATGGGGATTCGCGGTGCTGTGGATCGCGCTGGCCACCCAGCTGACCGTCCGCACCCTGCGCCGCGGCATGGCGTTCGCGCTGACGTGGTGGAGTCTGACATTCCCCGTCGGAACGTTTGTCACCGGAACCACGCAGCTGGCCAATCACACCGGGCTGCCCGCTTTCCGGGCCGCCGCGGCGATCGCGTACGCCGGCCTGCTGTTCACGTGGGGCCTTGTCGCCGTGCGCACTGCGCGCGGCAGCTTGCGGGGGAACCTGTTCGCACCGCCGCCCGCGGCGGGACCGATCAAGGCGGTCAAGGACCCGCCCAAGTAGTCGCCCCGTGTTGCCGTCGGGTCGGGGGGTCAGACGACAACACGGAGCTATCCCGTGTATCGACTGCCGTTCCGGACGCGTTACACGCCCGGATAACTGGCTGGTCAGGCCTCCAGAATGGCCGCGACGCCCTGACCGCCCGCCGCGCAGATCGAGATCAGTCCGCGCACCGGCTTGCCCGTCTCCTGCTTCTTCGCGGCGAGCTGCTTGGCCAGTTGCGCCACGATCCGGCCGCCGGTCGCAGCGAACGGGTGGCCCGCCGCCAGCGACGAGCCATTGACGTTCAGCTTCGAGCGGTCGACGCGGCCCAGTGCCTGATCCAAGCCGAGCCGTTCCTTGCAGTACTCCTCGGACTCCCACGCCTGCAGGTGTGCGAGCACCACCGAAGCGAACGCCTCGTGGATCTCGTAGTAGTCGAAGTCTTGAAGGCTCAGGCCATTTCGCGCCAGAAGTCGCGGCACCGCGTAGGTCGGAGCCATCAGCAGGCCGTCCTTGCCGTTGACGTAGTCCACCGCCGCCGTCTCGCCGTCGACGAAGTAGGCCAGCACCGGGTGCCCGTGCGTCTCGGCCCACTCGTCGCTGGCCAGCAGCGACACCGACGCACCGTCGGTCAGCGGCGTAGAGTTGCCCGCCGTCATCGTCGCGTCTCCGGATTTCGCCCCGAACACCGGCTTGAGCTTGGCCAGCTTCTCCGCCGAGGAATCGGCGCGCAGGTTGTTGTCTCTGTACACCCCGAGGAACGGGGTGACCAGATCATCGAAGAAGCCGCGGTCGTAGGCGGCCGACATGTTCTGATGGCTGGCCGCAGCCAACTCGTCCTGGTCGACGCGCTTGATACCCATCGCCTTGGCCGTCACCGCGGCGTGCTCACCCATCGACATGCCGGTACGCGGTTCGCTGTTCACCGGAATCTCCACGCCGAGCGCCGCGGGCAGCTTGCCGGCCAGTTTGAGCCGGTCGACGTTGGACTTGGACCGGCGCAGCCCGAGCAGCACCCTGCGCAGGTCGTCGCCGAATGCGATCGGCGCGTCGGAGGCGGTGTCGACGCCGCCCGCCGCCGCCGCGTCGTATCGCCCGGCGGCGATGCCATCTGCCGCGGCGATGGTGGCCTGCAGGCCGGTGCCGCATGCCTGCTGGATATCGAACGCGGGCGTATAGGACGACAGCGAGCTGCCGAGTACACACTCGCGCATCAGGTTGAAGTCGCGGCTGTGCTTGAGCACCGCGCCGCCGATCACGGCGCCGAGCTTTTCGCCCGCCAGGTCGAAGCGGTCGATCAGCCCGCCGAGCGCGGCGGTGAACATGTCCTGGTTGGAGGCGTTTGCATAGGCGCCGTCGGAGCGTGCGAAGGGAATCCGGTTGCCGCCGAGGATTGCGACCCGACGGTGGGTATCACTAGCCATGCACCCATAGTACCCACCCTTCTTACTCTGGAGTAAGTTCGTCCCCATGGCTACCGACCTGTACTCACAACTCGTTCACTCGGCGCCCGGAAACTTCCTCGCCAAGCAGCTCGGCATCCCCCAGCCCGAGACGCTGCGCCGGTACCGCGCCGGCGAGCCGCCGCTGGCCGGCTCCCTGCTCATCGGCGGTGATGGCCGTGTCGTGGAACCCCTTCGCCTCGCGCTGGCCGAGGACTACGACGTGGTGTCCAACAACCTCGGCGGGCGCTGGGCCGACTCCTTCGGCGGGTTGGTGTTCGACGCCACCGGCATCACCGAGCCCGCCGGGCTCAGGGGCCTCTACGAGTTCTTCACGCCGCTGCTGCGCAACATCGGGCCGTCGGGCCGCGTCGTCGTCATCGGCACGACGCCCGAAGAGGCGGGCAGCCCCCACGAGCAGATCGCGCAGCGGGCGCTGGAGGGATTCACCCGCTCACTGGCCAAGGAGATGCGCCAAGGCGCCACGGTGTCGCTGGTGTACCTCTCCCCTGACGCGAAGCCCGCCGCCACCGGGCTGGAGTCGACGTTGCGATTCATCCTGTCGGGCAAGTCGGCCTACGTCGACGGCCAGGTGTTCCGGGTCGGCGCGGCCGACGCTGCGCCGCCCGCCGACTGGGACAAGCCGCTCGACGGCAAGGTGGCGGTCGTGACGGGTGCCGCACGCGGTATTGGCGCCACCATCGCCGAGGTGTTCGCCCGCGACGGCGCGAAGGTGATCTGCGTCGACGTAGAAGGTGCCGCCGAACCGCTCGGCATCACCGCGACCAAGGTGGGCGGCACCGCGCTGACGCTCGACGTGACCGCCCCCGACGCTGTCGACCGCATCACCGAGCACGTGCGGGAGAACTACGACGGCAGGCTCGACATCCTTGTCAACAACGCAGGCATCACCCGCGACAAGCTGCTGGCGAACATGGACGACTCCCGGTGGGATGCGGTTGTCGCGGTGAATCTCCTTGCCCCGCTGCAACTCACCGAGGGACTGGTGGACAGCGGCATCCTCGGTGACGGCGGCCGCGTCGTCGGTCTTTCGTCGATGGCGGGCATCGCGGGTAACCGCGGTCAGACGAACTACGCCGCCACCAAGGCGGGCATGATCGGCCTCACCGATGCGCTGGCCCCCAAGCTCGGCGAGAAGGGCGTCACCATCAACGCCGTCGCACCCGGCTTCATCGAGACGAAGATGACCGAGGCCATTCCGCTGGCCACCCGCGAGGTCGGCCGCCGGCTGAACTCGCTGTACCAGGGCGGCAAGCCCGTCGATGTCGCCGAGGCCATCGCCTACTTCGCGAGCCCTGCTTCGGTCGCCGTCACCGGCAACACGATCCGGATCTGCGGCCAGGCCTGGCTGGGCGCCTAGGGTGAGCACCGTGACTCAGCCCTCCGGCCTGAAGAATCTGCTGCGCGCCGCGGCGGGAGCCCTGCCGTTCGTCCCGCGCAGCGACTCGCTTCCCGACCGCACCCTCACCGTCGAGGACCTCGAGATCGACCCCGCCAACGTCGCCGCGTACGCCAACGTCACGGGGTTGCGGTTCGGCGACGCCGTCCCGCTGACGTATCCGTTCGCGTTGACGTTCCCTACCGTCATGGCGTTGGTGACCGGCTTCGATTTCCCCTTCGCCGCAATGGGTTCGGTGCACATCGAGAACCACATCACCCAGTACCGCCCGATCGCGGTCACCGATACGGTCGGTGTCACCGTGCATGCGGAGAACCTTCGCGAGCATCGCAAGGGCCTGCTGGTCGACATCGTCACCGACATTAAGGTCGGCAACGACACCGCATGGCATCAGGTGACGACGTTCCTGCATCAGCAGAAGACGAGCCTGTCGGATGAGCCGAAGCCACCGCAGGAGAAGCAGAGCAAGCTCGGGCCGCCGAACGCCGTGCTGCGAATCACGCCAGGGCAGATCCGTCACTACGCGTCGGTCGGCGGGGATCACAACCCGATCCACACCAACCCGATAGCGGCCAAGCTGTTCGGCTTCCCCACCGTCATCGCACACGGAATGTTCAGCGCCGCAGCGGTCTTGGCCAACATCGAAGGTTCACTGCCGGATGCGGTGAAGTACTCGGTGCGGTTCGCCAAGCCGGTGGTGCTGCCGGCAAGCGCCGGCCTGTACGTCGAGCGTGTCTCCGACGGCTGGGAGCTGAACCTGCGCGATATCAAGAAGGGTGAACCGCACCTGAAGGGAAGCGTCAGCGCACTCTAGCCGACAACGTTCTGCGCCTCGTAGAGCCTTTTGTACAGGCCCCCTTGCGCGATCAAGGTGCCGAGCCCGCCACCGACCTGAGCAGGCCGTCATCTCGTGCAACGAGCGGACCGCGCAAACCCCATACGCCGCTGAGGTTTCCATTTTCGCCCGCCTCCGCGATGACCTGCACCATCGGCCCGAAAGCGGCAGCCGAGACATAGGGCAGCGCCGAAGCGATCACGCACCGCCCGCAGCATGCCAACCTTTGTCTTAAAGTCAAGCGGTGACCGCACAGAAGATGCCGCCCGCCACAGTCGTCCGCATCCTCGAGCGCGCCCGCCACCTCCTGGGCCGTGCTCATCAGCGCAGCGTGCCGGCGGCCGGCGCGATGATGGAGATGATCCTCTGGGCGTGGCGCGTGCAGGGCATCTCCGTGGCCGCCGAACTGAGGGTTGCCGATGCGCTGGCCGACGGCCCGCTGACCGCCGACGAACTGGCCCGCCGCGTCGGTGCCGACCCCGACGCGCTCGGCCGGCTGATGCGGGCGCTGATCAGCGAGGGCATCTTCAGGCGCCGCCGCGACGGCCGGTTCGCGCTCAACGCGCTGGGCGAAACCTTGCGGACGGACGCCCCGATGTCGATGGCCGGTATGGCCCGCATGGTCGGCCATCCGCATTACCGCGAGCACTGGAGCGGCTTGGTCGACGCAGTCCGAACCGGGGAGGCCTATCCGCCCAAACTGCGGGGCATGGGGTCGTGGGAGTGGCTCGAGACACAGCCCGAGTTCGCCGCAGTATTCAACGACGCCATGACGAGCGTTTCGGAGTTCGCCGTTGCACCCGTGATCGCCGCCTATGACTTCGCACAGTTTTCGACCATCATTGACGTCGGCGGCGGACACGGCAGGCTGCTCGCGGCGATCCTCGATGCGACGCCCGGCGTCCGAGGTGTGCTTTACGACCTCCCCCAAGTCGTCGAGGGCGCGCCGGAGTTGCTGACGAAACACGGTGTGGCCGAACGGGTCAAGGTAGAGGCCGGCTCCTTTTTCGATGCCGTGCCCGCCGGCGGTGATGCCTACGTGCTCAAGAACGTCATTCACGACTGGCCCGATGCGGAGTCCCTGACGATCCTGCGAAACATCCGGACCGCCGCTGAACCGGGCACCACGCTGCTGCTCGTCGAGTTCGTGATTCCCGACCACGACCGTGAGTTCATCGGCAAGTGGGCGGACATGGAAATGCTCGTCCAGGTCGCCGCCCGCGAACGGACTGCCGACGAGTATCGAAAGCTCTACCAGCAGGCCGGTTTTCAGATGACACGCGTGGTGCCGACGGCTGGTCCGATCAGCCTCATCGAGGGGAAGGCGGTCTAGCCGCCTGCGGCCGTCGCGGCGGTGGCGTCCTTTTCGCTCGGCGTGGCCCTCAGCCCTCGCCAGAACAGGTTGATCATCAGCTCGGCGGCCTCGTCGACGTCGGCGTCGCCGATGCTGACTTGATTGGCAACCGCCTCGCCCGCACCCACCAGGGCGACCGCCATCATGTTGAAGTCGGCGTCGGGTTCGGGGTGTCGGGTACCCGACTGCAGCAGCCTGGCCACCAGGTCGACGATCCGCTCGCGACCCTCACGCACCGTGTGCGCGAACGCCTGCGAACTGGTCGCCTGCGTGTACAGCACGATCCACGAGGCGCGGTTGGTGTCGATGTAGTTCAGGAACGACAGCACGGCGTTGCGTAACAGATCCTTCGGGCTCTGGCTGAAGTCGATCTCGCCGCGCACGGTTTCCACGAACCGGCTCAGCTCGCGGTCTAGGCACGCACCGAACAGTTCTTCCTTGGAGCCGTAGTACAGATAGAGCATCGGCTTGGAGATCTCGGCCTGAGCGGCGATCGCGTCCATCGATGTCTCGTGATAGCCGTTGATGGAGAACATCTGCACCGCGGCGTCGAGCATCTGCTGCTCACGGACGGCACGCGGAAGTCGTTTCGTACCACCTGCCATGACTCGAGAATAGCTGGTCAGGGGAGAAGCTCGGTCCGGCGCTGCTCCTCCCACAGCGCCATCCGGGTGCGCGCCGGTTCACCGAGTGCGTCCATCACCAGCGGGATCAGCAACTCGGTGAGCAGGAAGCCCGCGGCCATGCTCTGGAACGTCGTTCCGACCGTGCTTGACGCCGCGAGCACCACCTCGGCGTCGGGTGCCACCGGACACGCCAGGTCGTCGGTGATCAGCAGGACCGTCGCACCCGCGCGGTGCACCCGCAGCGCGAGGTCCGCGGCGCTGCGCTGGTAGCGGTGGTAGTCGAACAGTACGACGACGTCGGCGCGCGACAATTCGAGCATCGCGCCCATGTCGCCGCCATCAGGATCGGCGAGCAACCGCACCCCCGGCCGCAGCTGTTCGAGGTGGGCGGCCAGGTGCACGGCCAGCAGATGCGAGAAGCGACCGCCGTGCAGATAAACCGTCCGCCCGGCGTCCGACAACAACGCGACTGCGGCATCGAGCGCCGAGGTGGGCAGCGCCGCAAGCGTTTCGACGGCTCGCTCGTTCTGGGCGCGAGCCTGCTGCAGCAACCGGTCGAGAGAACCACCTGCGGGCGGCGCATCCGGCAACCGGTTGATCGGGCCGTTCGACAGGGCCGACAGCTCGGCCCGCAACGCGACCTGCAGATCGGTGAACCCGTCGTAGCCGAGCGACTGCGCGAACCGAAGCACCGTCGGCGGACTGACCTCGGCGCGCTCGGCCAGCCGGGCGGCGCTGGCCAGCCCGGCGCTCGGATAGTCGGCGAGCAGGATCCGACCGACCCTGCGTTCGGCCTTGCTCAGCGTCGGCAATGCGGAACTCGTCCGCACGGCGACCGTCTCCTGCGTCACCGGGTCGAGGGGGTCATCAGCGGCAGCGTCGCCATCGACAGGTCGTACATCGAGATCGAGGTGACGCTCTCCGGCTCCAGCGGGCGCCAGTCGACGTCACCGAACCCCGTCGACGCGATCACCACCCTGTCCCCGTCGGGCCGTGCCCAACGCATTCCGAAGTAATCCTCGAGGTGCTCGGCGGGCAGGTCGGCAGCCGTGATCTCCGCGATGTCCTCATCCGGCAGCCGACTGCGCGCATGTGCGTGCACGGCGATCAGCTGGTCCTCGCCCAGGATCAGGGCATTCAGGCTGGCGTCGGGAAACAGTTCACGCAGCGCAGACACCGCCCGCCTGACCGCCTCGGCCAAATCCGGTGACGAGGCACGATGCTGGCGGATCAAGCCGAAATAGCGCTCGCTGTCGGTGGCGCCGCGGATGGTCGCGGCGGTCTCGGGTGTGAGCAGCTCGTCGAGCATCCCGATCGGTTTGATGGACCCGTTGTGTGCCATGGCGATCTGCTGCGCCACAAACGGGTGTGAGTTCTCCGGCCGGACAGCGATGCCGGTGGTCGCCCAGCGCAGATGAACCAGGCTCGCGGCCGACCGCTGGTCATGTGTCGCGGCGGCGAAGTGCGGATCGTCGAACGCGCTGCCCGCCGACACCTCGATCTTCGGGTCGTGGCCGGGCAGTCGGACACGCGCGGCGCCCCATCCGTCGCCGTGGATTTTCGTCAGCGCGACGAAGTCCTTGAGGACCTCCTCACCGACGGCCCGCGACACCGAGACGGGGGTGGCGGAGACGACACCCAACAGTCGGCACATGGCGACACCCCTTCGACGGAACGCAACCGAAATTTAATGAATCAATCCTCTAGCGCAGATCTTAGAGATCATGAAACATTTATGACATACACGGCTCGCATACTCGTGACGTCCGAGGAGGTTCAATGCCGCTGTCCACCGACGTCGAGGAACTTCGTGCCGGGGGCGTCGCACTCGTCGCGGGGTCGATCACCGACCTCGCCGGAGTGACCCGCGCGAAGTACGTGCCGCTGCGCCGGCTCGAATCCTTCCAACGCTCAGGCATGGGAGTTTCGCCGTCGTGGAGTGTCTTCTGCGTCGACAGCGGCATCGCCTTCACCGAGAACATCGGGGTGGACGGCGACCTGCGGATCCGCATCGATCCCGCCGACCTTCGGGTGATCGACGACGGCATCGCGTGGGCGCCGGGCGACCTCACGAACCAGGACGGCACCGCCGCCGCGCTGTGCACCCGATCGCTGCTGGCCGGTGTCGAATCCGCCTTCCGCACAAAGGGATTGACCGCGTTGGTCGGAGCAGAGCTCGAAGCCACGATGCTGTCGCCCGACGCAGGCCACGCGACGAATGAGCCGTGGTCACCGTACAGTGTGCGCACCTCGTTGGACCGGTCGGCGTTCCTCGTCGACCTCGCCGCGGCAGCCGAGCGTGCGCAGCTACCCGTCGAGCAGATCCACACCGAGTACGGCCACGATCAGATCGAGGTGTCGCTGGCGCCCAACACTCCGGTGGCCGCGGTCGACACCGTCGCGGCGACCCGCATCGTGATCGGCCGCGTCGCCGCCAGGCACGGCCTGCGAATCTCGTTCTCCCCGGTGCCCTTCGAAGGCGAGGCGGGCAACGGCGCGCACCTGCACATGTCGCTGGCCGACGACGCCGGGCCGCTGTTCTCCGGGGGCCGGGGGCCACACGGCATGCGCACGGCAGGCGAGTCGGCGATTGCCGGGGTGCTGCAGACGCTGCCTGACCTTCTCGGTGTCTACGCGGGATCCGTGCTGTCGGCGGCGCGGCTGAAACCCGGCAACTGGGCAGGGGCGGCGCAGTGCTGGGGTCTGGAGAACCGCGAAGCCGCGGTGCGATTCGTGGCGGCCACGCCCGGAACTCCGCACGGCGCCAACGTCGAGCTCAAGCTGATCGATCCGAGCGCCAACCCCTACCTCGCGGCGGTTTCGCTTCTCGGCAGCGCTCTGCGCGGCATCGAGCAGGGGCTCGACCTGCCCGCCGAGGTGCCGAAGGACCCGTCGAAGGCCGCGCAGCCGCCGACAATGCTGCAGACCGACCAGCAGTCGGTGATCAAGGCCCTCGAGACGTCGCCGGTCGCCGCGCAACTGCTGACCCCCGCGGTGATCGAGGGCCTGGTTGCGGTCCGCCGCTATGAGATCGCCACGTTCGGCGACCGGCCACTGGCCGAAACGACCAAAGCACTGCGGCTGGCCTGGAGTTGCTGACCGAATTCACTGCACGAAGGAGATATCGATGACCACGAGCACACCGGCAGGCCCGTCGGACGAGGTCGACCAGATCCCGCGGCGGCAGCTGCCGTTCTGGGTGGCGCTGGCGCTGTCGGTCGCCCTCGTCGGGCCGACCCTGGCGATGTCGGGAAACGGTCAGGGCCTGATCGGCACCGTTGGGAAGTCGATCCCGTTGGTGTTCCTGATCGGCTTGGTCGGCGTATCGCTGGTCGGCTACAGCTTCGTCCGGCTGACCCGGCACCTCAACCACGCCGGCTCGTCGTACGGATTGGTCGGCGGCACCATCGGGCCGAGGGCGGGATTCTTCGCCGGCTTCGCGATGCTCGGCGCCTATTGGGCGTTCTCGATCGGCACGCTCGCGTTGACCGCGGCGTTCACCAACGCGTTCATCGCCGCCATGCAACCCGACAACGAAAACCCGTCCCAGGCGCCGTGGGTGGTGATCGTCGTCATCGCCGCCGTGGTCTCGTTCCTTCTCTCCGGCCGCGACATCAGGCTGCTCGCCAAGATCCTTCTCGCCATCGAGGGCGTCGGGATCCTGGCCATGGTCATCCTCGTCATCGTGATCTTCGCCAAGGGAGGTGCGCCGTCGACCGGAATCGACTTCTCGGTGTTCTCCTTCTCCGGCGGTGGCGTCACGCCATCGGCGGTTCTCGCAGGCGTGGTCGCAGCATTCCTGTCCTGGGCGGGTTTCGAGGCGTGCGCATCCATGGGTGAGGAGACCGACAACCCCGGCCGCAACATCCCGCGCGCGCTGGCGGGCACGCTGCTACTGACCGGCGTGCTGTTCGTCGTCGTGATGTTCGCTCAGGTCAACGGGTTCGGCACCGACCAGGCCGGGCTCGACGCGTTCCAGAGTTCGGGAAACACGTTGGGCGACCTCGGCAATACCTACGTCGGCCAGTGGTTCGGCCTTGTCGTGATCCTCACCGCGATCGTGTCCGCGTTCGGCTGTCACCTCGCGACATCGGCGACCTCGGGACGAATGCTCTATGCGTTCGCCCGCGACGGCTTCGGCCCGAAAGCGCTGGCGCACATCCACGCCGCGACCGGTGGCCCGCGCCGCGCCACCTGGCTGGTCGTCGTTGTCGCACTGGTGGTCAACCTCATCTGTGCGGCGCTCGGCTGGCCGGACATGGGCACCGGAAACGACGCGATCGACACCTACTTCCTTTTCGCCGTCGCGGGTTCGGTCTGCCTGATGGTGTGCTACCTGCTGGTCGAGATCGCCGCGGCGTGGTTCGTCGGCGCGCCGAAGTTCCTCGACGTGCACGGCGGCAAGGGCAAGGCGCTCGGCCTGGCGCTGCCGTTGCTGGGTGCGCTGGTGATCGTGGTGGTGCTGTGGTTCAACGTCAAGGACGCCGAAACATGGTCCGCTGCACCGCTTCTCGGTCTCTACTGGTGCATCGTCGGGTTGGTCATCGCGCTGGCGGCCTCGGGTATCGCCAAGCGCGTCGGCGAATCGCTGTCGGCCGAATTGAACTTGAAGTCGTGAGCACGCTCTACGAGCGGGACGAAGCCTCGATCGCGGGCATCGAGAAGCTGCGGTTCTTCCCGCTCGAGGTGGTGTCCGGGCACGGCTCGACACTGGTCACCCCCGACGGTCGCGAACTGCTCGATCTGTCGGCCACCTGGACGGCAAGCGGCCTCGGCCACGGCCACCCCGCGGTCGTCGAAGCGGTCAGCCGGGCAGTGCGCACGGCGCCTGGCGCGGGCGGGCTTTCAGCGGTGCATCCCGATTCCGTCGGCCTTGCAGAGGATCTGCTGGCACTGGTCCCTGGCACCGGCGAACGACGGGTCTATCTGGGACACGCGGGGTCTGACGCCTGCGATGTCGCCCTTCGGGCGTGCAGACACGCGACGGGCAAGCGCACGGTGGTCGCGTTCGAGCACAGCTATCACGGCGGCGTTGGCGTAGCGATGGGCGTTTCGGGCGTGCACGTCGACGCCGGGGCGACACCGGATGCCGACGTCGTCTTCCTTCCCTACCCCAACCCTTTTCGGTCCGCGAGCGGCGATGTCGACGCCGACGTCGCCGCGTGCCTTGACCTCGCCGAGACGCACCTGTCGACGGGGTCCATCGCCTGCTTGATCGTCGAGCCGATT
This sequence comes from Mycobacterium sp., assembly GCF_032159775.1. GTDB lineage: Bacteria > Actinomycetota > Actinomycetes > Mycobacteriales > Mycobacteriaceae > Mycobacterium. The sequence continues at coordinate 120,162 of NZ_JAVHWK010000119.1, forward strand.
CTGTCCGACGGCGGGCTCGTGGTTCCGCCGGACGGCTTCCTCGCGCAACTGCATGAACGCTGCCGTGCCCACGGCGTGCCGATGATCTGCGACGAGGTCAAGATGGGTCTGGGCAGGCCGGGCACCATGCACGCGTTCGAACACGACGGCGTGGTGCCCGACATCGTGGCGTTCGGCAAGGTGCTCGGCGGCGGACTTCCGCTGTCGGCTGCGGTCGGCCCCGCGGAGATTCTCGACGAGCCGCCCGCCGCGGCGCTGCTGACCACCGCGGGCAACCCGGTGTGCACGGCGGCAGGCCGGGCGGTGCTGGCCACGATCGTCGCCGACAGGCTTGCCGAGCACGCGGCGAAAGTCGGTGCGGCCCTTGCGGACGCGCTACGAGGACTGGCCGGGTCGCCGGGCGCCGACCGCATCGGCGAGGTGCGCGGTCGCGGCCTGGCGATCGGGCTGGAACTCGTCGACCCGCAGACCGGTGACCGCGACCCGCGGTTCGCCGCGCAGGTCGTCTACCGAGCCTGGGAGTTGGGTGCGGTGGTGTTCTACGTCGGCGGCAACGTCCTGGAGATCACGCCGCCGCTGGTGTTGACCGAGGACGAGGCGGCACGGGCGGCCGCCATTCTCGGCGACGCCATCGCGGACGCCGCCGCAGGGAAGGTGGACGCGGAGGAGGTCGCGCGGTATGCCGGCTGGTGAAGCGCCCGACGTTTTCAGCGGGCTGGAGGATCGGGTGCCCGACGCACTGGCCGATCGTCTGCGCACCATTGCGTTGGTTGACCATCACGTGCACGGCGCGTTCAACAAGCCGATCGACCGGGCCGGCTTCGAGGCATCGATCAACGAAGGGTCGACCGATCCCGTTCCTGATTTCATGACGATGTTCGACTCTCCGCTCGGCCTGGCGATCCGGCGTTGGTGCGCACCGGTTCTGGGGTTATCGGCGCATGCGCCCGCCGACGACTACTGGGCCCGCCGCAGCGAGCTCGGCCCCGACGAGCTGGCCGAAGCGATGCTGGCCGGGGCGGGCGTATCCCGCTGGATCGTCGACACCGGGTTCAAGGGCGACCTGCTCACCACGCCCGAACAGCTCGCTGAGCTCAGCGGCAGGCCGGCATCGGAGATCCTGCGGCTGGAACGACTGACCGAGGATCTGCTCGAGACGGGGACCGATCCCGACGACTTCCCCGCCGCGTTCCGGGCTGCCCTGCAGGCGGCGGCGGACTCACCGGACATCGTCGGCACCAAGACGATTGCCGCCTACCGCACCAACTTCGACATCGACTGGTCGCGCCCGACCGACGTCGCGGTCGTCGAACACGCCCGTTCACTCGCCTCGCACGGCAACGACTTACGGGTCGACAGCCCCGTTCTGATCGCCTTCGGCGTGCACGAGGCCGCTGAACACGGGCTGCCGGTGCAGGTGCACGTCGGCTTCGGAGACCGCGACCTCGATCTCAACCGCACCGATCCGCTGCTGCTGCTTCCGCTGTTGCGCGCGATGACACCGGTACCGGTGCTGCTGTTGCACTGCTACCCGTTCCACCGTCAGGCCGGTTACCTGGCGCAGGCGTTCGATCACGTGAACTTCGATGTGGGCCTTGCCATCAACTATCTCGGCAGCCGATCGGTCGCGCTTGTCGGCGAGGCGCTCGACACCGCGCCCTTCGCCAAGCAGCTCTACTCGTCGGATGCCTTCGGCCCGCCGGAGCTCCACCTGCTCGGGGCGGTGCTGTGGCGGCGCGCCATGGGCCTGGTGCTCGGCGAGTGGGTGCGCACCGGCGACTGCGCCGAACAGGATGCGATCGCGATCGTCGACATGATCGGCGTGCACAACGCCGCCCGCGTCTACGGCCTGTAGCTCAGCCCGTCAGCACTTCGGATTGGGCCCCTTCTGGCCTGCCACCTTCAGCACCGCCTCGTCGACGCGGCCCTGCGAGAGCTCTCCCGCCGCCAAGGCCTTCTCCAGCCCGTCCAGCACCGCGGGCACTTCGTCGGTGGTCACCCACAGCGCCACATCGGCACCGGCCTGCAGCGCCTTGAGCACTGCGTCGGCCACGCCGTAGCGCTGGTTGATGGCACCCATGCTGGACAGGTCATCGCTGTAGACAAGGCCACCGAACCCGGGGCCGCCGTAGCCGCCCGAGCGGAGCAGCCCGTAGGCGGCCGGACTGAGGCTGGCGGGAACGTTGCCGGTGAGGCCGGGCACCTGCATGTGGCCGACCATGACGGCGACCGGCGCCTCGGTGGTCAACGTCTGGTACGGGATGAGGTCGCTGGTTCTCAGTTCGTCCAACGGCGGGGTGACGACGCCACCCTCGTGGGAGTCGCCCGACGCGTGACCGTGGCCGGGGAAGTGCTTGAGCACCGGCAGCACGCCGGCGTCGCGCAGCCCTTGGGCATAGGCGCCTGCGAACGCGATGACCTGCGCGGGATCCGAGCCGAACGAGCGATCGCCGATCACCTCGTCATCGGATTCTTCTGTGACGTCGACGACCGGCGCGAAGTCGATCGTGACGCCGAGATTGCGCATGGCCTGACCGCGCTGGAACGCGATGCCGCGGACCTCGTCGGGGGTCCTCGTCTGCGCGAGCACCCGGGGCGACGGCTGGGCGCCGATCAGGTTCGCCAGGCGGGACACCCGGCCGCCCTCCTCGTCCACGCTCACCGCGAGCGGCAGCGGGCCTGCTGACCCGGCGATGTCGGCCAGGGGCGGGCCCATCATCGACAGGTCGGTCCAGCTGCCGATCATGATGCCGCCGACGTGCTGGTTGTCGACCACGGCGCGAGCGTCGTCGGCCCCCGTGACACCGACCATCAGCAGCTGGGCCAGCTTGTCGCGGGTCGACATCGCCGCAAGCACGTCGCCGCAGGCGGGCGGCACGGGTGCGGCGGGCAGCGGCCGGTCCATCGAGGTGTTCGACGGTTTGGGCTCTGCGGAGGGCTTCTCGGGGGTGGACGAGCAGCCCACCAAAAGGCCGGTCAGCGCCGCAATGGCACCCAGGAGACGGGGAAGGGACATGTGCGCATGTTAGTTTGGGCCGCATGGACCGGTTTCTGGTGCCCGCTGCGGCAAGCATCGTCGTCGGCCTATTGCTCGGTGCGGCCGCCATCTTCGGGATCACGCTGATGGTGCAGCAGGACACCAAGCCGCCGGTGCAGGCAGGCGATCCGGCGTCGGCCGTGCTGAACCGTGTCGAGTACGGCGACCGAAGCTAGGTTCGCGCCGCCCCTTGCTCGCCGCTGGCTCTGGCTGGTCGCGGCTGTAACGCTGGCCCTGACGTTCGCGCAGTCGCCGGGCAAGATCTCGCCGGACACCAAGCTCGACCTCACCGCCAACCCGCTGCGGTTCCTGGCGCGCGCGCTGAACCTGTGGAACAGCGAGCTGCCGTTCGGCCAGGCGCAGAACCAGGCCTACGGCTACCTGTTCCCGCACGGCGCCTTCTTCCTCATTGGCGACATCGCGGGGCTGCCGGGCTGGGTGACCCAGCGGCTGTGGTGGGCGCTGCTGCTGACCGTCGGATTCTGGGGGCTGCTGCGGCTGGCCGAGGCGTTGGGCATCGGCTCGCCGGGCTCGCGGGTGATCGCCGCCGCGGCGTTCGCGCTGTCGCCGCGTGTACTGACCACGATCGGCGCCATCTCGTCGGAGACACTGCCGATGATGCTGGCGCCGTGGGTGCTGCTGCCCGTGGTCGTTGCACTGCGCGGTTGCGATGGGTCCACGGCCGCAGGCCAGGGGTCGGTTCGGGTACTCGCCGCGCGGTCGGCGCTGGCGCTCGCCCTGATGGGCGCGGTCAACGCGGTGGCCACCCTCACCGGCTGTCTGCCGGCGCTGATCTGGTGGGCCTGCCACCGGCCGAACCGATTGTGGCTGCGGTTCACCGCATGGTGGGCCCTCGGTGCGGTGCTGGCCGTCACCTGGTGGGTGGTCGCGCTGGTCATGCTCGGCCGGATCAGCCCGCCGTTCCTCGACTTCATCGAATCCTCCGGTGTCACAACACAATGGACGTCGCTGACGGAGATGCTTCGCGGCACCGACAGCTGGACCCCGTTCGTCGCGCCCGACGCCACCGCAGGCGCGACACTTGTCACCGGCACGGTTGCGGTGCTGGCCACCACACTGGTCGCCGCGGCGGGCCTCGCCGGGTTGGCGATGCGCACGATGCCTGCCCGCGGTCGGCTGGTGACGATCCTGCTGATCGGTATCGCGCTGCTGGCCGCCGGATATGCAGGTGGCCTCGGATCGCCTCTGGCCCATGCGGTTCAGATGTTCCTGGACGCGGGCGGAACCCCGCTACGCAACGTGCACAAGCTGGAGCCCCTGATCCGGTTGCCCTTGGTGTTGGGCCTGGCCCATCTGCTCGGCGGCCTGCCGCTGCCGGGGTCGGTGCCGCGGCGGGAGTGGGTGCACAGCTTCGCGCATCCCGAGAACGACAAGCGGGTAGCCGTCGGGATCGTGGTGCTGGTCGCGGTGACCACCGGCACGTCGCTGGCGTGGACGGGTCGGCTGACCCCACCTGGCGCGTTCGACGCGATCCCGCGGTACTGGCACGAGACGGCGGCCTGGCTCGACGAGCACAACAAGGGTTCGCCTCCGGGCAGGGTGCTGGTAGCGCCTGGTGCCCCGTTCGCCACGCAGGTGTGGGGATCCAGTCATGACGAGCCGCTTCAGGTGCTCGGCAGCAGCCCGTGGGGTGTGCGCGACTCGATTCCGCTGACACCCCCGGAAACTATTCGCGCGCTGGATTCCGTGCAGCGGCTTTTCGCGGCGGGAAGACCATCGGCCGGTCTGGCGGATACCCTTGCCCGGCAGGGTATTTCGTATGTCGTGGTCCGGAACGACCTCGACCCGGAGACGTCGCGGTCGGCAAGGCCGGTGCTGGTACACCGGGCGATCGACGGCTCACGGGGACTGTCGAAGGTCGCCGAGTTCGGAGAACAGGTCGGGCCGGGCACGCTGCAGGGCTTCATCACCGACAGCGGATTGCGGCCGAAGTACCCGGCGGTCGAGATCTATCGCGTTGATGCTCCCGCCCAACCGGGTGCTCCGTACCTCACCGACACCGACGCGATGGCCCGCGTCGACGGCGGACCTGAGGCGCTGCTGCGGCTGGACGAGCGACGCAGCCTGACTCACCAGCCGCCGCTGGGGCCCATGCTGCTGACCGCGGACGCGCAGCGCGCAGGGCTCCCGACACCGGTCGTCACCGTCACCGACACCCCGCTGGCCCGCGAGACCGACTACGGGCGCGTGGACGACCATTCGTCGGCGATCCGCGCGGAAGGCGATGCGCGGCATACCTTCAACCGCGTACCCGACTATCCCGCAGGCGATGCCCGCCTGGTACACGGCGACTGGGGCGGCGGCCGCATCTCGGTGTCGAGTTCGGCGGCGGACTCCACCGCACTGCCCAACGTCGCGCCCGCGGCAGGACCGACCGCCGCCATCGACAGCGACTCGTCGACAAGCTGGGTGTCCAACAGCCTGCAGTCCGCAGTCGGCCAGTGGCTTCAGGTCGATTTCGACCATCCCGTCACCAACGCCACGATCACCGTCACACCCAGCGCGACGGCGGTCGGCGCGCAGGTTCGTCGGATCGAGATCTCCACGCTCAACGGCACGAGCACGCTGCGCTTCGACGAGCCGGGCAAGCCGATCACCGCGGCGCTGCCGTACGGCGAGACGCCGTGGGTGCGGATCACCGCGGTCGGCACGGACGACGGGTCACCCGGCGTGCAGTTCGGCATCACCGATTTCACCGTCACCCAGTATGACGCCTCCGGTTTCGCCCAGCCGATCGAACTGCGCCATACCGTTTCTGTCCCCGGACCGCCGCCGAATGCCGCTGTCGCACAATGGGATCTGGGGTCGGAGTTGCTCGGCCGGTCCGGTTGTGCCGACGGACCCGACGGCGTGCACTGCGCGGCGACCATGGCGCTCGCCCCGGAAGAGCCGGTGAACCTCAGTCGCACACTGTCGGTGCCGGAACCCATATCGGTGACGCCGACGGTGTGGGTGCGTCCGCGGCAAGGGCCGAATCTCGCCGACCTGATCAGACAACCCGGCACGGCGAGGGCCGAAGGCGACTCCGACCCAATCGACGTACTCGGCTCCGTCTACGCGGCCACCGACGGGGACCCGCACACCACGTGGACCGCACCGCAGCGCGTCGCGCAGTTCCGCACGCCGCCCAACCTGACGGTGAAACTGCCTGCCGCCCAAGAGGTGGGCGGCCTGCGGCTGACTCCGAGTACCTCGACGCTGCCCGCGCATCCGACGCTGGTGGCGATCGACCTCGGCGACGGCCCACAGGTACGCCGCCTCACCGGCGACACAGCACAGACGGTATCGCTGCGGCCGACGCTCACCGACACGGTCAAGGTTTCGCTTCTCGACTGGGACGACGTGATCGACCGCACGGCACTGGGTTTCGATCAGATCAAGCCGCCGGGCCTGGCCGAGATCACGGCACTGGATGCACGCGGCAGGCCCATCGCGGCTGCCGACGCCGCGCGCAACAGGGAGCGTCTCGTGACGCTGCCGTGTGGCCGCGGGCCGGTCATCGCGGTCGCGGGCCAGTTCATCCAGACCGAGATCGACACCACCGTCGGCGCGTTGCTCGACGGCGACCCGATTCCGGCGAAGGCATGTCGGCCGGACCCCATCGCGCTGCCGTCGGGACAGCAGGAACTGCTGATCAGCCCTGGCGCGGAGTTCGTCGTCGACGGCGGGGCGCTCGTCGGTCCCCTTGGCCGTCAATTGCCGACCGCCGCAACGATCCTCGTTCAGACGCACACATGGAGTGCCGACCATCGAGAGGTGGATGTGCCTGCGTCGCAGGCGTCGCGCATCCTGGTGGTGCCCGAGAGCATCAACCCGGGTTGGACCGCCCGTACCGTCGACGGCGCCGAGCTGAGCCCGGTGACCGTCAACGGCTGGCAGCAGGGCTGGGTCGTGCCTGCGGGCACGTCAGGCAGCATCACCTTGTCGTTCGGCTCCAACACCGTCTACCGCGCCGGCATCGTGGGCGGGCTGGCGCTGCTGCCGATCCTCGCGCTGCTGGCGCTGGTGCCCGCGCGCCGCTCACCGCCGCGCGCCGACCCGGCGGAGCCATGGCGGCCCAGTGGTGTCGCGACGGGTGCGGCGATCCTCGTCGTCGGCGCCGTCATCTCAGGCATCGCAGGGGTCGTAGTCGTCGGCGCGGCGATCGGCGTCCGGTACCTGCTGCGCGATCGGCCCCGACTCAACGACGCCCTCACCGTCGGCACAAGCGCGGGCGGGCTGATCCTGGCAGGCGCGGTGCTGTCGCAGAACCCGTGGCGTTCGGTGGACGGCTACGCCGGGCACTCCGCGGGCGTCCAACTGCTTGCGCTGATCTCGGTAGCGGCGCTTGCCGCGTCGGTAGCATCAGCGGGGTGCCGCAACTCAATACCGTTCGAGGAGAGATCGATACCGCCGACCTCGGAGTGACGTTGATGCACGAACACGTCTTCGTGCTGTCCCCTGAGATCAACGACAACCACCCCGAAGTCATCGGCGACGAGGCGAAGCGGGAGTCCGATGCGATCGAGCGCCTCAACGAGCTCAAGTCGCGCGGAGTCGACAGCATCGTCGACCTGACGGTGATCGGCCTCGGCCGCTACATCCCGCGCATCGCCCGCATCGCCGCGGCCACCGACGTCAACATCGTCGTCGCCACAGGCATCTACACCTACAACGATTTGCCGATGTACTTCCACTTCCGCGGACCCGGCACGCTGCTGGACGGCCCCGAGATCATGACCGACATGTTCGTCAGCGACATCACCGAGGGCATTGGGGGCACCGACATCAAGGCGGCAATCCTCAAATGCGCCACCGACGAACCGGGCGTCACCCCCGGCGTCGAGCGGGTGCTGCGCGCGGTCGCGCAGGCTCACCGCCAGACCGGCGTTCCGATATCGACACACACCCATGCCGCTACAAGGCGGGGGCTGGAGCAACAGCGGATCTTCACCGAGGAGGGTGTCGACCTGTCCCGCGTCGTGATCGGGCACTGCGGCGACTCCACCGACATCGGCTATCTGGAGGAGTTGATCGGCAACGGCTCCTATATCGGCATGGACCGGTTCGGCCTCGACACCTTTTTGAACACCGAGCAGCGGGTGAACACCGTGGCGACGATGTGCGAGCGGGGGAACGCCGACAAGATGGTGCTGTCCCACGACGCCGCGTGCTTCAACGACTGGCTGCCGGAGGAGATCATCCCCGTCGCCATGCCGAACTGGCATTACCTGCACATCTCCGACGATGTGCTGCCCGCCCTGCAGCAGCGCGGGGTGACCGACGAGCAGATCACCACGATGATGGTGGACAACCCGCGCAAGATCTTCTCCGCGCAGGGCGGCTACTGAGGTGGCCGACGAGACGCCACCGATCGGCACCCAGGTAGCGGCGCTGGCGGCTGCCGATCCCGATGCGCCCGCGATCACCTGCTCGGGCCAGATGCTGACCCGCCGTGAACTCGAGACGTCAAGCAACCGGCTGGCGCGTGCGTTCGCCGAGCGCGGTGTGGGCGTCGGCGACTACGTGACGATCGTGCTGCCCAACTCGATCCAGTGGGCGCAGTCCGTACTGGCCGCATGGAAGCTCGGCGCGACGCCCACGCCGCTGTCGGCGCGGCTGCCCGACGCCGAACTCGAGGCACTGCTGGATCTGCGCCCGCAGGCACTCATCGTCGGCCGCGCTGATCCACGAGGGGAAACACCAAGCGTACCTGCGGGTTTCATGCCGGACCCGGCGCTGTCGGACGCCGCGCTGCCCGAGGTGGTTTCGCCGGTGTGGAAGTCGATGGCTTCGGGCGGCAGCACCGGTCGGCCCAAGCTCATCGAGGCGGGCGGGGACAGCCGGTTTCCGCCTAGGGCCGGGTATCCGCTCGGCGCGCAGGAGGGCGACGTCAACCTGGTGTCGGTTCCGTTGTCGCACAACACCGGTTTCACGACATTCGCCGTCGGGCTGGTGCAGGGCCACCACCTCGTGCTGATGCCGCGCTTCGATCCCCATGAATTTCTATCGCTGGTGACAGAGCACCGGGTCACGTTCCTGGCGACGGTGCCGACGATCATGCAGCGGCTGCTGCCCGTGTACCGCGCGAACCCCGATGCCTACGACCTGTCGTCGATCCGGCGGTTCTGGCACCTCGCCGCCCCGTGCCCGCCCGCGATCAAACAGGCCTGGATCGAGTTGGTCGGGCCCGAAAAGGTCTGGGAGCTCTACGGCGGCACCGAACTTCAGGCGCTGACGTTCATCTCCGGAGATCAGTGGTTGAGCCATCCCGGCTCGGTGGGCGTCGTCGTCGCCGGTGAGATGAAGGTGCTCGACGACGACGGCAACGAATGCCCGCCCGGCGTCAGCGGTGAAATCTACATGCGGCCGGCGCCGGGCAGCCCGCCGACCTACCGCTACATCGGTTCGACCGCGAAGAGCCGCGACGGCTGGGACTCGCTCGGCGACCTCGGCTACTTCGATGCCGACGGCTTCCTCTATCTCAACGACCGACGCGTCGACATGTTCACCGTTGGCGGCCGCAACGTGTATCCCGCGGAAATCGAATCAGCGCTGTGCGAGCATCCGGATGTGTTGTCGTGTCTGGTCGTCGGGGTGCCCGACGACGACATGGGCCAAGTGCCCTATGCGATCGTGCAGGCCGACGGGCTCGACGAGGCCGCCGCCGTTGCCTTCCTCGCTGACCGCATCGCCGGCTACAAGGTGCCGCGCACGGTCGAGTTCACCGACACGCCGCTGCGCGACGACGCGGGCAAGGCACGGCGGTCGGCTGTGCGCGACGACGTCATCGCGAGGCTGGCTCGGGCGCACTCCTGACGGCACGTCAGCGGCTAGGGCAGATCGAGAGTCACTCCAGGAGACTGCGCGGATTCATGCAGTTCTAACTTGTTCGGTAAGACACCGAATGGCACGTCGAACAAGAGGTAGACAAGCGACTGGCTTCCGGGCTCTACCGTTACCGCCTTGTGGCCCGGGAACTTCACGTCCATCGTGTTCGTGTCCGGGGTTATGTCCTGTCCTCCCGGCTCTTTCAGCTTCTGGTCTTCCGCACGAAAGGTCTGTGCGCCGTCACCGACGTTTTTGGCGGTTACCGGTATGAGCACCCAGGTGCCCTGAGGCGCGCGCGTGTGATCAGGGTCCACCCAATCGCGTTCCACCCGGTCGAGCGTGAACACGAGGTCGCCGTCCTGGGTGCCGTTAGCCGACTCGGCGGATGACTGCGGCGAAGCGGGCGGCTGACCAGAGTTCTCCTCGGTACCTCCCGAGCCGCACGCGGCAATGACCGCTGCGGTGGCGGCTGCCCCGCACACGGTGGCGATACGGGCTTTGAAAATGTTGCTCTCCCTCCGCTGCCCGACCGTCCTTCTTGACGCGACACACGCCAGCATTACAGGTCGATGGTGATCGCGTCTCGGCATTCGGCAGTTAGCTGAGCCGCTCGACCGCGAAGGCCGTCAGGAAGCCGAGGGTGGTGATCAGCCCGGTCAGAATGTGGGTCTCCGAGAACGCCTCGGGCACCATCGTGTCGGCGATCATCGCCAGGATCGCGCCAGCGGCGATCGCCGTGATCACGGCGATCAGGAACGGCGACGCATCGTCCAACAGCAGGTAGCCCAACATCGCAGCCAAGCCGCTGAGCACCGCTATCCCGATCCAGACGGCGAACACATAGCGAGCGCGGCGGTTGGCCTCCTTCATGCCCGCGGCGCTCGAAAGCCCTTCGGGCAGATTGGAGATGAAGACCGCTGCCAGTACGGGGACGCCGACACCGTGCCCGCCGATCAGCGATACTCCAAGCACGACGGACTCCGGCACTCCGTCGAGTAGGGCGCCGACGGCGATCGCCGTCCCGCTGCCATCCTGCTGCTCCTCGGTGGGCTGATGGCCGTGCGAACGCTTGCGATGTTGAGCGCCGTAGCGGGCGAGCACCGCGTTGGCCGACACATATGCTGCCGCACCGCCGAGGAACCCGATTGCCACAGCGAGGATTCCGCCTGACTGCTCGGCTTCGTCGACCAGGTCGAACGCCAGTGCGGAAATCAACACGCCCGCGCCGAACGCCATCACCGATGCAACCACTCGAGCGGGCACGTGTGCCACCCAGGCGATGACTGCGCCCACCACCAGCGCGCCGCCGGCGACGAGGCCCCACCATCCCGCTTCCAGCCAGCCAGGCACAGTTATCTGTACCCGGTGCCCATGCGCTCAACCGCTTGTGACGGCACTATCCAACGGCGGAGCAGGCTCGGCGGGGCTGCTGCGGCGATACTCCCAGCGCCGCAGGGCAACCCGGCACGGCGACTCCACCAGTGCATAGCTGACCGCTGCGATCGCGAAGCCGATCATTACCGTCAGCACCAGCACCACCGGCATGTGCCCGTTGAATGCGAACTCACCGATGATGGGGAACACCATCCACAGCGCCGCGAGGTGCCAGATGAACAACCCGTAGGACCACCGTCCCAACGTCACCATCGTGGTGCTGCCCAGGAGCCGGTGCGGGGTGTCGGGCGCGTCGAGTACCAGCGGGGCGATCAGCGCCCCCGAAAGCACCGCGCCCATCGCAACCTTGACGATGAACTGGTGCGCCGTGCCCGGCGTCAGGCCCTCGGGGCCCGCCAACGGCGAGGCCGCCACCAGGAACGCGGCCGCCGCGACGACCGCCATCACGATCCGCCTCCTCGCCAGCCGGTGCGGCAGCCCGACCGGGGTCACCGTCAGTTCGGCCAGCAACATGCCCGCGACGAACCACGACAGGAAGGCGGGCGGCCAGTTCACCGAACTAACACCCACCGGCGTGTGGAAAGGGATCAGCGCCCAGCCGAGGCTCAGCACGCCTGCGGCGGCGAGCACAGGAATCCGTGCCCGCACCGGTACCCGGCGCACCAGCAGCGCGAACACGGGTAGCGCGATGTAGAAGCTCACCTCGACGGCCAGGCTCCACATCTGGGTCAGTCCGGCGGTCAGCGTCAGCGGCACATAGATCTGGGTCAGCGACAGGTTGGCCAGCCAGACCGTCAGATCGGCCTTGGCGTCGGGCAGCAGGGTCAGGATCACCACGACTGCCACCAGGTAGGCGGGCATGATGCGGACCAGCCGGGACCGCAGATAGTGCCCGGTGGCCGGAACCTGCCGCAGGCCGCGGGCCGCTGCGGCGTGGCCGCGCCACAGGAGGAAACCCGACAGCGCGAAGAACACCGCGACGGCCAGGTCGAACCTACCGAACAGCCGTCCCGCCACCCCGCCGGTGTGGCCGGTCTGGAACGCGACGTGCGTGATGACGACGCCGACGGCAGCGCAGGCGCGCATGCCCTCGACGGGGGGCAGGAAGCCGCGGGTACCTCCGACTCCCGCAGACCGCACTTCCGACGCCACCACAGCGACCAGTGTGCCGGGCGCGGAAGCCGTCGTAGTAAGTGAGGGCCTTAGTCTGTGCTGTTAGGGTCGCTAGCCATTGGGATCGCCCAAACCGACGGAGCCGGGTGGCCGGCGACATCAAACCAGGAGCCGGATGGCCGGCGACATCAGCCCAGGGAGGAACGGTTTGAATCGCGCAGTGGCGTTGCGTATCGCGGCATGCGGGATCTTGGGGCTGGGCGCTGCCCTGTTGATCGCCGCGCTGCTGCTCATGACATACACCAAGAGCAAGATCACCAAGATTCCGTTGGACTTGGACGCCACGCTGGTCAGCGACGGAACGGGGACGGCTTTCGACCCGGCGTCGTTGTCGGCTCCGAAGTTCGAGGTGAGCAAGAACTCCCCGGTGTCTCAGCAGCAGCAGATCAGCGTCGAGGCGCCGTCCAACGCCGACGTCGTAACCCTTCAGGTGGGAACAACGCTGCGACGCTCCGACAAGCAACAGGACAACGGCCTGTTGCTGGCTCTGGTCGACACCGTCACCCTTGACCGCAAGACCGCGATGGCAGTGTCCAGCGAGAGCAATCCCGGTGGCGCCGTACAGAAGCCGCGCACGATGGAGGACGACCAGCCGCCGACCAACATCGCGCTGCCGCACGACGGGCTGGCGTATCGCTTCCCGTTCGACACCGAGAAGAAGACGTACCCGTTCTTCGACCCGATAGCCCAGAAGGCGTTCGACGCCAACTACGACGGTGAGGAAGACGTCAACGGACTGACCACCTACCGGTTCACTCAGAACGTCGGCTACGACGCCGGCGGCAAGCTCGCCGAGCCGGTGAAGTACGCCTCGCTGTACGACGACGACGAGGACAGCCAGGTGACCGCCCCAGCGGGGATGTGGGGCGTGCCCGGTGCGCCCGAGGAACCGATCACGATGACCCGCTTCTACGCCGCCCAGCGCACGTTCTGGGTCGACCCGGTGTCGGGCACCATCGTCAAGACGAAGGAACGGGCCAACCAGTACTTCGCGCGCGAGGCGCTGCGGCCCGAGGTGACGTTCGTCGACTACACCGTCACCTCGAACGAGGAGACGGTCGAGTCCCAGATCGCCGCCGCCCGCGATGAGCGGGACCGGGTGGCCCTGTGGGGACGAATCCTGCCGATCACTTTCACCGCGATCGGACTGGTCTCGCTGATCGGCGGCGCGCTGTTGGGTTCGTTCAGCATGCGTGCGGAGTCCGCGCTGATCGATCCCGGTCTCGACGAGGCCGATCACGGCTTCTTCGACACCCAGGGCATCAAGGTGCCGGGCGCCGAGGCGAAGACCGAGAAGATGCAGCTCCCGACGCAGCGGCCCAGACAGCCACCGGACCGATAAGTCGTCATCTCGCCAGGTTCTGGGCGCCGGCCTATGCGCTGGCGCTCTCTCTCGTGGTGACCGCGCCGCTGCTGGCACCCGGCTATCTGCTGCTCCGCGATGCCGTCTCCACCCCGCGGTCCTACCTGTCCGATGCGGCACTCGGCCTTTCGGACGCTGCGCCGCGAGCCCTTCCGCAGGATTTCGCGGTGGCGCTGGCTTCGCACGTGCTTGACGGCGGTGTCGTGGTGAAGGTGCTGTTGATCGCCGGGCTCTGGCTTGCGGGCTGGGGCAGCGCCCGGCTCGCCGCTGCGGTGCTGCCTGCCTCGGGGGCGGGGGGCCTGGGGGCACCTCCCGCTTGCGGGGGATTCGTCGCGGCGACGCTGGCGGTGTGGAATCCCTATGTCGCCGAACGCCTTCTGCAGGGGCACTGGAGCCTGTTGGTCGGCTACGGGTGTCTGCCGTGGGTGGCGGCGACGGTGCTGCGGATGCGGTCGGAGCGCACGACGCCGCTGTGGCTGGAGATCGCCGCGCTAGCCTTCTTCACCGCGCTGGCCGGGCTGACTCCGACGGGCCTGTTGCTTGCCGCGACGGTGGCGTTGGTCTGCTCGCTGGCGCCAGGCTCCGGGCGGCCGCGCAAGCTGTGCGCGATCCTCGCGGTCGGCGCGGCGGTGCTCGGGGCGCTGCCATGGTTGACGGCCGCGGCGGTGTCGGGCTCGCTGTCATCGTCACAGGCCGAGGGCGTCGGCGCTTTCGCCGCACGGGCCGAGCCCGGCCTGGCCACCATCGGCAGCCTGGCCAGCCTGGGCGGGATCTGGAACAGTGAGGCCGTACCCGCCTCCCGCACAACGCTTTTCGCGGTAGTCGCCGCTGTCGTTCTGCTGGCTGTGGTTGTCGCCGGGCTGCCGGTCGTCGCGCGGGTGCCCGCCGCGGTTCCGCTGATCGTCCTTGCCGCCGTCGCCGTCGTGGTGCCGACGCTGATGGCGACAGGTCCCGGTCTGGCAGCCGTGGAGTCGATGGTCCGGGCCCTGCCGGGTCTCGGGCTGGTGCGCGACGCGCAGAAGTGGGTGGCGTTGGCCGTGCCTGCCTACACGCTCGCCGCCGCGGGCTCGGTGGTGACGCTGCGACGGTGGGTGCCCGGGTTCGCCGCCGCGGCGGTGTGCGCGCTGGCTTTGATAGCGACACTGCCCGATCTTGCGTGGGGGGTGGGCGGCAAGGTCGTCGCGGTGCGATACCCACCGGGGTGGGCGGCAGCGGCGGCAGCGATCAATGCCGATCCGCGTCCGGTCGCCGTGGTGCCTGCGGCCAGCATGCGCCAGTTCGACTGGGCGGGCGACGCGCCCGTGTTGGATCCGCTGCCGCGCTGGGTCCGCGCCGACGTGTTCACGACCGGCGACCTGATGATCTCGGGCCGGCTGGTGCCCGGCGAGGGCGGCAAGTCCCGTGATGTCGAACGACTGTTGGCGACGGGCGCCGATCGCGATGCCCTCGCCCGTGCGGGCGTGGGCTGGCTGGTTGTCGAAACCGGCGACGACGTCACGGTCACCCGGATCGGCGGCGACCTGCCCGCCGCGTCGCACCGCGGGTTGATGTTGCTGACCCACGGGGTGTGGCTGGCGATGCTGGTCGGCGGAGGGGCGTTGGTGCTGGTCGGACGGTTGCGTAGACGGGTGGGGTAGCCGACTACGCTAGTGACCCTTTTCACAGGGCAGAACCATGGTCTTCATGATCATTCCCAGCGTTTTCGAAGCGGAGTTGCCGGCCGTCGACTACGAACTGGCGTCCAGCCCCGACGAGGCTCACCGAAATCTCCGCAAGGCCCTCGAGCAGGGGCCAATCGCCATGGGCGCGCACGGTCCCGAGATCCTCAGCCACGAGCTGGTACGCGCGACGCTGCGCGATCCGCGGTTCCAGGTGCCGAGGGGACTGGGTCTCGAGGCGCAGGGCATCACATCCGGCCCGCTGTGGCAGCGCGCCACGACCAGCCTGCTGGCGATGAACGGCGAGGACCACACACGGCTGCGCCGCCTGGTCTCCAAGGCGTTCACCCCGCGGTCGGTCGCACGCCTCGACGGCATCATCGTCGACGTCATCACGGGGCTGATCGAGCCGCTGGCGGCGAGTGGGCGATGCGAGATCGTCGCGGACGTCGCGCGGCCCTACCCGGTACCGATCATCTCTGCCCTGCTCGGCGCGCCCCGTGACGATTGGCGGCTGTTCTCCGACTGGGCCGACGATTTCTTCAAGCTGTTCAGCTGGCAGGTCGCCGAGTACGAGAATGACATCCTCACGGCATGGGGAGAACTCGACGACTACATCGACGGCATGGTCGCCACCCGGCGCGCATCGCTCACCGAAGACCTGATTTCGGAGCTGATCCGTGCCGAGGACGACGGCGATAGGCTGACGATCAGTGAACTCAGGATGCTCGCCGCAGGCATTCTGATGGCAGGCACTGACACGACGCGCAATCAGGTCGCCGCGGCGGTCGACGTGTTCTGCGACTATCCCGAGCAGTGGGAGCTGCTGGCGCAGCGGCCGGAGCTGGCGATGAAGGCGGTGGAAGAGGTAATGCGCTTCTGCCCAGTCATTTTCGGTGCCCTACGGATGACGACGCAGGACGTCGAGATCGCGGGCGTGATGATTCCCGCGGACACGTTCGTCATGTGCAATACGGCCGCGGCCAATCACGACCCCGACGTCTACGTCGAGCCGGACCGCTTCGACATCACCCGCGAGGACGCGCCGCCGATGCAGACCTTCGGCGCAGGCGCGCACTACTGCCTCGGCGCCAACCTGGCCAGGCGCGAGATGGCCGAGGCGCTGCGGGTGATGTCGAGTCGGATGCACAATCTGCGGCGCGACGGCATCCCGGGATGGAAGCCGATGGTCGGGATCAGCGGACCGACAACACTTCCGGTCGCCTTCGACGCCGCCTAGCCTGCAGTCGAAATCAGACCGCTGACCCGCTTGCCGGCGAGCAACGAGTCCAGCACCGTGCGCATCGCATCGGCACTCTGGCGCCAGGAGAACTCGCCGCTACGGGTCTGCGCCTTGCCGCCGAGCTGATCGCGCAATACCGGATCGGTCAGCAGCCGCTCGAGGCCCACCACCAGTTCGTCCTGGTCGTCGACCAGCAGGCCGGTCACGCCGTCGACGATCGAGTCGGTCAGCCCGCCGGAGCACCGGTAGCCGATCGTCGGCACGCCATGCTGTGCGGCTTCGGTGACAGCGAGACCCCAACCCTCCTTACGCGACGGCAGCACATGCACCCAACTACGCTGCAGCACTTCGTGTTTGACGGCATCACCGACATGGCCGTGGAACGTCACCGCGTCGGAGACACCGAGCAGCCGCGCGTGGTCGACGAGGCGATCGTGCCACCAGCCGCCACCGACGATGTCGAGATGCAGACCGGGCATCCTCGGCCGCAGCTCGGCGACCGCATCGAGCGCGTGCTCGATCTGCTTGTGCGGCACCAGCCTGCTGAGCACGGCGATGCGCGGGTGTTCGGCGCGCGGCAGCTCGAGCGTCTGCGCCGGCGCCTCGTCGAGCCCGTTGCGAACCACTGCGATGTGCGCGGCGTCCACGCCGAGGTCGGTGAGATCCCGCGCCGAGGGAAGGGACACGGTGACGTACTGGTTACGCCGGTGCAGCCATGGCGACAGCCGCGACTCGACGAACCAGCCGAAGCGGCCCTTCCATCGGCCTGCCACTGGCCAGAGTTCGCGGTGGCAGTGGTGCACGAGCACGACGACTCGGCGGCCGTAGGCAAGGCGGGCCAGGAAGGGCAGGCCGTTCTGGGTGTCGATGACCACGTCCGGGCGCACCCGTCGCAGCGGTCCGAGCCCGAACCGGGCGGCCACCATCGCAAGCCCGGCCCAGATGTAGATGGAGTAGGCGCCGCCTGCGCGGTCGATACGCACACCGTCGACGACCTGGCGGCGGGCCGAGCCTCGATAGCGCGCGGTCCGCAACGTCACGTCGACACCCGATGCGGCCAGCTGCGCGCCGATGCGCTGCAGGTATGCCTCGCTGCCGCCGCCCTGCGGATGGCCGGTATCCCGCCAGCACAGCAGGAGCACGGAGCGTACGGGGCGGCCAGACATCCGTGCCAGCGTAACCGCTGCATAGGGTCGGCATTGATGTCGTCTCCTCACGCAAGCGTTCGTCGGATGTCCGCCACCGACGTCTTCGCCAGGCGGGCGACGCTGTCCCGCTCGGTGCGGCTGCTGTCGCAGTTCCGCTTCGAGCGCAGCGATCCGACCCGGTTCTACACCGCACTCGCCAAGGACACTGCCGCGATGGTCGGCGACCTGTGGCTGGCGACTCACCGGGAGTCCCGTGCGGGCCTGGTCCTGCTCGACGTGGGCGGGGGGCCCGGCTACTTTGCGACGGCGTTCGAGGACGCGGGGTTCGTCTACGTCGGCGTTGAACCCGACCCTGCGGAGATGCACAGCGGGCCCGCGACGGGCGGCACCGCCACCTACGTGCGCGCATCCGGCATGGCGTTGCCGTTCGCCGACG
This sequence comes from Mycobacterium sp., assembly GCF_032159775.1. Taxonomy (GTDB): domain Bacteria; phylum Actinomycetota; class Actinomycetes; order Mycobacteriales; family Mycobacteriaceae; genus Mycobacterium. The sequence goes on from NZ_JAVHWK010000119.1 coordinate 138,446, forward strand.
CCAGCGTGGACATCTGCCTGTCGTCGAATGTCGCCGAACATGTGCCGGAGCCGTGGCGGCTGGCCAGGGAGATGCTTCGGGTCACCAAGCCGGGCGGTCTGGCCGTGCTGTCCTACACGGTGTGGCTCGGCCCGTTCGGCGGGCACGAGATGGGGTTGACCCACTACCTCGGCGGCGCCCGCGCCGCAGCCCGCTACACCCGCAAACACGGCCATCCGGCGAAGAACAACTACGGCTCGTCACTGTTCGCCGTCTCGGCCGCGGACGGCATCGACTTCGGCGAGGGCACAGGTGCTCTGGTCGCCGCATTTCCCCGCTACCACCCCAGATGGGCCTGGTGGATGGCCAAGGTCCCGCTGCTGCGGGAGTTTCTGGTGAGCAACCTGGTGCTCGTCCTTCGTCCGTCGTGATCACTCGACTGAAACATGTTCTCGTTTTGCCCGATGGTGGGTAGGGTGGCGCCATGACTCAGAGCACTGCCTTCAAGACCGAGTGGGACAAGCTGTTCATCGGCGGCAAGTGGACCGAACCCGCCACGGCCGATGTCATCGAAGTGCACTCGCCCGCCACCGGCGAGCTCGTCGGCAAGGTTCCGCTCGCGAGCAAGGCCGACGTCGACGCCGCATGCGCGGCCGCCAGGAAGGCCTTCGACGAGGGTCCGTGGCCACACATGTCGCCTCACGAGCGGGCCGCTGTGCTCGGCGCCGCGGTGAAGCTGATGGAGGAGCGCGCCGACGAACTGAAGTTCCTGCTGGCCGCCGAGACGGGTCAGCCGCCGACCATCGTCGACATGATGCAGTACGGCGCGGCGATGGCGGCGTTCCAGTACTACACCGGCGCCGCCGACAAGTTCACCTGGCGCGACTTCCGGGAGGGCGTCTACGGGGAGACGATGGTGCTGCGAGAGCCGATCGGCGTCGTCGCCGCCGTCACGGCGTGGAACGTGCCGTTCTTCCTTGCGGCCAACAAGCTGGGCCCGGCGCTGGTCGCGGGCTGCACGATCGTGGTGAAGCCGGCCGCAGAGACGCCGCTGTCGTTGTTCGCGATGGCCGACATCTTCGCCGAGGCCGGGCTGCCCGAAGGCGTGCTGTCCGTCGTGCCTGGCGGACCGGAGACCGGCCGCGCGCTGACCGCCAACCCGGAAATCGACAAGTTCACGTTCACCGGTTCGAGCGCGGTGGGCAAGGAGATCGGCAAGCTGGCCGCCGAGAAGCTCAAGCCGTGCTCGCTGGAGCTCGGCGGCAAGTCGGCGGCAATCATCCTCGAGGACGCCGACCTGGACTCGACGCTCCCGATGCTGGCGTTCTCCGGATTCATGAACTCCGGTCAGGCCTGCGTAGCCCAGACCCGAATTCTGGCGCCGCGGTCACGCTACGACGAGGTCGTCGAGAAGATCAGCGCCGCGGCGGCCGGAATGCCGGTCGGACTACCCGACGATGCCGGTGCCATGATCGGCCCGCTGATCTCCGAAAAGCAGCGCGAGCGCGTCGAGGGCTACATCCGCAAGGGTGTCGAGGAAGGTGCGCGGCTGGTCGCTGGCGGCGGCCGACCCGAGGGCCTGGACAGCGGATGGTTCGTGCAGCCAACGGTTTTCGCCGACGTCGACAACTCGATGACCATCGCCCAGGAGGAGATCTTCGGCCCGGTGCTGGCGGTCATTCCCTACGACACCGAGGACGACGCGGTGCGTATCGCCAACGACTCACCGTATGGCCTCGCGGGCAGCGTGTTCACCACCGACAACGAGAAGGCGATGAAGATCGCGTCGAAGATCCGCACCGGCACCTACGCCGTGAACATGTACGCGTTCGACCCCGGCGCGCCGTTCGGTGGCTACAAGAACTCGGGCATCGGCCGCGAAAACGGGCCGGAGGGTATCGAGCAGTACACCCAAGCCAAGAGCGTGCTGCTGCCGTTCGGCTATAAGCCCGAGTAGCAGCTCGCACCACGCCGCCTTCCGAGGTGAGATCATTCGCTGATGGACAAGGACGACCTCGAGGCGTGCATAGCTGACCTGGAGGGTCGGGCACCGGATCCCGTCGGCGACCCCGGCGAAGAGAGGGCAATCAGGCCCGCGGTCAACGCGTACTGGATGCCTGTTGCCATCGGGGTCCTCACCCTGGTCGGGTATTCGCTGACACGGCTGGAGCGCTACTTCCCCGCGCTGAACGACCCCGCGCCGTCATGCGTGGGACTGCTCTTCTTGATCGCACCGTTCGCCGCGGTTGCCGTTTACTTCGTGGTGCGGTGGAGGCGGAAGTAGTTGGGCCGTCGCGTCTTAGAACGGCGCGGTGTCACGCCGGTTGAGTTCGCGTTCGGCCTTGATGACCGCGGCGAGATCGGCGGCTCGGGTGCGTTTTCGACGCGGCATCATCAGCCCGCGACCTTCGGCGTTCGGTGGTGGGTGCTTGGCGGGTGCAGGTAGTTCGGCGGTGGTGACGTTCCAGTTCGGGTAAAACAGCCGGCTACCGGGATGGGTGTTGTAAGTCCTGCCGCTGGGACCGGTCCAGATCAATGTCGCGTCGGGAAGCTGTTTATCAGCCCAGCCACCGATGCCGGTCCAGAACGTTTTCATCAGGTGGTGTCTGCGGCATTTGCAGGTCAGGTTCGACGGGTGGGTGGGTCCCCAGGGCCACGGCCGGGTGTGGTCGATGTCACAGCGGTCAGCGGACACCGGGCAACCGGGGAAGCGGCAGAACAGGTCCCGCACCCGGACGAACTCGGCCAACTCAGGTGAGGGCCGATAATGCGGCTCAGGCTCGGTGTCGGCCATGCGGATCGGGGTGATCTTCGCGCCGTTGCGGATCGCCTCGACCAACAGCGGCTGGGCTATGGCGCCGCGGCCCAGCAGCAGCGCCGGCGACCCCGACGGCGTCGCGGGCTTCCGCACACCGTTTCCAGCCGCGGCGTCGGCGGTGGCCTCGGCAACGGCGGCGTC
>NZ_JAVHWK010000121.1:0-45858 GCF_032159775.1 Mycobacterium sp.
AGCGACCGGGCCAGCGGATGGCCAACTACTGGCACGGGGAGTTTCCGTATCTACCCGACACCGGCTACGGCACGACCGCCGCCGTCGGAAGTTTCGCGGCCAACGGCTACGGGCTGTTCGACATGGCCGGCAATGTCTGGGAGTGGACAACCGATTGGTACGGCGGCGAGACCCGCTCGACCCAGCCATGCTGTGCGGCAGACAGCTACGACCCGCGACAGCCCCAGTTTCGAGTTCCGCGCAAGGTCATCAAGGGCGGATCGTTTCTGTGCGCCGACAGCTACTGCCTGCGCTACCGGCCCGCCGCCCGTCGGCCGCAGATGGTCGATACGGGCATGAGCCATATCGGATTTCGCTGCGTATCGCCGACGGCACCTGTGAGAATGTCAGGGTGAAAGACGGAGGCACGCACTACGCCCGCAACGGCTCTGTCCGGTTGGCGTATCGCGTGCTCGGCGACGGCGACACCACGCTGGTGTGGAATCCCGGCTGGTTCAGCAATGTCGATCTGTGGACCGATCCGGGCCTTCCCTTCGTTTCGTTCGTCGAGGCACTCGCGCGAGGAACGAGGCTCGTGCTGTGGGACAAACGCGGCACCGGGCTGTCAGATCCGGTGACACATGTGCCGCCGCTCGACGAGCGGATGGATGACCTGCATGCCGTGCTGGACGCGGTCGGTGTCGAAACCGCTGCCTTCTACGGAGTGTCCGAAGGCGGCCCGATGAGCATCCTGTTCGCCGCAACGTATCCGGAGCGGGTCCAGTCGTTGGCGCTGTACGGCACGATGACGCGCTTCAGCCCCGAGATGCCGAATCACCCGTGGGGATGGAATGCAGAGCAGACCCGGGCGATGAGCGAGGCGATCGAATCCGACTGGGGCGAAGGCGCACTGGCGGATATGTTCTTCGGACCGATCGCACAGGTGCCCGGCTTCAAGGAGATATACGGGCGCGCACAGCGGGCGAGCGCCAGCCCCACGATGACCCTGATGCTGCTTCAGGCACTCGTCGAAAGCGACGTCGGTGGCGTAGTCGGTTCGGTTCACGCGCCGACGCTGGTCATGGGCAGGACGGGCGACGGGATCGCGCCCATTGACGGGCAACGGGCCCTGGCCGCGGCACTGCCCAACGCGCAGTTCCTCGAGATATCGCCCGGCCCACACGCACTCCTGGACGACGAACTCGCCGCGGCGGTCGTCAACTTCGCGTGCGGCAAGCCCGTCGAAGACGCCGGAGAGCGCTTTCTGTCGACGGTGTTGTTCACCGACATCGTCAGTTCGACCGAACAGCTCGTCGCCCAGGGAGACGCCAACTGGCGCCATCAGCTCGACGCGCACGACAAGCTTGTCGACTGGATGCTGGAGAAGTACGGCGGCCGCTGCGTCAAGCACACGGGCGACGGCATCTTCGCGCTTTTCGACGGCCCCACCAAGGCGGCACGGTGCGGCCTCGACATGGTTCCGGCGTTGGCCGCCAGGGGTATTCGGATCCGGGTCGGCGTGCACACCGGGGAATGCGAGCGGCGCGGCGACGAGTGGAGCGGCCTGGCAGTGCACGTCGGCGCGCGCATCGGCGGCATGGCAGGCGTCGATGAAGTGCTCGCCAGCCGAACCGTCCGCGACCTGTCGGCCGGATCGGGCCTGCGTTTCGACACCATGGGGGCGCACCGGCTCAAGGGGCTCGCCGAGGACGTCGAGGTCTTCCGGGTGACCGCGCCCTCAGGCCGGTAGTCGCTACGACCCTTCGGCGGCCTTTTTGATCGCGGCGAGCGTGGCCCGGATGCCGGTTCTGGCGGCATCGTGGCGCTGCTCGATCTGCGCCTCGGCATCTGCGCCGTAGCGCTCGTGAAACCCGGCGACGCCTGCAGGCAGCAATTCCCACCTTTCGGTCAGCCGGGTGCCTACGCCCTCAGGCTCGAACGCATACTCCCAGTGCACCCAGCCGTTGTTGACCTGCCACGCGAACTTGCGGCCGGGCTCGGCGGCCACCACCTGGCTTCGCGTCTCCCACGTCCGTTCCGGGGTCTCGTTGCGGCCGGTGAACCACGCGCCCACTTGCGGGCCGCCACCGTCGTCCCACCAACAGGCCTTACAAATCGGGCTCCACTCGCCCATCCTGGTCACGTCGGACACCAGCGCGTACAGGTGATCCGGCGGCACCGCCACAGAAATCGAATCCGACAACGTCAACTCGGTCACGAGTCGAGTGTGCCACCACGCGGCTATTGCACTTTCGACGCCCGAGTGTGAAGTTAGAACACGTTCCACTGCCGTCGAAAGGCCAACGGGATGAGCAACAGTAGTGACCGGATCGCCGTCGTCATCGGCGCGGCGTCCGGAATCGGGTTGGCTGCCGCGCACGCCCTCGCCGCCGACGGCTGCCGAGTGACTCTCGCGGACCGAAACGTCGACGGTGCACGCGCGCAAGCTGGCGAACTCGGGGATCCGCACACCGCCGCCGAGGTCGACGTCACCGACGAGGCATCGGTGCAGCGGCTCTTCGACGAGATCGGGCCGCTCGACGTCGTCGTCAACTGCGCGGGCTTCGGCAGCCTCGGGCTGATCACCGACCTGGCGGTCGAGGAGTTCCGCGCCGTCATCGACGTCTGCCTCAGCGGCGCCTTCATCGTCGCCAAGCACGCGGGGCAGAAGCTCCGCGAAGGCGGCTCTCTGGTGTCCATCAGCTCGCTCAACGGACGGCAGGCGGCCGTGGGCATGAGCGCCTACTGCTCGGCCAAGGCCGGCCTGTCGATGCTCACCCAGGTCGCGGCGCTGGAGATGGGCCCGCGCGGCATCCGCGTCAACGCGATCTCCCCCGGTTTCGTCGACACCCCGCTCACAGAAGGGTCCTATCTGGTCCCGGGCCTCGTCGAGGACTACCTCGAGAACACCGCGCTCGGCCGTGCGGGTAAGCCCGAGGAGATCGCCGATGCGGTGGTCTTCCTCTGCTCGCCGAAATCATCGTGGCTGACCGGCGAGGTGCTCGACCTCAACGGCGGCGCCCACCTCAAGCGCTACCCCGACGTTCTCCGACATGTGATGAAACTGGCGGAGGCGTAGTGAGTTTCGCCGGTAAGCAAGCGATCGTCACCGGTGCCGGATCCGGCATCGGGGCGGCTCTGTGTCGAGCGCTGGCAGCGGCCGGCGCCGACGTGGTGTGCACCGACATCGACGGCGAAGCCGCCGGGCGCACGGCCTCGGGGCTCGGCGACCGGGCCCTGGCGGCCCGCCTCGACGTCACCGACGCCGCAGCGGTACAGGCGACCGTCGACGACGTCGTCGCCCGCACCGGCCGCCTCGACCTGATGTTCAACAACGCGGGCATCGTCTGGGGCGGCGACACCGAACTGCTGACCCTCGACCAGTGGAACGCGATCATCGACGTCAACGTGCGAGGCGTCGTGCACGGCGTCGCCGCCGCCTACCCGCAGATGATCAAGCAGGGCCACGGTCACATCGTCAACACGGCGTCGATGGCCGGGCTCACCGCGGCAGGCCAGATCACCAGCTATGTGACGACCAAGCACGCGATCGTCGGACTGTCGCTGGCCCTGCGCTCGGAGGCCGCCGCCCACGGCGTCGGCGTGATGGTCGTCTGCCCGTCCGCGATCGAGACCCCGCTTCTGGAGAAGGGCGCCATCGGCGGATTCGACGGCCGCAACTACTTCCTGCAGGGCCGCGCCGGGAAGGCCGCCTATCCCGCTGACCGCCTGGCGGACGACACGTTGAAGGCGATCGAACGCAACAAAGCGGTACTGGTGAAACCGCGCAGCGCGCACGGCCAATGGTTGTTCGCGCGCCTCGCGCCGGGGTTGATGCAGCGTGCGTCGATTCACTTCATCGCAAGCCAGCGCGCCCACCAGGCGGGGGTGCGCTCCGGCTTTCGCTGATCAAAGAAGGTTTCACGCGGCCCGGACTGGTTACGGTATGCCGGTGGCCGCCATGAAGACCGAGTTCACGCTGACACAGCGGCGTGCCCTGGCGGTCGCGACGGTGATCGCCATCCTGTTCGGCGCCTACTTCCTGCGCAAGTACTTCATCCTCATAGTGGTCGCCGCGGTGGTCGTCTACTTGTTCAACCCGCTGTACGACCGCCTCACCAAGCGGATGGGTACCGGGCTATCGGCGACGCTCACCCTGCTGGCGGTGTTCGCAAGCGTCATCGTGCCGGTCGGCCTCATCGGGTTGCTCGCCGTCGCCCAGATCACCGAGATGGTCCGCAGCGTCGCGGCGTGGGTCGAACGGACCGACCTGTCGACCCTCGGCAACAGGACGTTGAACGGCGTCAACGAAATGCTGAAACGGGTGCCGTTCGCCGACGTCACGGTGACACCGGAGATGATCAGGAAGGCGATGACGACCGTCGCCCAGAACGTCGGAGAATATCTGCTGCACCTGCTGCAGGGTGCTGCGGGCGGTCTTGTCGGCGGCATCACCGCGGCGATCCTGTTCATCTACGTGTTCATCTCACTGCTGACGAACAAGGATGCGGTGCAACGGTTGATCCGCCAACTCAACCCACTCGGCGAGGAAGTCACCGACCTGTACCTCGCGAAAATGGGCGCGATGGTGGGTGGCACGGTCAGGGGACAGTTCATCATCGCCGTCTGCCAGGGCGTCGCGGGTGCGATCTCGATCTACATCGCAGGCTTCCACGACGGCTTCTTCATCTTCGCCGTCGTCTTGAGTGCGCTGTCGGTGATACCGCTGGGCAGCGGCATCATCACGATTCCCTTCGGCGTTGGAATGATGTTGTTCGGCAATGTATTCGGCGGCCTCTTCGTCGTGCTGTTCCACATCATCGTGGTGACGAACATCGACAACGTCCTGCGACCGATACTCGTGCCGCGGGAGGCCCGCCTCGACTCGGCGCTCATGCTGCTGTCGGTGTTCGCCGGAATCGCGATGTTCGGTGCGTTCGGCATCGTCATCGGCCCGGTGCTGATGATCGTGATCGTGACGACCATCAGCGTCTACCTCGCCGTGTACAAGGGCGTACCGCTGGAACAGCAGGAGGACGACGACACCGAACGGTCCAAGAAAAAGAAGAGCGTGCTGCAACGCTTGACGCGCAGGGCCAGGAAGTCCGCACCGGAGGCGCCCGAACCCGAAGCAGAGGCGCCCGAAAAGGACTCGGCCTCTAAGTCAGCCTCTGCCTGAGGAATTCGACGACGCGCTTGCGCGCCTCGTAGGCGGGATGCCCCTCCACCTCGCGCAGCTCGAGCGTCAGCACCGAATGCGCCGTCTTGCCGAACCCGTGCTTGTTGCCCTTCTTCGAGTCCAGCTCGATGACCTCGAAGCCATCGCCAAGCCGCTGCTTGAGCGTCTTGAAGCGCGCGCCGGGCGACAAGGCGTCCTCACTGAACCGCAATCCGAGTGCGCACAGCCCCTCATCGGCGACTCGCCGTTCGACGATCTTCAACTCGGCTTCCGACAACCCCGGATCGCGTTTCTGCCTTGATGTCACCGCTATCGGCAGCGACGGCTGGCTGAGCACCGGGGCCAGCACACTGTCGTCCACCGCGGCCGCAAGCGCGAAGCCCCCGCTCCAGCACTCGCCGATCACCCCGACGCCCTTCCCCGGTGTCTTTTCGTTGAGGTCGCGGGCCAGCGCCCGCAGATAGTGGGCCACGGGCCGGTCGGCATTGGTGGCGAACGCCGCGAATTCCTTTGCCACACAACCCCGTAGCATCACCGGGACCATGCCTGGCCGCATCCCCGGTGCACCCGGTGTGCCGTACAGCGAGGGGCATGCGACGGTGAACCCGTTGTCCACCAAATGATTACCGAGCGCAAGCACGCCAGGATGGATGCCGGGCATCTCCGGTATCAGCACCACGCCGGGGCCCTCGCCCTTGCGGTACACGTCGTGGGTGTAGCCGGCGGCGCTGAAGGGGGCCGCTGTCCACCCGGTCAGATCGGCCTCCGGCGCAGTCCCGCCGGCGACATTGGGCTCCGGTGCCGTCATCGTGTCTCCTAGTTCGCGGCCAGTGGCGGCTGTTTCTGCACCGCCGCCGACAGCGTACGGTACTCATCGGTACCGCCGGCGCCTCTGATCGCAACCTGCGCCGGTCCGGTCGGCCCCGTCAGCCGGGTCGTCCACACCGGTTCGGCACCGTCCCCGCCGTCGTAGACCACCCACCGCACGCCGTCGACATCCTGGGTTTCGGTCGGCGCCATGTCGGGATCGATGGAGCCGACCAGCTTCTCCTCGTCGGCATTGCTCTGTATCAGCGCCATGTACAGCCCGGTCGGCGTCAGGTACCCGACGGTCGACGACACCGCACGACCCGGCTGCCCGGACGGCTCCGTACGGCCGGCCTCGATCCCTGCGCGGCTACCGGAGTTGGCGCGCCAGCCGTCGGGGAGCGTTGGTACCCGGACCGGGATCCGCAACGCGTCGGCGTCGGCCCGCAGCGCCGCGGGCGCGTCGTAGTCGGGCACAGGTCCAGGCGCTGGACCGCCGGGTGCAAACGAGCACATCCCGACGATCCCCGCGAGGACAACGCACGCCACGACCAGCGGCACGAGGGACCAGAACATGTCCCGGCCGTCCTGCAGCAACCGCGGCTTCGCGGGCCTGGGCGCGGGTTGCGGCTCGGAGGTCACAAGGGCCAGTATCCCAGCTCCCACAGACCGACCCGCCAATGGGAGAATCGCAACCATGAGTCCAGCACGTGGCGAAGCCCCCGACCGCAACCTTGCCCTCGAGCTCGTTCGAGTCACTGAGGCAGGAGCGATGGCGGCAGGTCGCTGGGTCGGCCGCGGCGACAAGGAGGGCGGCGACGGCGCCGCCGTCGACGCCATGCGCGAGCTCGTCAACTCGGTTTCCATGCGGGGCGTGGTGGTGATCGGCGAAGGCGAGAAGGACAACGCGCCGATGCTCTACAACGGCGAAGAGGTCGGCAACGGCGACGGACCGCCGTGCGACTTCGCCGTCGACCCGATCGACGGGACGACGCTGATGGCCAAGGGCATCTCCAACGCAATCTCGGTGCTGGCGGTTTCCGAGCGCGGCACCATGTACGACCCGTCGGCTGTGTTCTACATGAACAAGATCGCCGTCGGCCCGGACGCCGTCGACGTCATCGACATCACCGTGCCGATCGGCGAGAACATTCGCCGTGTCGCCAAGGCCAAGAGCGTCTCGGTCTCCGACCTGACCGTGTGCATCCTGGACCGCCCCCGGCACAGGCAGCTGATCGCAGACGTTCGTGAGGCGGGCGCCCGATGCCGGTTGATCTCCGACGGCGACGTCGCAGGCGCGATCTCGGCGTGCAGGCCGAACACCAGCACCGATCTGCTCGTCGGGATCGGCGGCACGCCGGAGGGCATAATCGCCGCCGCCGCCATCCGGTGTATGGGCGGAGCGATCCAGGGCCAGCTCGCGCCAAAGGATGACGACGAACGGCAGAAGGCCATCGACCGCGGCTACGACCTGGATCAGATACTGCACACCGAGAATCTGGTGTCGGGAGAGAACGTATTCTTCTGCGCGACCGGCGTCACCGACGGTGACCTCCTCAAGGGCGTCCACTACTACGGCGGCGGCTGCACAACTCAGTCGATCGTCATGCGCAGCAAGTCGGGCACGGTGCGGATGATCGAGGCCTACCACCGGCTCTCGAAGCTCAACGAATACTCCGCCATCGATTTCACCGGCGACAGCAACGCCTACCAACCGCTGCCGTAACTCAGTCATACCGAAGCAAAGGACACATTTGTGAGCGTCGACTCAGCTCGTTCCGAAGACGTCGAGTACCGCATCGAGCACGACACCATGGGCGAGGTCCGGGTGCCCGTCAACGCGCTGTGGCGTGCGCAGACGCAACGCGCGGTGGAGAACTTCCCGATCTCGGGCCGAGGTCTGGAGCGCACGCAGATTCGCGCGCTCGGCCTGCTCAAGGGCGCCTGCGCACAGGTGAACAAGGACCTCGGGCTGCTCGACGCGGAGAAGGCCGACGCGATCATCGCCGCCGCCGCCGAAATCGCCGACGGTCAACACGACGATCAGTTCCCCATCGACGTGTTCCAAACCGGCTCTGGCACAAGCTCGAACATGAACACCAACGAGGTGATCGCCGGCATCGCAGCGCGCAACGGCGTGTCGGTGCACCCCAACGACGACGTGAACATGTCGCAGTCGTCCAATGACACCTTCCCAACGGCGACGCATATTGCCGCCACCGAAGCCGCTGTGCGCCATCTGATTCCGGCGCTCGAGGTGCTGCATGAGTCGCTTGCGGGCAAGGCCCGGCAGTGGCGTGTCGTGGTGAAGTCCGGTCGCACGCACCTGATGGACGCCGTGCCGGTCACGTTGGGCCAGGAGTTCAGCGGCTACGCGCGCCAGGTCGAGGCAGGCATCGAGCGGGTGAAGGCGACGTTGCCGCGCCTCGGCGAGCTCGCCATCGGCGGTACTGCCGTCGGCACCGGGCTGAACGCGCCCGAGGACTTCGACGAGCGGGTGGTCGCCGTGCTGAAAGAGGATACCGGGCTGGCCGAATTGCGGGTTGCGACAAATCATTTCGAGGCGCAGGCGGCGCGCGACGGGCTCGTCGAGGCGTCCGGTGCGCTGCGCACGATCGCCGTTTCGCTGACCAAGATCGCCAATGACATTCGGTGGATGGGCTCGGGTCCGCTGACCGGTCTCGGCGAGATTCACCTGCCGGATCTTCAGCCGGGCAGCTCGATCATGCCCGGCAAGGTCAACCCGGTCCTGCCCGAAGCCGTCACGCAGGTGGCCGCGCAGGTGATCGGCAACGACGCGGCGATCGCGTGGGGTGGCGGCAACGGTGCGTTCGAGCTCAACGTGTACATCCCGATGATGGCGCGCAACACGCTCGAATCGTTCAAGATCCTGACCAACGTGGCCACCCTGTTCGCCAAGCGTTGCATCGACGGCCTGGTCGCCAACGAGGAGCGGCTGCGCGAGCTGGCCGAGTCGTCGCCGTCGATCGTGACCCCGCTGAACTCCGCGATCGGCTACGAGGAGGCCGCAGCGGTGGCCAAGCAGGCGCTCAAGGAGAAGAAGACCATCCGGCAGACGGTGATCGATCGCGGGCTGATCGGCGACAAGCTGTCCGAGGAGGAACTCGACAAGCGGCTGGATGTGTTGGCGATGGCCAAGGTGAAAGACGGGGACTAACGTCCCGCAAGCCCGAGACCACCGCACAACACCAGAACGGCCAGGACGAACGCGGTCTGAGAGTGCATCGCGCGCGTCAGGCGCCGTTGTTGGGTCCGCCGGAGTTGGCGCCGGGGATGTCGGTGATCGGGACGTTCGGCATCGGCGGCGGCGACGGCGTGTTCGGCAGCGACGGGATCTCGTCGGCGGCGATGTCGCGAAGGTCGTTGGCGGGCGGCCCGTTATCCCGTGCGCCGTATGTGCTTCCCGGCTCACGCGGGCCGAGCAGCTGGCTGACCGTCACCAGGTGGTAGCCATTGGCCTTGAGCACGGGGATGAACTGGTACACGAGATCGACTGTGCTGGAGTACGTGTCATGGAACAGCACGACTGAGCCGGGCTTGATCTGCGTCATCAGCATGTAGCGCGTCGCCGCGATGTTGGAGTCGTTGATCCAGTCGAAAGGGATGACGTCCCAGTTGATGTCGGCCAAACCCTGCTTCTTCGCCTCCGCGAGAACCTGGTCGCTGATCACACCGCCTGCGGTGCGGACCAGTTTCGGTCGCCTGCCCGTCGCCGCCTCGATGGCGCCGCTGGCCTTGCTGAACTGTGCGGGCACGTCCTCGGGCGGAATGGTGGTCATGTTTGGGTGTTCCCAGGTATGGCTGCCGATTTCCATGCCCGCGTCCGCGATGCGCTTTGCGCCTTCGGGATTGGCGGCCACCTTGTTGCCGATCAGGAAGAACGTCGCCTTCGCGTCGTTGTCCTGCAATATCTGCAAGAGCCGGTCGGTGTAGGGCCCTGGCCCGTCGTCGAACGTCAGCGCGACGCACTTGACCTGCGCGCAGTCCACGTCGTCGGCGGTTTCGCGTTTGGCGTGGCCGGTCACCAGCGAGACCACGACGATGGCGACAGCGGCGACGACGCCGAGCACCACGAGGCCGTACTGCCAGGCCCGGCTGTCGCGTCTCTTCGGCACGGCCGCAGCTTACCGGCCGCTGCTGAGTGATTTCGGCGCGCTGCCGTGCGCTGAGCGTCGATTGGCGCGCCGAAATCGCTTGGTTAGGGCAGCGCGCCGGGGCTGATCTCCTCCAGCATCTCGGTCACCAGCGCGGCGATCGGCGAACGCTCGCTGCGCAACAGGGTGATGTGGGCGAACAGCGGGTGGCCCTTGAGCTTCTCGATCACCGCCGCGACACCGTCGTGTCGACCGACGCGCAGGTTGTCGCGCTGGGCCACGTCGTGGGTGAGCACCACCCGCGAGCCGGCGCCGAGCCGGGACAGCACCGTCAACAACACGTTGCGCTCCAGCGACTGCGCCTCGTCGACGATCACGAAGGAGTCGTGCAGTGAGCGGCCACGAATGTGCGTGAGCGGCAACACCTCGAGCATTCCGCGCGACAGCACTTCTTCGAGCACAGCGGGGCTGGCCAACCCCTCGAGGGTGTCGAAGACGGCCTGCGCCCACGGCCCCATCTTCTCGCTCTCGCTGCCCGGCAGGTAGCCGAGTTCCTGGCCGCCGACCGCGTACAGGGGCCGGAACACGACCACCTTGCGCTGGGTGCGCCGTTCCAGCACGGCTTCCAAACCCGCACACAGTGCCAGCGCTGACTTGCCGGTGCCCGCCTTGCCACCGAGGGACACGATGCCGACCGACTCGTCGAGCAGCAGGTCGAGTCCGACTCGCTGTTCGGCGGAGCGGCCGCGCAGCCCGAATACCTCACGGTCACCGCGGACCAGCTGCACCCGCTTGTCGGGGTTGACCCGGCCCAATGCGTGAGAGTTCGCGCCGAGCAACCGGATTCCCGTGTGGCACGGCAGATCTCGTGCCGCTTCCAGATCGATCTCGCCTTCGGCGAACAGCGCGTCGATCTCTTCGCCTGCCACGTCCAGCTCGGCCATCCCGGTCCAGCCCGACGTGACGACGTCCTGAGCGTGATACTCGTCGGCGGGCAGACCGACCGCACCGGCCTTGACGCGCAGCGGTATGTCCTTGCTCACCAACGTGACCCGCTTGCCTTCGGCCGCGAGATTGGCCGCACACGTCAGGATTCGCGAGTCATTGGTATCGGTCCGGAAGCCCGCGGGCAACACCGACGGATCGCTGTGGTTCAGCTCGACGTGCAGCGTCCCGCCCTGGGTACCGACGGGAATCGGCTGATCGAGCCGGCCGTGCTCGAGCCTGAGGTCGTCGAACAGACGCAGCGACTGGCGGGCGAACCAACCTAACTCGTGATGATGGCGTTTAGCCTCCAGCTCGCTGATGACGACCAGCGGGACGACCACTTCGTGCTCGGCGAACCGTGTACAGGCCCAGGGGTCGGACAGCAACACGGATGTGTCGAGAACGTAAGTCCGGACGGAGGAATCGGTCACGTAGCGCTCCTCGAGCCCGCGCGGTCCCGCACGAACATCTCGGCGGACACTGCGGCACCAGGGCCGGGACCGGCCCTTTCGAGTCGAGTCGATCGGTACCGCCCGGATAGCAGAGCATGTCGCTAGCCATCGCAAACGACGCTACTCCCGAGAATGCAAGCGTGGCGCGCAGGCGCGCCGGGTTAACCGCCCAGCAACTTAGGCGTTGATCAATGGACGCAATCGGGGCTCGTCGGCGAGGCCCCACGCGGTGACCCGGTCAGAGATCACCTGGCGCAGCGTGGCGTCGTCGAAGATGCCCGCGTCGGCGATGTTGCGCACCTTGTCCTGGTACGCGTCGATGTCTGCGCCGACGACTTCGAGCTCGGCTGCCCGGCGCGCGACGGCCTCGATCACCTCGTCGCGGTTGATGCCAAGGAGGTGCGCGACGAGGTTTCCGAAGAACTCCTCGTGCCGCTCTTCGTCCCGGGCGATCCGGCCGATGAGCCCGTTCAGCACCGGCTCGTTGATCTGCGATTCGAGGTTGCGGCAGAAGACCGCGTACGCACGTTCGTAGAACGCCATGAACACCAGCCGCTCGACCTGGCTGTAGGTGTCGGCGCGGTAGCCCTTCATGACGTGCTCGACCCGAACGTCTTCGTTTGCCGCCGGATCGATCTCCCGGGTGACGACGAGGTAGTTGCGCAACGCGATCGCGTGCAGGTGCTCCTCGGCCGTCCACCGGCCCAGCCAGCGGCCCCACTTCTCCTCGAGAATGAAGCTGAAGACGAACTCGCGGTGGTACGCGGCGAGGTTGTCCTTCTGGATGAGCAGGATCTCCAGCGCATCGGTGATGTGCTTGGGCAGCGTGACCTGAGACGGGTCCCAGTCATGTCCACCGAGAAACGCGAAATTCTGGCCCTGCTCGAACGGGACGTAGTCGTGCGCAAACCAGATGTCCTCGGACTCCAAATGCCGATTCAGGTTCTCGTCGACCACCGGCTCGAGCTCGAGGATCAGCGCATTAGGGACAGGTTTCTGTGCCATGAAAGTAACTGTAACCCACGTTTACACCTTTTCGAAATCGGGTGAACGCGTCACGTATTACAGCGTCAGACCTGGATACAGGGGGTTCGCGGCCAGCATTTCGGCGGCCGCGGAGTGCACCCGGTCGGCGGTGCCGTCGGCCAACTTGTACTTGGCCTTCGACGGCCCCGTCGACGCGGCCGCGGCCTCGGTGTTGGTCAGCACATCGACGATCAGCTCAGCCACCCGGTCGAACTCGGCGGCACCAAAGCCGCGCGTCGTCAGCGCAGGGGTGCCGAGCCGGATGCCGCTGGAGTACCAGGCACCGTTCGGGTCGTTGGGGATCGAGTTGCGGTTGGTGACGACGCCGGAGTCCAGCAGGGCGGACTCCGCCTGCCGACCCGTCACCCCGAACGACTGCACGTCGAGCAGCACGATGTGGTTGTCGGTGCCGCCGGTGACAAGCGTCGCGCCGCGCTTCAGGAAGCCCTCGGCGAGCGCCTTGGCGTTGTCGGCGACCCGCTGCGCATACGTCTGGAACGACGGCTGGCGCGCCTCGGCGAGCGCAACGGCCTTGGCCGCCATCACGTGCGAGAGCGGACCGCCAAGCACCATCGGGCAGCCCTTGTCGACGGCGGCGGCGTATTCCGGTGTGCACAGCACCAGCCCGCCACGCGGGCCGCGCAGCGACTTGTGCGTGGTGCTGGTGGTGACGTGGGCGTGCGGCACCGGGTCCTCGTCGCCGGTGAACACCTTGCCCGCGACCAGGCCCGCGAAATGGGCCATGTCCACCATCAGCGTGGCGCCCACCTCGCCGGCGATTTCGCGCAGCTTGGCGAAGTTGACCCGCCGCGGATATGCCGAATAGCCGCCGACCAGAACCAGGGGCTTGAATTCGCGAGCGGCCTGCGCAAGCGCGTCATAGTCCAGCAGACCGGTCGTCGGGTCGGTGCCGTAGCTGCGCTGGTGGAACATCTTGCCGCTGATGTTGGGCCGGAAGCCGTGCGTGAGGTGCCCGCCTGCGTCCAGCGACATACCCATCAGCCGCTGGTTCCCCAGCTTCATCCGCAGCTGCTCCCAGTCGGCCTCGGAGAGGTCGTTGACGTTCTTGACCCCCGCGTCGGCCAGGCCCGGGGCTTCGACCCGGGTGGCCAGAATCGCCCAGTACGCGACGAGGTTGGCGTCGATGCCGGAGTGCGGCTGAACGTAGGCGTGCGGCGAACCGAACAGCGCAGCGGCGTGCTCGGCGGCCACCGTCTCGACGGTGTCGACGTTCTGGCAGCCGGCGTAGAAGCGGTGCCCGATCGTGCCTTCGGCGTACTTGTCGGAAAGCCAGGTGCCCATGGTCAGCAACACCGCGGGTGACGCGTAGTTCTCGCTGGCGATCAGCTTGAGCGAATCCCGTTGGTCGGCAAGCTCTTTGCGCGTCGCGGCGGCGATGCGCGGTTCGACCGATTCGATGATCTGCAGGATGTCCCGGTAGGCGGCGCTTGCGGTGTCGGCGTACTCGGCGCCGGGCGCTGGGGCAGTGGTGGTGACGGGGTCGGCAACCATGCCTGTCAGCCTACGTCCCTCGGGATTCGCCTCGACCGTGCGGTTTCTTAGGCTGCACGGCGTGTCCTGCACGAATCCGCACCCTCGGCTCAGGCGGCCCGCAGGGCGGACGGGATCAGTGGCTCGTCGAGCAGCCTGCCGAACCGCTCGGTGAGGGTGACGTCGGCGGGCCGGTCGTCCAGCCAGGTCCGCAGAAGTCGGTAGCCCTCGACGTAGGTGCTGGTATAGGCCCGCCACAGCGGTGACGACAGAAACCGCAGCGTCTGCCTGGCCCGCTCGTCGCTGACCAGCAGCCAGCGCTTGAGGAATGCCGCCACCTCGTCGACGTCACGATGTTCGTCGTGCAACATCAGCGCGGCGTCCTGCCGGACATCGGCCAGCGCCGCGGTTGCCTCCGAGACGGTCGCCGCGCGTTCCCCGTCGAAGCGAAGACCCAGATCGGCGTAGATCTCGCCGGCCCAGTCGCCCCAATGTGAACCGATCGCGGCATGGAGCGCCAGGTCGGCGAGTCCCTCGGCCATCAGGCACTGCGGGGTGTTGACCAGAAACAGCGTCTGCTCTGCGTGGCCGCGCCTGGCCACCAGCCCGGCCTCCTTGCGGCAGTGCTCGGTGTGGTGGCCCGGATAGGACTCGTGGGCGACCAGCCGGGGAAGGTTCGACATCTGCTGGCGCAGATCGGCGTTCACCGCGACGGTCGAGCGGTAGTCGCCGAGGTAGTAGTTGAATCCCGACCACGGCTTGTCGGTCACGACTTCGTAGTTGATGGTTTCGCGCTCGGGCAGCGAGAACTCGGCCCGCACCCGGTCGCGCAGCGCGCTGGAGAACGCATGGATGCACTCCTCGAGGCGCTCCGGCGGAATCTCCTCCGCGCTGCGGTAGGCCGCCATCCGCTCGGCCAGTGGGCCCGTGCCGCCGATCGCCTCGTCGAGTCGGGCGTGCGCGTCGGCATAGCGGTCCGGATCGCCCTTGCTGATCTGCACGTCGAAGTAGGCCTCGACCTCGTCGACGAACCCGACGGGTTGCCCGGCGAACTTCCTGCCGGCACACGACAGCGCACGCAGATGGGCGCCGAGATAGTCGGCGCGGGCGTCGTCGAAGCCCGCCGCGCCGTCGGTGCGCGGCACGCCTGGAAGCTCCGCGAGCAGTCGGTCGGCCTGTTTGGCCAGGTCAGCTGGGTCGGGTGCCGGTTCGGACGCGACGGCCTCCCGCAGCGCGGGGTCGCCGGTGAAGGAGTCGACGTAGCCTTCCTCGATCCGGTCGAACCGCAGGCCGAGCAGCAGATATTCGCGGATGAGGGTGCCGGAATCCATAGCGACCACGCTAACTGCAAGACTTAACCCATGCCGCGGCTGAGCGAGCCGAGCCCCTACGTGGAGTTCGACCGGAGTCAATGGCAGGCGCTGCGCATGTCCACGCCGCTGAAGCTGGCCGAAAACGAGCTCGTCAAGCTGCGCGGTCTCGGCGAGAAAGTCGACCTGCTCGAGGTCGAAGAGGTCTACCTACCGCTGGCCCGACTGATCCACCTTCAGGTCGCGGCGCGCCAGCGACTGTTCGCCGCCACCGCAGAGTTCCTCGGCGAGCCGCAACAGAATCCCGACCGCCCGGTGCCGTTCATCATCGGCGTCGCGGGCAGCGTGGCGGTGGGAAAGTCGACGACCGCCCGTGTGCTGCAGGCACTGCTGGCCCGCTGGGAGCACCATCCCCGGGTCGACCTCGTCACCACCGACGGCTTCCTGTACTCGAATGAGGAACTGACTCGCCGAAACCTGATGCATCGCAAGGGTTTCCCCGAGAGCTACGACCGCAGGGCGCTGATGCGCTTCGTCACCGCGGTGAAGTCGGGCTCCGACTACGCCTGTGCTCCGGTGTATTCGCATCTGCTCTACGACATCGTGCCCCGCGAGAAGCAGATCATCCGGCATCCGGACATCCTGATTCTGGAAGGGCTCAACGTGCTGCAAACTGGTCCGGCGCTGATGGTTTCGGATCTGTTCGACTTCTCCGTCTACGTCGATGCCCGCATCGAGGACATCGAGCAGTGGTATATCTCCCGGTTCCTGTCGATGCGGGCGGGCGCGTTCGCCGACCCCGCTTCGCACTTTCACCACTACTCCACCCTGACCGACGAGCAGGCGGTCTTCGCAGCAAGCGATATCTGGAATTCGATCAACCAACCGAACCTGATCGACAACATTCTGCCGACCCGGCCGCGCGCCACCCTGGTGCTGCGCAAGGACGCCGACCACTCCATCAATCGGCTGCGACTGCGCAAGCTCTAGACGCGAGCAGACGCAAAAGTCCCCGAACACTCGGCGTGTCGGGGACTTTTACGTTCCCCTACCTGCGGTGTGGGCCCAGCTCGGCAGAAGAGTGTCAGGCCTTCATGCGTCGCACACCCTGGTACTGCAGTTCGGCGAACACCAACGTGTAGACGCCGGTCGCAAGCGTCAGCACCACGCCGAGCGTCGTCAGCGGCATCCAGTCCGCCAGCACAAGCGCGACGGCGGCGACTGTGTAGACCACATTGGCGATCGCCACGGCGATGCCAGGCTTGCGCACCGACGGCAGCTGGGCGAGCGCAAGCACCACAACGCCGTAGGCGATGAAGAAGGCACTCATCGAGTATTCGAAAGCCTTTGTGGTGCCCGAAATTTCAGCAAGCCAGCTGGCGAGCGGAATCCCGGCGATACCGGCGAGCCCGGTCAGCACCGCGTCGGCGCGCATTGCGAAGCGCAGCAGCGAGTCCGTCGACTCCCTGAATCGGGGGGTGGTGATGGCGGTCATCTTCGATCCTTTCTTCGTGGGTTTACCTTCAACCGGTGCCGGAGTCGACGCCGCAACCTCTGTCAGCGGCGACTCCGGACCGGGTTCGAAGGAAGTCACGCCAGACGGCGCACTCCGAGGTATTGGGCGTAGGCGAAGGCCAGCGTGGCGACGGTGAACGCGATCGTCGACGCCACGCCGAGGCCGGTCAGCGGCAGCCATCCCGCGATGAGCACGGCGGCCACGAGGACGGCGAAGGCGATGTTCCCGACGAGGACACCGACGCCGACGCGGCGGACGCCCCGCGCACCGGCGGCGACATACAGCGCGAGCCCGTATCCGACGAGCGCGGCACCCGCGATCCATTCCGATGTGGCGGACAGACCGGAGAGCCGCGACAGCGGATCGGCGGCCATCGCGATGAACAACCCGAGCGCCCCGCACAAGGTGGCGTCGGCGCGGAGGGCGAAACGCAACAGAAAGTCCGTGCTTTCCCGGACGGACCGGGTTGTGATGGCGGTCATGGCACTGATGTTGCGCAGAACGCACTGCCAGATCGACACCAGACGCTGCCAGCTACTGCCAACCGCAGGTCAGCGGTCTTGTGCCGTCACCAGATTGCCGCGCAGATCGGCGGCGATCAGCCGGGCGGCGGCGTTCTGCCAGTTGTGCAGCGACCGCTGCGGCACCTCGGTGACGAACCACTGCCAGGCCTGGCGGGCGACGGGATCCAGCCCGGCCGCGGTTGCGTTCTGCGCATATGCCCGCACACCGACGACGTACGGGAAGTACAGCGCGTTGTAGTGGCGCCACTGCTCGGTGGTGCCGAAGTCGCCGCCGTCGCGTGGCTTGAGCCGGGCAATCCGGTCGGCCAGCAGAGCCTTGAGCTCGTTGGCGCGTTCCAGCGGTTGGTCGGGCGCGCCGCGGGCGGCCAGCCGTTCGTCGATGTCCGGCAGTGCGGTCAGCGGGCTGGCGACGAGCTTGGACAGGTCGCCGTAGTGGCCGAGCGCGCGGCGGGTGAGCCGGACGAAGGTCTCGTCGTCGACATCGGAGAGCGGGTTCGCCGACCGCAACGGCAGCGCCGCCTCGGTGCGGCGCAACGTCGCGCGATCGGCGCGTAGACCCGGTGAGCGGGAGAACGCCAGCCGGTCGAGCAGGCCGGCCAGTGGATCGGCAAGCACATTGATCGATATCGCGATCGCGACGCTGGTGAACAACAGCACGGTCAGCGCCGTCTGCTCACCGGTCAACGTCATACCGACCAACGCCTGCCCGCCGAACAGGACCACCACCACACCCGTCGCGACGAACGAGCGCAGCATGTCGCCGCGCAACGCCTGACCCTCGTCGAACGCATCCCACATCGCGACCGCGACGCCGAGCAGCACGACGTCGCATCCCGTCGACGCGAGGGCCAGCCAGCTGGGCACCAGGCCGAGCGGGATGACGAGTATCGCGTTCCCGAGCGCGAAGAACAGCGTCGCGACCACGACATAGCCCACGACCGGCCGCGGCTGCCACGGTCCGAATACCGCCCGAAGCATCGCGCCCAGCGACGACAGCGAGATGACGGCGAACATCACCCAATGGCCCAGCCGCACGGGCCCGTCGACATTGCCTGCCATCGCCGCGCCGACGAACGCCGCCACGCCCACCGCGGCGATCAGGGCGATTTCACCTGCGCGGCCGCGCCACGTGTCCGACGGCCGCGACAACTCCAGGAGCACCGCGAACCAGGCGATGCCCGGGACCGCGACCAGATAGATCTCGATGCTGCTGAGCACGTGCAATCCGCTGACCACCCGCACGGCGTCGAGCGCCACCACCGCCGCGAAACTTGTGAGGCCGACCGCGGCAAGCACGAGCACCGGCTTACGGGGATCACGGGTCAGCAGGTACAGGCCCAGCCACCAGCTGAGCGAGAAGACCAACGCCGACAGCGCCGCCATAGCTCAAGTGTGGCAGACGGGCCGAGCTCAGCGGCCGTAGCGACGGTGCCGCGCGGTGTAGTCGCGCAGCGCGCGCAGGAAGTCCACCCGGCGGAACTCCGGCCAGTAGGCCTCCGTGAACCACATCTCCGAGTACGCGCTCTGCCACAGCAGAAAACCCGACAGCCGCTGCTCCCCCGACGTGCGAATCACCAGATCGGGGTCGGGCTGACCGGAGGTGTAGAGGTTCTCCGAGATGGCCTCGGCGGTGACGCCCTCGATCAGCTGGTCACCAGACGCGCCGTTGGCCAGTTCCTTGCCGAGCAGCGCCCGCACCGCGTCCACGATCTCCTGGCGTCCGCCGTAGCCGACGGCGACGTTCACATGGAAGTCGCCGTGCCCATTGGTCGACTCCACCGCGTCGCGAAGCCGCCGCGCCTGCTCCTCGCCAAGCAGTTCGAGATCACCGACCGTCCGCACGCTCCACTTGTTCGCCGGGGCGCAGATCTCCTCCACCACGTCGGTGATGATCTCGATCAGCGAGGACAGCTCATCCGGTTCGCGCTGCAAGTTCTCCGTCGAGAGCAGGTAGACGGTGGCCATCTCGATACCCGCCTCCTGACACCAGCGCAGCATCTCGGCAATCTTGTCGGCACCCACCCGATAGCCGTAACTGACGTCATCGTGACCAGCATCACGGGCCCATCGCCGGTTGCCGTCGCATAGAACCGCGATATGGCGGGGCAGTTCGGATTTCGAGGCCTCGAGACCTTGCCGCAGCCGCATCTCGTAGAGCCGGTACATCGGCTCCTTGAGACGAGCGGGAATGATCTCCACGAAAATTAACAGTACTGTGGCGATCGAGAATCACCGAGAGGCAATGGGGGTGACGTGACCGCCTCGATCGACACAGAAGAACCGGATCGCACCCGTCGTGCCGGTGACGGCGCCGAGGACTTTCCCGAGGCGGTCGTCGACAGGGTCGCGCACGCGATCGGCAGGCCGAGAGCGCGCGGCTGGATCCATGTGTACGCGGCCGTGGTCGCGCTCATCGCAGGCGCCACGCTGGTGTCGGTGTCCTGGGCGATGGTCGGCACCAGGGCCGGGCTTGCGACCCTGCTCTACACGTTCACCATCGTGGCGATGTTCGCCGTCAGCGGCACCTACCACCGGGTGACCTGGCGGTCGGCCACCGCGCGCAAGTGGATGAAACGGGCCGACCACTCGATGATCTTCGTCTTCATCGCGGGCAGCTACACGCCGTTCGCACTGTTGGCGCTGCCGTCGAACCAGGGCATGGTGTTGTTCTGGATCGTCTGGGCGGGCGCCATCGCGGGCGTGCTGCTCAAGATGTTCTGGCCGTCGGCGCCGCGCTGGCTCGGCGTGCCGCTCTACATCCTGCTGGGCTGGGTGGCGGCCTGGTTTGTGGGGCCGATCATGCACGGCGCGGGCGTCGCGGCCCTTGTCCTGCTTATCGTCGGCGGCGCGCTCTACAGCATCGGCGGTGTGCTGTACGCCCTGAAGTGGCCCAATCCATGGCCCACGACGTTCGGGCACCACGAGTTCTTCCACGCATGCACGGCCGTGGCCGCGCTCCTGCACTACATCGCGATGTGGTTCGCCGTCTTCAGCAGCTAATCACTCGCTAAGCGGACTTCAGGTTTTCCGGGCCCCAGTAGGCCTTCATCGACGCGATCTTGCCGTCGTCGTTGAACGTCATCGTGCTGATGATCTCGATCTTCATTCGATTGTCGCCGACCTCGATGGTGAGCGCCCAGTAGAACGCCGCCTCCTGCCCGAGCGCCCGAAGCGTGAACATCTCGGTCTCGTTGTTCCCCGCCGGGATCTTCGAATAGAAGCCGCGAATCGCCTCGCGGCCGATGTGCACCTCGCCGCCGACCGGATCCTCGACGGTGCCGTCCACCGCATACAGCTCGACGATGTCGTCGACCTTGCCCTTGGCGGTGAGCTCGAGGTAGCGGTTGACGGTCTTGGCGTTGTCTTCGGGGCTCGACATGCGCCGAAGGCTACACGGGCACCCCCAACGCGGACGCGAGATCCCCGGCGGTAGTGACCGGCAGATCGCACACCCGGCCGCGGCACACGTAGGCGGCGTCGGCGCCACCAACGAGGTCCCGGTCGATCAGCAGCTCCGAGGAGTTCACCGGGCCACCGACCACGACCGCACCACCAGGCGCCAGACCGCGGGCCGCGCGCAGCAGCGCCGAGCCGGAACCCTGTGTCGCGACGGCGATTTGGATCGGGCCACGCACGGCTGCTTCGGCCACGGCCAACCAGTGTCCGGCCGAGCGCGGTAACCGTGCCAGCACCGGTGTCGCTGTCGACAACGCCTCCGCGGCGGCCGACGCGTACCGATCGGCGTGCGATGCGGGCACGAGATGCGCAGCGGTGAGTAGGGCTTCGGTGATCGACGACGCACCCGATGGCGTCGCCCCGTCCAGCGGATCGGCGGGCCGCACCAACAGCTGCTCGGCGTCGTCGGCGGTGTCGAACCACCGGCCGGGGTGCTCGAAATCGGCGAAGTGCTGCAGCGCGGTGTCGAGCAACCCGGTTGCAGCGGCCAACCACTCAGCCCCGCCGGTGATTTGGTACAGCGTGAGCAGCCCGGTCGCCAGAGTCGCGTAGTCCTCGAGGATTGCGGCGCTGTCGCCGACGCGTCCGCCGAGGCTGGCGCGGCGCAGCCTGCCGTCTACTATGTGCAGGTCGAGCACCGACCGCGCGCATCGCGTTGCGGCAGCGAGGAATTCGACCTCGTCGAGCGCGACGCTCGCCTCGGCGAGTGCGGTGATCGCCCACCCGTTCCATGCCGTGACGACCTTGTCGTCGCGACCAGGCTGAGGACGAGTCGACCGCGCGGCCAGCAGAACGGTCCTGACCCGGTCGAACCGCTCGGCGTCGTCGGGGTCAGACCGCAATTGCAGCACCGAGCTGCCATGCTCGAACGTACCTGTATCGGTGACACCGAAAATTGTTTCCGCCCAACGCCCATCGTCGCCGCCGAGCGCCTCTTGGAGCTGGGTGGGCGTCCACGCGTAGGTGAGGCCTTCGATGCCGTCGGCATCAGCGTCCAGCGAGGAGATGAACATGGCGTCGGCGCTGAGCTCGTCGATCATGAACCGCGCCGTCTCGCGGGTGACCCTGCGCCCCAAAGCATTATCGGTACGCCGCGCCCAGTGCGCGTATACCCGCAGCAGCAACGCGTTGTCGTAGAGCATCTTCTCGAAGTGCGGTACCACCCACGAGTCGTCGACGCTGTACCGGGCGAACCCACCAGCAAGCTGGTCATAGATACCGCCGCGGGCCATCGCGACGGCGGTGCGCTCGACGGTCGCCAGCGGCGCAGGCTCACCGGTGCGTTCATGGCTGCGCAGCAGTGCCTCCAGCAGCGCCGACGGCGGGAACTTGGGCGCTGCGCCGAACCCGCCCTTGACCGTGTCCTCGTCGTCCAGCACGGCGGCGACGGCGTGGTCGCACAGGGCGGGCTGCACCGCGGGGCCGCCGCCGGGTAGCGCGGACGCCATCGACCGCAGCTCGGTGATGATCTGGTCAGACGCCCGCTCGACCTCGTCGCGCCGGCTCTGCCACGTATCGCTGACGGCGGCGAGCAACTGCAGGAAGGTCGGCTTCGGGTAGTAGGTGCCGCAGAAGAACGGCCTGCCGTCAGGGGTCAGGAAACAGGTCATCGGCCAACCGCCCTGCCCGGTGAGCGCGACGGTCGCGTTCATGTAGACCGCGTCGATGTCGGGACGCTCTTCGCGGTCCACCTTGATGCACATGAACCCCGCGTTCATCGCCGCCGCGACGTCGTCGTCCTCGAACGACTCGTGCGCCATCACATGGCACCAGTGGCACGCGGCGTAGCCGATCGACAGCAGGATCGGCTGATCCCGCTCGGCCGCCTCGGCCAGCGCCTCGGGAGTCCACTGACGCCAGTGCACCGGGTTGTCGGCGTGCTGGCGCAGGTACGGGCTGGTGGCCTCGCCGAGGGTGTTGCCCGGGCTCATTCTCGACTCACTAGGGAGCCTTGGTGCCCGCATCCGGCCCGACGGTTCCTTCGTCGGCGGCCTGATCCGATTCCGGATTCTCGCGGTCGAACGACTCCGGTAGCCGCTTGAGGTGCCGATTCATCGACCGCACCAGAAAGAAGGTTCCGATCAGCAGCAGAACCACGATCAGCAGGCCGAACGGGCTGGCCTTGCCGAAGTCGGGTCCGGCGTCCTTGGGCGCCTGGTCGGCGAGCAGGCCGACGACTATCACCAGGGTGTCAGTCATCCGAGGCCTCGATGCCCGCGAAGAGGTCGGTCTCGGGCAGGCTGACCGGCACTCGCGACCGGGCCAGCTCGAACTCCTCTGTCGGCCACAGCCGCTGCTGCCATTCCATCGGTGTGGTGAAGAAGAAGCTCTTCGGGTCGATCTGGGTAGCGTGCGCCAGCAGGGCCTCGTCCCGCTGAGCGAAGTACTTCGCGCACTCGATCCGGGTGGTCACCCGCTTACTCAACAGGTCGTCGTCGGGATCCCACTTCTCGAGCCACTTCGCGAACGGCCCCTCCTGGCCGTGCTTGGCGAACTCGTCCTGCAGCACCTGCATGCGCTGGCGCAGGAAGCCGTGGTTGTAGTACAGCTTCGCGACGTTCCACGGGGTGCCTGCGTCGGGGAACAACCGGTAGTCGCCGGCCGCCTCGTAGGCCGCGACGGACACCTCGTGGCAGCGGATGTGGTCGGGGTGCGGGTAGCCACCGTTCTCGTCATACGTGGTCATGACGTGCGGCTTGAACTCGCGGACGACGCGGACCAGCGCCTCGGTGGGTACCTCCAGCGGCTCCAGCGCGAAGCACCCTTCCGGCAGTGGGGGCGGCGGATCGCCTTCGGGCAGCCCGGAGTCGACGAATCCGAGCCAGAGTTGCTCGACCCCGAGGACCTCAGCGGCTTTCGCCATCTCGTCGATCCGAATCTCGTGTATCCGGCCGTGTACCTCAGGCAGGTCCATGGCCGGGTTGAGGATGTCGCCCCGTTCTCCCCCGGTCAGTGTGACCACCAGAACGCGCGCACCCTCATCCGCGTAGCGGGCCATGGTCGCCGCACCCTTGCTGGACTCGTCGTCCGGGTGGGCGTGTACCGCCATCAACCGCAGTTGCTTCAACTGGTTCCTCATCGTCGAGACGTTTCAACCATTTCGGTAGCCCTATAGTTCCAGTCCTAGTACATGTATCCGATCGACGGGGCACCGAAAACACTCAGATGATTGATCGTCCCCCGGCCCGCTACGGGCGGCAGCGCATGTCACGCCGATCGCGTCGATGGTGGGCGATCGGCCTGACCGCGTTGGTTCTGGTGGCCGGCGTGGTGATCGCGATCGTGGCGTCGCAGCGGCTCGGCAGCGGCGACGTGCAGGGTGAGCTGGGCGGATATCAGCTTGTCGACGACGAGACCCTGTCGGTCACGATCAAGGTCACCCGCTCCGACCCGTCGCGCCCGGTGGTGTGCATCGTGCGCGCCCGCGCGATCGACGGCAGCGAGACCGGGCGCCGCGAGGTGCTGGTGCCGCCGTCGTCGCAGGACACGGTGAATATCACCACGACGGTGAAGTCCACGCGGCCGCCGGTGGTCGGCGATGTGTACGGGTGCGGGACCGACGTGCCCGGCTATCTGGTGGCGCCCTGATACCGGGGTCAACCGGACCAGGCAACAAACCACGGGAAGCGATTGCGTAAAAACCTGCCGACGTGACGGTGGTAACGTGGGCCGATACACGGTTCCCGCTGGGACCGTGTATTGCTGCTTTTGCGCGCGGGTTGAGCGCTGGCCAGAGTGGCAATACATGCGGCAGCGCCCAGCAGACGAGACACGGACTTCACACGCTAAAAGCGCGAGACGATGACAGGAGCGCGACGACATGACTGACACCCAGGTCACTTGGCTGACCCAGGAGGCACACGACCGGCTGAAGGCTGAGCTGGACCAGCTCATCGCCCATCGGCCGATCATCGCTGCGGAGATCAACGACCGCCGCGAGGAGGGCGACCTGCGGGAAAACGGCGGCTACCACGCCGCCCGCGACGAGCAGGGCCAGGAAGAGGCCCGGATCCGCCAGTTGCAGGAGCTGCTGAACATCGCCAAGGTCGGCGAGGCGCCCAAGCAGTCCGGTGTCGCCCTCCCAGGCTCGGTCGTGACGGTCTACTACAACGACGACAAGTCCGACAAAGAGACCTTCCTGATCGCCACCCGCCAGGAAGGCGTCAGCGACGGCAAGCTCGAGGTGTACTCGCCTGCCTCGCCGCTCGGCAGTGCGCTGATCGACGCCAAGGAAGGCGAGACCCGTACCTACACGGTGCCCAACGGCAACACCGTCAAGGTCACGCTCGTCAAAGCCGAGCCCTATCACTCCTGACGTAATCCGACCCGAACCAGCCAGCTAAAGTCCGTCCGTGGCGCAGATCGCCGAGGACATGTTCTTGCTGCTGTTGGACAACGCCGACGGGCAGCCCGGTCTCGACCGGACCCGACGCAGTCGAGTGCTGGCGGGGGCAGTGCTGCTGGATTTGGCACTGCTGTGCCGGGTCCGTCCCTCGATGAACGGGGAGGCCGTCGCCCCGGGGCGACTGGTGGCCCTGGCCGGCCCGTTGCCGCTGGATCCCATCATGGACCCGGCGTTCGACTTGCTGGCACGACGGCCGCTGACTCCGGCCGCCGCGGTGTCCAAGCTGCGCCGGGGAGTGCAGGACAACATCGCCGGCTTCCTCGAGCACACCGGGCAAATCCGGCGTGTTCAGTTGAACGGCAAGCGGTTTCACCATCCGCCCTCATGGCCGGTGGTCAACCGCGAGCGGGTGACACAAGCCCGCTCGGGGCTGCTGTCGGCCCTGTTCGACAACGAGCCACCGACACCGCCGACTGCGGCGATCATTTCGCTGTTGCACGCCGTCGACGGCCTCGGCGCGCTGCTGAGCCTGAATGAACGCGGCTGGCGGTGGGTTCACATGCGCGCCAGCGAAATCGCAGGCGGCGGTTGGGTGGACGAGTACGAAACGGCGCTGCCCGAGATGAACCTCGCGGTCACCGCGTCGGCGGTGCGGCCCGCACTAACCTAGCGCCTGCTCCAGATCTGCGAGCAAATCCGTCGCGTCTTCGATACCCACCGAAAGCCGGACCAGATCGGCGGGCACCTCGAGTTGGGATCCTGCAGTGGACGCGTGCGTCATCGCGCCCGGGTACTCGATCAGCGATTCCACGCCGCCGAGTGACTCCGCCAGGATGAACACCTCTGTCCGCGAACAGAACTCACGTGCGGCTTCGATGCCTCCACGCAGCCGAACCGACACCATGCCGCCGAATGCACTCATCTGCCTTGCGGCGACCTCGTGTCCAGGATGGTTCGGCAGGCCGGGGTACAGCACGGTATCGACCGCGGGATGGTTCGCCAGGAACTCGGCGACCAGCGCGGCGTTGTCGCTGTGCCGCTGCATACGCAACACCAACGTCTTCAGCCCGCGCATGGTCAGGTAGGCGTCGAACGGACCCGGCACCGCACCCGCCCCGTTCTGAAGGAACGCGAACGCCTCGTCGAGTTGTTGGTCGCTGGTCAACAGCGCGCCGCCGACGACATCGGAGTGCCCGCCGATGTACTTGGTCGTCGAGTGCAGCACGATGTCGGCGCCCAGCAATAGCGGCTGCTGCAGCGCAGGCGAGGCAAAAGTGTTGTCCACCAACACCTTGATGTTCGAAGGCGCGGCGATGCGAGCGATGGCGCTGATGTCGGCGATGGACAGCAGCGGGTTCGTCGGTGTCTCGACGATGACCAGTTTGGTCTTCGACGTGATGGCGTTTCGCACAGCGTCGAGATCCGACAAAGCCACCGCCGTGTAGTCGATACCCCACTGGGTGAAAACCTTGTCGATGATCCGGAAGGTGCCGCCGTAGGCGTCGTCGGGCATCACCACGTGGTCACCTGGGCGCAGTATCGCGCGCAACGCGCAGTCCGTGGCGGCCATCCCCGAACTGAATGCGCGCCCGAACGTCGCCTCCTCCACTGCGGCCAGCGAAGCCTCGAGCGCCGCGCGGGTCGGGTTGCCGGTGCGGGCGTACTCGAACCCGCCCCGCAGCCCACCGACGCCGTCCTGGGCAAACGTCGAACTGGCGTAGATCGGCGCGTTGACGGCGCCGGTCTGCGGGTCGGGACGGAATCCTGCGTGGATCGCCTTGGTGGACAGACCTCGCCACCTGCTGTATTCGCTCATCGCAGCCCAGCCTAACGAGAGGCCGTGCGCCGGATATCGTCAGCCGATGGAACAGTTCCGCCGCGGCGACCTCGTCTTCGACGTTATCGACTCCGGCCCTGCCGACGGGCCGGCCGTCGTGCTCCTACACGGCTTCCC
Organism: Mycobacterium sp.; assembly: GCF_032159775.1. Classification (GTDB taxonomy): domain Bacteria; phylum Actinomycetota; class Actinomycetes; order Mycobacteriales; family Mycobacteriaceae; genus Mycobacterium. Next base: position 27,142 of record NZ_JAVHWK010000121.1, read on the forward strand.
TGAGAGCAACGCGATGTACCAGCCGGTCATCGAACGGCTGACGGCGCAGGGCTACCGCTGCCTGGCGCCTCTGCAACGCGGCTACTCCCCCGGCGCCCGGCCGAAGCGCAGGCGCGACTACCGCGATTCCGAACTGGTCGGCGATATCGTCACGCTGATCGACAGCGTCGGGGCGCAGCGGGTGCACCTGGTCGGTCACGACTGGGGCGCGGCCGCCGCCTGGTATGTCGCCCAACGGTTTCCCGAACGCGTGCACACGTTGTCTGCGCTGTCTGTGCCACACCCCGCGGCGTTCCTGAAGGCCGTAGCGACCAGCCGCCAGGCGGCGTTCTCCTGGTACATGCTCTTCTTCCAGCTGCCGTGGCTGCCGGAGCGGTTGCTGTTGAGCAGACGCGCGAAGTCGGAATTCATCGCGTCGCGGTCAGCGCCCGAGTTGGCCGAAGCCGAGGTGGCGGCGTTTGCGCAGCCCGGCATGCTCAAGTCCGCGCTTAACTGGTATCGCGGAATTCCGTTCAGCAGCCCACGAGAGACCGCAAAGGTGGTCACCGTGCCGACGCTGTACGTCTGGAGTGACAACGACGTCGCGCTGAAGGGAAAGTGCGCCCGGCTGCGCCGACTACGTCGTCGCCGACTACCGCTTCGAGGTTCTTGAAGGCACATCGCACTGGCTGCTCGACGAGCGGCCTGAGACGGTCGCCGATCTGATTCTGGACTGGATCGGCACCCACTGCGGCGTACAGAGTCAGCGGTCGCAACCCGGCGTGGAAGGTTGACCTGTTCGCGTCGCGGGACCCATCCGGGTCACGGTTTTAGGGGGTGTAGACATGGATCATGAGCGCTACGGCCCCCATCGATGACCTGCTCGACCTCGACGCCCTGCTGACTCCCGAGGACAAGGAGTTGCGGGAGACCATCCGCCGGTTCGGCGAACAGCGGCTGCGGCCGCACATCGCAGAATGGTTCGAAGCCGGCGAAGTCCCCGTTCGGGAGTTGGCCGCTGACCTGGGCAAGCTGGGCATCCTCGGCATGCATCTGGAGGGTTACGGCTGCGGCGGCTCGACCGCCACCGCGTACGGGCTGGTTTGCCAGGAGCTCGAGGCGGTCGACAGCGGCCTGCGCAGCCTGGTATCGGTGCAGGGCTCGCTGGCGATGTTCGCCATTCACCGGCACGGCAGCGAGGAACAGCGCGAGCAGTGGCTGCCCGCGATGGCCACCGGCGACGCCATCGGCTGTTTCGGACTGACCGAGCCCGATTTCGGCTCCAACCCCGGCGGCATGCGCACCACGGCACGGCGCGACGGCTCGGACTGGATTCTCAACGGTTCCAAGATGTGGATCACCAACGGCTCGGTCGCCGACGTCGCGGTGGTGTGGGCCCGCGCCGAGGAAGGTGTCCTCGGCTTCCTGGTACCCGGCGGAACAAAGGGATTCAACGCCACCGACATGAAGCGCAAGCTGTCGCTGCGGGCGTCGGTGACCTCGGAGCTGCACCTCGACGACGTCCGCTTGCCTGCCGAGGCGCAGCTGCCGCAGGCGCGGGGTTTGTCCGGTCCCCTGGCATGTTTATCGGAGGCCAGGTTCGGCATCGTGTTCGGCAGCGTAGGCGCCGCACGGGACTGCCTGGAGACGGCAATCGAATACGTGGGCAGCCGGGAGGTGTTCGACAAGCCGCTGGCGGGATATCAACTGACACAAGCCAAAATCGCCGACATGGCGGTTGAATTGGGCAAAGCGCAGCTGCTGGCACTGCACCTCGGCAGGCTGAAGGACGAGGGACGAATCCGCCCGGAACAGGTCAGCTTCGGCAAACTGAACAACTGCCGGGAAGCGATCAAGATAGCGCGGCAATGCCGAACCCTGTTGGGCGCCAGCGGAATCACGCTGGAATACCCGGTGCTTCGGCACGCCAACAACCTCGAGTCGGTGCTGACCTACGAAGGTACGTCCGAGGTACACCAGCTGGTCATCGGAGAGGCGCTGACAGGAGTCAGCGCCTTCCGATGAACGTCAGCTACGGGGTGAGCGGTGCGACCTGGCCGCCGCTGAGCCGCCGCCAGGCATAGACCAGGATCAACGCCGCGACAGGAACGGCGACGATAAGGCCGACACCGCACAGCAGCGCACCGACGAACGCGGTCGCGACCATGGCCAGCCACGTCACGAACACATTGCCGAAGTTGGCTTTGCTGAGGTCGAAACTGGTCTTCACCGCGTCGACCGGTGACAGGTTGCGGTCGAGCAGGGCGACGATGGTGAAGACCAGCATGATGCTGGCGATCACGCCAGGGATGATGCACAGGAAGAACCCGATCGTCGTGATGACGCCGACGATCAATCCCGCAATGATGACCTGGCCGATGTTGCGAGGCCGGAAGAACGACCCAACCGACACCTGTTGGCCGTTGGCGATGTCGAGCACACCACCGATGTAGCCGGATTGTATTGCCGCACCGACGATCAGCAACACGAACCAGCCGACGATCGAGATGAGAATCCCGCCGAGACCCATGGACGTCGTGCTCCACGAGTACGAGAAACCGCTTCCGCTTGACGAGTAGTCACTCACTCCGGGGCTGACGGCGGCCTGCAGGAGGTTCACGATCACCTGCAGGACAACGATGATCAAACCGTAGACGAGCGTGGCGATGATCAGCGGGGCCGCGTTCTTGGTGAACTTGTTCCACGCCCAGGAGAACGCCTCACCAACGCTATATGGTTGTGCGCCACCGTATCCCGGCGGCCCCGTGGGCGGGTAACCCCCGGTCGCCTGCTGATATCCACCTTGCTGCGGTGGCGGCGGATACCCACCCTGCTGCGGTGGCGGCGGATAACCACCCTGCTGCGGTTGATAACCACCCTGTCCCGGCGGCGGATAGCCGCCCTGTCCCGGCGGTGGATAGCCGCCCTGTCCCGGCGGCGGATAACCGCCCTGTCCCGGCGGCGGGTAGCCGCCAGGAGGAGGTGGTGGTGGTGGATTGTTCATTCGGACCTTCCGAAGTTGAGAGTTGAGCCCTTACAGGGGTACGGCGATTGTGGAGATGATTTTGTCGACGAGAGTTTGCCGCTTTACGTCCCACAGCGGGAACAGGACGGCGACCAGCCAGATGATTCCGCAGAGACCCGCGGCTACCAGGTAGATGAGCTCACGGACGATCGACATGCCGAAACCGATTGGCTGTCCGGTCTTCTCGCTGACGATTTTGAACTTCATGATGCCCTTGCCGATGCTCGAGCCCGTCGTGCCCTGCCGATAGCCCAGGTTCCAGATCACGTAGGCGAGTGCGATCAAACCGGTGAGAGCGATCGACAGCTGCCCGATCGTCGATGCGCCGGTTGCGCAGAATTCACCGAGGTCGTATTCCGATGTGTCTGTGACGCAAGCGGTTTCGCGCGTTCCGACGAGCAACAGCCAGCCAATGCCCTCGAGGATCAACACCGGGATGTAGTCGATGATGTACGCCAACACGCGGGTGCCCCACGGCGTGTACGCCTCCTTGGGCAATGCTCCACCCGGTCCGGCCTGCGACGGAAATCCGCCACCCTGCTCCGGCGGGTAGCCTCCGCCCTGCTGCGGCGGGTAGCCTCCGCCCTGCTGGGGCGGGAAGCCTCCACTTTGCGGAGGGGGCGGCGGGTATCCACCTGGCGGTGGTGGCGGCGGCGGGGGGTAATTACCAGGCGGAGGTGGCGGTTGATCGGTCATGGACGCCTTCCAGTCTTTCGTTAGCTGGGAACGAGCGTGCTTAATCTACCTGAGAATTGGCCCAGCGCAGCGCCTTCGGCAAGGTTCGCCAAAGGTGTCGTGTGCAGGCGTTTTGGCCGTAATTCGGCTTACCGCAACCGCTAGCGGCGGGTGGTGCCGTCGGACAGGAACCCCAGCAGGTCATGGCGAGTCAGCACACCGACCGGCTTGCCTTCCTCCACCACCATCACGGCATCGCAGTCGCGCAGTGCCTTCGCCGCGTGGCTCACCATCTCGCCGGCGCCGATCAACGGCAGCGGCGGCAACATGTGCTGGGAGACTGCGTCGGCCAGCTTCGCGCGGCCCTCGAAAACGGCGGAGAGCAGTTCCCGCTCGGAGACGCTGCCCGCCACCTCACCGGCCATCACCGGCGGCTCGGCTCCGACGACCGGCATCTGCGAGACCCCGTACTCACGGAGGATGCCGATAGCGTCACGCACAGTCTCCGACGGGTGGGTGTGCACCAGATCAGGCAGCGCACCGGACTTGCCCCGCAACACGTCGCCAACCGTCGCCTGCTCGAGCGATCCGTCGAGCCTGCTGCGCAGAAAGCCGTACGAGGACATCCACGCATCGTTGAAAACCTTTGACATGTAACCACGTCCGCCGTCGGGCAGAAGCACGACGACAAGCGAATCCGGTCCAGCCTTCTGTGCGACCTCGATCGCGGCGACCACGGCCATTCCGCAGGATCCGCCGACCAGCAAGGCCTCTTCGCGGGCGAGCCGCCGTGTCATGTCGAACGAGTCGGCGTCGGAGACGGCGATGATCTCGTCGGGCACGGTCGGGTCGTACGCCGACGGCCAAAAGTCTTCGCCGACACCTTCAACGAGGTAGGGCCGGCCCGTGCCACCCGAGTACACCGAGCCCTCCGGATCGGCGCCGACGACCTTCACCGCGCCTTCTGGACGCTGCGCGGACGCCTCTTTCAGATACCGGCCTGCGCCGGTGATGGTGCCCCCGGTGCCGACGCCGGCGACGAAATGGGTGACCGTGCCGTCGGTGTCATTCCAGATCTCGGGACCCGTTGTCTCGTAGTGGCTGACAGGTCCCATCGGGTTGGAGTACTGGTCGGGTTTCCACGCGCCGTCGATCTCCTCGACGAGCCGGTTGGAGACGCTGTAATAGCTCGCCGGGTCGTCGGGCGCCACCGCGGTCGGGCAGACCACGACGTCAGCGCCGTACGCGCGCAACACATTTCGCTTGTCCTCACTGACCTTGTCCGGGCAGACGAAGACGCACTTGTACCCGCGCTGCTGCGCAACGAGCGCGAGGCCGACACCGGTGTTGCCCGACGTCGGTTCGACGATGGTGCCGCCCGGCCTGAGTTCGCCGCTGGCCTCCGCCGCGTCGATCATCTTCACCGCGATGCGGTCCTTGGAGCTGCCGCCCGGGTTGAGGTACTCGATCTTGGCGACCACCCTGCCGGCGCCCTCGGGGACGACCGAGTTCAGCTCAACAAGAGGGGTGTTGCCGATGAGCTCACTGAGGTGCCGGGCGATGCGCATGCGTCCATCGTGTCAGGCGGCGGAAACGCTTACCAGGTGGCCTCTCGGATGTAGGCGCCGATCTGGCGCAGCGACCGGGTGCCTTCCTTCACCGCAGGTGCGGCGATCTGAAATACATGCATCTGCCCTGGCCACACTCGGACCTCGACCGGTACGCCTGCAGCCGCAAGCATGTGCGCCGCCTTGCGGGCGTCGTTGAGCAGAACCTCGGACCCCGAAACATGGATCAGGGTGCGCGGAAGCCCCGGCTCGATGTGGTCGAGAGGTTCGAAGACGTCTTCGACCTTGCCGTCGACGGCGTTGCGCGCCGCGGCCGCCTCCACCAGCTCTACCAGGGCCTTGAAAGCCTTCGGCGGAAACATCGCGTCGGACCGGATGTTCGGATGGTTGGCGCGCGCCTCGTTGTCGATCTCGAACAGCGGCGACAGGGTGACGATGGCGGCGGGCGATTCACCGGCCAGCCCCTCCTGCTGCAGCCGCTCGGCGAGGGAGAGCGAGAGATATCCGCCCGCGGAGTCGCCGGCGAGCACGATCTGTTCGGGGTCGTAACCCCGCAGACGCAGCCACTTGTAGGCGTCGTAGCAGTCGTCGAGCGCTTGGCCGACGGAATGCTTCGGGATCATCCGGTAGTTGACGACGAGCACGGGGCTGTCGGCGAATTTGGACAGCGTCTCGACCAACCGGCCATGGCTGTTCACGCCGCAAGTCAGAAACGCGCCGCCGTGCATATAGAGCACGATGCGGCGTTTGCCGTCGGCAGGCAGCACGCCCGCGGCGCGGACCAGCTGGGCGTTGCAGTTGGGCAGCGATATCGTGGCCCGGACGGTGCCGGGTGCGGGCTTCAGCACGCGACACGCCATGTCCACAAGGCCGAACGGCCAGGGTACGCGGGGTGCGTAGCTACCGATTGCCAGAGTTGGCTTGATCGTGAGCATTGCGGCCAGTGCGAGCAGCCGTCCCTGCAGGCTCGGGCCGTCCTCGACTACCTCTACCGGCGCCCCGTCGCTGACCGGAAATTTACGAGGTTTATGCCCTCTAGCTGCGCTGATTGCAGCGCGCGGGGTACTCGGAACTTTGCTTGGTGCCGTCATCGCCACCACTTCCTACGACGCTGTAGTGCCCGGGGGTGGCTCGTTGCTCGGCCAGTCCGGATAACTTAGCTTGACATCGATAACCAGTTCAACAATCAAAGAAACTGATTCGATACCGGACTTGATACCGCACCGTGACCGTCGAACTGGACTCGCCACGCGGATATCCCGAGATTTGCCCAATAAACTGGGTTTGTGAGGAATCGCGCATCGCGTCGGTCCACAGTCGCCATGGCGGCCGCGGCCACACTCGCGTCGACGGGCACTTATGTCGGAGCCCGCAGTTACCTGGGCGGACAGGCTGAGGCGGCCCGACGCGTCATTCCGAAGTCGTGGGACATCCCGCCGCGGGCCGATGGCGTGTATTCGCTCGGCGGTGGTCCGGTCGAGCGTTGGCACCGCGGAATGCCGGTCGACCTGCACCTGATGGTTTTCGGCGACTCGACGGCCTGCGGTTACGGAGCCCGCGACGCCGAAGAAGTGCCAGGTGTGATGATCGCCCGCACTCTCGCCGAGATCTCCGGCCAACGGATCCGGCTGAGCACCAAGGCGATCGTCGGCGCCACCTCAAAGGGACTCTCAGGCCAGATCGACGCGATGTTCGTCGCGGGCCCGGCGCCGGATGCGGCCGTGATCATGATCGGCGCCAACGACATCACCAAACTCCACGGCATCGGCCCGTCAGCCCGACGGGTGGGTAAGGCGGTGCGTCGACTGCGGGCCAGCGGTGCCGTCGTCGTCGTCGGCACATGCCCGGATTTCGGCGTCATCACCGCGATTCCGCAGCCGCTGCGGACCGTCGCGCGCACCCGCGGGCTGCGACTGGCCCGTGCGCAGGCAGCGGCGGTGCGTACATCAGGCGGCGTGCCGGTCCCGCTGGCCGACCTGATGACCACCGACTTCAGGCTGGCGCCGGAACGGTACTTCTCGGACGACATGTTCCATCCGTCGGGCGCCGGATACGAACTCGCCGCACAGCAGCTAGTGCCCGCGCTGTGTAATGCGTTGGGCGACTTCACTACAACGGTCGAACCCGAGTCCCCGTTGGAGGCCAGGGCCGCCGACGTCAACACGCTGCTGTCGCGGCTCGGCGGAGTCAGCCGACTGTGGAAGCGATCGACTGGGGTCCCTGCACCGATCGTGGTGCCCGCCAGCTAAGTTCTCTTCCAGTAAGCCACTACTGAGGAGCCGTCATGTCAGAAGCCGTCATCGTCGCGACAACACGCTCTCCGATCGGCCGTGCGGGCAAGGGGTCGCTGGTCGACATGCGGCCGGACGACCTGGCCGCACAGATGGTGCGGGCTGCGCTGGACAAGGTGCCGTCGCTCGACCCCAAGGACATCGACGACCTGATCATGGGCTGCGGGCAGCCGGGCGGCGAGGCGGGCTTCAACATCGGCAGGGCCGTCGCCGTCGAACTCGGATACGACTTTCTGCCCGGCACGACGGTGAACCGGTACTGCTCGTCGTCGTTGCAGACCACGCGGATGGCGTTTCACGCGATCAAGGCCGGCGAGGGCAGCGCGTTCATCTCCGCAGGCGTCGAGACGGTTTCGCGCTTCCCGAAGGGCACCTCCGACGGTTGGCCCGACTCGCACAACCCGTTGTTCGCCGACGCCGAAGAACGTTCGGTGGCAGCATCGGCAGGCGCCGACGAGTGGCATGACCCCCGTGCCGACGGCGTGCTTCCCGACGTCTACATCGCCATGGGGCAGACCGCCGAGAACGTCGCGCTGCACACCGGCATCAGCCGCGAAGAGCAGGACCACTGGGGCGTGCGCAGCCAGAACCGTGCCGAAGAGGCGATCAACAGCGGCTTCTTCGCCCGCGAGATCTCACCCGTGACGCTGCCCGACGGATCGCAGGTCAACACCGACGACGGGCCGCGGGCAGGCACGACATACGAGAAGATCAGCCAGCTCAAGCCGGTGTTCCGGCCGAACGGAACAGTCACCGCCGGCAACGCATGCCCGCTGAACGACGGTGCGGCAGCCGTCATCGTGACGAGCGACGAGAAGGCCAAGGAGCTCGGCCTGACGCCGCTGGCCCGCATCGTGGCGACCGGCGTCAGCGGTCTGTCGCCCGAGATCATGGGGCTGGGGCCGATCGAGGCGACGCGCAAGGCACTCGCCAACGCGGGCATGACGATTGACGACATCGACCTCTACGAGATCAACGAGGCGTTCGCGGTTCAGGTGCTCGGGTCGGCCCGCGAATTGGGCATGGACCTCGACCGGCTCAACATCTCCGGCGGCGCGATCGCGTTGGGGCACCCGTTCGGCATGACGGGTGCGCGCATCACGGCCACGCTGCTGAACAACCTGACGACGCAGGACAAGACGTTCGGCCTGGAGACGATGTGTGTCGGCGGCGGCCAGGGTATGGCGATGATCATCGAGCGCCTCAGCTGACACACCGAGCCTGCTGACAGATCGCGTTTTCACGAGATTTCGCGATGCCCGCAGTTTCGAGCGCCATGCGCGGTCGAGACGACGGAGGACGTCCGCTTCGGTGTTCGTCTTGACGACCCTCAGCCGCGTCCACCCGAGTTCGTCTAGATCCTCTGAGCGCCGAATGTCATACGCGTACTGAATTGGGTCGACGCGATGTTGTTCGCCGTCGTATTCGAGCGCCAACATCAGATCTGGCCACCCCATGTCGAGGAAATACCGTCGACAGCCGTCGGCGCTCACCACCGGAATCTGGGTCTGCGGTCGTGGGTAGTCTGCGCCAATCGCCAAGAGCCGCAACCATGTTTCCTTCGGCGATGCCGACCCAGGGTCATGCAGGTCGAGGACTTTCGCTAGCTGGCGCAGTCCGCGAGATCCGCGATGCCTTCTCGCGATCCGGAAAACGTCCTGGGCTGTCAACCCGGTGGCATTTCCGAGTGCGTCGAGGTTGGCGACGGCCGCGTTGAGCGGTCTCCGTCGGGCGATATCGAACGCCGTGTGCGCCGGAGTCGTAATTCGCATGCCGTCGAAAGCACTGGATTCTTCTGTGTGAAGACGCACATCAGACGTTCGAATGCCGGGTGCGGGTCTGGCGTTCGGCCATATCAACTCGATTGGCGCCAGGTCGTCGACCCATCTGGCACCGTGCAATGCAGACGCAGTCAGCCCGGCGATGATGCCTTGCCGATGAGACCAGAGCCAAGCCGCGCGAGCGCGCAGCGGCAACGTCAACCGAACGTCGTTCGGCAGGTAGACATCCGGGAAGATATGGCGATAGCGGGTCCGCAACTCGTGCCTACGAACGAGCCCGCACTCCAGTGCTTCACTACCGACAAACGGCCTGTCGAGCATGGACATGGCTCGACTCTCGCGCGTTGACCCCGCCGAGTCTGCTGGCAGATCGCAAACTGTGGATCAATTGCGATCTGTGCGCAGTTTCGGCGGCAAAGCAGAAAAGCCCCCGGCGTACCGGGGGCTTTTCTAGTGGTAGGTCGTCAATCGCTTTGCAAGATGCTGAGCAGACGCAGGATCTCGATGTAAAGCCAGACCAGCGTCACGGTCAGGCCGAGAGCGACACCCCAAGCGGCCTTCTCAGGCGCGCCTGCGCGGATCATCTGGTCGGCGGCGTCGAAGTCGAGCAGGAAGCTGAACGCTGCCAAGCCGATGCACACCAGCGAGAAGATGATCGCGATCGGGCCGTTGCCGCGAAGGCCGAGGCCCTCACCGCCGCCGACACCGAACATCGCCAGCACGAAGTTTCCAAGCGCCAGGACGAGCACGCCGAAGATGCCTGCGACGATCATCCGGGTGAATTTCGGGGTCACGCGGATCGCGCCGGTCTTGTAGACGACGAGCATGCCGACGAACACGCCGATGGTGGCGAGGATCGCCTGCCCGATGAGGGCGCCGGCGCTGGCGCCGGAGACGTAGAAGTTGGCGAGCACGAACGAGATCGCACCGAGGAACAGCCCCTCGAGTGCGGCGTAGCTGAGCACGATCGCCGGGTTGTCCTGCTTACGGCCGAACGTGGCGATGAGCACCAGGGCCAAGCCACCGAGTCCGCCGACCAGAACGAAGGGCGTCGCCAGCGCGGTGTTGCCCGCGACCAGGAAGTACGAGACGACCGCAACGGCCGACAGCACCGCGAGCGTGACACCCGTCTTGGTGACGACGTCGTCGATGGTCATCGGACGCGACACCCCGGTCTGCTGCCGGTCGGGGTACTGCGTCACATAGGGATCTGCCTGTACTGCGGCCGCACCGGCGCCGGTGGCTCCGGTACCGAACTGCGCATATCCACCTTGCCCCTTGGGCAGTGAACGAAATACCGGGTTGCTGCTCTCGCGCACCGTCGGTTCCTCTCCTGTGCTGTCGTTCGCCTACTGACGAACACTTACTCAACGATCGGTCACCAAGGGAGGTTCCCGAAAAAACCTCCCAGGTCTTTCACAGGAAACCTTACCCGCGGTGCAGCACGGACGGGTCACGATCTAGATTGCATTCCGTGGGCGAAAACGAGGATGTCCTAGTAACAGTCGACCGTGGATTCGGCCTGATCAGGCTGAATCGGCCCAGGGCCATCAACTCGCTGACCCCCGCAATGGTCTCGGCGATTTCTCAGGCACTGACCAAATGGGAGCACGACGACGACGTCTCGGCCGTCGTGCTGTCCGGCGAAGGCGAGCGGGGCCTGTGCGCGGGCGGCGACATCGTCGATGTCGTCTACAAGAGCGCCCTCGGCGACCACAGCGTTGCGACGTCGTTCTGGTGGGACGAGTACCTGATGAACGCTCAGATCGCGGGCTATCCGAAGCCGTTCGTCTCGCTGATGGACGGCATCGTGATGGGCGGCGGCGTCGGCGTCAGCGCGCATGGCAGCGTCCGCGTCGTCACCGACACCACGAAAATGGCGATGCCCGAGGTCGGTATCGGCTTCATCCCCGACGCCGGCGGCACGTACATCCTGTCGCGGGCACCCGGCCTGCTCGGCCTGCACGCAGCGCTGACGGGCGCGCCGTTCGCCGCAGGTGACGCGATCGCCATGGGCTTCGCCGACCGCTACGTCCCCCACGACCAGCTCGGCGACTTCTCCGACGCCATCGTCGCCGACGGCATCGACGCTGCGCTCGACTCGTACGCGACCGAACCGCCGCCGAGTGAGCTACTGGCGCAGCAGCAATGGATCGACGACTGCTACGCGGGTGACACGGTCGAGGACATCGTCGCCGCGTTGCGCGGACACGATTCGGGCCCGGCCCCCGGTGGAACTGGCGGCACCGCCGCCGTCGACGCGGCCAACCTGATCATGACTCGCTCACCCGTTTCGCTGTCGGTGGCACTTGAAGCCGTGCGCCGCGCCGCCAAGCTCGACACCCTCAAAGACGTGCTCCGCCAGGAGTATCGGACAACGTGCCAGTCGCTGAATTCACACGATCTCGTCGAAGGAATCCGGGCGCAGGTCATCGACAAGGACCGCAACCCGAAATGGTCGCCACCGTCGCTGGCCGAGGTCACCAGAGCCGATATCGACGCGTACTTCGCCCCCCGAAACCCCGACCTGACCTTCCCCGAGGAGACGCAATGACCGAGACGGACTACCAGACCATTCTCGTCGACCGCGAGGGGCGCGTCGGCACCATCACGCTGAACCGACCGAAGGCGCTGAACGCACTCAACAGCCAGGTGATGGACGAAGTCACCACTGCTGCAGCCGAACTCGACAGCGACCCGGGGATCGGCGCGATCGTCATCACCGGCAACGACAAGGCGTTCGCCGCCGGCGCCGACATCAAGGAGATGTCGGAGCTGTCCTTCGGCGACGTGTTCGGCCAGGACTTCTTCGCGCCGTGGGCCAAGCTGGCCGCGGTGCGCACGCCACTGATCGCCGCGGTCGCCGGTTACGCACTCGGCGGCGGCTGCGAACTGGCGATGATGTGCGACATCCTGATCGCCGCCGACACGGCCAAATTCGGCCAGCCGGAGATCAAGCTCGGGGTGCTGCCGGGCATGGGTGGGTCACAACGGCTGACCCGCGCCATCGGCAAGGCGAAGGCGATGGATCTCATCCTGACCGGCCGCACCATCGACGCCGAGGAAGCCGACCGCAGTGGCCTGGTATCGCGCGTGGTGCCCGCCGACGAGCTGATCCGTGAGGCAAGGGCAGTGGCCACCACCATCTCTCAGATGTCGCTGTCGGCATCGCGGATGGCCAAGGAGGCCGTCAACCGGGCCTTCGAATCGTCGTTGTCTGAGGGCCTGCTGTACGAACGCAGGCTGTTCCACTCGGCTTTCGCCACCGCTGACCAAACGGAGGGCATGAACGCCTTCAGTGAGAAACGCCCCCCGAACTTCACGCACAGCTAATCTGCCCTGGTGACAGACACCGCGGAGGCGACGGAAGAAGCACCACCGCAACAGGAACCACCGGATAAAAAGCTGACCTGGTGGCAGCGGCACTACACGTTCACCGGAACCGTTCTCGCTCTGGTGTTCCTGTGGTTGTCGCTGACGCCCTCCCTGCTCCCCCGAGGCCCGCTGTTTCAAGGGCTGGTAAGCGGCGCGGCCGGCGCGATCGGCTACTGCATCGGCGTCCTCGCCGTGTGGCTGGTGCGATATATGCGCTCAAAGGACTCCAGCCCCCACGCGCCGGGCTGGGCGTGGCTTGCGGTGGTGGTCGTCGGCATCATCGGCCAGATCCTGATGATCATCTATTTCCACATCTGGCAGGACGAGGTACGCGACCTCAACGACGTGCCCCGGATGGGATTCTGGGAGCACCCGCTGACAGCGGTGCTCGCGATTGTGGTGTTGTTCATCTTCGTCGAGATCGGCCAGCTCATCGGCAAGCTCGTGCGATTCCTGGTACGACAGCTCAATCGCGTTGCGCCGCCGAGGGTCTCGCAGATAGTGGTCGTCATGTTACTCCTTGCGCTGAGTATCGCGCTGCTGAACGGCGTCGTCGTCCGCGTCGGGATGGACTACCTCAACAGGACGTTTGCCACGGTCAACGACGAGACCGACCCCGACTTCCCCGCGCCGGACTCGAAGTTGCGGTCGGGCGGACCGGACTCGTTGACCGACTGGGAGTCGCTCGGCCACCAGGGCAGGGTGTTCGTGTCGGCGGGCCCGACTGTCGACGAACTCTCGAAGTTCAACGGCAAGCCCGCGATCGAACCGATCCGCGCATACGCCGGCCTGCATTCGGCCGACGGCATCAAGGCCACCGCAGCACTGGCCGCCGAGGAACTCCTGCGCACCGGCGGGCTGACTCGCGACGTGGTCGCGGTGGCGACGACGACAGGCACCGGCTGGATCAACGAGGCCGAGGCGTCGGCACTGGAGTACATGTACAACGGCAACACCGCGATCGTCAGCATGCAGTACTCGTTCCTGCCGAGCTGGCTGTCATTCCTCGTCGACAAGGAGAACGCCCGCCAGGCGGGGCAGGCGCTGTTCGAAGCCGTCGACGCGGAGATCAAGGCGATGCCGGAGGGGCAACGGCCCAAGCTGGTTGTATTCGGTGAAAGCCTTGGCTCGTTCGGCGGTGAGGCGCCGTTCCTGTCGTTGAACAATGTCGTCGCCCGCACCGACGGTGCCCTCTACTCCGGTCCAACATTCAACAACACCATCTGGTCTGATCTCACTCAGAACCGCGACGCGGATTCGCCGGAGTGGCTGCCGATCTTCGACAAGGGCGAATACGTCCGCTTCGTCGCGCGGCCGGACAACCTGGCCCGTCCCGAAGACCCGTGGGGTCTGCCGCGGGTGGTGTACCTCCAGCACGCGTCGGACCCGATCGCCTGGTGGAATCCGGACCTGCTGTTCCAAGAACCGGACTGGCTCCGCGAGCCCCGCGGCTACGACCTGTCCGGCCGCATGCAGTGGATCCCGGTCGTCACGTTCCTTCAGGTGTCGGCGGATATGGCTGTCGCGGTGGACGTTCCGGACGGACACGGCCACGTCTACATCAAGGACGTCGCCAACGCCTGGGCACAGATACTGCAACCGCCGGGCTGGACGCCGGAGAAGACCGCGCGACTGCGCCCGCTGTTGTCCAACGACGAGAACGCTTAAACGAGAACGCCTTCGGCCACCAGCGCGTGGTATCCACCGACGACGTCTGTGGCCTTGTGCAGCCCGAGGTCGATCAGCGACGCCGCGGCCAGGCTGGAGGTGTAGCCCTCCGAACACAGCACCACCCATTCGACGTCGTCGTCGACGGCTTCCGGAAGCTTCGCGTCGCTGGTGGGATCGCAACGCCACTCCAGCACGTTGCGTTCGATCACCAGAGCCGCGGCGACGTTCCCCTCACGGTCGCGCTGCGCCTGCGGGCGGATGTCGACGAGTATCGCGCCGCGCGCCAACGCGCCGGGCACAGCGCTGGCAGGCAACCGCTGCAACCGGTCGCGGGCGGCGTCGAGCACCTTGTCGATGCGGCTGGCCATCAGATCGCTATCCCTCCGGGCCTTCGGTGAGTTCGGTTCGGTTGCGACGCAGGGTGTTCCGCGTGGTCACCTCGTAGTATGACATCGCCGTAAGCGGGGGCGAGTAGGCGTGCACGCTCAGCGTGGGCGCGGCGACGGTGAGGCTGTGCGTCGGCGCCCAGACGACGTCGTGTACCCAGCCGAGCGGAAACGCCGCCTGGTCGCCCGCGTTCAGCCGACGACGGCGCAACGCGTCACCGTCCCAGCGGAACTCGTCGAGTGCGCCGGACACGAGGGTCAGCGCGCCCAGCGAGCCGCCGTGGTCGTGCAACTCGGTGGCGTGGTCCTTGACCCAGCTGATGAGCCAGACGTCGAGTTCGTCGTCGCCGTGGATGCGGGTGTACCAACGGTCGTCGGTGGGCACGCCGTCAGCCGGCAGAAGGTGGTCGTAGTGGCCGCTGAGTAAGCCGTCGGCGGCCTGATCGACAGCATTAAGCAGATCGGGGACGCGCAGGCGGGTAGGGGCGGAGACGGCGGAAACCATGGAAGCTCCAGGAAGTGACGGACGGGTGGGGGTCGGCGGCTAGGCCTGACAACAACCCCGGATCCCGGTCATTTCCATCACGTCGGCGAGTGTTGCATAGATTGGCAGAATGCGCTCCTACCCCCTCTGTGCCGCGACGGTGGCGGCAATCGTGGCGATGACAGGCTGTTCGTCGGAAGGAGAGGGCGGTCCGTCGTCGGCGGCGCCCACCACGACGAGCACGTCAAGCCCGGAAACCCACACCCCAGCGCCAGGCGCCACCGAGGTCGCACCTGGCGGCGTCACCACGGCGATCGGGGCCGACGCCGAGTCGACCGAAGAGGAGTACTCGCAGGCCTGCCAGGCCGCGAAGGTCTGGATTGACGAGCAGGGCGGCGACCGTCAATCGCAGATCGAGCCCTTTTTGAAGACGATCCAGGACCCCAACACACCGCCGGGGCCCGCAACATTCAACACGCCGTGGGCGCAGCTCTCCCCCGCCAGGCAGGCGGCCGTCATCGTCGCCGTTCGGGCGGGCGCGGACTCGCTCTGCTGAATTCGAATCACGGCTGAGAGAAAGTCGGCTAGGACCGCCACGCGATCCATGCCCGGCCTCGGGCGACGGCTTCGTCCAAGGCTCCGAAGACCCGATCGGTGGCGGGCACGATGCCGTCGTCGCCGAGCACGTCGGCCAGGCCGCCTCGCACGAGGATGCGCTCCGCGGCGGGCGTCACCCCCGCGACGATGAGGCGGCCGCCGTGCGCCTGCAGCGCGCCCGCCCACCGCCGCATCGCCTTGATCGCGACCGAGGACGGCACGTCGGGCATCATCCGCATGCTGAGCACGACGACGGCGTTCGTGGAGCCCGCCACCTTCGGCCACTCCTCGTCGATGCGGGCCACCTCGGCGAACAGCCCTACCCCGGCGTAGTGCAGGACCGTGACGTCGTTGCTGGCGCATTGTTCGGGTACGGGAACGATTTCGAAGTGGCCGTCGTCGGTCTGCCGAAGGCCGACCAGTTGGGCGGACTTCGCGACTTTGACGCAATAGAGGACGAGCGACGTGACGACCCCGATCAGGATCGCCGTGTGCAGGGGCAGCTGCGTGGTGGCCGCGAACGTGATCAGCATCGCCACCGCCGAGATCGGTGCGACGCGCAACACGAGCTTGATGTCGGGCAGTCGGCCTGCCACGAGTTCGAGGCCGATGACGAAGATGAGGCCGCCGATGACCGGCATCGGAATGATCTCGGCAACGGAACCGGCAATCAGGACGAGCAGCGCAAGCCAGATGCCTGCGAAGATGCCCGCCCAACGTGTTTGCGCCCCAGCCGAAGTCGCGACGCCGGTTCTCGACAGTGAACCACCGGCGGGAAGCGCGCCGAAGAAGCCACCCGCGAGGTTGGCGGCGCCCTGGGCGGTGAAGTCGCCGGACATGTTGCTGCGGCTGCCATCCGGGTTGGGCACCGCCGCGGAGATACCTGCCGCCTGCGCCAGCGCGACGAGGGAAACGGCGACGCCGCCGACCAGCAGCTGGGGCATCACGGCGAAATTCGGAACGGTCAGCGGTGGTAGGGAATTGGAGATCGATGCGATGTCTCCGACGGTCTCGACGTCTACGCGGGCAATGGCGACCACTGCGGTAACCACGACGAGCGCAAGCAGAATCGCGAAGGACTTCAACGGCTTGACGAAATGGAACACCGCCCACACCGCGACGGTGCCGACTGCCACCGCAACTGCCGTCGGTTGCCACAGTCCGACGTGTCTCAGCGAGTCGATGAACTTCCCAATGGTGTTGCCGCTCTGCGGTTTATAGCCGGTCGCGTCATTGAGCACACCGGCGATGATCTGCAGCGCGATACCGGTGCTGAAGCCCGTCATGACGGCGTTGGAGACGAAGTTCATGATCGCGCCGAAACGAAGCAGGCCGAAGACCAACATGACAACGCCGACGACGACGGCCAGCGTGGCGACATTGGCGGGATCCGCGGGGTCGAGACCTTCCTCGGCCAGCACACTTCGCGAGGAGAGCGCGATGGCGCTGGTGAGCGTGGTGACCATGAGCACCGAGCGGGCCAAGACCGATGCCACGATGCCCGGCACTACGCCCGAATAGAGCCCGACAACGGGATTGAACCCGCCGATGCTGGCGTAGGCCATCCCCTCGGGTATGGAGAACAAACCGGTGACGAGGCCAGCCAACGCGTCGCGCGGTGTGGGCCTGCCGAGGCCGCGCACGGCCGATAGCACCTTGGATTCCTGCGCGGACACATCCGATTGTGGCGCCCGAGACTGCGCAGAGATCGCGAATTCTCGTTAATTCGCGATCCCTCAGCAGGCTCGGCGCCGGGGCGTGTGGGCTGCAGCGCAGAATGATGCCATGGCTGGCAACCGGGTCGCGCTGGCTCTCGGCAGCGGGGGCGCACGGGGATACGCGCACATCGGGGTGATCATCGAGCTGCAGAAGCGGGGGTACGAAATCGTCGGGATCGCCGGGTCGTCGATGGGTGCGCTCGTCGGCGGCCTTCAGGCGGCGGGCAAGCTCGAGGAATTCGCCGAATGGGCGAAGTCGCTGACACAGCGGGCGGTGCTTCGCCTGTTGGACCCGAAGATCACCGCCGCGGGTGTGTTGCGGGCTGCGAAGATTCTCGACGCCGTCCGAGACATCCTCGGCGAAGTCACCATCGAGGAACTGCCGATCCCGTACACGGCGGTGACGACCGACCTGATAGCCGGTAAGTCGGTGTGGCTGCAGCGCGGTCCGGTGGACGAAGCGATTCGGGCATCCATCGCGATTCCCGGCGTCATCACACCGCACGTACTCGACGGCCGCCTGCTTGCCGACGGCGGCATTCTCGACCCGTTGCCGATGGCGCCGATCGCGGCCGTCAACGCCGACCTGACCATCGCCGTCAGCTTGAGCGGCAGCGAGGCGGGCGGCCGCTACGAGCCGACGGATGCCGAACCGAGGGCGACGACGGAATGGCTGAACAGGATGTGGCGCAGCACCTCGTCGCTGCTCGACACCAACGCCGCCCGTTCGGTGCTCGACACGCAGACCGGACGAGCCATGTTGAGCCGGTTCAGCAGCATGGCCGACGAGGACGACCCAGACGACGTAACCGACGGCGGACCGGTGCCCACGATGGGCAGCTTCGAGGTGATGAACCGCACCATCGATATCGCCCAGGCCGCGTTGGCGCGTCACACGTTGGCCGCCTACCCGCCGGACCTGTTGATCGAGGTGCCCCGAACCGCTTGCCGCAGCCTGGAATTCCATCGCGCCGCCGAGGTGATCGACATCGGCCACGAGTTGGGGGCGCAGGCCCTCAAGGCGCTGGAAAGCTGACATGACTCAGCCCAGGCCGGGTGGCCTGGGCTGAGTTTGGTTGTGTCTCAGAAGGGGAGGTTGCCGAGGACCTGGCCGGCCTGCTTTTGCTGCTCCTGGAGTTGCTTGTTGATGTCGTCGATCTGCTTCTG
>NZ_JAVHWK010000129.1:0-5999 GCF_032159775.1 Mycobacterium sp.
ATTCACATCAACGGGGTGGCGTTCTTCGGCCCGGTGCTGTCGCGGATCCCGCGCGGCGAGGAGGCCGGCAAGCTGTGGGACGCGTCGGTGACCTTCGCGTCGTACCCGCACTTCTGGGAGCTCAAGCGCACCCGCACCGAGTCGCCGGAGTTCGACTGAGGCGCTAGTCGTCGCGGCGTAGGCATGCTCTGCCAGAATGACCGCCATGCGCGTCTACCTGGGCTCTGACCATGCGGGCTTCGAACTCAAGAGCGAAATCATCGAGCACCTCAAGAAGGCCGGGCACGAGCCCATCGACTGCGGCGCCTACGTCTACGACGCCGAGGACGACTACCCGGCGTTCTGCATCGCCGCGGCGCTCAAGACCGTCGGGGACAACGAGAGCCTCGGCATCGTCATCGGCGGCTCGGGCAACGGCGAGCAGATCGCCGCGAACAAGGTGCCTGGTGCCCGGTGTGCGCTGGCATGGAGCACCGAGACGGCCTCGCTGGCGCGCCAGCACAACAACGCGCAGGTGATGGGAATCGGTGCCCGCATGCACACCGTGCCCGAGGCGCTGGAGATCGTCGACGCATTCCTGGATGCCGAGTGGTCGAAAGCTGAACGCCACCAACGCCGTATCGACATCTTGAAGAAGTACGAAGAGACCCATGTCCCGCCGCCAGTCCCGGGACCACCGGCCGCGGATGCCTGAAGGTCACACGCTTCACCGGCTGGCTCGGCTGCATCAGCGCAAGTTCGGCCGTGCGCCCGTCATCGTCTCAAGCCCGCAGGGCCGCTTCGCCGACGGGGCGGCCGCCGTCAACGGGCGGGTACTGAAGAAGGCCAGCGCGTGGGGCAAGCATCTGTTCCACCACTACGAGGGCGGCCGCGTCGTGCATGTGCACCTCGGCCTGTACGGAAAGTTCAGTGAGGTCGAGCTGCCGATGCCGCTGCCGGTCGGACAGGTGCGAATGCGGATGGTCGGTGCCGACTTCGGCAGCGACCTCCGCGGACCGACGGTGTGCGATTTGATCGACCAGGCTGAGGTCGACGACGTGATCGCCCGGCTCGGCCCGGATCCCCTGCGACGCGATGCGGACGGCTCGCTGGCATGGGCGCGAATCACCAAGTCGCGCAGGCCGATCGGTGCGTTGCTGATGGACCAGACGGTGATCGCGGGCGTCGGCAACGTGTATCGCAACGAGCTGCTGTTCCGTCATCGCATCGACCCGTACCGATTGGGTGTGAATATCGATGCGGACGAGTTCGACGCGATGTGGACCGATCTCGTCGCGTTGATGGCGATCGGGTTGCGCCGCGGCAAGATCATCACGATCGATCGCGAAGACGATCGTGGACTGCCGTCCTATGCGCCAGGCCGGCCGCGGACCTGGGTTTACCGCCGCGCCGGTGAGCCGTGCCGAGTCTGCGGCACGGAGATCCGAACAGCCCTGCTCGAGGGTCGCAACCTGTTCTGGTGCCCGACCGACCAGACGTAGCGGTCCCGTTCTCGGTGAGCAGACGCAAATGGCCCCAATTTGCGGCGTGTCGGGGACCTTTTGCGTCCCCCTACCTTCGGTGTGGGCCCAGCTCGCGCTAAAAAATCGGCCCGCACTCAGCGACAATCGGCGGGTGGAACTCATCCTCGTCGTCGTCGGAGCCATCGTCGTCACCGCCATGGCGCATCGGCGCGGACTGGAACCCGCCCTGATCATCGTCGTCATCGGCATCGCCGTGTCGTTCCTGCCGGGATTCGAAGCACCTGAGCTGGATTCGCACATCTTGCTGTCGGTCGTCTTGCCGCCGCTGCTGTACTCGGCTGCTTTGGACTTCTCGTTCCCGACCTTCCTGCGCAACATCCGCCCGATCCTCGGCTTGGGCGTCGGCCTGGTCGTCGTGACGGCGTTTGCGGTGGCGTTGGTGTCGTCGTGGTTGGTAGTGGTGCCGCTGACGTTCGGCGCCGCGCTAGTGCTGGGCGCGATCGTGGCGCCGCCCGACGCCGTCACCGCCGTAGCCGTGGGCCGCAAACTCGGCCTACCGAAGAAGGTGATGGCGATCCTGACGGGCGAGAGCCTGATCAACGACGCGGCGGCGCTGACGTTGTTCTCCGTGGCGGTGGCCCAGGTCGCAGGCACGCACACCTTCATCGAAAACCCGTTCCTGCTCTTCGGGTACAGCGCCACCGTCGGGCCCTTGGTCGGGGCGGCGCTGGGCTATGTGACGTTGTGGATTCGACGGCGACTGGCCAACCCCGGTTTGGAGACGGTGCAGGGGTTAGTGGTCCCGTTCGCGGCGTTCATCTGCGCCGAGGAGATCCATGCAACGGGCGTGCTGGCGGTCGTCGTCGCCGGCTTCGTCGTCGGCAACGGGACGCTGGGCGCGGGATATCAGACCCGGCTGCAGGAGCGGCATGTATGGAACTCCGTCGACGTGCTGCTGGAAGCGTTCGTGTTCGCCTACATCGGACTGCATCTGCGGTTCGTGCTGGAGGATCTGCGCGAGACGCATGAGTCGCTGACGCAGGTGGCCGGCGCGTCGGCGATCGTGCTGCTGATCGTCCTGGTGATCCGGCCACTGTCGGTGATCGCGATGTTCGGCCGCAACAAGTTGTCGTCGCACGTGGAGAGCCGCCTCAGTGTGCCGGTCCCGTCACGTGGTGGCCGCGGGGCGCTGGGCACGCGTCGGCGGGACAAACCGCAGGGCAAGTGGCGATCGCGGATCGACCGCCGACCGTTGACGTGGCAGGAAAGCGTCGTCGTCTCGTGGACCGGAATGCGCGGGGTGGTGACTTTGGCTGCGGCAGCGGCGATTCCGGCGACCACGATAAGCGGTGAGCCGTTTCCCGAGCGGTCGATGATTCAGGCGATCGCGTTCGTGGTGAGCGTCGGCACCTTGTTGATCCAGGGGTGGACGTTGCCGCTGCTGATCAAACGACTGCGCGTATCCAGGTTCACCGACGACCACGCCGCCGACCGCGAGGAGGAACTGAAGGCTGAACGGCTCGTGCACGACGCCGCCGACGCAGTGTTGGCCGAGTTCCGGGCGAATCCGCCGGAAGGGATGGACCCACGTGTGCTGGCCGAGATCCGTGCGGTCGTCGCTCGGCACTCACAGGACGCCGACGAGATGCCCGATCCCGATGCGCACACGAAGCGGTCCGAAGTGTTCTCAGCGCTGTATCGCGATGTGCTTGCGGCGCAACGGGCTGTGCTGATCGAGGAGCGGGATTCGGGCCGCATCGAGGACGAAGCCGTGCGCGCGATGCTGGAACGGCTCGACCTTCAGGAGGCCGGCGTGTCAGCGCGACTGGAGAGCCGGCTCTGACTTCTTTTGTGCGGCGGCGGGTCTAGAAGCCGCCGAAGTCTCCACCGAAATCGCCGCCACCGAAATCGCCGCCGCCCCAGCCGCCGCCGTCGCCGCCGCCCCAGCTGTCGCCACCCCAGCCACCGCCGTCGCCACCCATGTCGCCGCCGTCGCCACCCATGTCGCCGCCGCCGTCGCCGTAGTCGCCGCCGTCCTGTCCGGCGTCCAAGCCGTCGGCGTAACCGTCGCCGTACCCGTTTTCAAAGCCTTGCGCGTCGTAGCCGACTCCGCCCATGCCTGAGAACAATGCGCTGAACAGGAACACTGAGCCCACGCCCCAGGCGCCGGCGACCAACGCAGGTTTCCACCACGGCTCGGAGTACCAGCCGGCCGGAACGGGACGGCCCGCGACGCGACCGCCGGGGTAATAGTTCGGCGTGCGCTCGGTCGGGTTGGGTGAGGCCTCGATCTGGCGGCCCTCGAAGTCGACGCGCCGGTCCTCAGTGACGACGCCTGCCGACTTCTGCCCACTGAGCAGCTCGAGCTCCGGCCCGGGGTCCATGCCCATCGCGGTGCGGGCGGCGCGCACGTAGTAGAGCCCCTCCATGGCGCTTTCCTTGGCGAGCAGCGCCTGCTTGGCGGTGGTGGCCTGGTCGATTTGTGCGCCGGCGGCGTTGAACCGCTCCGATGCGTCGGCGATGGCCTGCTTGGACGCGTCGTCGGTGCCGGACAAGTTGAGAACTTGGCCGCCCAGGCGGTCGATGACTCTGCGGGCGTCCGCCTTGGCGTCAGCCAGGGAGGTGGCGTTTCGGTTGGCCGTGTTGCGCGACGCGTTCCACACAACCAGGCCGATCGCGCCGACAACGACAAGAATGAGCACCAGCAATAAGCCGTCCATGGCGACCAGGG
Organism: Mycobacterium sp.; assembly: GCF_032159775.1. Taxonomy (GTDB): domain Bacteria; phylum Actinomycetota; class Actinomycetes; order Mycobacteriales; family Mycobacteriaceae; genus Mycobacterium. Next base: position 4,195 of record NZ_JAVHWK010000129.1, read on the forward strand.
TACTCACAGGAAAGCGCGGATTCGGGCCCGCGAACTACTGGCGGGTTACGCCCACAGAGGAGTAGACCTCGTTGGAGAGCGCGACGCTACGCGGGTCAGCGTTGCACTTTGTGGCGTCGAAGCGGTTCATGACGTAGGCGTAGCCGATGCGGTGTTCGAGGTCGACGAAGCCGAAACTTCCGCCTGATCCGCCGTGACCGAAGATCTTTGTGTTGGGGGCGTTCAATCCGCGTTGGTTGAGCATGTAGCCCAGGCCCCAGCCGTGGTCGGCGACGCGCGGGCCGAGGACAAGGTCAGTGTCGAGGCCGCCCTGTGAGATTCGGCATTTCTCCATGTGCTCGTAGCTGAGGATCTTGCCGTGAGCGAGCGCGTTGTAGAACGTCGCAAGCCCGAGTGCAGAGACGTGGGCGTTGGTGGACGGGAATTCGGCTGCGCGCCAAGCGGTGATGTCGGATGTGCCGAGTTCGTCATCGGGGATGAAGCCGATCGCGACGGAGAATGCGGCCATCGGGTGCTCATCGATGGTCGTCGGGTAGCCGGGCGCGTTGCCATTGGTGAGGACGTCACGGATGTGGGGCTTGTTGACCATGTCGGCGCAGCGGTGGTGCTCGCTTGGCGGTAGGCCGATGTGGACGTCGATGCCGAGGGGCTCGGCGATTTCCTTGCGGAGGTACTCGCCGAGCGTGCGTCCGCTGACGCGGCGGACGATCTCGCCGAGCAGGAAGCCGAAGCTGCACATGTGATAGCCCTGCGCGATGCCGGGTTCCCACCAAGGTTCAGCGGTTTCGAGGTGTTCGCAGACAGTGTCCCAGTCGAGAGTCTGCTCGGGCGCGAGTCTTGTGCGGGGGCCGATGACGCCGGAGCGATGGCCCAGCACCATGGCGACGGTGATGTCTTGCTTTCCAGCTTTGGCGAATTCGGGCCAGTACTCGGCGACGGGGGAGTCGAGGTCTAGTTCGCCGCGATCAGCGAGTAGGTGAATGCAGGTACTAGTCAGAGCTTTTGAGCCAGAGAAGATGCTGACGAGGGTGTGCTGCTGCCAGGGATTTTTGGTGGTTGCTTTGGCGGTGCCGCCCCAGAGGTTGACGGCGAGTTGGCCGTCGACCCACACGGCGACAGCGGCGCCGACCTCGTTGCGTTCTTGGAAGTTGGTTTCGAAGGCATCTCTTACGCGCTGGAATTTTGGCGCGCAAGAGCCGTTGACGGTGACTCGCGGACGGTCGTTCACGAGCCTCCTGACGGCGATGGCCGTGGTTTGGCCCGAAGCGCTGATCGTATGGGCGCGGCCTGTTAAGACTGCCCGTCAGAGGCTGAGAGTCGGTTGCGGTTCGGTTGCGATTCGGCTCTGACGCCAAAAGCTATTCGGCGGTGTTGGCTGATTTGTCGCGGCTGTGCTGAAAGAAGAAGGGCGCGACAGAAGCGAGGACTCGATCTGCGAGCGAGGCCGATCGCCTCTGGAGGCCTTGGCACGTGTCTAGTAGGAGCCGATCGCTCAACGCCGAGCGTTAAGCCGCTTTCGTACGGCATGCCTTAAGAAGAAGCCTCCCGGCGAAGTCATGGCGTTTGCGTGACAATCTCCGGCAACGGTGACGGACGCGAGAGCGGTCCGCGCACGCGCTTCATCGCCGGACCAGACGACAGCAGCCAAGATCAGTTAGAGCCGAGGTCAATACGCAACAGCGCGGCCAATGGGCCGAGTCTGCGTATCCCATCGACGTAGTTTTATTGAATTTAAAAAACCGCCGTACAAAATCCAGCTAACTGGGTACTTTTTACTCAGTCGGGGACAAAGTAAACGGAGGGGA
>NZ_JAVHWK010000144.1:0-54944 GCF_032159775.1 Mycobacterium sp.
CTCACCGCCGGAGAGGTGGGTCACCGGCTCGTCGGGTGGCGGGCAGCGCAGAGCGTCCATCGCCTGCTCGAGCTGGGAATCGATGTCCCACGCGTCGGCCGCGTCGAGCTCCTCCTGGAGCTGGCCCATCTCGTCCATCAGCTCGTCGGTGTAGTCGGTGGCCATCAGCTCGGCGACCTCGTTGTACCGGTTGAGCTTGCCCTTGATGGCTACACCGGCTTCGACGTTCTCGCGGACGGTCTTGTCCTCGTCGAGCTGCGGCTCCTGCTGCAGGATTCCGACGGTCGCGCCGGGCTGAATGAACGCGTCGCCGTTGTTGGGCTGGTCCAGGCCGGCCATGATCCGCAGGACGCTCGACTTTCCCGCGCCGTTGGGACCGACCACGCCGATCTTCGCGCCGGGCAGGAAATTCAGAGTGACGTCGTCAAGGATCACCTTGTCGCCGTGCGCCTTGCGGACCTTCCGCATCGTGTAGATGAAATCGGCCATGCCGTTGTAATGCCTCTCTGGTCTTGGTATTGCTCGCGGACCATCGTAGGCGTTGACCATGGTCGTCCCGACCGCGCGTCAGCGGCCCGATCCGGCTATGCAGGCACCGGGAGAGCCTTCTCGCCGGCGGCCTCGTCCGGCTCGGTCGTCTCGGCGTCTTCGCCCGGCGCGTCGTCCGTGGTATCCGCAGCATCGTCGCTGGTCAAGCCATTGGCCTTCGGTCGATCGATTCCCGCGACACTTCGCGCAAGATCCGCCCCGACCGCGGTGGCCCGCACTTCCAGCGACGAACGCCGAACGCCTTCGCGGTCTTCGTACTCGCTGGTGTGCACATATCCAACAACGATGACCGGGTCTCCCTTCCCGAGCGAACCCGCGACGCCCTTCACCAGACGCTTGCCCCAGCAGTTGACCGAGACGTACAGGGAGTTGCCCGGCTCCCAGTTGCCGTCGGGGGTGCGCCGCCGCGAATTGCTGGCCACCCGGAATTTGTAGACCTCCTGATCGCCGACCCTGCGCAGGATCGGATCGGTGATGATGGTGCCGACCACAGTGAACGGTGTCTCGAACATTGCTCGTCCTTTCGATTGATCTGGTTTCGCCGTACCTCGCCATTGACCCGGCCGGGGCCGACGCATCGCGGCATCGCCCGCCGCCGTCGGGCGTGACCTGTGGATGAATCGCGGACTGTGGATGAGCGGTCGATGCCTGACCCGCGAAACGGAATTCCAGCACCGAAAGTGCGAGTGCAGGGGTGCTGGAATTCCGTTTCGGGGAAACAAGCGGTTAGAGCTAGGCCTGCTTCTGCCACACCGAGACGTGCCGGCTGCTCTCGTGGGTGAACGGTGTGCCGTCCCAGTCCTGCCATCGCTCGACGAGAACGAGTCCGGCGATGCGGGCCATCAGGTCGAGTTCGGCGGGCCACACATAGCGGAACGGAATGGACCTCAGCCGCGCATTGCCGTCATCCTCGTCGACGTAGTTGGAGCTCATCGCCTGCGTTGCGCAGTCGTAAAGGTCGTAGGCCCAGCACTTCTCGCCGACGTCGAACGGGACGGCGCGCTGTCCCGGCGGCAGCAGTCGCAGCGCCGGGACGCCGACCTCGACGACGAAGCTGCCACCCCGGTGCAGATGCGCGGCGGCGTTGACGAAGCAGGCAACCTGGGCATCTTGAGTCGTGAGGTTGTTGATCGTGTTGAAAACCAGGTAGGCCAACGAGAAGTCGCCGGGTACACGCGCGCCGGAAAAGTCTCCGATTGTCACGCCGACCGCCGCTCCGCCCGGCTTCTCGTACAACCGTGCGACCATCGCCTTCGACAGGTCGATGCCGTGAACCTCGACGCCCCGTCGCGCGAGCGGAAGGGCGATACGACCCGTCCCGACACCGAATTCCAGCGCCCGCCCGTCACCGGCGAGGCCGGCGAGCACATCGACGACGGTTTCGATGACGCTCTGATCGTGCATGCCCGATGTGTCGGCGTCGTAGCGAGCGGCTATCTCTTCGCCGAAGTACCCGTCGTCGGTCACGGCTAGCGCGGGTCCCGCTTCGACAGTTGAGCCAACATCGCGTTGTATGCGGCCAGGTCCGCGTCATCGTCACGGTCGGCGGCGCGGTCCAGCCGCGTGGAGGTGCGCCGGTCGCTGCGAGTCCACTGCACCAGCAGCGCGATCATCACCACGACGAGCGGGATTTCACCTGCCGACCAAGCGATTCCACCGCCGAGCTTCTGATCGCCGAGCAGGTCGGTGTGCCAGTACAGTTGCAGCGACTTGTAGAAGCTCTCCCCCAGCACGCTGTTGGTGCTCATCAGCACGACGCCAAAGAACGCGTGCAGTGGCAGCGACGCGAAGACCATTCCGACCTTGCCCAGCGGCGGTATCGGTCGTGGAGTGGGGTCGACGCCGATGACGACCCAGTAGAACAGGTATCCGGTCAGCAGGAAGTGCAGGTTCATCGCGACGTGCGCTGCATGGGTGCCGACTGCGGCGTCGAAGATCCCGCCGAAGTACAGGCCGTAAAACCCGGCGACGAACAACACCGTCGCGACGATCGGATTGGTGAGGAACCGTGATACGCGTGAATGTAGTGCGGCCAGAAGCCATTCGCGCGGTCCCGGTGGTAGCGCCTTTCCCGCGGCGGGCAGCGCGCGCAGCGCCAGCGTCACCGGCGCACCGAGCACGAGCAGGATCGGCGTCAGCATCGACAGCAGCATGTGGGCGGCCATGTGCATGCTGAACATCGCGGGCATGTACCGACCGATACCCGACGACGTCGTGAACAACAACACCAGGCAGCCGAGTAGCCACGCGACGATCCGGCCCGTCGGCCATACGTCGCCACGCCGACGCAGTCGTATCACACCGGCGATGTAGACCAGCGCCATCACGATGGCCGCGGTCCCGAAGATGAGGTCGAAGCGCCAGTCGAACAGCACGCGGGCCACCGTCGGCGGCCCGGCGAAGTCGTAGCCGATCTCGACGGCGGGGATGGACGGGTTGAACACCGGCGGTGGCGGCGGCGGAGTCCTGCTCAACGCGACCGCAATGCCGAAGGTGAGACCGAAGACGACCGCCTCGGTCATCGCCAGCCGGATCAGCGGCCCGCGTGCCGCCGGGTCGGCTTGCAGTGCCGCAATACCGCTGCGCCGCTGTCGCCAACCGATGGCACCCAGCGTGCACAACGCGACGGCCTTGGCGATGATGAGCAGACCGTAACCGTCGTCGAACAGGTCACCGGGCCGGATCCGCACCAGGGCGTTGACGACGCCGCTGATCGCCATCGCGATGAAGCACCACAACGCGACAGCCGAGAATCGGCGCGCGGCCAGATCGGCGTGCCCGCCGCCCCGCAAGGTATGCACGAGAAGCGCCAACAGGCCGCCCGCCCACAGCGCGGCGGCGATCAAATGGATGAGCAGGCTGTTGGTGGCCAGGTCGTGCGAGCCACCCGACGACGAGTGCCCGGTCAGCGCAAGCGGCAGCAGCGTCACCAGCGACCCCGCGAACAACATCGGCGTCGGCGACCACCGCAGCACCGGGATGCTCACGACCGTGACGATCGCGGCAAGGACCGCCGTCCAGCGCCATGCGCCTGCCGTTTCGACCAGGCCGGCCACCGCCCAGATGTCCGACGGGCTGAGCCGTGACGTCAGGGGCTGGCCGGTGACGTCGGAAACGGTCAGCGGCACCAGCAGCGCCGAGCACACCGTCCATATCGCCGACGCAACGGTCCCGACGCGCAACGCCCGATACCCGTCGGCGTCGAGAACCCCATTCTGCTGCGGTGGCACCATGAACGCGGCGAACATGAACGACCCGACGGCGACGACGGCCGCGATCTCGCCCGCGGCGCGCACGAACGGCAGGCCGTAGGTGGTGACCGGACCCGGATCGGGCAGGCCCGTCGCGGTCAGCGCGTCGGCCAGCGTCATCGCGCCGAGGCCCGCCGCGGTCACGCCTGCCAGCGCTGCGACCCCGAGCAGCACAGGCCACACAGCGCTGGTGCGCACGTTCTGGGTGGCCGTGGTCATGCTCCAAGCGTATGGCCCCGCCCTGTGGGCTACTCGAACGCGTCGCGCAGACCGCGTCGGTTCATCTCGCGGGCGTAGAACTGCTCGCGGGAGATCTCCTCGACCCGGTCCATGTCGCGCAGCACGTCGCGCAGTTCGTCGCGGAAGGCGGTCCGCCGCTCAACCAGATCCGCCGCCGGTTCCAGCAGATGCTGGTCGGCGACCACTTGACGCGCGGTGGCGAACAGCAGCGCCGAAACCGCCTCGGTGCTGCGTACCCGATTCTGCGCGACGTACTGGTTGCCGATGCCCATCGCCTTATTCGTCAGGTCCTTCTCGTCGATCTCGGCGGGGGCGTCGCGCAGCACGTCGGCCACGATCTCGTACGCCTCGAAATAGGGCCGCAGCACGGCCTGGGAGATCAACGGCCGCTTCGCCCGCAGCAGCGGATCGATCTCCTCGCCGCCGGCGGCGACATGGGCCTCCCAGTCGTCGTGCCACGCCATCTCCTCGGCGAGGTGCTCACGGAAAGCCGTCGACTCCGCGAAGTAGAAGTCGAACTTCAACAGGGCGCGCAGCCGCATCGCCTGAGTCCAGAACGCTTCCAACCGATCTCCGTCGGCCCGCGCGGCGTAGGCCAGCGCGAGTTCGACGATGGCGGTTTCGAGGAAGGCATCGATGATCGTATTGCGGTAGAACGCCGCCTCGTGCTCCTGCTCGGGTGCGATCCGCCACACCGGCTCGCGTCCGCCGTCGACCCGCGTGACCGGATGGCGGTTGGACAGCGCGTCCAGGGCGGACCGTACGCCGTCGGCTGTCCGTAGCCGCAGCACGCTGTTGGTGACCGGAGTCTGCTTGCGCTCCAAGTAGTCCAGCGAGTCCTGCAGCGTGTGATGCAGTTGGTCCAGCGTCAGCGCGGTGCCGCGGGTGGTCAGAAGAAGCGCGGCGACCAGACCCGTCGCGTTGACCGGTGTCGCGCGCAGGATCCGCCAGGACACCTCGATGGCCATCTTCTGCATGGCAAGGCGTTTGGCGGCCTCGTCTTCTCCGATCGGCCCGCCGGGCTCGCCCAGGTACTCCCGCATCGACACGGCTTCGGGGAATCGCACGTAGATCTTGCCGTAATTGCGTTCGCCCTGAGCCTTGATGAAGTTGTACAGCCAGGACACCCCCTCGGGCGTCTTCTCACCGCCGCGGGCGTACGCCGCGTACTCGGCTGTCTCGTGCAGTTGGTCGAAGCTGATCGACACCGGCTGAAGGAGGATGTCGCCGCTGCGACCCTCGAGATAGGCGTCGGCCACGTAGCTCATCAGACCCAGCTTGGGCGGCAACATCTTTCCGGTTCTGGACCGGGTGCCCTCGATCGACCAGCTCAGATTGAACCGCTTCTCGACGATGTAGCCGATGAACTGTCGGAGCACGTACTTGTACAGCGGGTCGTCGAGTTTGCGCCGGATGAAGATGACGCCGGAGCGGCGCATCAGCGGTCCCATGAACCCGAACGACAGGTTGATGCCCGCAAAGGTGTGCACAGGCGGCAGCCGATTTTCCTGCATCGCGACCGGCACGATCGCACCGTCGAGGTAGGACCGGTGGGAGAACAGCAGCACGGCGGGATGGGTTTCCAACGCGTGCCGCATGTTCTCGATCTCGGCGCGGTCGTAGTCGATGTTCGGGTCGAACCCCCGGCTGAAGATCGCCCGGCCCATCGACGGAATGAGATCGACGGAGAACCGGCTCCACCCGGTGCCCAGTTCGTCGATCATCTCGCCCGCTTTTTCGAGCGTCGCGCCGGGAATCTTCTCCAGCCCCTCCCTGAACCGCGACGACGCCAGCATCTCCGGCTTCACCAGCTGCGGTGACTTGTACTCGGGTCCGAGCAGCCGCAACTCGACACGTTCGATGGCCAGGCTGGCGCGCCGGATCACGAAATGGGCTAAGTCGCGGGGGTTTTCGCCGACGGTGGTGTCGCTCCACTGCTGGCGCAGCTCGGAAACCTTCGCGGGCTCCCCCGCCACCACCCGCGCGCGTGACGGGTCTCGCTTGAGGAAGCGTTTCTGCAGAATCTCGGGCGGCCGATAGGTGTCGCGACCCGAGATCAGTGCGACCACCTTGGAACGGGTGGGCAGCCCGCGAGGCATCCAGAAGACCCGCACGGGAACAACGCTGCGGTCTTCGTCGGCTTCGAGTTCCTGGACGAGGCGCGCCAGCACGCCCGGCGGCGGCTCGCCGTCGGGAAACTCCAGCACCGCGACGTTGGCCTCAGGGTGTTCGCGCTTCTGCTGTTGTAGCCAGTCGCTCAACAACTCTCGCTCGGCAGGCGACCCCACCGACGCCAGCACCAACGCATCGTCGGTGGTGGAGAAGGGAGCCATCGGGTCGGCGGCGGTCACGGCCGTCCCTTCTTCGCGGCCGCCTTTTTGGCCGGCGCCTTCTTGGCCGGTGCCTTCTTGGCCGTCGCCTTGGTGGTCTTCGCGGCTGTTGCCTTCGCAGGTGCCACCTTCTTGGCCGGCGCAGCCTTCTTCGCGCCTGCCTTCTTGGCCGGCGCAGCCTGCTTGGCGGGCGCCGACTTCCCCACCGGCGCAGCCTTCTTCGCGGCTGTCTTCTTGGCCGTACTCCTGGTCCGCGCGTACGGCCCGATCTTCGGAACCGAGTCGTGCGGCCAGTCTCTCAGCGTGTCCAAGTAGAGCTGGCGTACCTCGGCGATCTTGTCCGACACGTTTTCCACGGTCCAGTCGTCGGTGGATATCGGCGGGTACACGACGACGTCGACGGTGCCGGGATTGAAGGTCGTGGAATCGCGCGCCGAGATCACTTCGGCATTGCGAATGATGATGGGCACGATCGGGATTCCGGCAGACATCGCGATGCGGAACGGGCCCTTCTTGAAGGGGCCGACCTCGGTGGTGTCGAGGCGGGTGCCCTCCGGCGCGATCAGGATGGAGAGGCCCTTCTTGGCGTTCTCCTCGACCTTCCTCAGCCCTTCGACCGCGGCCTTCGGGTTGTCCCGGTCGATGAACGCCGCGTCCATTACCTTGCCGATGGTGCCGACGATCGGGTCGTTCTCGAGTTCCTTCTTGCCGACCGAGGTGAAGTTGGTGTCGACGAGCCTGCCCGCGATGACGGGGTCGACTTGGTTGCGGTGGTTGAAGATGAACACCGCGGGCCGCTTCTTGGTCAGGTTTTCTTTTCCGAGCAGGTTGATGTTCACGCCGGTGGCCGTCAACAGTGACCGCCCGAACGCCGACGTGAAGAAGTTGACGCCGGTGCGCTTGTTGCGCGTCAGTAGGCCGAGGCCGACTGCACCTGCCGCGATGGGCACCAGTGACGCCACGCCGGCGGCCGTGCGCAGTTGGGACAGCGGGCTGCTGCCGCTGCGGCTGCTGAAGCGCAGCACCGGCCAACCTCGTTTGGCCGCAACGGCGGCCAGCTTGCCCGCCGGATTGGTGGGCCGTGGGTTGCCGACCAGATACATCAGCGCGACGTCCTCGTCGCCGTCGGCATAAAAGTAGCTCTTGGACAGGTCGACGCCGTTTTCGGCGGCGAACGCCTGCACCGCCCTTGCCTTGCCGGGACCCCAGATGATCGGCGTCTTCACCTCACCGGTGATCAGACCGTCGTCGTCGGTCTCGAACATGTTGCTCAGCACGTTCTTGATCCCGAGGAAGCGTGCCACCGGTTCCACCTGAACCGTCAGCGCCGATGAGCTGAGCACGACGGTGTGGCCCCGCTCCATGTGAGCGCGAACAAGGTCGCGCATCTCGGGATAAATGCGTCCGATGATCTTCTGCATGAAGAGCCGCTCGGCGAGTTCGTCGATGTCGCCGAGCGAGCTGCCACGCAACATGCGCGCGCCCTTGCCGATGAGGTCCTCGAACTCCGACCGGCCCAGCTGATGGTTCAGGCCGGCCTGCACCATGCCGATGAACTCGCCGACGCCCATCTGACCGCGCCGCAAGCGATCCTGGGTCATGATGACGCCGGTGAAGCCGGCCACCAGGGTGCCGTCCAGGTCGAAGAACGCGCCGACCTTGGGACCCGCCGGGCTGGCCTGGATCTCGGCGACCGAGCCGGGCAACCGCATGGTCCGCCGGTTGGCACGCCGTGTCGTCTGGTCGTCTGCCGGTGTCATAGGGCGCTGTTTCCGTTCAGTGATGGAGGACTGGGCTCATCGATGATAGGTGTGAATGATGCTGGGACGGAACGTCCTTCGCCGCCCAGGGCGAGGACTTCGTCGAATCCCCGTTGTAGGCACGTCGCGAAGAAGTTGCCGTCCGTCACGGCGGCGCGGTCGTAGCGGGCGGTGACGGTGATGTAGCCGGCCCGCGACATCAGCACGACCATCATCGCCACCCCCGGCAGCGGGCCGAGTCCATACTGCCGCAGGATCTTTGCGCCCGCGATGAAGGTGTTCCCGGCGTAGACAGGCACATTGCTGGCCTGCACATCGGAATTGACGACCGAACCGGCCATCGACTCGAGCACCGTGTCCGGCAACAGGCTGAGCATCGGAGCGATGACGCCGACCATGTTCACGGCGCGCTCGTCTCGTTTTCGGGTCATTTGCGACCGGATGCTCTTGATCCGCTTCGCGGGGTCGACGATGCCGATGGGCGCCGCGAGATTGACTCCGGCGAATCGGTTGCCACCCGCGGGATCGTTGTCGGACCGCATGTTGACCGGAATTGCCATCGGCAACGTGTCGATCGGCACGCCCATGTGTTCGTGGTAGAGCCGCAGTGCGCCGCATAGTCCCGCCAGGTATGCGTCGTTGATCGAGCCTTCGGCCGCCTTGGCTGCCCTGTGCAGATCACCGAACACGATGTCGATCGCATCGCTGCGCGACGACAGGCTGCGCCGCTGCAGCACCGGCGATGGTGCGGCCGCGGGCCCCATCACCCGGGCGCCCGACATCGCGTAGTCCACGGCGCTGCCGACCGACGAGACAGGGTCGCGTATCACCTGGCCGACCGCCTGCACAGCGCCCAATATCGCATCGCGAACCCCGCCCGCTATCGCTCCGGGGAGCCGATTGAACCCCTGCCGCATAAGGTCGTTCGGCGACAGGTCCTGCGGAATGGGTAGCGGCGGAGCGCTTTGCGCAGGCGGGTCACGCTCGAGGTCGTAGATGTTGGCGAACATCTCGACACCACCGACGCCATCGGTGACGGCGTGGCTGAGATGTACCATCAGGGCTGCCCGGCCGCCTGCGAGTCCCTCGATGAGCGTCGCCGTCCACAGCGGGCGCGAGATGTCGAGCGGCGACTGCAGCGCGACCTCGGCGAGATCCATGACCTCGCGCAGGGTGCCGGGTTCGGAGACACGGACGCGACGCACGTGGAAGTCGAGGTTGAAGTCCGGGTCGATCACCCAGCGCGCGGGCGCCGTCGGCAGCGTCGGCATCACCACCTTTTGCCGCAGCCGCAACACCTTCCGCGACGCATTCTCGAACCTCGTCCGGAAGCGTTCCCAATCCGGGGAGCTGTCGAGAATCTCGAGCGTCATGATCCCCGACCGCGTGCGTGGGTTGGCCTCGCCGCGATGCAATATCAGGTCGACGGGACTGAGTTCCTCGGGAGGTTCGGCCGCATCCGGTTCCAGCGCGTCGCTCATGGCTGCGGCCACCCTGCCATCGTTGCTGCTCCTCCCGTTGGCTCGCCTATCCTGTACCCACGCTAGTCCGCCGTAACTCGCTGTGACGTGCCTTTGGTGGCGATGTAGGAGCGGCAGCACGACGGTCGGAGGGGACTCGCTTGCTCGGTTAGGGTGAGTGCGCTGCCCCCGTAGCTCAGCGGATAGAGCAACCGCCTTCTAAGCGGTCGGTCGCAGGTTCGAGTCCTGCCGGGGGCGCTACGCGGGCCCGGACAGATTTCCCTGCCGAACGTCCTCGCGGCACTTCACACGGGTCTGCCCCGTCTGCTGCACGCAGACGCGAACCTGCTCCTCGATGCCAGGCGGGTAGACCTCGTCAGTCGGCGCCGGTGTATCGCTGGGCTCCGGTACCTTTCCCGAGTAGATCGACCACATGATGTCGCCGGTGTCCGGCAATCTTGCGCAGTACGCCGTCTGCCCGGCCGCGGTCATCCCTTCCGCGCCCAGCGTGGCGCAGTCCGCACCGATCAACACCACAGGAATCGTCGCCGTCGGCGGAGGCGGCGCAGCCGTGGTGGTGCGCTGCCGGTCAACGAAGTGCAGTGCAATCGCGACGGCCGCGCAGGCGAGCACCACGAAAGCTGCCGCCACTACCGCCCACCGCAGCCAGCGGCGCTGAGTCGGTGGCTTCGTCGTGACGCGTGGCGTCTTCGGCGCCGGCAGCGTGGCGCCGTCAGCACCGTGATCATGCGGTGTGCCACCGAGGCATTTCGCCAGCACATCAGCGAAGGCCATGCACGTGGGGTACCGATCCTCTGGCTTCTTCGCAAGGGCCTTGGAGATCACCGGGCCCAGCCGCGACAGCTCCGGAACCCTGTCGGCGATCGCAGGCGGCGGCGCCGTGAGGTGCTGGCTGATGACGACCGCCGGATTAGTGTGCTGGAACGGCTGCTGTCCGGTCAGCAGATGAAAGGCCGTCGCCGCGAGCGCGTACTGGTCGGCTCGGCCGTCGATCGCCTCACCCATGAGCTGCTCCGGTGCTGCGTATGCCACGGTTCCGACGGTCATGTCCGTCGCGGTCAACCCGCTCGAGTCATTGACCCGCCTCGCGATGCCGAAGTCGGCCAACAGGATCCGTTGGCGGCTCGAATCATCCTCGGACAGCAGGATGTTCGACGGCTTGACGTCGCGATGCAGGAGTTGGCGCTCGTGGGCATAATCCAGCGCGTCTGCAACCGCGGAAACCACGAGCGCAACCTCTTCGGCAGGCAACCCACGGCCTCCGTACCGCTGCAGAAGTTGCCCGGCGTCAGTGCCCTCGACGTAGTCCATGGTGATCCAGAACTGACCACCGAACTCGCCGCGGTCGTGCACACCCACGATGTGCGGATGCCAGAGGTTCGCAACGATGTCGGCTTCGCGGTTGAACCGTTCCCGATACTCGCGATCGGTCGTGAGTTCGAGGGGCAGCAGCTTGAGGGCATCCCGACGCGGCAGCCTGGGGTGATCGACGAGATACACCTCGCCCATGCCGCCTGACCCGAGCGCCCGGACGACCGTATAGCCGGCAAACACATCGCCGGGGGCTAGCGGCATCGACTCCGCCAATCCGGATGGCGCCACATACCGCCGTTATCGCCCGTTTGCCGCAGTTCGAAACCTTCCATCGAAGGCATGACCCTAACGGGCGAACCTGGGCGGAAAGCCAGTGGGCGGGCTAACGGACGTGGCTACCGGCCGACGATTTCGCAACTCCCGGGGTCAGCGTCGATAATACCCCTGTGCGATTGACGCGAAATTGGCTGCTAGCAGCGGTTGTGGTGCTGGCCGGCTTCGGTGCCGCCGCTCCCGCGGCAGCCGATTCCGGGACCGGCCCATCAATGGACTTCAGCGCCGAGGGAGGGCTTCCCGACGGTCAGCGGCTGAGCCCGTTCGATCTGTCCAGCCCTGCCGTGAACCGACTCGACCCCGCATTGCTCGACGCCGTCGAGCGGGCTGCCGACGACGCCGCCGTCCAAGGCATCACCATCGGCCTGACGTCGGGATGGCGGTCACCCGAGTTCCAGCAGCAGTTGTTCGACGATGCCGTCGTCCAGTACGGCAGCGCCGAGATTGCGAGCCAGTACGTCACGTCGCCACAGGTGTCGAAGCATGTGATCGGCAAGGCCGTCGACGTCGGTCCCGCAGGCGCCGACGACTGGCTGATCCGAAACGGCTCGGCGTACGGGCTGTGCCAAATCTATGCGAATGAGATCTGGCACTTCGAGCTCGCGAGCGACTACGGCGGCGCATGCCCACCGTTGCGGCCCAACGCCGCTGGCTGACAATCGCGCGCACACATGAATCCACAACGTCATTGCCAGGAAGCGATGCCACGCTGATCCTGTGCGTCGGCTCCTGGTGCTGGCGGTCTGCGCCGCCGTCGTCACCGCAGGCTGCAGTGCGCCCAGTGGCGCGCCGATGCTTCCCCCAATGGGCTGGAACTCGTGGAATTCGGGAGTATCGCTGACCGAGCAGACGGTCAGGCAAACCATCGACGCGATGGTGTCATCTGGCCTGCGCGACGCCGGCTACCGGTACGTCAACCTCGACGCCGGCTGGGCGGCATCAACCCGCGACCGGAATGGCAAGCTGCAGGCGGACCCCGCGCGCTTCCCGCACGGGATAGCCGGTATCGCCCGCTACGCCCACGATCGCCACATGTACCTGGGCATCTACCACAGTCCGTTCAACCAGGGCTGCGGCCAGGATCCGCGCATCGGCGGGGCGGGGCACGAGCGCATCGACGCGCAGACATTCGCCGATTGGGGCGTCGACTACCTCAAGTACGACTGGTGTCGGCCGCAGGCCCCGCACACCTTGCAGGTGCACTACTTCTCCGCGATGCGAGATGCTCTGCACGCCACCGGCCGTCGCATCTTCTACAGCATCAACCCGAACAGTTCGGACGACGCCGCCGCCGGAACCCGATACGACTGGTCGAAGATCGCGGACATGAACCGCAACTCGGTCGATCTGGTTCCCGCATGGGGTGACGACGCGCTGTGGTCTCGAGGTCTGGCCGGTGTCGTGCAGGGCGCCGGTGTAGCAATCCCGCAGGCCGACAGGAGCGGCCCAACCCACATCAACGATCCCGACATGATGGTGATCGGGCTCGGCTGGAACGAGTTTGTCCGCTCGCACCCCACGATGTCCCTCGGACCGGCGCAGCCCGGCCTGAACGACACCGAGCAGCGCGCGCACTTCTCGCTGTGGGCGATGCTGGCGGCGCCGCTGTTGGCGGGCAACGATGTCCGCACGATGAGTCCGCAGACGCTGGCCATCCTGACCAACCACGATGTCATCGCCGTCGACCAGGATCCGCTTGTCGCACAGGGACATCCGCTGCAGGGCGACGCACGCGTCTGGATCAAGCCGCTTGCCCACGGCGCGGTCGCCGTGGCGCTGACCAACGCGGGCGCCACCCCCGGTGACGTCGGAACCACTGCGGCGGCAGTGGGTTTACCGGCCAGCAGCTGTTACCGCTTGCGTGATCTGTGGGCTCATACCGAAAGCGACAGCACTGGAGCGGTCGGTCCTGTCCTGGTCCCGTCGCACGGCGTGGCGATGTTCACGGTGAACTCCTGCGGGTGACCTATTCACAGGAACATGGCACCTCAGCCATAGCCGGGACATCAACTGCGATGCGCCAATGATGCTATGACTTCGACGTTGGAGGCACCCCCCGCTGCTGACACGGCAGGCGAGATTCCCGTTCGCGTCCGGCGTCGCATCGGCGGCGTGGGTCGCCGTCGCGTCGCGCTCGCCGTTCTGTTGGCCGCCACGGCGATCACCTACCTGTGGAACATCACGGTCAACGGCATGGGCAACCAGTTCTACGCCGGCGCCGCGCAGGCGGGTTCGAAGAATTGGGAGGCGCTGCTATTCGGATCGGTCGATCCCGACAACTTCATCACCGTGGACAAGCCTCCGGTGTCTCAGTGGGTGATGGGACTGTCCGGCCAGATTTTCGGCTTCAGCAGCGCAAGCATGCTCGTACCGCAAGCGCTGATGGCCGTGGCAAGCGTCGCGTTGCTCTACGCGGCGGTGCGGCGGACCGCGGGGGGGAACGCGGGCCTGCTCGCGGGCGCGTTGTTCGCCCTGACCCCCGTTGTGGCGCTGATGTTCCGATACAACAACCCCGACGCCGTCATGGTGCTGCTCATGACGGCAGCCGCCTACTGCACGGTGCGGGCTTTGGAGCGGGCCGGCGCCAAGTGGCTCGCGTTGGCCGGCGCGGCACTCGGCTTCGCATTTCTGGCGAAGATGCTGGAGGGGCTGATGGTGGCACCGGCGATCGGGCTGGCCTACCTGGTGGTCGCGCCCACGACGGTTCGGCGGCGACTCCTGGACCTGGCGTTGGCCGCCCTGGCATGCCTGGCTTCTGCGGGCTGGTTCGTATTGCTGACGCTGCTGTGGCCCGCCTCGTCGCGCCCCTATCTCGCCGGTTCGACCGACAACAACTTCATGAACCTGGTCCTCGGGTACAACGGCCTGGCGCGGGTGCTCGGCCGCGACCACGGCGGCGCGTTCATGTTCGGTCCGTCGATCGGTTCCGCCCTGGGATCCACCGTCCGCGTATCGGGGGCGCGTCACGGCGGCTTCAGCCAATTCGGCGGGGCAGACCCGGGCATCGGGCGGCTGTTCTCCGGGGAGTTCGGCTTCGAGATCGGCTGGCTGCTCCCCGCCGCTCTGCTCGCGGCGGTGGTGGTCGTCGTGACGCGCCGACGGGCACGGCGCGCCGATCTCACCCGCGGCGGCGCCATCCTCTTCGGCGGCTGGCTGCTGATCGACGGATTGGTGCTCAGCTACATGAAGGGCATGGCGCATCCCTACTACTGCCTGTCGGTGGCGCCCGCGATGGCAGGGCTGGTCGCCATCGGCGGCAGCGAGGCGTGGCGGGTGCGCCACACGGTATTCGGTCGAAGCGCCTTGGCCGCAATGGTTCTCGCGACAGGCACGTGGAGCTGGTGGCTCCTCGGCCGCAACGCGGACTGGATGCCTGCGTTGCGATGGATGATCCTGGCCCTGACCATCGCCGCCGCCATCGCACTCCTGGTAGCGCTCAGTTCGCAGAACCGTCGGCGGGTGGCCGAGGTCTGCCTCGCGGCCGCCGTCGTCGTCGCGGGCGCAGGATCTGCCTCGTACACGTTCGCCACCATCGGCCAGTCCCATGAAGGCGGAGGCGCGACGGTCGGGCCATCGGTGGAGACAAGCGGCGGCTTCGGACGCGGTGGCTGGACCACCGACACGGACAACGCCCAACTGCACGACCTACTAGAGGGCACGCACACGCAGTGGTCGGCGGCGATCAACGGATCATCGGCGGCGGCGGGCCTGGAGCTAGCAACCAACACCGCGGTGATGGCGATCGGCGGTTTCTCCGGTTCGGATCCTGTGCCCTCGCTCAGCCAGTTCCAGGACGACGTGACCAACCACCGAATCGGCTACTACATCGCACCCGACACCACCCACGGCCCGGGTCGCGGTCGCGCGCACACGGACATCGCGCGGTGGGTCGCCGCGAATTTCGTGCCGTTGAACGTCGGTACCGCGACCGTGTACGACCTTTCCGCACCGCGTCATTGAAGGCGGCACGCGCTCGATTGTTGGGTGGCGACGGTGACCGGCCTATTCCGACGCCCGCACCCACCTCGCGGAATAGCCGTAGCGTCGTCAGCGTCGGAACGTGGCAGTGAGCGCACCAAGGAGGCGGCAGTGAAGTTTGGAATCTCGACGTTCGTCAACGACGACACCATCGACACGGTGACGTTGGCGCGCGCAATCGAAGAGCGGGGCTTCGAATCGCTGGCGATCGCCGAGCACACACACATTCCGGCGAGCCGCGAGTCCGCATACCCGATGGGGGGCGACCTGCCGTCGATCTACTACCGCACGCTCGACCCGTTCGTCACGCTCGCGGCGGCCGCCGCTGTGACGTCGAGGATCGAACTGATCACCGGTATCGCGCTGCTCATCCAGCGCGACCCCATCATCACGGCGAAAGAGGCCGCGAGCATCGACCTGATCTCGGGTGGCCGTTTCGTACTCGGGGTGGGCGCAGGCTGGAATATCGAGGAGCTGAGCAATCACGGGACCGACCCGAAGACGCGCGGCGCCCTGCTCGACGAGCGCATCGAGGCCATCAAGGCGCTGTGGACCGACGAGCCGGCCGAATACCACGGGCGCTACGTCGATTTCGACGCGTCCTTCCTGCGGCCCAAGCCGGTGCAGACGCCTCATCCGCCGATCTTCATCGGCGGCGACTCGAACGCCACCGTCAAGCGAGTGATCAGGCACAACGCGGGCTGGATATCGAACCCCAGCCCGATCGAGCATTTGAAGAAGCGCATAGATCAGATGCGCGACAACGCCGGCCACGACGTGCCGTTGGCCACGTTCGGCACGCCTGTCGACCCCGACTACTGGCGCGGCCTGGAAGATCTCGGCTACGGACGTGTGGGACTTCTGCTGCCGACGAAACCGGAGGACGAGTCCCTGCGGCTGCTCGACAAGTACGCCGCCGCGGTCGAAAAGTACCGCGCCTAGGACATACGCTTCGTGCGGTGAGCCAAACACGGGGTACGTCTCTGGCGCTCGCCGCGATCGGACTCGCACTCGCCGGCTGCACGTACAACACCCCAGCTCCGGCGGCGTCGCCCGCGCCGACCACGGCCCTGAGCACGGCACCGTCCGCACCTCCCACCGTGGCCCCGCTGGACGACGAGACGGCCAAACCTTCGGGCGCGCAGCCCGTTCTTGCGTCGGATCCGGCTCAGCTGGCCGACGACCTGGTCGCCGACGAACAGGCACTCCGTGACCCGTCGACACCCGAGGCGGCACTTCAGGCAGCGGCGCGCCGACAGCAGGCGGCCTACCGCGCAATCGGGCGCGACAGCCAGTTGGATGCGATCGCCCGTCCGCGGATACCGGCCGCACTGCAGCAGGTCTACGACCTCAACGTCGACGCGCGCCGACAGCTCACCGCGATGGCGGAGACGCGGGACACGGTCCCGGCCTGGCGCATCGTGGCACCGGCGCCGCCCGACGAGTTGCTGGGGTACTACCGCGAGGCGGAAGCGGCCTCCGGCGTCGGTTGGAACTACCTTGCCGCGATCAACTTGGTCGAGACCCGGTTGGGCAGCGTCGTCGGGCCGAGCAGCGCAGGCGCCCAGGGCCCCATGCAGTTCCTGCCGTCGACATTCGCCGGCTACGGCGACGGCGGCGACATCTACTCGCCGCGCGACAGTATTTTGGCAGCCGGCCGTTACCTGGCGGCCAACGGCTTCGCCGGCAACCACGACCAGGCCATCTATCAGTACAACCACGCCGCCCAATACGTGCGCGCTGTCAACGATTACGCGGCGGTCCTTGCCGTCGACCCCCCAGCATTCACCGGCTTCTACCGCTGGGAGGTCTACGTCAAGACGACCGCGGGTGATCTGCTGCTGCCCATCGGGTACGCATCGTCGACACCGGTCGCGGTCCAGGAGTACCTCGCGACCCACCCGCAGTGACGCGTCGCAATTGGCTCAGCGCCGCCAGAAGTCGAACCGGTCCCGCCCCGCTCTGAAGCCGGCGGCCTCCGCCACATCAACCGCGACGTCGAACCGCTCGCCCACCCGGAAAGCGTCGTGCGCGTCGCTGCCGAACGACACCGCATCGCCTCCCTCTTCCCACCACCACCGCAGCTGCGACACCGACGCCATCGGGCTGCGTGTGTTGATCTCCAGCGCACGGCCCGACGACGCCAACGTCCTGAACACCGTCCGATACTCCTCTTCGAAGTCCGAGTCGTCGTACGCGCCAACGCGTTCGGCGGGCCAGTAGCGCCGCGGGTAGTCGCAGTGCGCCAGCACATTGAATACCGATGACCCGCCGACGAGGACGTCGAGTTCGGCGAAGTACCTTCGCATCAGCTCATGTGGATCGGTGGCCGCGAACAGCGTTCGGCCGATTGCACTTAACGTGCCGTCGACGTCGATTCCGTGAAGGCTGCCGAGCACACGCTCGAAGTTACCGGCGGACAGCACAGCACTCACATCGCCGGGAAAGAGGTGCGGCTCGCCCGCTTCGATGCCGGCCAGGATCCGCAGTTCCGGAAACTCGTCTCGGCACCGGGCAACGTCGGCCAGGTAACCCTCGACGTCGAGCGGCGCCACCCGCCGGCCGTCCGCGAGTACCCAGTCTGTGAAGTCCACGTGCTCGGTGAACGCCAGCCCCGGCAGGCCCAGCTCGACGGCGCGCGCGCAGGCAAGCCGCATCGTCGAGCTAGAGGCGGTGTCCCATGACCACCGGGTGTGGACGTGATTGTCGGGAGGCGGCGTCTTGTCCACGCCCCAACGCTAGTTGGGACCTATCACTACCTTTTACTGTGGAGCGCATGACCATCACGTCGATCGCCTCGCGGCTCTTCGCCTGCGCGGCACTCGTGGCGGCCGCCGCCACGATGTCGGCCCCGAATGTGGCGGCGCAACCCACGGCGCCGCAGGATTTCGTCTCACTCGCCGACGTCGACCCGACGATCCTGCAGGAGATCCGCTACTTCACGCCGCACAACTTCACCGGCGACCCCGTCGACGGATACCTCGCGCCGATGTGCATCCTGACCCGGTCGACGGCCGAGGCGCTGCGCCGCGCGCAGCAGGAGTTCCTTGAAGCCGGCCACACCCTCAAGGTCTACGACTGCTACCGGCCGCAGCGGGCGGTCAACGACTTCGTGGCCTGGGCGAAGGATCTCGACGACCAACGGATGAAGGCCGAGTTCTACCCACGGGTGGACAAGACGGCGCTCTTCGCCGACGGTTACATCGCCGAGCAATCGGGTCATAGCCGCGGCAGCACCATGGACCTCACCCTGGTGCCGATGCCGGCGCAGGAGACGCGGCCGTACCAACCCGGCGAGCCGCTCATCGACTGCACCGCGCCGCAGCCGCTCCGCTTCCCCGACAGCTCGCTCGACATGGGCACCGGCTACGACTGCTTCGACACGCTGGCACACACCCTCGACCCGCGGGTGCAGGGCGACCAGCTCAAGAACCGGCTACTGCTCAAGGACGGCATGGAGAAGCAGGGCTTGATGAACTACGAGAACGAGTGGTGGCACTACACCCTCAAGCCCGAGGCGTACCCGGAAACCTATTTCGACTTCCCCGTCGACCCGTCGTCGTTGCCTGCTGCGTAGGCCCGCCGATTTCTGCAGGAGGGTCGTGCCGCCTGGGAGACCACAACCGTCCTGCAGAAGTCGAAGTCTGAGGCGCCGCGGCTGATCTACCATCGAGAGATGATCCGGCTCGTCATGGCTATGTCGGCAACGTTGACCCTGGCGATGGCGGGCGTCATCGGCGCCACCGCCGCGCAAGCCGAGCCCATGCCTCCGCCGCCGTGCGGCTTCACCTTGTCGCCCCCGCAGGTCGTGCAGGTCGACGGCGTCAGCAAGGTGACGGCCACCATCACCTCGGTGGTGTGCGGCATCGCGGCCAGTCCCTACCAGAGCGTGGCGTGTGTGGAGCTTGCCGGTCAGCAGGGTGGATCGTGCATGCAGGGCACCGACACCGCACAGGCCTTCTACTCCCAGCCCTACCAACCCGGCGCCACCTACTCATCCCGGGGCCGCGGCTGCGGCATCATCGTCCCCACCCTGCCCGCGGACAACTGCCAGATCCTCGGGCCCATCACCGCGACCCTGTAGGCGATCACTAGCCTGAGCCGATGTCTGATCACGTCCTTGTGCAGGTCGAAAACCACGTCGCGCTGATCACCATCAACGATCCAGAGCGCCGCAACGCCGTCACCGCCGAGATATCAGCTGGGCTGCGTGCGGCCGTCGACGCGGCCGAGGCGAACACCGACGTGCACGCCCTCATCGTCACCGGTGCGGGCAAGGCGTTCTGCGCAGGCGCCGACCTGACCGCGCTCGGCGAGGCGACCGAGGACGGCCTGCGGACGATCTACGACGGCTTCCTCGCCGTGGCGAACTGCACGCTTCCCACGATCGCGGCCGTCAACGGTGCCGCCATCGGAGCCGGGCTCAACCTCGCGCTCGCCGCCGATGTGCGCATCGCAGGGCCGGCGGCCATCTTCGATCCGCGCTTCCAAAAGCTCGGCATCCATCCCGGCGGCGGCGCGACGTGGATGTTGCAGCGTGCGGTCGGCGTGCAGGCGGCCCGGGCCTCGCTGCTGTTCGGGATGCGCTTCGACGCCGAGGCCGCCGTACGGTACGGCCTTGCGCTCGACGTCGCCGAGGATCCCGTCGCCGCGGCTAAAGAGTTGGCCGCCGGGCCCGCGGCAGCACCGCGCGAGGTAGTGCTCGCCACCAAGGCCTCCATGCGTGCGACCGCCAACCCGGGTTCGATCGACCTCGACCAGCACCGGATCGCCGTCGATACCGAGCTGAAACCACAAGCGACGTCGATTCTTTCGCCGGAGTTCGCCGAGCGGCTGGCCGCCGCCAAGCGCAGGTAGCGCTAACTGTCGAGCAGCGCCAGCTCCGGCGACTCGATCAATCGCTTCAGCTCGCCGAGCAACGACGCGACCTGCGCACCATCGGCGATACGGTGGTCGAAGGCGCACGTCAGCGTCATCGTCGGCCGAGCGACCACGGCATCGTCGACCACGACCGGCCGCGCCTTCAACGACCCCATGCCCAGGATGGCGGCCTCGGGATAGTTGATGATGGGCACGCCCTCGTCCAACCCGAGCGCGCCGAAGTTCGACACCGTGAACGTGGAGCCCTGCAGCTCAACCGGTTTGACGGTGCCCGCGCGTGCCTGCTCGATGAGCCGCGACACCGTCGCCGCCAACTCCCGCGTCGACTTGTCCTGCGCGTCCTTGACGACCGGCACGAGCAGCCCACGCGGCGCCGCGACGCCGAATCCCAGGTGCACGGCCGAATGGACGTGGATGTGCGGTCCACCGGCAGTGTCCACCCATGTCGAGTTGAACATCGGGTGACGGGTCAGCGCGATCGTCAACAGCCGAAGCGTCAGAACAAACGCCGTGATCGGCGGGCCGTCATCACCGACAGCGTCCCGCAGCCGGTCGCGTACCCGCAGAAGAGCCGAACAGTCGACCTGGACACTCGCATGCGCATCCGGAATCTTGCTTCGTGACAACGTCATTCGCTGCGCCATCGTCGCCTGCACACCATGCACGTCGACGGTGTCCGAGTCAGGTCTCGACGTCTCTGCGGCCGCAAGAACATCCTCGCGGGTGACGATGCCGTCCTGACCGGAACCCGGCGCCAGCGAGGCCAGGTCGACATGCAGGTCGGCGGCGAGCTTGCGCACCGGAGGCTTGGCACGCGGCCGTGTGCCGTCTGAGACCGGTGCCCGCCGACTGGCGTCCATCTCGTCGTCGGTGCCGTAGCCGACGAGTACGGGTTTGCGTTTCGGCCGCTCATCAGTCCGAGCGGGCGCCGGTGCATCCGTTGCGATGCGCGCCAGCAACGCACCGACGGCCAGCGTTTCGCCGTCTGCACCACCGAGTTCGACGATGCGTCCCGCATAGGGGCTGGGTATCTCCACTTCGGCCTTGTTGGTCTCCACCGTGCACAGCGTCTGGTTGAGTTCGACGTCGTCGCCGACCTCGACACTCCAGCTGGTGATCGTCGCGTCCTCGAGGCCCTCGCCGAGATCCGGAACCAGGAAGTCGCGCAAACTGTCTGGGCTTGTCATGCGCTCATCGCTTTCTCGACGCAGTCGATCAGTCGGTCGACGCCGGGTAGCCAGAGCTTCTCGAGCCGCGCGGGTGGATACGGGGTGTCGAAACCGGTTGCGCGCAGGACCGGTGCCTCCAGGTCGTAGAACAGCTCCTCCTGGACGCGCGCCGCCAACTCCGCGCCGAAGCCAAGGGTGCGGGCACCCTCATGAACGACGACGGCGCGTCCGGTTTTGCGCACCGACTCCGCGATCGTGTCGAAGTCGAGCGGGTTGAGCGAGCGCAGATCCACGACCTCCAGGCTCCAGCCGTAGTGATCCGCGGCTAAATCCGCTGCGGCCAAAGCAGTTTGGACCAATCCGCCGTAGGTGAGCACGGTGACGTCGTCGCCGATGCGTCGTACCGCGGCACGACCGATGGGCAAGCCGGGCGTGACGGTGTCGACGTTCTCGCGCGCCCAGTAGCGCCGCTTGGGCTCCAGGAACACGACCGGGTCCCGGCTGGCGATCGAATGCCGCAGCAGCCAGTAGGCGTCCGACGGAGTCGACGGCACCACCACCTTCAGGCCTGCGGTGTGCGCCCAATACGTTTCGGTGGATTCGGAATGGTGTTCGACCGCGCCGATTCCGCCGAACGACGGGATCCGGATCGTGACGGGCATGTCCACGTCGCCGTGGGTGCGCACACGGTACTTCGCCAGGTGACTGACCATCTGGTCGAACGCTGGGTAGGAGAACCCGTCGAACTGGATCTCGGGGACCGGCACGAAGCCGCGGATCGCGAGACCGACTGCGACGCCGATGATCGCCGACTCCGCCAGCGGGGTATCGAAACACCTTCCGTCGCCGAAGGTTTCGTTGAGACCCTCGGTGACGCGGAAGACGCCGCCGAGCGTCGCCACATCCTGGCCGAAGACCAGAACCCGGTCGTCGGCCGCCATCGCGTCGTGCAGCGCCCGGTTGATCGCCTGCACCATCGTCAGGCACGTCGTCGTCGGTACCGGCGTGAACAGCGCGGGTTCATGTGCGTCGTCCCCGTAGTCAGCGGGCCGCTCGATGATCTGAGTCATGTCACGCCTCCTTCGCCAGCTCGGCCATCATCTGGTCGCGCTGGGATTGCAGCGTCGGGGTGATGTCGGCGTACACCGTGTCGAACAGGTCGCCGATATCCATGTCGGGCGTGTTGATGACGGCGTCGCGTAGTTCCGCGCACAGCCGCGCGGCCCGGGTTTCAACGCGGTGTTCCAGCCGCTTGGTCCACACGTCGATGTTCTGTAAGTAGGTGCGGTAGCGCGGGATCGGATCCAGCGCCGCCCACTTGTCGACCTCTTCCTGCGACCGATAGCGGGTCGGGTCGTCGGAAGTGGTGTGCGGTCCGAGCCGGTAGGTGACCGCTTCGATCAGCGTCGGGCCGCGCCCCTCGCGGGCGCGTTGACCGGCTTCGGCCATCACCGCTTGGCAGGCGAGCACGTCGTTTCCGTCGACGCGGATGCCGGGCATCCCGTAGCCGATCGCGCGGTGCGCGATCGACGGGCCGGCCTGCTGCTTGCTGACCGGAACCGAGATCGCCCACTGGTTGTTCTGCACGAAGAACACGCACGGCGCCTTGAACACGGCGGCCAGGTTGAGCGCTTCGTGGGCGTCGCCCTCGCTCATCGCACCGTCGCCGAGATAGGCAACGGTCACCGAACCTTCGCCGAGCCGCTGCGCGGCCATCGCCGCCCCCACCGCGTGCAAACCGTGGGTGCCGATCGGGATCGCGATCGGCGCGACGCACTTCTCGGTGAACCCAAGCCCGCCGTGCCATCGGCCTCGCCACACCGCGCCCATCTGCGCCGGGGTGATGCCCCGCACCAGGAACGCGCCGATCTCCCGGTACTGCGGGAACAGCCAGTCGGTCTTGCGCAGGCACGCAGCCGAGCCGATCTGCGCGGCCTCCTGACCGCGGCATGACGCGAACAGCGCGAGCTCGCCCTGTCGCTGCAGGTTGACGAATTCCGCGTCGAGCGCGCGGGTGACGGCCATCAGCTCGTAGAGCCAGCCGAGCGTCTCGGGAGGAATATCTCGGCGGTACCGGGTCTCAGCGGTCGGCGTCCCGTCGGGAGCGACCAGTTGAATCGGCTCCAACTCGACATCGAACGACGTCAGGGGTGCCTGGACGAACCGTGCCATACCGCCTCCTAGGGTCACTGACGGCGGATCGCGCCGACAGGCGACTGAGGTGCTCAGCACGGAGGCGTCAGAGCAAAACCCCTGGTAAGGGGCTTCCGGCTAGGTGCCAGGGTGTGGCGCTAGCTGGACGATGCGCTCTGCTCGCCTCAGCACTGGGGCATCCACCATTATGCCCTCGAATTGGAAGACGCCTCGTTCACCGCGCGCCGTGTCGAGCACTCGTCGCGCCCAATCCACCTGGTAATCGCTTGGTGCGTAGGCCTCCCGAATGACTGCGACCTGTGTCGGATGGATCGCCACCTTGGCGTCGAAACCGACCGCGACGGCGTCATCGGCTTCGGTCCGCAGCCCGTCGAGGTTCCTGATGTCGAGGTACACCGAGTCCAGCGCCATCCGCCCGTAGGCCTTTGCCGCCAGCAACGCCTGCGACCGGACGTGCCTGGCGACATCGCGATAGCCGCCGTCGGGCCACCGGTTCGCAGTGCCGCCGGTCGCCGCGAACAGGTCCTCGGCGCCCCACATGAGCGCGAATGCGTTGTCCATGCGCGCCAGTTCGTTCACCATCACCGCACCCAGTGGTGTCTCGATCAACACCACGACGTCCAGCGGCGCCAGGTCGCGGATCTGCTGCGGGTCCTCGGTCTTGGCCAGCATCACGGTCGTGTACGCCGTCTTGGCGAGCGCGTCCAGGTCCGGCGCGTGGTCGGCCGTGGCGGTGGGGTTGATCCTGACGACGGTGCGGTCCGGGTCCAACGGGTTGTCGATCAGCGCAGCGCGGGCCTCGTCCCGGTCTTTCGCCGCGACACCGTCTTCGAGGTCGAGGATCGCCACATCGGCTGCGGCCGCGGCCTTCCCGAAGCGTTCCGGGCGGTCGGCCGGGCAGAACAACCAGCCAGGCCCGTTGATTCCCAGTGCCACTATGCGTCTCCCTCAGGCCCTTTGCGCACCATCGTTTTTCGCGATGCGGTCGCCACGATGTCGCCGTGCTGGTTGCGGCCGGTGTGGGCGAAGGTGACGATGCCCTCGCCCGGACGACTCTTGGATTCGCGCTTGTCGGTGACCTCGGTCTCGGCGTAGAGCGTGTCGCCGTGAAAAAGCGGTTTCGGGAACGCGACCTCGCCGAAGCCGAGGTTGCCGACGATCGTGCCCTGGGTCAGTTGCGCCACCGATAGTCCGACGAGCGTCGACAGCGTGAGCATCGAGTTCACCAGGCGCTGGTTGAACGGCGGCAGCGCGTCGGAGAATGCGGCATCCAGGTGCAGTGCCTGCGTGTTCATCGTCAGCGTGGTGAACAGGACGTTGTCGGCTTCGGTGATGGTGCGCCCCGGCCGATGCTGATAGACCACGCCCGGCTCGAACTCCTCGAACCACAGGCCACGTTGGGTGACGACCTTCTTGTCGGTCACAGCCCAGCCTCGCGGGCGATCAACATCAGCTGGACTTCGGTTGTTCCTTCACCGATTTCGAGAATCTTGCTGTCGCGGTAGTGCCGTGCGACCGGGTATTCGTTCATGTAGCCGTATCCGCCGAACACCTGTGTCGCGTCGCGCGCATTGTCCATCGCGGCTTCACTGGCGACGAGCTTGGCGATTGCGGCGGCCTTCTTGAAGGGCTTGCCCGCCAGCATGAGTGCGGCGGCGTCGTAGTAGGCCGTTCGTGCCGCATATGCCCGCGCCTCCATCCGCGCAATCTTGAAGGAGATGGCCTGATACGTGCCGATCGCCGCGCCGAATGCCTCTCGTTCCTTCGCGTACTTCACGCATTCGTCGACGCAGCCCTGTGCGGCGCCGACAGACAAGGCGGCGATCGCGATGCGGCCCTCGTCGAGGATGCGCAGGAAGTTGGCATAGCCCCGCCCGCGCTCGCCCAACAGGTTCTCGGCGGGCACCCGAACGTCGTCGAAGCTCAACGGGTGGGTGTCAGAGGCATTCCAACCGACTTTGTTATAGGCAGGTTCGGCGGTGAAGCCCTCGGAGGGCACCGGCACCAGAATCGACGAGATCTCTTTTCTGCCATCGGCTTCCCCGGTGACCGCGGTGACCGTCACCAATTTGGTGATGTCGGTGCCGGAGTTGGTGATGAACTGCTTGCTGCCGTTGATGACCCAGTGCCCGTCATCGAGTTTCGCCGTCGTCTTGGTCGCGCCCGCGTCGGTTCCACCGCCCGCCTCGGTCAGTCCGAATGCGCCCAGCGCCTTACCGCTTGCCAACAGCGGCAACCACTCCTGCTTCTGCTCCTCGTTGCCGAACCGGTACACCGGCATCGCGCCGAGCGACACGCCGGCCTCCAGCGTGATGGCGACGCTCTGGTCGACCTTGCCGAGCTCTTCGAGTGCGAGGCACAGCGCGAAGTAATCGCCGCCCATGCCGCCGTACTCCTCGGGGAACGGCAGCCCGAACAGTCCCATGTCGGCCATGCCCGACACGACCTCGTATGGGAACGAGTGCTCTTCGTCGTGCTTGGCGGCGACGGGAGCCACGACGCTCTGCGCGAAATCCCGCACCGTCTTGGCGAGCTGCTCGTAATGGTCGGGCAGCATCCCGGTGGCCAGAAACTCACTCATGACTGCTTCGCTTCCTCAATCGCTGTTATTCGGGCCAGCGGTTGGCCCACCTTGACCTGGTCGCCGACGGCGACGAGGAGTTCCACCACACCGGCGACCGGTGCGGTCAGCGCGTGCTCCATCTTCATCGCCTCGACCGCGACGACGACGGCGCCCGCATCGACATCGGCGCCGTCCTCGACTCCCACCGCGACAACGGATCCCGGCATGGGGCTGACGAGTTCAGCGTCGCCGGTGTGTTCGTCGTCGGGTCTAACCGGCGCCTCGCGTACCTCGACGACCACTGCGGTGAGCCCTGCCCGTGCCAACCAGATCTGGCCGTCTGCCGCGGCGACGAGGTAATCGGTACGCAACCCGTCGAGCGTCACCACCAGCCGGTCGCCATCCAGACTCACTGTGAAGGTGCGCGCTTCACCGTCTTCGACCACAGCGGTCGCTGCCTGCGGCCTTCCGATCAGGTACACGTGATCGGTGCGCGCACCTGCGTGCAAACGGGCGACCGCCGGACCGTGCTGCCCAATTCGCCAGCCCGACGGCACCTCCCACAGGTTGCCTTCCGGCACCGGCCAGCTGCGCACCCACTTGTATGCCGCGGCGGCGATCAGCTCGTCGTCACCCGGTTGCAGCGGCGCGAAATCCGTTGTCCTGCGGTCCAACAGCCCGGTGTCGAGCCGGCCCGCCACGACATCGGGATCGGCCAGCAGGAACCGCAGGAACTCGACGTTCGTCGTCACCCCCAAGACGGCGGTGCCGGCCAATGCACGGTCCAGCGCGCGCAGCGCGGCCGAGCGATCGGCGGCGTGCGCGACGACCTTGGCCAGCATCGGGTCGTAGTCGCTGCCGACGAACGTGCCCGCCCTGAGCCCCGAGTCGACGCGCACACCCGGGCCATGGGGCTCGGTGAGATCGATCACCGTGCCACCGGTCGGCAGGAAGCCGTTCGCGGGATCCTCGGCGTAGACGCGGGCTTCGATGGCGTGCCCGGTCATCGTGATGTCGTCCTGCGCGATCGGCAGCTTCTCGCCCGCGGCGACGCGCACCTGCAATTCGACGAGGTCGACGCCGGTGACCATTTCAGTGACCGGATGCTCCACCTGCAGACGGGTGTTCATCTCCATGAAGAAGAACTCGTCGGGCCGGTCGGCAGACACGATGAACTCGACGGTGCCCGCGCCGGTGTAGTCGACACTGCGCGCGGTATCGCAGGCAGCAGCGCCGATGCGCGCCCGCGTCGCGGCGTCCAACAGGGGCGACGGCGCCTCCTCGATCACCTTCTGGTGGCGGCGCTGAAGGCTGCATTCTCGTTCGCCGAGGTGGACGACGTTGCCGTAGCCGTCTGCGAGCACCTGGACCTCGATGTGGCGGGGGCTCAACACGAATCGCTCGAGGAACAGGGTGTCGTCGCCGAATGCCGCGCCGGCCTCGCGTCGCGCACTGACCAGAGCGGCCGCCAACTCCGACGGTTCATGCACGACCCGCATGCCCTTGCCGCCACCGCCGGCCGACGGCTTGACCAGCACCGGATAGCCGATGTCGCCCGCCGCCGTGATCAGGTCTTCGTCGGTGAGGCCGGGCCGTGCGATGCCCGGCACAACCGGTACGCCGAACGCCGATACCGTCGTCTTGGCGGCGATCTTGTCACCCATCGTCTGGATCGCCTTGACAGGCGGTCCGATGAACGCGATGCCCGCCGTCTCCAGCGCAGCGGCGAATTCGGCGTTCTCCGAGAGGAATCCGTAACCCGGATGGACCGCCTGGGCGCCGGTGCGGCGGGCGGCGTCGACGACCGCGTCGATGTTGAGGTAGCTCTGCCGCGCGGGAGCGGGCCCGATACCGACAGCGACGTCTGCCTCGGCGACATGGCGGGCGTCGGCGTCCGCGTCACTGAAAACTGCGACCGAGCGGATGCCCATCTGCCGTAGCGTGCGGATCACCCGCACGGCGATCTCGCCGCGGTTAGCCACCAGAACAGTGTTGAAGGTCATGAGCGGAGGTCCTTCCTGAGCATCGCAGCGAGTACCGCAGCGAAGCGAGGAACGCAGCGAGGAGCGGAGGGTAGGACCGAAGCGGGAATCACCACATCACATCCGGAAAACGCCATAGGAGACGGGCTCGACCGGAGCCTGGCCCACCACTGAAAGTGCCAACCCGACAACGGTTCTGGTGTCAGCGGGGTCAATGACGCCGTCGTCCCACAGGCGTGCGGTCGAATAGTAGGGGTTGCCCTGGCTTTCGTATTGCGCGCGGATCGGGGCTTTGAACTCCTCCTCCTGCTCGGGTGTCATCTCGCCGCGGACCGTGGCCAGCACCGACGCAGCCTGTTCACCGCCCATCACCGAGATCCTGGCATTCGGCCACATCCACAGGAAGCGGGGCGAATACGCGCGCCCGCACATCGAGTAGTTACCCGCGCCGTAGGAACCGCCTATGACGACGGTGAGCTTCGGGACCCGCGCACACGCAACGGCGGTCACCATCTTGGCTCCGTGCTTGGCGATGCCGCCTGCCTCGTAGTCGCGGCCCACCATGAAGCCCGAGATGTTCTGCAGGAACAGAAGCGGCACCATCCGTTTGTCGCACAACTCGATGAAATGCGCGCCCTTCAAGGCCGATTCGGAGAACAACACCCCGTTGTTGGCAATGATGCCGACCGGATGGCCGTGAATACGAGCGAACCCGGTGACGAGCGTCGACCCGTATTCGGCCTTGAACTCGGCGAATTCACCGCCGTCGACGACTCGTGTGATCACCTCGTGTACGTCGTAGGGCACCCGCGCGTCCACGGGAACGATGTCGTAGAGCTCACTCTGGTCGGCCACCGCGTCGACGGTCGGGGCGACGTTCCACGGCGGATCTAGTCGCGGCCCGAGCGTCGAGACGATGCGTCGCACGATCCGCAGCGCGTCGCGGTCGTCATGGGCCAGGTGGTCGGTGACGCCGGAGGTCTTCGAGTGCAGGTCACCGCCGCCGAGGTCCTCGGCTGTCACCACTTCGCCGGTCGCCGCCTTCACCAGCGGCGGCCCACCCAAGAAGATCGTGCCCTGGTTGCGGACAATGACCGCTTCGTCGCTCATCGCGGGTACGTACGCGCCGCCCGCGGTGCACGAGCCGAGCACCGCGGCGATCTGCGGGATGCCGTCGGCGCTCATTGTCGCCTGGTTGTAGAAGATGCGGCCGAAATGGTCGCGGTCGGGGAAAACCTCATCCTGTCGCGGCAGGAACGCGCCCCCCGAGTCGACGAGATAGATGCAGGGCAGCCGGTTCTGCCGGGCAATTTCCTGGGCGCGCAGATGCTTCTTGACCGTAATCGGGTAGTAGGTGCCGCCTTTGACGGTCGCGTCGTTGGCGACGATCATGCATTCGCGCCCAGACACCCGGCCGATGCCGACGATGATGCCTGCACCGGGACACTCGTCGTCGTACATACCGTCGGCGGCAAGGGCCGACATTTCGAGCAGGGGGCTGCCGGGGTCCAGAAGCCCGTCCACCCGATCCCTCGGCAGTAGCTTGCCGCGGCTGACGTGGCGTTCGCGGGATTTGGCCGACCCGCCGAGCGCGGCAGCGGCCATCTTCTCCCGCAATTGCGCGACGAGCTGCAGATGTTGCTCGCGGCTGGACTGCAACGTCGCTGTCATCGGCACTGCCCGCCTTGGTTGAGTTAATCACGACTAACTCGTAGGATGTTAGTGACGATTAACCGAAATGTCCACCAGCGCGATGGGGGTAAGACCTTGTCCCTCCCTGCTTCCGGGTCTGCTTCCGCGCCGTCTCGAACCAGCCGCAGCAAGGCGAAGTCCGACCGCCGCGACAAGCTGATCGCGGCGGCGGAACGGCTGATCGCCGAGCGAGGCTTTCTCGCTGTGCGACTCGAGGACATCGGTGCCGCCGCAGGTGTCAGCGGGCCCGCGATCTACCGGCACTTCCCCAATAAGGAAGCGCTTCTGGTCGAACTGCTCGTGGGGATCAGCACCCGGTTGCTCGCGGGGGCGAACACCGTTGTCGCCGAAGCACCCGATGGTGCGACCGCGCTGGACGGACTGATCGACTTCCACCTCGACTTCGCGCTGGGCGAGTCCGACCTGATCCGCATCCAGGACCGCGATCTGGAATATCTGCCCGAGCGCGCGAAGCGTCAGGTCCGCAAGGCCCAGAGGCAGTATGTGGAGGTGTGGGTGGACGTTCTCCTCCGACTGAACCGCGCCGCTGATGCTGCCGGCGCGCGACTGATGGCGCACGCCGTCTTCGGCCTGTTGAACTCAACGCCGCACAGCGTCCGGCCGGCCACAGCCAAATCGGCCGGCCAAGGAGCAGTTTCCAGCTCGCGAGCGATCTTGAGAAAGATGACGATCGCGGCCCTGTCCTCAGCCGGCCGAAGCGGCGTCTAGTCGTTAGTAGACGCTAATACCAGACTTTTCGACCACCAACAGCGCGGCCGGTGGCTCCGAGAATCCAGAACACGGCGCCGATAACGATCAGCACGACGCCGATATAGGTCAGCACCGAGATACCGAAAAGGATCCCCAGTATCAGGAGGATCACTCCAAGGACGATCATCGCTCACTCCATTCGATCAGATGAATTGATAACAGCCCGTTGACTACTGGCTGGGCTTAGGCAGTTTGACGTCGCAATCCGCCACCTTCGGGTTCGCGCCCGCGTAGTTCAACGGCCCGGCTACGACCGTTAACGCGATGGTTCCCGCCGTAGCGCAATTGTTTGCGTCGGTCTTGAAGTAATCCCTCTGGTAGGCCGCCACTACACCGATCAGCAACCAAACCAAGACAATTACGCCGAGAATTCCGCCACCACGCATGCTGGCCTCCTCCTGTTGAGCGCCGCTTTGGCGCAGGAGAGTTTTACCCAAGGGACAATTCCAGTAAACGCGTCAATTTGATCTTGAATCGTTCAGGAGTTCGGGCTCGATGCAAACGCCGTGGTGAGCCACTCACCCATCGCCTTGACCAGTACGGTTCGATTCTCGCGCTTGTCGATCTCGTGACCGTCGTCCTCGAACAGCAGTTGCTCGACGCTGCGGCCCAATATCCGCAAAGCGTCGTACATCTGTTGCGACTCACTCGGCGGGACGTTGGTGTCGTTGAGTCCGTGCACCAGCAGCAGTGGGGCGGTCAACGCGTGCGCGCGGAGCAAAGGGGACAGCTGGTCGAGCAGTTCCCGGTCGCTCACCGGGTGGCCGTACTTGGAATATGCCGCCGCTGCGATCCACGGCTCGGTGTTGCGGTACCACGTATTCAGATCGCTCATCCCGCAGATGCTGATGCCTGCCGCGAACAGCTGCGGGTGAAATGTCAACGCCGCCTGGGTCAGGTATCCGCCGTAGGACCAGCCGCAACAGGCTATACGGTCGGCGGGCGCTAGGCCGCGGTGAGCCAGAAACAATGCGACGTCGGCGACGTCGTCGATGGCTGCGAAGCGCTTTTCGCGGTCGTCGGCATGCATGAACGACCGACCGAATCCCCCTGACCCGCGGACATTTGGCAGAAAGACAGTGATGCCCGCTTCCAGAAGCGGCGGGAAGAACTCGTTGTACCCGGGCCTGCCCTGTCCCTCGGGCCCGCCGTGCAGAAACATCATCGCCCCGATCGGGTCGACCCCGTCCGGTGGACGGAACAGCCAGCCGGTGAACGTCAACCCGTCGCGGGCGGTGATGGTCTCGAGCGTCGGCGGCGCTGACAGCGGCCCCCTGCTCGGCTCGGGGTCGATGGGCTCCCACTCCCTGGTACGCGGCTCGACGAGTTCCACGGTGCGCGGCTTGTCCGGGCTCTCGACCGTCATCGCCACCATGGACCCGCCTGCGCTGATGGTCAGTTCGGAGGCCACCATGCCGGGAAGCGGTATCGGCTCGTGCAAGGTGTAGTCGGCATATTCGAGTATCTGTAACTCACTGCCGCCGTTAATGTTCCATAGCAGCGCTACCGTCGACAGGTCGTCGCTGACGACGAATTCGTCGAGTTCATATCCGGGGCGTTCGGCAACGACCTGGTAAGAGACCCCGTTGGCGGTCGTCGTCACCTCGAGGAGACGGGCGTGGTCCGTGCCGTTCTCACTACGGATCAGGGCACGCACGTAGCCTTGCGTGGCGTTGGGTCCATAAATCTTCGCCGGTTGGTACAGCTCGAACATCTCCCCTTCCAGGCCCGCACGCAGGCGCCGGGGATGCTGGTCGTCGAGGATGACGCCGGTGTCGGTCGTCGACCCGGGATCGTATGGCAGCAGGGCGATTTCAGTCAGCCCGCGCAGCATGATCAGATCCCGGTAGCCGCGCGGGCCCACGCGCACCAGTACGGCGCCCGCCCAGGCGTCGACGAGCCGGCCGCCCGACCGCCGATCGAGGATGGTCGTGGTGCCGTCGGCGGGGTCGATCAGACAGGAACTACCGATGCCGTCTTCGCCGGTGAGAATCGCGGCGACTTGTATACCGTCCCAACCGATGAGCTCGGCGGTGCCCTCCGGCGAGCCCGGCAGCCACATGTCGATTCGCCGTGCGGCGCGGTCATCAGGATCGGTGGTGACGACCCATATCTGGCTGCGGGTGCCGCCGTCAGGAGCGACTTCGCAAGCCAGCCAATGCCCGTCGGCAGAGTGGATGACGCGGTTGACCGGGCCCTCTACGGGCAACTCGACGTCTCGTGATGAACTCGCGCGCCAGCCGCGAAGAAAACGTTGAACCGCCCGCGGGTATCCGCCCTCGTCGACGAGGTGCGCGAACGCTGTCGCGTCCGGCGACAGCGACGCGCCGTAGTTCGTGCGCACCGTCTGCGTCATCGATATCAGCTTGCCACGGGCCGCCTTATAAGCGTTCTGCTTATCCGTTGGCCGAGGGCCACCCGTCGTCACGCAGGTACCCTTCAGCCATGAGGTGGGTATGACGAATACACCACGAGGCGAAGGCCCCGAGCCGATACAACCGTCGGGCTATACCTATCCCGCATATCCCGATCCGGCGTATTCAGGCCAGCCCCCGTATCCACCCGCCTACCAGGCACCTCAGGGACCTGATCCCACCCGGCAACTGCCGCCATACGGCTACGACCCGTACACGACCGGCCAGTACGGCTACGACCCGTACACGTCGGGCCAATACGGCACCGGGCAATATGGCCAGCCATATGCTCCCGGCGAGCCGCCGGAGGGCCCGGAAAAGCCCAAGTCGCCGCGGTGGCTGTGGGTGGCGGCCGCAGTCGCGGTGTTCCTGGTCGTCGGCCTGGTGATCGCCCTCGTCGTCGTCAACAGCTCGAAGCAGGACACGGTCGTTGCGCCGCCGCCGATGCCGGCGCCTTCGACCTCGACCTCTCGAACGCCTTCGTCGACGACGTCGCTGCGGCCGCTTCCCCCGATCGTCCCGGTGCCGACGCCGAGCGCCACCCCGCCCAGCGAGTCGGCGAGCCCAGGCGCGACCGAGTCGGTGCTATATGAAGTCACCGGAACCGGCAGGGCCATCAACATCACGTACGTCGACACCGGCAGCGTGCTGCAGACGGAGTTCAACGTCCTGTTGCCGTGGCGCAAGCAAGCTGACTTGCCAACTCCTGCAAAGGATTCCGCGAGCCTGACGATCATCAATGTGGGCAGGCAGGTGTCCTGCTCGGTGACGGTCAACGGCGTCGTGGTTGAGTCGAACACCGGTAATGGCCTGACGATCTGCACCGCCGTCCGCTAGCGCGCCGGAACCCGGTGCGGCGCGTGGACCAGCGCCATCATCACCATGCCCGCGGCCAGTACCAGCACCAGACCACCGATGCCTGCCCGCACCGTGCCGAACCAGTCGATGCACACCGAGATCAGGAATGGCGCGAGGAAGGACACCGCACGGCCGGTCGTCGTGTAGAGACCGAACGTGACGCCTTCCTTTCCCTCGGTCGACATCCGCAGCATCAGGGTGCGCGCCGATGACTGTGTCGGCCCGACGAACAGGCAGAGCAACAGCCCGCAGACCCAGAAGCCGAGCGGGCCCGACAGTGACCAGAGCACCATTGAGATCGCGATCATCGATGCCAACGACCCGAGGATCACCGGCTTGGATCCGACCCGGTCGTCGATGAGACCCCCGACAAAGGCACCGAGGGCGGCGATGACGCTCGCGCTCACGCCGAACAACAGGACGTTGGCACTCGATATCCCGTAGGCGCTGACGCCGAGGACGGCGCCGAACGAGAACACTCCGGTCAGGCCGTCGCGAAATACCGCGCTGGCGAACAGGTAGTAGACGATGTTGTGGTCGCGGCGCCATTCGCCGACGATCTCGCGCCACAGTTTGCGGTAGGCGCCGACGAGGCCGACGCCCTCCCCCGCGTCGGCGGGCTGACGCGGCGGCGAGGGCACCGCGAAGAAGATGGGCAGCGCGAACAGCGCGAACCACACGGCGGCGAGCAGCATGGCCGCCCGCACATTCTGGCCGTCGGCGGCTGGGATGCCGAGCAGCCCCCGGGTATCGCCGTCGCCCGCGATGACGCCGACATAGACGATCAGCAGCAGCATGACACTGCCGGAATAGCCCATGCCGGAACCGAATCCGGAGATACGGCCTGAGGTCTGAGGCGTCGAGAGCTGACGCATCATCGCGTTGTAGGGCACTGTCGAGAGCTCGGCGCACGCGGCGGTGCCGCCAAGCAGAATCAGGCCGAGCCACAGATAGTGGTAATCGTCGCGGACCAGGCTCATCGATGCGGTGAGCAGCATCACGGCCGCGCTCAGCAACGCGAGCACACCACGGCGCCGCCACGGCGCGTCGACCCAGACGCCGGTGAGTGGTGCCAGCACCGCCACCACCAGACCGGCGGCGGCCAGTGCCCGGAACAGCCAGCTCTGCGGTGTGGTCCCTCCGGGCAGGTCGTCGCCGACCGTGCTCGTGAGGTAGACCGAGAAGACGAATGTCGTGACGATCGCGTTGACACCCGTCGCGCCGACGTCCCACAGTCCCCAAGCCAGGACCTGCGACCGCCGTGCAGGTTGCCCAGGCGGCCGCGTTTGCATCACGGTCGCCCACGATATAGTCCGGCCCATGCCTGTACCCGCACCCAGCCCGGATGCCCGCGCAGTCGTCACAGGTGCGTCGCAGAACATCGGCGAGGCGCTGGCCATCGAACTCGCCGCCCGAGGGCATCACCTGATCATCACCGCGAGGCGTGAGGACGTACTGCGGACGTTGGCCGAGCGGATCACCGACAAGTACGGCGTCGTCGTCGAGGTGCGCCCCGTCGACCTCGCCGATCCGACCGAGCGAACGAAGCTGGCGGAGGAGTTGGCCGGCCGTGACATCTCGATTCTGTGCGCCAACGCCGGAACTGCGACGTTCGGGCCCGTCGCCAAGCTGGATCCGGCCGACGAGAAGGCGCAGGTCCAACTGAATGTGCTCGGCGTGCACGACCTCGTGCTTGCCGTGCTGCCCGGCATGGTCGAACGCGGAGCAGGCGGGATCCTGATTTCCGGTTCGGCGGCGGGCAATTCGCCGATTCCGAACAACGCGACGTACGCCGCAACCAAGGCGTTCGTCAACACATTCAGCGAGTCGCTGCGCGGCGAGCTCAAGCGCGCAGGCGTGAATGTGACGGTGCTGGCGCCGGGCCCGGTCCGCGAGACCTTACCCGTCGAGCACGAGCAGACGTTGGTGGAGAAGCTGATCCCGGACTTCCTGTGGATCTCGACCGAATACACCGCGAAGCTGTCGCTGGATGCGTTGGAGCGCAACAAGATGCGGGTCGTGCCCGGTGTCACGTCGAAGGCGATGTCGGTGGCGAGCGGTTACGCTCCCCGCGCGATCGTCAGCCCGATAGTCGGCGCGGTCTACAAGAAGCTCGGCGGCGATTAGCTTCTCCATCGCGAAACGGAATTCCAGCACCGCCCTACTCGAACTTTTGGTGCTGGAATTCCGTTTCGCGGGAGCTAGTCAGCGGCGGCGGCGGCCGGTGCCGAAGATGCTGCGGGTGATCTCGCGACCGATGACCGTGCCCGCCGAACGCATCGCGCTCTTGAATGCGGGGCTGCTCATCATCTTGTCGAACATGCCGGGCTCGACGGACTTCCGCGCCGTCACCGTGCCTTCGGCACTGGCCTCACCGCTAGGTTGCGGCGGCACATAGACCGGCGGCGGCAGCGACGGGTCGTTGGCTGTCTGCGGCTGCTGCTCTGGCGGTGCGAGTCGCGCGTTCAGTCGTTCGTAGGCCGAGTCGCCGTCGATCGTCTGGCCGTACTCGGCCTGCAGCGGGCTGGCCTGTGCGGCAGCCTTGATCGCGTCGGGACCAATGGTGTCCATCAGCGAACGCGGTGCGCGCATCCGCGTCCACGCCACCGGCGTCGGCGCACCCTTTTCCGAAAGCACCGTGACGATCGCCTCGCCGATACCCAGCGACGTCAATGCCGATTCCAGGTCGTAAACAGTGGTTTTCGGGTACGTGCGGACGGTCTTGGAGAGCGCCTTCTGGTCGTCGGGAGTGAAAGCGCGCAGCGCGTGCTGGATACGGGCACCGAGCTGACTGAGCACGTTGTTGGGCACGTCGGTGGGCAGCTGTGTGCAGAAGAAGACACCAACGCCCTTGGACCGGATCAGTTTCACGGTCTGCTCGACCTGCTCGAGGAAGGCCTTGGACGCGTCGGTGAACAGCAGATGCGCCTCGTCGAAGAAGAACACCAACTTCGGCTTGTCGACGTCGCCGATCTCGGGCAGCGTGGTGAAGAGGTCGGCAAGGACCCACATCAAGAACGTCGAGAACATCACCGGCCTGGCGGCCTGGTCACCGAGCTCGAGCAGGCTGATGATTCCGCGGCCCTGCGGGTCGAGGCGCAGCAGGTCCTTGGGCTCCAGTTCGGGCTCGCCGAAGAAGGTGTCCGCGCCCTCAGCCTCGAGGTTGACCAGCGCGCGCAGGATGACGCCCGCAGTCGTCGGCGACACCGCACCGAGGTTCTTCAGCTCGGGCTTGCCCTCATCGCTGGTGAGGAATTGGATGACCGCACGCAGATCCTTCAAATCCAGCAGCGACAGGCCTTTCTGGTCGGCCCAATGGAAGATCAGACCCAGCGTCGACTCCTGAGTAGCGTTGAGGTCCAGCACCTTTGACAGCAAGATCGGCCCGAAGCTGGAGATCGTAGCGCGGACGGGCACACCGATCCCCGATGTTCCCAACGACAGGAACTCGACGGGGAAGGCGGTCGGCGTCCAATCGTCGCCGGTGTCCTTGGCGCGCTGCGTTGTCTTGTCGCTTGTCTCGCCCGGTCGGGACAGCCCGGAGAGGTCGCCCTTGACGTCGGCCATCATCACCGGAACGCCTGCGGCGGACAGCTGCTCGGCGAGCACCTGCAGCGTCTTCGTCTTGCCGGTGCCGGTCGCACCCGCGACGAGGCCGTGGCGGTTGACGGTGGCCAATGGAATGCGCACTTGCGCAGTGGGATCTACGCTGCCGTCAACGACGACAGTGCCCAGTTCAAGCGCCTGACCCTCGACTTCGTATCCGGCGGCGATCTGCTGGGCAGGTGAAGCGGTTGACTCGGTCGTCATGGACCGAACAGTACTGTGCGAGCACCACCGCGGTGGGTGTGGTGGGCCAGTCGGTGGGTGTGGGCCTACTGTTGATTGCTGTGCGTGACGAACTCGTGTGGATCGACTGTGAGATGACCGGACTGGACCTGAAATCCGACCGGCTCATTGAAATCGCGGTCCTGGTGACCGATGCCGACCTCAACATCCTGGGCGAAGGCCTCGACGTGGTCATCCACGCACCCGACGAAGCACTGTCGGGCATGATCGAGGTGGTCACCCAGATGCACGACCGATCGGGGCTCACCGAAGAGGTGCGGGCATCGACGGTCGACGTGCCTGCCGCCGAGCAGATGGTGCTGGACTACATCCGCGGCCACGTCAAACAAGCCAAGACGGCTCCCCTTGCCGGCAACTCGATCGCCACCGACCGCGGCTTCATCGCGCGCGACATGCCTGGGCTCGACGACTTCCTGCACTACCGGATGATCGACGTCAGCTCCATCAAGGAGCTGTGCAGGCGCTGGTTTCCGCGCATCTATTTCGGCCAGCCGGAGAAGGGGCTGGCGCATCGCGCGTTGGCCGATATCCATGAGTCGATCCGCGAGTTGCAGTACTACCGGCGGACCGCGTTCGTCACCCCGCCCGGGCCGTCGACCAGCGATATCGCCGCGATATCGGCCGAACTGAGCCCGCCGGCGTCCGACGACGACCAAATCGATTCGGCTGCCGAGCGCCCAAGCGGCTAATATCGACACGCCGCAGTGCCCGTGGGGTCAGCGGCGATGGTGGCTGTAGTTCAGTTGGTAGAGCACCAGGTTGTGATCCTGGCTGTCGCGGGTTCGAGTCCCGTCAGCCACCCCGCAGAAGTCGGAGGGC
Source organism: Mycobacterium sp. (assembly GCF_032159775.1). GTDB lineage: Bacteria > Actinomycetota > Actinomycetes > Mycobacteriales > Mycobacteriaceae > Mycobacterium. The sequence continues at coordinate 38,389 of NZ_JAVHWK010000144.1, forward strand.
TATTTAGCCCTCCGACTTTTTTCTTTCGCTGTCCGTCACGGCTTGTGCCGACCTAGGCTCCGGACACGATCCGGCGGCGAGGAGCATTCCCATGAGCATCGCGAGGACTGCCGTTGTGACGACGTGCGCCGCCCTCCTGGTGGCCGCCTGCTCATCGACGCCGCCGACCAAAACGGATTCGGGCACGACGACGACGGCAGGCTCGCCGTCAGCGTCATCGGCGCTCAAGCCCATCGATCAGGCGGCGCTTCAAGCCGTCGTGGAGAGGGCGACAAAAGAGATGCTCGTGCCCGGCGCGGTCGTTGCCATCCGTACGCCGCAGGGCAGCTACACCGCGGCGGTCGGCACGGCCGAGCTGGGCAAGCAGACGCCGCCCGATGTGAACACGCATTTCCGGATCGCGTCGAACTCCAAGACCATGACCGCCGCACTCGTCGTGCTGCTGGCCCAGGACGGCAAGCTCAAGTTCACCGACCCGGTGTCCGACTACGTACCCGACGTCCCCAACGGCGCCAACATCACAGTCGCCGAACTCCTGACGATGCGCAGCGGGCTATACAACTACACGAACGCGCCTGCGTTCTCGGCCCAGCTGGACGCAAACCTCGCGGGAGCGTGGACCCCCCAGGAGGTGCTGGCGATCGCGTTCGCGCATCCGCCCAACGACCCGCCGAACACGGCCTACGAGTACAACAACACCAACTACGCGCTGCTGGGGTTGATCGCGGAGAAGGCAGGCAGTCGTCCGTTGCAAGATCAGCTGCGGGACCGGCTGTTCGGGCCGTTGGGCCTGCAGCAGACGTCACTACCAGCCATCGACGACACGTCGGTTCCGACTCGGTACTCGCACGGATACATGTATGGGGGGTCGGCCCACGCGATGGTCGACGACCCCTACCCTGCCGACATCAAGGCCGCCGCGAAGGCCGGGACGTTGAAGCCCATCGACTACACGAACCAGAACGCGTCCTATGCCCACGCGGCAGGCGGCGTCATCTCCACAGCCGACAACTTGGCGACCTGGATTCGGGACCTGGTGTCGGGCAAGGTCTTCAACGCCGACTATCAGAAGCAGTGGCTCGACAGTGTGCAAGCCGAAGACCCGGAGAACCCGGACGGGCAGAAGTACGGGTACGGCATCTCGTACCAACGCTTCAGTCCGACCGCCTCGATGTACTACCACGGCGGTGAGATGCCCGGCTTCAACTCCTTCATGGGGTATGACCCGGACAACGATGTGTCACTAGTGATTTGGACGAACCTGACGATCTCGCCGGACGACAAAACGACAGCCCAGGCGCTTCTGCCGACCATGCTGGACGAGATCTACACCGGCCTGTCGCTAGCGCCGACGCCCACTGCGACCACCACGAGGTGATAGTTAGGAAACTGTCCTTCTAGATCGCTTCTAGCTTTGCCACCTGATCGTTGAAGAGCTTCACCAAAGCGTTCGTGTCATCTGGCGAGAGGTCGCCGCCGGGCTTCTGAGTAAATGCCACGGAGACGAAAAGGCCACGGCAAAGACCGATGATCCCGGCACCGTCGGCCCCTTGCGAGATGATCCGGGTTGCGGTGGCCCAATTCGGCACCCCACGCAAGTGCAGGAGCGACGCTTTTGTCGCGACGCCTTGATAGGTGACCGTTCCACACTTGCCAAGCGTGCTCACGAAGTCTGGCCGCTCGACGGGCACCGATAGAAACAGATTAAAGACTTTGAGTTGGTCGATCGACGACATGTCGGCGGCGATCGTCGTCGACCACGAGACAGATCCCACTTGAGTGGAATTCGGCCCCCAAAAGATCGGCGCGCACTCTGGAGGATCGACGGGTTCCCGCGATCCTGGCGTCAGATTCTCGATACTCGGGGCCGTGAATTCCGTTGCGGCACTGTTCGGAGCAGCCGACTGATCAACGAACATCGAGCTGGTCACTTGGGTGAACTCTGGCTTCGGCGACGCTTCGCTGCTACCCGGCGCCACGGAGTCGTGCGTAGACGAAACGCAGGACACGGTCATCGCCACAATGCACGCCGCTGCGATCGCCGCCAACCGTCTCGTCGGCGTCATTCGACGTTGGCGTTACCCGCCCGCCACTGATCCCACGGAATGTTCCAGTCGCCGAGGCCGTCCTCGCCGGGCAGGATCGACCCGACGGTGTTGGAGATCTCGACGATGTCGCCACGCTTGGTGTTGTTGTAGAACCACTGCGCATTGCTGGTGCTGACGTTCAGACAGCCGTGGCTGACATTGCTGTAGCCCTGGCTGCCGACCGACCACGGCGCGGCGTGCACGTAGATGCCGCTGTAGGAGATCTGAGTGGCGTAGTCCACCTCGGTGCGGTATCCGTTGGGCGAATTCGAAGGCACGCCGTAGGTCGACGAGTCCATCACCAGGTGCCCGAACCGGTCACCGACGATGTAGGTGCCGTTGTTGGTGGGGGTGTTGTTCTTGCCCATAGAGATCGGCATCGTCTTTTCGACCTCGCCGTTGCGCCTGATGGTCAGCGTCTTGGTGTTGTCGTCGGCGGTCGCGATCACCTCGTCACCGATGGTGAAGTGCGTAGTCATGTTCTCCTGGCCGAACAGGCCGTCTCCGAGGTCGACGCCGTAGGTGTTGACGGCGACGTCCACCGTCGTGCCCGGCTTCCAGTATTGAGCTGGGCGCCAACGCACTTCGCGGTTGCTGAGCCAGTAGAAGGCACCTTCGACGGGCGGGTTCGTCGTGACGGTGATCGCCCGCTGTGCTGCTAGCCGGTTGGGAATGTTCTCGTCGAATCGGACGGCGACGGGTTGACCGATGCCGACGACCTCGCCGTCGTTCGGCAACAGGTACGGCATCGTCAGGTTCTCTGGCGAGTGCGTCTGGAAAGTCATCTGTTGGCTCGCGGCACCGCCGAGGCCGAGCGACTGCGCCTGCAGCGTATAGCGCGTGTTGTAGCCGAGCGGCTCGGTGGTGTGCCATGTCAGGCCGTCGGGACTCAGCTCACCGGCGACCGGGGTGCCTTCGTCGTCGTTGACCATCGAGACCGCCCCGAGGACTCCGTCCTCGGCGCCCACCGTCACGGGCTGATCCACCGTCACACCCACGGCGCCGTCCTTGACCGATGCGGTGAGCTTGGGCACCAGTAGGTCACCGAAGGGGGTGCCCTTGTCGTTGATGACCTGCGGTTGCGGCGGAGCAGAGTTGCCGCCGCACGCGCTGAGGCCCAGGACCAGGGCCGGCAGCACCGCGATGGCCATCAAACAGGCACGGAAACGGCGCGGACGCGCCATATCATTGACCTGCCTCATACTGTGCTCCAACTCGTAACGGCTCGTGCTCACCGAGATTCTTGGCAATAGTCTAAGGGCAACCTGGGACTCTGCGCGACTTCGCTGAGAGTCTGCTCAGGTGGGGGGCCGGAAAGGGATTTCCTCCTCCGCGACGGGGCCTGTTATTGTCGCACTCGCGCGCCGTTAGCTCAGTTGGTAGAGCAGCTGACTCTTAATCAGCGGGTCCGGGGTTCGAAACCCTGACGGCGCACCAGGGCTCTATGTTTCTGGGGTGCTTCGCGAGGTACACGGGGTGTACTCGAGGATGTACCCACTCACGGGGAGAACGTCAGAAAGCCCTTGCTGTAGACCCAGGCCGTTCCGTTCGGCAGCCCCTCGTAGCCACCGAGTTCGATCCGGCCGACACGACACCAGTCGTTCCGGCACGGTTCCATCACCGGGTGCACTTCGCCGACAAGCAGGGTGCCGATCTTCTTCCCTTTGCCGTCGGGCTTGTCGTAGATGTCGGTATCGGCGATGACCGTGGCCTCCCCCAGCGCCTTCGGATCGGTAGCCGGCTTGTCGTCGGCAGTGCAGATGAAGGGGTAGCCCACCGAGTTCCAGTGAGAAGCAGCCCAGAACGTTGTGACTTCGTCTTCGCGGGCCACGTTGTACGCAGCACCGGTCGAGTTGCCGTCGGCAAGGTTGTCGCCGATGAAGCCGGTGAAATGCGCTGTTCCGGGGTCACCCTGCAGACCATATTGGTTGGTGTACCAGGTCACCGAGAAGTCGATCTTGCGCCCGGTGATTCTGCCAGTGACAGTCCCACCCGGGCCCATGTCATTTCCCTTGTTTGAGAGTGCGTTCGGTCCCAGCTCGGATCCGTTGGAGGCGACCTTTATATCGACGCCGTTGTCTTGGTGGATGACGAAGTATTGGCCATCGACCGTGCAGTTCGCAGCAGCGTGCGCCGTCGGCGACGCCAGCAACCCCCCGGTACTCAGGGCCACTGCGGCGGCCAGCAGCGCACAGCTGTCGACGATCTTCGTTACAAACATGGCGCTCTCCTAGGGGTCGCCTCCGATGCTGGGTCAGATGCTACGCATACCTATAGGTCGGAGAAATCAGGCGTTTCCCTATGTTTTGGTACGCAGCGGTGCTCTGATCTGCAATTTGGACGTCGACGGGAAGATGATCGTCGGACGCCCCCGAAATACGGCAACTTACGCCGCGCGGCGAGCACACTGATGGCGAACCGCGGCAGCGCGATGGTACGGCGCCCCGCCGCGGACTTGTTTCGTCAGGTCCGCATGCGCTCCTCCGACTACTGCGCCAGCATGATCTGGCCGACCCCTTCACGATCCTCATCGCGACTGACCTTCGGCGCGGCGAGCTCCTCGGGTTGCGGTGGACTGATTACGACGAAGCTGCAGGGACGCTGATGATTACCGGTCGTCCGCGTGACCGGCAAGGGCCTGGTCGAGGGGGTCGCCCGCTGCACAGCTGGGTGGGCGCGCGCGATTAGTACTCCTGCAGGCTTTCCCGCAGCGTCGTTCCGGGATAGCGCGTCCGATACCGTCCGCGCCGCTGCAGCTCAGGTACCAGTAACTCGGTCACGTCGTTGAAGCAGCCCGGCGTGTCGCTGGCGAGCAACATGAACCCGTTACAGCCGCCCGCGTCGAGGTACTGCTCCATCTGATCGGCAACATCCGACGGTGTGCCGACCGCGACCGGGGCGCCCATCGACACACCGTAGATCTGCGCCGCCTCACGCACCGTCACCGGTGCGCCGTCCTTGGCCTCGAGGATGGCGTCGAACAGCCCCCGGATCCCCTGCACATCGGCGTCGACGACGTTGTCGTCCAGCCCCAGCGTGGAGAAGTCGAATCCGGTATGGCCCGAAAGGATTCCCAGTGCACTCTCGATCTGTACGTTCTCGACGAACTCGCCGTACTTGTCGTTCGCACGAGACTTGTCGCGGTCGATGATGGTCTGCAGGCCGTAGATCAATTTCACCGACTCCGGATCGCGCCCGTGGTCGTCAGCACGAGTACGGATGTCATCGGCGTACGCCCGCATGCTCTTGGGCGTCGGAAAGATGCCGAACACGGATTCGGCGTGTTTGGAGGCGAATTCGCGGCCCTGATCCGACGAGCCTGCCTGCCACAGCACCGGGCGCTTCTGCGGCGACGGCGCGACGAAATGCCTTCCTTTGGACTTGAAGAACTCGCCATGGAAGTCGATCTCGCGCACCTTCGACGGGTCAGCGAAGACACCGTTCTCCCGGTCGTAGACGATCGCGTCGTCATCCCAGGAATCCCAGAGCTGGTAGAGGATCTCCATGTACTCCTCGACCACCTCGTAGCGCTTGTCGCGGGGCGTCAGGTTGTCCTTGCCCATCGCTTGGAACTCGCTCTTGGAGTACGACGTCACGATGTTCCAGCCGACGCGGCCATTCGTCAGGTGGTCGAGCGTGGACAGGTGGCGGGCCATCATGTACGGCGGCACAAAGGAAGTGGACAACGTGATGCCGATCCCGAGGTGTTTGGTGAACGCCCCGATGATCGGCACCAGAGTTGCGGGCTCGTGAACCGGACACTGCCCGGCGTACTTCACCACCGGATCCGAATTGCCCTTGTAGGTGGTGTACGGAGCCAGCTCGTCGGCGATGAACATCGCGTCGAATAGTCCCCGTTCCATGATCCTGCCGAGGTCGCGCCAGTATTCCGGACGTGACCAGTGATAGCCGACCTTGTCGCGAGGATGCGCCCACATCGTCGACGCGTGGTTCATCACCCCGTGCTGGACGAAGCCGAGCAGATGGGCCTTCTTCTTGGTCATGCCACCGTCCCGGTGCGGTCGCCGCGCAGCTCGAGAACGAACGCGATGATCACTGCCGCCGCGGTGCCCAGCCCGCTCAACGCGAGCACGTACCAGAACACGCCGCTATAGGACGCGGCAATCAACAGGACGAACGATGTCAGAACCGCCAGCGTCGCCTTCCAGGTGAACCCGGGAACGAGCGCGACCTCGGATGCATCGATCTCTTCCTCGATCGCAATGTCGTTGTTGCTTGCCAGTTCTCGTCGGATCCGCAGGAAGCTCTTGGCTCCGACGATCAGGTAAATCACGGCGAGGACCAAACCGATGGTCGCACCGATGTAGAAGATGGTCATGACAATGCCTTTCTGGTGAGCGGTGTGATTACTGCTGTCCGGCGGGCTCGACGAGGACGTCGTCGTCGGTCGCCGCCGCGGGCTTTTCAGGCTCCTCGGCGACCTTCTTCGGTGCTCTCGCGCCTTCCCGCTCCAGCAGCACTGGCTTTCCCTCCGCCAAGCTGTCGAAGTCGAACCGCGAGTTGGCGCGCAGGCTCACCACGATCGATACGACGGCCGATGCCACGATCAGGCCGATGATGCCGAAGAGAGGGCCGTACGTCGGCCCAAGCGTCTCGCGCAGCGGCCCACCGACGACGATGCCCGCAACCACGCCGGCGACATATCCGGTTCCGGTCATGCGCGACCAGAAGATGCTCAGCGTGACCGGGATGAGCAGGCTCGTTCCGTAGAAGTACACCGTGGTAACAAGATTCACGTAATCGATCCCTGTCAGCACCACGCCGCCGGCGATCGCGGCTGCGACGATCATGCTGGTCTTGGTGATGGTGAGGAGCTTGCGCTCGGAGACCTGCGGCCAGTAGCGATGGACGATGTCGACGGCCACCAGCGACGTAACACCTGAGAGCGCGCCGTCGATGGCTGCGAAGCACGCGTTGACGACCACAAGGGTGTAGAGCGCGATGATGAATATCGGCAAGCCGAGGCTGGCGATGACGTGCGGGCCGATCGCACCCGCCCCGAGCGACCCCAGCTGTTCGGGTGTCACGCCATAGGCGACACCGATGAATCCCAGTAGGCCCAGCGCCAGTGGAATGGGATAGAACCAGACGCCTGCCCAAAGGAAGCTGCGGCCGAGATCCTTGGGCCGGATCGCCCAAACGCGCTGCCAGAAGGACTGGTCTGCAATGACATTGGTGAGCAGGCCGAGTGCTAACGCGAGACCGAAGCTCGCAGCGGTGACCGGGTTGAAGGGATTGAGGTGCTGATCGCCGAGTGCCTGAACTTCGTTGAAGACCAGCCCCGCCCCTCCTGCCTTGGCCAAGGCGTAGAGAACCACTACCGATGACCCGACTCCGAGCAGAAGTGTGTTCAGCGTGCCGGTCACTGCGGAAGTGGTGAGCCCACCGAAGTAGGAGTAGACGGTGACGACGATGATGCCGGTGATCACGATGCTGATCGGGGTGAGTCCGAAGATCTTGTTCATCACCAGCACCAGGCCGGCCAGGTTAATCATGATGACGCCGAGCAGCGCACCGATCAGGAAGACTAGAGTCGCCACACTGCTGATGCTGTTCTGGAACCGTGCCCGGATGAACTCCGCAAGCGTGTAGCCGGCGGGCATCTTCTGGCGAAGTTTCAAGGCGAACGGCACCATGATGATAACCGCGAGCCCGTTGGGCACGATGAACCAGACGAGTCCCGAGGTGCCCCAGGTGTAAGCCTGCGCGGACGACAGCATGACCGCCATCGACCACGTCCACACCGAGATGAGCGACGCCACCCCGAAGCCGAATCCGAGCAGCCGGCCCGAGATCACGAAGTTGTGTGTCGTCTTGACGGCGCCCTTCACCGCGAGGGCGATGAGTAACAGGACGATGCCCGGACCGAACAACAGGGCATATCCCAGTGCGCCTGACTGTTGGATAAATTCGAGCTGTGGCAAGGGAGGTCTCCTTAGGTGGGTACTGAAGCGTGACGGCGACTGCCGGGCGCTAGTCAACGCGCGGAGTCCGAGGCACCTCGACTCCTTGTCCGTCAGCAAGAGGGCAGACACTTAAAGCGTAGGTACCGCAGGCATGCGCGTTAATCATTTGAATCGCGGCGAATAGAACAGCGCCCGACGAATCAAACTGATTATCAGCAGGATTGGTGAGGAAGGTCTCGCTACGGGGAGTCCTCGAGTCGCATGGCAGTCATTGGTGGGCAGCGGGCTTCCAGCCGAGCTCCGGCGCAATCTCCTCGGCGAACACACGCAACCGTTCGACATCGAGGTCGGCTCCCGAAGTACCTTCCCTGACCGACGGGAACAATCCTGTCGTGGGGAAGAAGTCGGTCACGAACCCCAACAACGCGGGATCTTTCAAAAGCTGCTGCACGATATCTCGAGAGGTGCCGGACCGTGTCACCGACCGTAGATACTCTTTCGTAGACAGCGATGCGAGTTGCGGGAAACGGGCTTCCAGAGTCTTCTGAGTCGCCGACACATGAGCGCCGAGTTCTGCCGCTATCGCGTCTGCACTCTCACCGTGATACGTGAACCGCTGTGCACCTACGCGCGCCTCGTCGAGATTTCCGTTGATTGTCAGCCACTCTTCGAGGTAGCCGACTATGAATCGAAGCTGATGGAAAATGACGTGGTCGTGGAACGCGCCGATCATGAGCCCGTTCCCATTTCGCGCGATCTTCCGAGCTCTGTCCTCGCTGCTGGCTGTCTGCCACACCCTGCTCCGGAGACTCGGCGCGCGGGGAAAGAGACGCTTCGGCTCCACGTCCGCTGAAGCCTGTAGTCCGGCAACCGCATCGGAGGCCGATAGCTCCTCTGACGACATGCCGTCCACTGGAGTAGCGGCGTCCTCCCCGCCGACGTTCGGAGGCTGGGCGAACTCGGCGCAGCTCCGGCCATCTAGCAAATGTTGAAGGACTTCGAGATTCCGATCGAATAGGTCGTGCCTTGCCGAGAAGTCGACTCCAAACGTGTTGAAAGCCTGCAGATCTCCTCGGGCTCCCCCTAATCCGATCTGGACTCGGCCCCCGGATATCTCGTCCAGCACTGCGAGATCCTCAGCGAGTCTGATCGGGTGCTCGAACGGCAAAGCGATGACGGCTGTGCCCAGATGGATCCGCTTGGTCCGTGCCGCGACCGCGGCTAGCACGACCAGAGGAGATGGAACACCACCATCCTCGGGGCTGAAATGGTGCTGCCCGATCCACACGCTGTCGTATCCGATGTCCTCGGCGGCCACAATGCTTTCGACGAGTTCGTCGTATGTGCGTCGCGCCGGCTGGTCGGCTCGGCTCGGCACCTGAGTGAAGAACCCCAGTTTGAACTGCTTGCCCGGTTGCCGGAGGCGCGCCGCACGCGCTTCAAGCTGAGCGTGACTCTGACTATCGATCGCTTGTTCAAACACCGACATGCGCGCGAAGCACCCCGTTCTCATCGAATGCGTCCTGAAAGAGAAAGCTTGATATGTAGCGATCTGCGGAATCGGGAACAAGAGTGACGATCGTTCGGATGGACGGGTCCCGGCGTTCGGCGACGTGTCTGGCCGCAGCTACCGAGGCTCCGCCGCTGAGGCCGGCGGGGATTCCGGCGTGTCTGGCGAGCTGCCTGGCAGTGGCAGCCGCGTCGTCCTCGGTGACTCGGAGAATTTCGTCGACTACTTCGTCTGCGAAATTGGGACTCTTGAAGTTGGGACCTAAGCCGTAGATCTTGTGTGCACTGAACTTCTCGCCGCTCAGGACTGCGGAATTGTCGGGTTCGACCGCGAAGACCTTGATACCCGGATTCTTCTCCTTCAGGAAGGATCCGACACCGCTGATCGTCCCGCCCGACCCGACGCCGATTACTACTGCGTCGACATCTCCAGCGGTGTCCTCCCAGATTTCAGGTCCAGTCGTTTCCCGATGTACTTCGCGGTTGATGGGAATGATGAACTGATTCACGAAGAATGCGCCGGGAGTCTTGCTGGCGATTCTCTCGGCTTCCTCGACCGACCCTCGCACGCCGTCTTCTTTCGGCGTCAGGACAAGATCCGCCCCGAGGTTCTGTACGACGACTTTCCGCTCGTAACTTGTGTCCTCGTATATGACGATGACAACGCGATAACCGCGGCTGGCCCCCGCGGCGGCCAGTCCGATCCCGAGGTTTCCGCTGCTTGCAGCGACAATCGTGCCGCCTGGTCGCAGTTTCCCGCTCTTCTCCGCGAAGTTGATTGCACCCACGGACAGCCGGTCTTTCACGCTGGCTGTTGGGTTGTAGTACTCGAGCTTCAACAGCAGCTCTGTGCCGTCGACAGCAAGACGATTGTTCAAACGCACGATGGGAGTGCTTCCCACAGTTTGTGTGACGTCGTCGAAGATTCGCTTCTGAGCAGTTGCCACGTTATCTCGTATCCGTTTTCGTCGAAGTGGTAGTCGCATCGCTGAAGCGGATGCGTCGTGCCATGCAGGTGCAGCGACGAGCGCGGAAGCGGTAGGAAGCGTGCGACGAGTTTCACACTCCTGCACGCCTATTCAGCCTGTCGACCGAGCACCGTCACGGGAGAAAGGCCCGGGGGCCGATAGGCAAGGTAGCAAGGCCCCGCTAGACCGCGAAACGGATAAAAGCACGGTGAATCGAAGCCGCCTAGAAGACAGGGACCCGGTACCCCCGTCAGCAGAGGAACTCGCCGAGGGTGCGGCTCATCCACGCTTGGTCGATGAGAAACGCGTCATGGCCGTGCCCGCTGTGGAGCACCACTGGTTCATCTCCGCTGACGCTACCGGGCGAGTGACGTGCAATGAACCGCTGTTGAGCCAACGGAAAGAGACGGTCGGATTCGATGCTGACCACGAGAAGGGGAGCCGCTGACGATTGCAGCGCGCATTCGGGGCTCCCGCGGCCACGCCCGATATCGTGCGAGCTCTTGGCGCCGTTGAGCGTGATGAAGCTGTTAGCGTCAAACGATTCGGCGAATTTCGCCCCGTTCGCACGAAAATACGACTCGATAGCGTACGGTCCCTCGTCAAGATCCTGACGCACGCGGCCGAAGCGCTCGTTGAACTCGTCGCGAGCGCGGTACTGCAGCATCCCCACCTGCCGGGCAAGTGCAAGGCCGGACCGCGGTCGGGTGCCGAGTCGGAGGTAGAACCCGTCGCGGAATTCCGGGTCCAGTTTTACGATCTCGGTCTGCATGGTGTTGGTCGCGAGTTGTTCGGCGGTCGTCGCCCAGGGCGCCGCGACTACCGCCACACGTTCGGCCCTACCCTGTTCGGCCACATGCCATTCGAGAGCATGCATACCACCAAATGACACACCCACAACCCCTGCCCATGTGGTGATCCCGAGTGTCTCGCCCAGCCGCACCGCTGCCGCTACCTGGTCGCGGATAGTCAGCGGCGGAAACCGGCTCGCCCAGGGCTGGCCGTCCGGTGCGATGCTCGTGGGGCCCGTCGATCCGTAGCATCCGCCGAGGATGTTGGCAGAGATCACGCACAGGCGTTCGGTGTCTAGGCCGAGGCCCGGCCCCACCACGCCGGACCACCAGCCCGGATCCTGTGTGACTGTGTCGCGTGCAAGGTGACTGTTAGCAGCGAGGCCGTGGAACACCAAGACCGCATTGCTTTTATCGTCGGCAAGATTGCCGAACGCCTCGTGAAACAGGCGTACGTCCGGAAGAAGCGCACCGGATTCCAGGACGAGATCGCCGATTGCGGCCCACGCACCGCGAGACCGGAACGTTGCGGTGGCGCCCTGCACCGATATCGCCGTGTCAGCCGCCACATCCTGATCGATGCGCACCGGAGGAGCCGCAGCTGTGAGTGCGGGAACGTGATTTGCGCTCCGAGCACTCATTGCCGGGGCACTCTCCTAGTCAGCGCAGTTCTCGATGTCGCTAGCCAGAGTGCTCCACAAGATCTCGAGCTGACGAGAGCACTGTGCTGCAACGCCTAGATTGCACACCAGGTTGACAACACCAGAAATAGTTTCACTTTCCTTGGTCCGAACTAATCGTCGGCCGCGTCGAGTCAAAGACGACGCCGCGGCGCTCCTCCTCCGGCCAGGGACGGCCGACGATTCACCGGGCGATTTCCGAATTGGCTCAGGGGATTTGAAGCTCGGCCCCGGCGAGCCAGTCGCGAAACGACTGCAGTGCCGGATTGAGCTCGCGCACTGCCGCCAGGTCCCGATCGCCGACGAAGCGTGCCGAGTTCTGCGCGTAGTACTGGAACATGTTGCCCATCTCGACCGCGCCGGGGAAGCCCTGCCCGCGAAAGTCTTCCCAGCTCATTGGCCGGTAGGTGACCGCTTCACCAAAGGCATCGCTGAACGCCGACGCGTACTGCTCGCCGGTCAAGTGGTCACCCGCAATGCTCACCGTCTCGCCGATGAGGTCGGCGCCGCGCTTGAAGATGCCCAGCGCGGTCTTGCCGATGTCGGCGACAGCGACGCCGGACAGCGGCTGGTCAGCCATCGGCAGCGTGAGCACGAGTGCGCCGTCGCCGGCCCGCGTCGGGCCGACGCCGCCGGCGAAGCTCTCGAAGAAGAAGGTGGTGCGTAGGAATGTTGTTGGCACGTCGTATTCGCGGAACACCGCGTCCGCCTCGGCCTTGGCGTCGAAGTGTGGCACCTTGTATCGCTGATCGACAGTGGGCACACGGTCGTCGGCGCCGAGGACGTCGCGGGTGTCCTCGAGAGTCGACCAGATCACGTGACTGACGCCGGCCTGCTTGGCCGCCAGCGCGGCGATGTCCGCCTGCGCGAGTTCCATGTCGGCCCTTGTCCTTTCGGCCTCGTCCTTCGGAGAGCGCTCAGCCCAGTAGTTGGTGACGACGAACGCGCCCTCGGCGCCGTCGAACGCGTTGCGCACGCTCGGCCCGTCGTCAAGGTCGGCTTCGACGACCTCCGCGCCTGCGGCCGCCAGTTCACGAGCCTTCGCGGATTGTGCATTACGGGTGAGCGTCCGCACCCGAAACTCCCGTGCGGGATCGTCAAGGATGGCCCGTACCAGGCCGCCACCCTGCGATCCGGTGCCGCCCACCACAGCGATCAACTTTCCGTCGGTCATGATCTCTCCAATCGTTCCGAGTTGATATGTCATCTGGTGGCTCGAACTCTATCGATTTGAGTTGATATGTCAACTCGGTGCGCTAGAATATGAGTCATGGCAGATGAGGAGCAGCTGAGCGAGAAGGAGTTGGCGGCGTGGCGCAGCTTCGTCACCATGCATCACCGATTGGAGCGGCACCTCGCCGGACAATTGCAGCGCGAGTGCGGGTTATCGGGCTCGGACTTCGAGGTACTCGTAAACCTCTCCGAGGCTCCGGACGGCCGAATGCGCGCGTTCGAGTTGGGTCAGGCCACGCAATGGGAGAAGAGCCGGCTGTCGCATCACCTCAGCCGGATGGAGAAACGCGGATTGGTACGCCGAGAGGTCGCGGCCCGGTCCAATGCGCGTTATCCGGACGTCGTGCTAACCCGCGCGGGCCGAGACGCGATCGAGTCATCGGCTCCCGTCAACGCAGCCCGCGTTCGGAAACTCTTCATCGACGTGTTGGGGCCGCAGCGGCTGGCCATGCTGCGCAAGGCCTCCGACGACGTTCTCGTGGCTATCGAAAGCGCCACATCGTCGCGATGAAGCTCGCGAAGGCGGTTGTCTTCGAGGACGCTGCGCGCCAATAACACTCGCAGGCCCAGGCCACGGAAGCCGAGCTAGGCTGATGTTCGGTCTTGGAACAGCAGCAGGCGGCTAACCTTGCTTGTCTTGTACGGCGTGCTTGGCGTCCTGGGCGTGGTCCTGCACATCCTGCGCGGCTGACGTGCCCTCCTCCTTGACGGTGCCGGCCGCATCGGTCGCGGTTTCCTTTACGGCTTGGGCAGCCTGTTGCGCAGGCTCTTTCAGGTTCTGCACCGCGTCCTTGGCCACCTCGGTTACTTCCTGCTGAAGTGGCTGCGCCTTATCCTTCACCGCCGCGGCGGCCTGTTGTTCCTTCTCACTCGCCGGGATCAATGCGGCCACCACCAGCCCCGCGCCGAACGCGATGAGTCCAGCAGCCAGAGGATTGCCTTGCGCCTGCCTGCGCACAGCGGTGGGTGCGGACTGCGCAGCCTCGGCCGCCGAAGACACCGCCGACTGCGCGGATTCGCTGATAGCGGAGGTGCTGTCTTGAGCCGAGCCCATCACCCGTTCCCGTAGCCCGCCGACCGCGCCACTTAACCTGCCGACCTGACGCTTAGCCATCGTGCTCGGCTTGGCTTCATGGGCCAGGGTGTCGACATTGGTGCTGAGACGATTGCGGGTGCGCTCGATCTCGGCGCGGATCTGGTCGGGGTCATTGCTGGTGGTCATTGGATCTCCTCAGGGTGTGGGGTGAGCGCATCCGGGATGCGCTTGACGGTGTCGGTAGTGCGCGGCAGTCCCTTGACAGCAGTTAAAGCGGTACGTCCCACCACGGCCAGCACCGCAGCGATGATCGCCCAGACGAGCATCACCACCAACGCCGACCAGGAGCGCCCGATGACGTTGCCGAGAGCCCACCAACCAGAAAGCGACAGGAACAGCAGTACGAAGACTCCGGCCAGGGCTGCGCCCACGAGCATGCCTGCGCCCTTCCCTGCGCGGGTCGCGGTCTGGGTTGCTTCGGCCTTGGCCAGCGCCAGCTCCTGGCGCACGAGCTCAGAGAGGTCGCTGCTGACCTCGCTCAATAATTCGCCCACCGACGGCGCCGACGCGTCGGGAGTATCCGAACTGCCGTATGGCGCACTCACGGAGCTATATCCCGCCCGCTCGGCCCCTGAGGGTTAGCCGATCCCGGCTGCGGCGAGAAGCGGGGTGGCGGAGGGTATGCCGGCGCCTGCGGCTGCTGGTATCCCGGTGCCGGCGGTGGGTAGGCGGGCGGTTGCCGCGGGGGTTGGTAACCGGGTGCGGGGTCATATCCGCCAGTGCGGTCGTAACCCGGCGTCGGCGGGTGCGTCGGAGCTAATGGCGTCGGGCTTCGGTCGTAACCCGGGCCGCTAGGCGCGGCCAACCGAGCGTTCGGGACATCCGCGGGTTGCTGTGGCGCCGTGCCGTCATTGCTGTCGTCGGTGGCTGCTTTCAGACCACGACCGAGACGTCCGACGAGTAAGCCGGCACCGGCGGCGAGGGCCAGAAACGTTCCAGGGCGTTGCCGGGCGAAACGGGTCACCTCGTCTAGCACGTGCCCCGGTTCGCGCTGCTCCAGCCAGGACGCCACAGCGTTGGTGCGCTCACTGGCCTGGTGGACAAGATCGGTGGCCATGCCGGCTTGGTCGGAACCCTGAGCCATCGCCCTGAGTTCCTTGCTGAGCGAGCGCAAGCCACCTGCTACCCGTTGCTGTTGGGTTGCAGCCTGCTCAGTGAGTTCACCTCGGGTCTGTTGCACAAGCTGCTTGACCTGATGGGTGGCTTCGGAGGCCACCTCGCCGACCTGCTCGCCTGCTACGCCGGCTACGTGTTTTCCGGCGTCGCGCGCTGTCCCAGCGACCTCAGCAGCCTGATCTTTTGCGACGTCGGCGGTCGAACGTTCTGCGCGCTGTGCGCTGAGTCCAGGCTCCGCGATGGGTGCGGGAACTCCGGCCGGATAGCCACCCGATAACGGGCCTACCCCACCCTGGGGACGATCACTTGGTAACGACATTTGCTTCCCTTCACTTCTCGTTGCGGGTCCGAAGCCGCTCTCGGTGAACACCGCGGTGCAGTCGGAGTGGATGGCCTAAGCCGAGGCGGTGCCCGACAAAATTGACCCACTCGTCAAGGGCTTACCCGAGCTTTGCGCGCGGAAACAAATGTGAGAGAAACGAAATTCTGGGCGACGCATTCCAGCGACAGCGGCGAGGACACCGGACCCGCCGGTTATTGCACTCACCCACGCCGCCACAGCCACACAGGCTCGAACAGGCACACGGCAGGGTTTCAAATCTGCGCATTCTGTGAATTAACTCCGTGCCAGTCCCCGTGAGAGAGGTCCTCAGTGAAGCAAATCGTCTACTCCGTCCTAGCGGCATCGGCGGTGGCGACCGCAATGAGCGGCTGCTCGGCGTCCGAGATCGTCAACACCGGCGGCGACACGAAGTGCAAGGACTTCCTCACCCAGGACGAGAAGACGAAGTCAGCAAGATGCTCAAGGACAAGAGCGGTCAGGACCCGGCGAATCTGGAGATCACCGCAACCAAGGCCTCGGTGACAATCTATTGCCAGGCGGTCGGCAAGGAAGACACCAAGATCTCAGAGGCGCCGCACGGCTGAGCGCCCGACCGACGCGCAGCTTCGAGACAATACGACTGAACCCATCCGACCCATGTGCGGGTCGAATGGGTTCTGGCCGGCGTTACCTAGTCGAGCGTCAAACCGCGAGCAGGCGGTCGAAGAATTCTCGATAGCGTTTCAGAGCGACGCGGAGATCTTCGGTAGACGCCTCTTCGCCGCGACTCCATTGTTGTTCGAGACGCGAACGCGCCTCTGTGAAGC
>NZ_JAVHWK010000160.1:0-11735 GCF_032159775.1 Mycobacterium sp.
TGATGAAGGCGCTGCCCAACCTCGGCGCCATCGTGCACCACGGAGCCGGCTACGACACCATCGACGTCGACGCGGCGTACCGGCTCGGTATTGGAGTCAGCAACACCCCCGACGTGCTCAACGACTCTGTTGCCGACACAGCCGTTGGCCTGCTGCTGGCGACGATGCGTGGCTTGTGCACAGCAGACCGCCATGTTCGAGCCGGCGGTTGGCTCAGCGAAGGCAAGTATCCTTCGGGCCGTGACGTGAGCGGTTCACGAGTTGGGATCTTGGGCCTCGGCCGCATCGGCTCAGCGATCGCCGCGCGGCTGGTCGCCTTCGGCTGTGCCATCGCGTACCACAACCGCCACGAAATGCCTGGCTCTCCCTACCGCTACCTCGCCTCGCCTGTTGCGCTCGCTGAGTCCGTTGACGTGCTGGTGGTGGCAACCGTTGGAGGCGCTGGGACCGAACAACTTGTGAGTCGTGCGGTCTTGGAAGCTCTTGGGCCGCACGGCTATGTCATCAATATCGCGCGGGGGAGCGTCGTGGATCAGGATGCCCTCGTCGAACTGCTTGTCTCGGGGCGGCTGGCGGGCGCTGGACTGGATGTTTTCACCGACGAACCTTATGTTCCACCGGAATTATGTCGACTCGACAACGTGGTGCTGCTACCACACATCGGCGGCGTGACAGTGCGAAGCCTCTCGATGATGAGGGAGCTGGTGTTGCGAAATCTCGACCAGTACCTCACGCGTGGGACGCTGACCACGCCGATCGTGCCGCCGCAATTCAGGCCGGTCGAAAGCGATAGCCGTCTGTTATCGGCCGTTCACAAGTCCGTATTGCACGCGCCGGCTGTCCCTCACCCTGCTTATGGCAGGCGAAAGCGTGACCGTTTGCGAGGAGGAGGTGGGCATGACCGCTCTCACTGAGCGAGGCGTTGGCGGCGCGAATATGTATGTGGCGCCGGCGATCACAGGATTGGTCGATCTCTTCGATCGGCACGTGGTCGATCGTCCGCAAGAGCAGGCGCTTGTCCTGACGAAGGATCGGATACCTCTGTCCTATGGCGCCCTCGCCGCCTTGGTCAACGACATGGCCGCCCGCCTCCGCAGTGCAGGGCTGCGCAAAGGGGACGCCATTGGCCTCATCAGTGCCAATAATGTCGAGTTCGTGGTGGCGCTCCTCGGGGCGGCACGCGCCGGGTTGGTAATCGCTCCGCTGGATCCCGCACTGCCCCAGTCGGAGATGGCCGCCCGGCTCGAGAGACTGGGGGCACAGGGCATCCTCGTCGGCCCACGCGCGGTCGGCTCCGCGCCGCTGGCGCAGTTCCCCATTGCGACATGCGATGTGCGGGTGGACGTTGCAGCCGGCGGCATCGCGACGGCCACTCTCGAAATCGGCGCGGGTCTAGAGCGACGCGCTAGGGGTGCGGTTGACGACCTCTCTGAAGATGACGCCATTGTCCTTTTCACCTCGGGCACCACAGACCAGGCCAAAATGGTGCCGCTGACGCATGCGAACCTCACCGCCTCCGTGAGGGCCATTTGTCGGAGCTACGAGCTGGGTCCCGAAGACGCGACGGTGGCGGTCATGCCGCTCTTCCACGGTCATGGTTTGCTCGCGGTGCTGCTGTCCTCGCTAGCCAGCGGCGGATGCGTGCTGTTGCCTGAGCGCGGCAGGTTCTCGGCGCATACGTTCTGGGACGATATGCGCGCCGCGGCAGCCACGTGGTTCACCGCGGTTCCCACCATCCATCAAATCCTCTTGCAGCGGTCAGCGGGCGACTACCCCGGCGCGCAGGAAGTGCCGTTGAATTTCGTGCGCAGCTGCAGTGCCCCGCTCGACATGTCGACGGCGCGGAGGATGGAGCGTACTTTCCAGGCGCCCGTGCTCTCCGCGTATGGAATGACCGAAACCACACACCAGGCGGCCAGCCAACCACTCCGCGGACCCGCGAAGCCCGGATCGGTCGGCCGGGCGACCGGAGTGGACCTTCGCGTCGCCGACCAGGATGGCCACATGTGCCCGGCCGGCGTCGTGGGTGAGGTTTGGGCGCACGGGCCGACAGTCGCGCGCGGCTACCTCAACAACCCAGCCGGTACGGCGCGCAGCTTCGCAGGCGGCTGGTTCCGCACGGGTGATCTGGGCTCAGTGGACGAGGACGGGTATCTGTTTATCACCGGCCGCATCAAGAACATCATCAATCGGGGCGGCGAAAAGATCTCGCCCGAGCACGTCGAGGCCATCCTCGCCGGATGTAATGGTGTCATCGAGGCGGCGGCCTTTGCGGTCCCCGACCCGACGTACGGAGAACGTGTCGGCGCGGTCGTGGTGGTGTCCGAGAACGAGAGAATCGGACCCGAGACCATCCTGCAGGAGTGCCACAGCAGGCTGTCTTCCTTCGAAATGCCCGAGCCGCTCGAAGTCGTTGCGGCCTTGCCTCACACCGCCAAAGGCGCGATTGACCGGCGAGCGGTGGAGGACCAATACGCACGCTGAACGGGGTCTCTGATGTCCACCAGATCTGGAGCGAAGGGCGCTTGCCAGACCCCGCCAGCCCGACCGGGGGATACCTGCCAGCTTCAGTATTGGTCGATCCTCGCTCCGGTCGGTATCCGATCGGTGCAGTATGAATCACGGAGCGGTCGGCCATTTTCAGTAAGTGATGTTCGGTATTGGAGTCAAGACCAGCAACGGAGTCGAGCCGGCCCAGAAGGTGGTGATCGCGGTGCGGGTGGTGGTGGCCGATGACGATGTGTTGCTTCGGGAGGGTTTGGCCAGCCTGTTGGACCGTTCGGGGATCGATGTGGTGGGCCAGGCCGGTGACGGTGAGCAACTGCTCGCGTTGGTTCGCGAGCACACGCCGGAGTTGGTGGTGGCCGACATTCGGATGCCACCAACGCATAGCACTGAGGGGCTCGATGCAGCGCGGGTAATCCGCGAGGAGTTCCCCGAAGTCGCCATCTTGATGCTTTCGGCGCACGTAGAGGTCGAGCATGCGATGGAGTTGTTGGGCAGCGGGCACAGCATCGGTTACCTGCTTAAGAGTCGGGTAACCGATGTGACGGATTTCCTGGAGACGTTGGAGCGGATCGCCAAGGGGGCGTCGGTTATCGACCCCGCGTTGGTGTCTGAGCTGGTGTCGGCGCGGCGGCGCGATGATCCGTTGGCGGCCCTCAGTGCGCGGGAGCGCGAGGTGTTGGCGTTGATGGCGGAGGGACGCTCCAATGCAGGCATCGCGCACCGGCTTTGGGTCACCGAGGGCACTGTGGAAAAGCACGTGCGCAGCATCTTGACCAAGCTGAACCTGCCGGAGGCCGGCGATGATCACCGCCGGGTATTAGCGGTGGTTACCTTTCTCGACGCGTGCTGACCCACCGACGAGATCGCGGATGGCCGCGCCGGTCAGGACGGACTTGGATAGGAAGCCGACGGCCGGGCTGGATTCGATCATGTCCGCGAAGTCCTGGGCGGCGTGGGTGGAAATCAATATCACCGGCGACGGGGTCGACCCGCCAACTCGATGGAGTTGCTCAGCGATTTCGAAGCCGCTCTCCCCGCCGAGGTTGATGTCGACCAGCGTTACGTCGGGCCGTAGTTCCTCGAACAACCGCAGCGCCTCGCCGCCGCCGGACGCCACGCCGACGACCGATAAGCCCTGACATTCCAACAGGCCGCGCGCGGCGTCGACGAAACCCGCGCTGTCATCAACGATTAGACAGCGCATCGGGAACCTCGCAGCAGCATGGGATCAGCTTCGCAGTGTTGAGTGCCGTTTCGCATTCCTACTAACACCAAACGTCTGACCCGCGGGCACAAGCTCCAGCTGGCAGGTATGCGCAGATTCCCCCTACCGGGGGCATCGATTGGTATTAGCGGTAGCGACACAGGTTCTTCTGTGCGCAACGCTGGCATACAACCACGCAGACGCAGGCCTGTCGAGACTCGGCGAGATTGGAGCGGCATGAAGAACACGGTATTGGGACGAAGCAAGCTCGAAGTGTCGCGAATCGCCTTCGGCACTTGGCAACTTGGGGGCGACTGGGGCAAGTTCGACGAGGACGCGGCCGTGGCGGCAATTCGGCGCGCCCGGGATCTGGGTGTGAACTTCTTCGATACAGCTCAGGCGTACGGTTTCGGCGCATCCGAACGCATCCTCGGCAGGGCGTTGCGCCACAAGCTTGTCGGTGCCCGCGACGAGCTCGTCATCACCACCAAAGGCGGCCTACGCCAAACCGATTACGGCCTCGTTCGCGACGCAAGCCCCGAGTGGCTACGTAAAGGGGTGGAGGCAAGCCTGACTGCACTGGGTATCGACCACATCGACCTTTACCAGGTGCACTGGCCCGATGCGAAGGTGCCTGTGGCCGAGACGGCGGACGCCCTGCGCGATCTCATCACCGAAGGCAAGATCCGCCATGCCGGCGTCTCAAATTACGACGCTGAACAGATGGCCGAATTCTCAGCCACGCTGCCGGTTGAGACCCTTCAACCCCCTTATCACCTGTTCCGCCGTGAGATCGAGGACGACGTACTGCCGTACTGCCTCGACAGCAACATCGGTGTACTGGTGTACGGGCCGCTGGCGCACGGGCTACTCACCGGAACGCTGGGCGCGCACACCGCCTTTGATCCTGGTGACTGGCGCGGCACGAGCGGGGTTTTCGCCGGCGACACATACCGTCGCAACCTGGCCGCGGTGCGCGCCTTGGAGAAGGTCGCAGCTGACCGTGGCATTACGGTCAGCCAGTTGGCCATCGCATGGACGCTCGCGAACCCCGCCGTGAACGTCGCGATCGTCGGTGCCCGGCAGGTCGGTCACATCGAGGACAGCCTCAGTGCAGCCGAAATATCGCTGTGCGACTCGGATCTGGATGAAATCGACAAGATCATGGCCGACGCCACGCCCGTCGCCGGACCGTCCCCGGAGGGCATGCCATGACTCAGCCAGTTGTGACTGTCGCCGTGCTGGGCACTGGGACGATGGGCGCTCCGATCGCCCGCAACCTGCTCCATGCCGGGTTCAACGTTCGCGTATGGAACCGCACTCTGGCCAAGGCGGCGGTGGTGGGCGTCGATGCGCGCCGCACGTCCACCCCGGGGGATGCTGCCGCAGGCGCCGACGTGTTGATCACCATGCTCGCCGACGGCGCTGCCGTCGAGCAGGTCATGACTGGCCCGACTGGGGCGCTGTCGATGCTTCCAGCGGGGGCGATCTGGATCCAGATGAGCACTGTCGGTGCCGAGTGGACTGACCGGTTCGCCGGCCTGGTAGCCAGGCATGATGTGGCGTTCGTCGACGCCCCGGTGTCGGGCAGTTCCGGCGCCGCGGAGAGGGGCGAACTGGTCATCCTCGCCTCCGGTGCAACAGCGGTCCGTCCCAAGGTGGAGCCGATCTTCGACGTGCTCGGTCATCAGACGCTATGGCTACCGAGCGCCGGTGACGGCAGCCGGCTCAAGCTCGCGCTCAATAACTGGTTGGCGGTGCTCGTCGAAGGGATGGTGGAAACCCTCACGCTCAGTGAAGCCCTCGGCCTCGACCCGCGCGTCCTGCTCGAGGCGGTTGGCGACGGGCCGATGAGTTCGGACTATGCGCTGGCAAAGGGCGCGGCGATGCTCGACGGCGAGTTCGTCCCGGGCTTCCCGTTGCGACACGCGACCAAGGACGCGGAGCTCGCACTGAGCGCCGCCCACCGGCATGGTGTGGAGCTTCCCCTGACGAGCGCTTTGCTACCGCGTTGGTACCAGGCCATTGCTGGAGACCATGGCGACGACGACGTCGCCTCCGCCGTCACGGCGGCCGCCACCACCGCATCGCCACCCGGCGATCGCCTGACAGTCGTCGCGACATGACGTTGTCTGACGATGTTGGATTGCGCAACGAGGCAGCGCGTCCCGCGATCGAACCGCATGCGTCCCACATTGCCAACCGACTGAACTGGCTCCGTGCTGGGGTGCTCGGGGCCAACGACGGGATCGTGTCCACGGCAGGTCTGGTGGTTGGCGTGGCTGCCGCCACGACAAATGGCTCGGTAATCTTCACCGCGGGACTGGCCGGTCTGGTAGCGGGCGCGGTCTCGATGGCGCTCGGCGAGTATGTGTCGGTGAACACGCAACGCGACACGCAGCGGGCGCTGCTCCAACAGGAGCGCGAAGAGCTCGAGAAGATGCCCGAGGCCGAGTTCGAAGAACTGGCAGGACTTTACGCGGCGAAGGGACTCACCGAAGTCACGGCGCGCATGGTCGCCAGGGAACTCACGGATCGAGACGCCTTCGCCGCCCATGTCGACGTCGAACTGGGTATCGACCCAAACGATTTGTCCAATCCATCGCAGGCAGCGTTGTCGTCGGCGGTCGCGTTCACCCTGGGGGCGATCATTCCGCTGATCGCGATTCTGCTCCCGCCAGTCGCCGCCCGCGTCCCCGTGACCTTCCTGTCGGTATTGATCGCGCTCGCGTTGACGGGGACGGTGAGTGCCGTCTTAGGCGGGGCTCGCAAGAGGCGCGCGGTCCTGCGCGTAGTGCTCGGCGGAGCGCTCGCAATGCTCGTGACTTACGGCATCGGTCAGATGGTCGGAACGACGGTTTGAGAGAGGCTGTGATCGAGGTGCGCGTTGGTCGCAGTTAGTTCGCGACGACGCTCACGAGCGATGAGCGGTCGCCTGATGGCCCTGTTGGTGCGTCCCACGGCCCCGCCGCTCGCAGTCGGCATCGTGGTCGCCGCGTCCTTCCTCGCCGCAGAGACACTTCTGGTGTATCTGCTCGAGCGGATCTTTCCGGGAGTGCCCTTCGGCGTCGTCTTCCTGCTCGGCGTTCTGGTCGTCTCTGCCGGCTGGGGATTCGGGCTGGCGGTGTCGACGACGTTGGTGAGCGCGCTTGTCTACGCATTCGTCCATCTCGACGCCGACGGGAGCATCTTCCCCATCACGACCGAAGACTCGGTGGCGATCATCATCTTCGTGCCTATCGCGCTGTTGGCCAATGTGCTTGTCGGCCAGGCGCGATTACGAGCCGCCGAGGCGAATCGGCGCCGCGAGGAGGCCGAGGAAAGCCGGGATGAGCTCGGCGTGCTCGCTGATCAGCAGGCCGCCTTGCGACGCATTGCCACACTGGTCGCGCGGGCGGTGCCGCCGTCCGAGGTGCTCTCAGCGGTGACGGAGGAGTTGGCCCTGTGCCTTGGAGTCACTCACGCAACTCTGGTCCGTTATGAGGCCGACGGTTCTGCGGTTCTGCTCGCCAGCCACGACGACCGTGGGCCGCAGAAAAAGATACCGATCGGTAAGCGATTTTCGGTCGAGGGCGACACCGTCCCGGCAATGGTGTTCCAGACGGGCCGCGCCGCCCGGCGAGACAGCCACGAGGATGCGCCCTCTTCGGACGTCCGATACGTCCACGAATTGGGTCTCCGCGGAGGCGTCGGCGTGCCGATCGTGGTAAACGGCCGGCTATGGGGCGCGGCCGTCGTTGGAACATCGCAACTTGTGCCGCTACCGCCAGATACCGACGCGCGCGTTGGGAACTTCGCGGACCTGGTCGCGACCGCGATTGCCAACGCCGACGCACGCGCAGAACTCACCGCCTCGCGGGCCAGGATCGTCGCGGCTGCTGACGCCGCCCGGCGCAGAATCGAACGCGATCTGCACGACGGTGCCCAGCAGCGGCTTGTGTCGTTGGGGCTCCAGCTGCGCACGGCTGAGGCGTCGTTGCCACCCGAATGGCATGCATTGCGGGAGAAGCTTTCTGACGTCGTCACGGGTTTGACGGGTGTATCGGAAGATCTCCAAGAGATTTCCCGCGGGATCCATCCCGCGATACTTTCGAGAGGTGGACTGGGTCCAGCACTGAAGACCCTGGGCCGCCGCTCCGCCGTCCCTGTGGGCCTTCGCGTCGCCATCGACCGACGGTTGCCCGAGTCGGTCGAAGTGGCGGCCTATTACGTTGTCGCGGAGGGGATCACGAATGCTGCGAAGTACGCACAAGCGTCCGAGGTGCAGGTGAGTGTGGAAGCCGACGGGCCGAACTTGCGGCTGTCGATTCGGGACGACGGCATCGGTGGTGCCGACTCACACAAGGGGTCCGGACTCATCGGGTTGGTTGACCGAGTCGAGGCGCTTGGGGGGGAGCTGCGGATCTCCAGTGTCGTCGGAAGCGGCACGGAACTCCTTGCCACGATCCCCTCCGAGGAATCCTGACCCGCGGCCGGCGATTCCGGTTAGCGGGGCGCGCCAATGGGTGTGAGCCGTGACGACACAGCCTTGCTACGGCGCAACTCTGGAAGTGTAAGAGATAGATATGCCGGCTTGCGGTAACAGGTAAGCCGGCCATCACGAGAGAGTGCAACTATGCAAATGAAACTCACGCGTATCACAGGAGCCTTGGCCGCGGGTACTGCGGCGATCGCTATCGCCGCAGCACCTACGGCCGCCGCCGAGCCGGCAGCCGCACAGACGGTCGGCCCGACCCCGGCGGTGGCGAGCCAAGTCATCCCCGCGGCCTTCCACGGCGGCAGCGGACATGGCGGTGGCTTTCACGGCGGTGGCTATCGCGGTGGCTTCCACGGCGATCGCGGCGGCTGGGGCTGGCAACCATGGGGCTGGAGCCCCTGGGGCTGGGGCCGCTGATCGAGGCCAATGATTGTGCGGAAGCGGCGTCACGAACGCCGCTTCCGCCCTCATTACATGCCGACAGATCGGCGAAACCCAAACCCGCCCATGAAAACCCGACCATCTGTCATAAATCCGCTTGCCGAGACCGACTTTCCCCGCCTTCGAGCGGTGCATGCTGACAGGTAGAGACAAATTCCAGTTGGCCACGCCACGGATGGGTGTCAGCTGTGACGACATCCGTTGGCAGAAAAGCAATTCTGGAACACGGATAGGCAAAATCAACTATGAAGGAGTTGCCATCATGCGAATCAAACTGACCTACATCACACCGGTGTTGGGTGCGGCAGCCGCAGCTGTTGCGATCGTCGCCGCACCGATTGCCGCCGCGGCTGCTCCCAGTGGGGCGCCGGCGCAGTCCTGCGGCGCGAGCGGCGCGGGAACAGAGTGTCAGTCGCCAGGCAATGTTGAGATCAACGACTCGCCGCCGCCGGTCAGTTATTACCCCTACGGAGGCGAGGCCTTCCTTCTCGGCGGTTACGGATACGGCGGGGGCCACGTCGCCGGGGGTCACGGCGGTGGACACCGGTAACGGTCCATGACCGTGCGATAAGTCTGCGTTGTCCGACTTCGCTGCTAGCGGGGCGCCGGGTATGGCACTCATTGTCACCCGGCGCCCTTTCACATGCTTTCGGGTTCAAGTCATTCCGGCTGCCGGGAAGTGCTTGTTGGTGTCAGCAGTGACGACAGCGGCTCGCCGATTCGCAATTCTGGAACGTATACATGTGGTCCAACCATCGAAGGAGCGTCACCATGCGACTCGGACTGAACTACCTCGCACCCCTGTTGGCCGCGGGAGCTGCCGCGGTAGCCTTCGCCGCAGCGCCAATAGCCGCCGCCGCACCGACGGCCCAGAATCATTCCTCTGAGAATCAACAGACCTGCGCTGACTTAGGCGGCACGCAAAGCGAATGCCAGGCGCCCGGCAACGTTCAGATCAACGACGCGCCTCCGCAGGTCGATTACTTCCCTTACGCAGGGGGCGGGACCTAAAACATCTCGAAGGCCTACGTCAGGCAACCGAACTGCTGGACGTGTCCTGGTGTGACAGATGGTAGGAGCGCCATGAAGAAGATGATCAAGTACGTGGCTCCGTGATTGTCCGCGACCGCGATCGGTGGGACGATTGCCTTGGCGCCCTTGGCCAGCGCTGCTTCCGCAGCGTTGCCGGTCCCGCACAACAACGTCATCACCACCGCGGCACCTTCGCCCAGTGGGGGAGACACTCTGGTGCCGGAGGGGGCGGATCCCCAAATCCCGTTCCAGAGCGAGTATTACAATCCGATCCTGCCGAACGACTCCGGCAACGCGAACCCGGGTGGCGGCGTAGGCCCGCCTTCTTGATAATCCTCGTGACATTCGCTCTGACGATTCCGCCCAGGGCCGCAAGGGCGGAATCGTCCCGATGGGCCCAATTCATTGCCGAGATGAACGCCGAGTGTCAAGCTGCTGCCAAACTTTGCAAGGATCCGGCGGTGTATTCACGCGCGATGGCTGGCCTGGTACACCATAACCGGTGAGGCCGAGGCGCTCCCAGGATTCTTCATAGGTCCTTGTCCCGCTCATATGCCCACCGTTCGCACTGACGCTGAGCCCACTCCACAATCCAGCCCGTAAGGGCTGCGCATGTAAGCGCGACGCCGAATGTCATTGTGACGCTCCTCACTAGCGGTTGACGTCAATGATCGCGCTCTGGCAAACAGATGTCGTCACGGCTGACACCCAATTTGCACTCCCGCGAGCCGGGATCTATGCCTTGCAGCCAGTGGGTATCGAGCGACGATCTGCCGTACCTTGCAGGAATCCCCCAGCGCTGGTCTGGGCGCGGCTATGCTGGCTTCTACCCGTCTGGTTGACAGCCGCCGCAGAGCGATGTGAGTTTCCTGGTGACGCAGAAGCAGTCACGGCAACCTGGCTCGGCGTGGATGCCGGGCGACTGGTTGGCGCGCAGCCGCTCCGACGCAGGTTTAGGTCCGCGCATCTTGCGGTTGCGCCTACTTGCGCTGCTGAGCGGCCCGAAGGCTCCGTCGGTGACGCTGGGCGTTGCGGTCGCAGCTGCCTTGATCATGGTCGAGACGCTCATCGTGTGTGCGCTCAACGTGGCTACCGATTCGACCGGACGCTTCGGCACGATCTACCTGGTTGGCGTTCTGATGGTGTCGACGGTGTGGGGATTCGGCTTGGCCGCAACGATGTCGGTCGCCAGCGCCCTTGCATTTGCTTACTTCCGGATGTGGCCGACCACCGATTTCATGGTGGCGGAATCACAGAGCTGGTTGGTGATCGGCATCTTTCTGGTAGTCGCTTTGGTAGCAAACGCACTCGCGGGCCTGGCGCGGGTGGGCGAGAGGTTCTTTGTCCTGTCGCCCGACCTGCTTTGCATCACGGGTCCTGAAAGGGTCATCCGCATCAACCCTGCGTTCAGCCAGATACTCGGCTACTCACTCGACGACATCTCTTCCCGCGCTTATCTCGATTTGGTCGTGCCCGAAGATCGAGATCACGTGCGCGCCTTGCTTGAAAAGCTGCCCGGCCGTGCCGAGCCGGTACGTTTCGAGGATCGCGTGATCTGCAGGGACGGATCCCAGCGTTGGGTCGAGTGGAGCGTCGTGTGGCATCGGGGCCTGTTCTACGCAGTTGGCCGCGACGTCACCGAACGTCGCCGCGA
Source organism: Mycobacterium sp. (assembly GCF_032159775.1). Taxonomy (GTDB): domain Bacteria; phylum Actinomycetota; class Actinomycetes; order Mycobacteriales; family Mycobacteriaceae; genus Mycobacterium. The sequence continues at coordinate 11,317 of NZ_JAVHWK010000160.1, forward strand.
ACAAACCGCGTTGCACCAAGCGCAGATCGTCGCCGAGACGCGGCGCGACAAACTAAGGGAGCTCGCCGAACAGCAGGCCGGGCTGCGGCGAGTCGCGACTCTGGTGGCGCGCGGGGCCCCCCCGTCGGAGGTGTTCTCAACGGTGGCCCACGAGATGGCCGGCTGCCTGGGGGTGCGCAACGCGTCGGTGAACCGCTTCGACGGCGACGAAGTGACTGTCCTGGCCTTGTCTCACCTTGACCAGGAAATGAAGAACAAGCCCGTCGTCGGCGAGCGCCACACGTTGGAAGGCGACAACATCGCGACGAGAGTGATTCAGGCCGGCCGCTCCGCGCGACTTGACAGCTCGGACGTCCAGCAGGCGCCGGGCTCCATCGCCGCACGGCTTCGCGAGATGGGCCTGCGTTGCACTGTGGCGG
>NZ_JAVHWK010000138.1:0-15259 GCF_032159775.1 Mycobacterium sp.
GTGGTTGGTGCCGATCTGGCTTTCGAAGCCGTCGGAGGTGTGCGCGAACGGCACGGCCATGATGCCCGCGTTGTTGACGAGCACGTCGAGCGTGTCGACGCCGTCGGCGAACGCACGTACCGAGGCCAGGCTCTGGAGGTCGAGCTTGCGCACCTCGTCCTCTCCGGTCATGCCGGCCGCGGCCGCGTCACCCTTGTCGGTGTTGCGGCAGGCCAGAATCACCCTGGCGCCGACCCGAGCCAGTTCGCGCGCGGTCACCGCCCCGAGGCCGCTGTTGGCGCCGGTGACGACGACGGTGCGTCCGGCGAAAGAAGGCAGGTCCGCGGCGGTCCATCCAGTCATGGCAGACACCTTAGCCGCGGTCCCGTAGGGACTATTTTTTGGCGACGTTGAACCCGGCGATGATCGCCTCGATATCGGACGCCTCCGCCTGAGCCTTGTCGGCGTAGCCGGTCACGGTGAACTGAACGAGGTAGCGCTGGTTGGCCGGCGGCGCGCCGGTGGCGATGACGATCCGGTTGTAGCTGTGCATCCGTTTGCCGTTGAGGTCGTAGCTGCCCTCGATCATCGACGAAGGGAAACCCTTCCAGTCGTCGAGGGAAGCGTTGAGCTTCTTGAAGTTCTCCGACAGCTCGGCATCGGCGTTGCCGTGTTCGATGGCCTTCTTGGTATCGAAGTCTCCCCCGCTGAGCTTGAACACGATCAGCATCGCGGTGGGGTAGGTGTCGCCTTTGGCGATGACGCGGGTACCCGGCGCGAACCTTGGATTGCTGTACTGCTCCCAGCCTTTCGGCTTCGGCATCGTCACGATCAGATCGGTCAGCTTGTCGGGGGCGATGGGTTGTCCGACGACGCCCGCGCCTTCCAGGTACTGCGCGATCGGAACCGGTGGCTCGGTCGACGACGGCTTGGTGCTCGTGGTGGTGGTGGTCAGCAGCGATGTGTAGTCAGGCGACTTGTCGCCGCAGCCTGCCGCGGCCACGACGAGCAACATGATGATCGCCGCTATGCGGTGACGGGTCACAGAATCTCGCGAACGGAGTCGAGTGGCCTGGCCAACCGGGTGCCTCTTGGTGTGACGACGAACGGCCGCTCGATCAGGATCGGATGGGTGGCCATCGCGTCGAGCAGGGCGTCGTCGTCGGCGTCGGCGAGGTTCAGTTCGGCGTAGAGCGGTTCACGCTTGCGAACCGCGGTGCGCACCTCGATCCCGGCGTCGTTGATCAACGTGACCAGTTCGTCGCGCGACGGCGGCGTCTTCAGGTACTGAATCACGTCAGGCTCGATGCCGTTGTCCCGCAACAGCTCCAGCGCCTTGCGTGAGGTTGTGCAGCGGGGATTGTGATAGATGACCGAATCAGGCACTACGCGGACCCGTCGAAAAGTCCTGTCACCGAGCCATTCTCGAACACCGCGCGAATGGTACTGGCCAGCAGTGGCGCGATGGACAAGACCGTCAGCTGCGGGAACTGCTTGTCCTCGCCGATCGGCAGGGTGTTGGTGACGATCACCTCGCGGGCGCCGCAGTCGGCGAGCCGCTGCGGGGCCGGATCGGACAGCACGCCGTGCGTGGCGGCGATGATGACGTCCTTGGCGCCGTCCTGGTGCAGTAGCTTCACCGCACCGGCAATGGTGCCGCCGGTGTCGATCATGTCGTCGGTCAGGACGCAGGTTTTACCGCGAACGTCGCCGACGACTCGGTTGGACACCACCTGGTTGGGAACCAGCGGGTCGCGGGTTTTGTGGATGAAGGCCAGCGGCACGCCGCCGAGCGAGTCGGCCCATTTCTCGGCCACTCGCACGCGGCCCGAATCCGGCGACACCACGACCATGTCGTGGTCGGGGTAGTTCTCGGCGATGTAGCCGGTGAGCAGGTTCTGTGCGCGCATGTGGTCGACAGGTCCGTCGAAGAAGCCCTGGATCTGGTCGGTGTGCAGATCGACGGTCAGAATCCGGTTGGCGCCTGCGGTCTTGAGCAGGTCGGCCACCAGTCGTGCCGAGATCGGCTCGCGTCCGCGGTGCTTCTTGTCCTGACGCGCGTAGGGGTAGAACGGCAGGATCGCGGTGATCCGCTTGGCGCTGCCGCGCTTGAGCGCATCGATCATGATCAGCTGTTCCATCAGCCAGTGGTTCAGCGGTGCGGGGTGGCTCTGCAGCACGAACGCGTCGCAACCGCGGACCGATTCGTCGAAACGGACGAAGATCTCGCCGTTGGCGAAGTCGCGCGCGCTCTGCGCGGTGACCGGGACGTCGAGATCCTTGGCGACCTGGTCAGCGAGTTCCGGGTGCGCGCGACCGGAGAACAGCATCAAGTTCTTGCGGTTGTCGGTCCACTCGGTGCCCACAGTGTGCCCTTGCTGGTCGGGGATCGATGTCGGCCTCATCGTACGTTTCACAGCTGGACGCCCGTGGCCGGGTTGCAAGATCAAGAACGGAAACCGACCAGTTCACGTCGTATTGACGTCTTCGGGGTTCGAGTCGTCGCCCGCCTTGTTGGCGCGCTGGGCCGCCTCGGCGCTGCTCAATGCTGCCGCCGCTGCGGCAGCCGCAGCCGAACCGGGTCGCTTGTGCTCCACCCAGCCCTCGATATTGCGCTGCGGACCAGCCGACACCGCGAGTGCGCCCGGCGGCACGTCGTCGCGCACCACGGTGCCCGCCCCGGTGTAGGCGCCGTCGCCGATGGTGACCGGCGCGACGAACATGGTGTCGGAGCCGGTGCGTACGTGCGACCCGATCGTGGTGCGCCGTTTGGTTTCGCCGTCGTAGTTGACGAAGACGCTCGACGCGCCGATATTGCTGTGCTCGCCGATGTCCGCGTCGCCGACGTAGGTCAGGTGCGGAACCTTCGTGCCAGTGCCGATGACGGAGTTCTTCGTCTCGACGAAGGCGCCGAGCTTGCCGTCGGCACCGAGTTCGGTGCCGGGTCGCAGGAAGGTGAACGGACCGACGACTGCGCCGTCGCCGATCGTCGACTGACCGCCGTGGGTGCGCACCACCGAGGCGGCGTCACCCACCATGACGTCGGCCAGCGTCGTGTCCGGTCCGATGATGCAGCGGCCGCCGACGGTGGTGGCGCCGAGCAGCTGGGTGCCGGGCTGGATGACCGTGTCGCGGCCGACGGTCACGTCGACGTCGATCCAAGTGGAGGCGGGGTCGACGATGGTCACGCCCGCCCGTTGATGGGCGGCCACGATCCGCCGGTTCAGCTCGGCGGCCAGCTCGGCCAGCTGCACGCGGTCGTTGATGCCTGCCACCAGCGCGGCGTCGTCGACGTGCTTGGCCTGCACGATCCGGCCGTCCTGCCTGATGATGGAGATGACGTCGGTGAGGTAAAGCTCCTGCTGGGCGTTGTGCGGCCGCAGCCGGTCCAGTGCCGAGCGCAAATCCTCCATGTCGAACGCGTACACGCCCGCGTTGACCTCGCCGATGGCCTTCTGCGACGGGGTCGCGTCGAACTCCTCGACGATGCCGATGACCTCGCGGTCCTGCGTGCGCAGAATCCTGCCGTAACCCGTCGGGTCGGGCACCGTCGTGGTCACCACCGTCGCGGCAGCGGTTTCGGAACTGTGGGCGGCGATCAGGTCGGCAAGGGTTTCGGCGTCCATCAGCGGAACGTCGCCAGACGTCACCACCACGGTGCCGGCGAAGTCGGCGGGCAGGGCGGTCAGCCCGCAGGCGACGGCGTGCCCGGTGCCGCGCTGCTCCTCCTGGACCGCAATATCAATCGTGCGGCCAAGCGCCTCGGCCAACTCGGCCACGGCAGGAGTGATGCGCTCGCGGTCATGGCCCAGCACCACCACCAGGTGCTGCGGGGCGACCTTGGTGACCGAGTGCAGGACGTGCGACAGCATGCTGCGGCCCGCCAGGGTGTGCAACACCTTCGGGGTGTCCGACCGCATCCGGGTGCCTGCGCCTGCGGCCATCACCAGGACCGCGGATTGGCCGTGCTCAGTCATCTGTCACCGCCTCGGCTCCCACTCGCTCCGGTCCTCGCTCCGTCGCCAGGACTCGAACCTGAACTATCTGAACCAAAATCAGAGGTGCTGCCGATTACACCACGACGGACTGATCAACTCGTGATGCTAGTCGAAGCAACTAGGCTGACAGGTGTGGCTGCACCGGACAAGGAACTGCGCGTACCCCGCGCCCGAATGACCGGTGCCGAGCGGCGTCACCAGCTCATCGACATCGCACGATCGTTGTTCGCTGAGCGCGGTTACGAGGGCACCTCCGTCGAGGAGATCGCGCAGCGCGCCAACGTCTCCAAACCCGTCGTCTATGAGCATTTCGGCGGCAAGGAGGGCCTCTATGCGGTGGTGGTGGACCGGGAGATGTCGGCTCTGCTCGACGGGATCACGTCGTCGCTGACAAGGACCACCAACAACAGGTCGCGGCTACGCATCGAGCGCGTCACGCTGGCCCTGCTGACCTACGTCGACGAACGCACCGACGGGTTCCGCATCCTCATCCGTGACTCCCCGGCAGCTATCACCTCGGGCACCTATTCCACGTTGCTGAACGACGCCGTCAACCAGGTGTCGTCGATCCTGGCCGGCGACTTCTCGCGCCGCGGCCTCGATCCCGACATGGCGCCGCTGTATGCCCAGGCGCTCGTCGGGTCGGTGTCCATGACGGCGCAGTGGTGGCTCGACGTGCGCGAGCCGAAGAAGGAAGTCGTCGCCGCACATCTGGTCAACCTCTGCTGGAACGGGCTGATGCACCTCGAGGACGATCCACCGCTGCTCGACGAGTAGTGATTTCGGCGCGGTAATCGACGCTGAGCGCACGTGAGCGCGCCCAATTCGCAAGTAACTAGGATGGATTGCATCATGACCGCATCGGGGACCGTTAGTGTCCAAACCCCGATCGCTGGGCTGGTTGAGCTGGCACTGCGCGATCCTTGTCTGCAGGACGTCATCAGCCGTGCCGCCGACAGACCCGCCGAACTCACGCTGATCGGCCCGGCGAGCGCACGGCTGTTCGCCGCCAGCGCGCTGGCCCAGGCGACACCGCTTCTTGTCATCACCGCGACCGGCCGCGAGGCCGACGATCTGACCGCCGAGTTGCGCGGCGTCTTCGGTGAATCCGCGGCGCTGTTCCCGTCCTGGGAGACGTTGCCGCACGAACGGCTCTCGCCGGGCGTGGACACCGTCGGCGCGCGGCTGATGGTGCTGCGCCGGTTGGCGCACCCCGACGACGAGCGGCTCGGGCCGCCGTTGCGGGTCGTGGTCACCACGGTGCGCTCGCTGGTGCAACCGATGGCGCCCGATGTGGCCGACATCGAACCCGTCACCCTCACACTCGGCGAGGAAGCCGACTTCGAAGCCGTCATCCACCGGCTGGTGGAGCTGGCGTACACCCGCGTCGACATGGTCGGAAAGCGGGGCGAGTTCGCGGTGCGCGGCGGCATCCTCGACGTGTTCCCGCCGACCGCCGAACACCCGGTGCGTATCGAGTTCTGGGGCGACGAGATCTCCGAGATGCGGATGTTCGCGGTCGCCGACCAGCGCTCGATCCCCGACATCGACGTCGAAACCGTCATCGCGGTGCCGTGTCGCGAGCTGCTGCTGACCGACGACGTCCGGCTGCGCGCCTTCGAGCTCGCGGCCGATCATCCGCGAACCGAAAACGACGTGCCCGGCAGCGTGCCCGACATGCTGGCCAAACTCGGCGAGGGCATTCCCGTCGACGGCATGGAGGCACTCCTTCCACTGCTACGGCCCGCCGAACTGTCCCAGCTCAGCGACCACCTGCCCGCGCACACGCCGCTGCTGATCTGCGATCCCGAGAAGATCCGCACCAGGGCCGCTGACCTCATCAAGACGGGCCGCGAGTTCCTCGAAGCGTCGTGGTCGACGGCGGCGGTGGGCGGAGACGCGCCCATCGACCTCGAGGAACTGGGCGCATCGGGTTATCTGGGTCTCGACGACGTCGCCGCGGCCGCCCGCTCGGGCGGGCACCCGTGGTGGACGCTCAGCCAGCTGAGTGATGAAGCGGCGATCGAGCTGGATATCCGGCCGTCACCCTCGGCCCGCGGACAGCAGTCGAGTGTCGACGAGATTTTCGCGATGCTGCGCGCGCACGTCGCCACCGGCGGATCGGCGGCCGTCGTAACGCCGGGCACCGGCACCGCGCACCGCGTCTGCGAACAGCTCGCCGACGCCGACACGCCCGCGGCGATGCTGGAGCCGGGCGAGACGCCCAAGCCGGGTGTCGTCGGCGTGCTCAAGGGACCGCTGCACGACGGCGTGGTGCTGGCCGGGGCCAACCTCGTCGTGATCACCGAAACCGACCTCACCGGCAACCGGGTCACCGCGCCGGAAGGCAAGCGGCTGGCAGCAAAACGCCGCAACGTCGTCGACCCGCTCGCGCTCACCGCAGGCGATTTGGTGGTGCACGACCAGCACGGCATCGGCCGGTTCGTCGAAATGGTGGAACGCACCGTCGGCGGCGCGCGGCGCGAGTACCTGGTGCTGGAGTACGCGTCGAGCAAGCGCGGCGGCGGGTCGGACAAGCTGTTCGTGCCGATGGACTCGCTCGACCAGCTTTCGCGGTACGTCGGCGGCGAAGCGCCGACGCTGAGCCGACTGGGTGGCAGCGACTGGGCCAACACCAAAACCAAGGCACGGCGGGCCGTCCGCGCGATCGCCAGCGAGCTGGTGTCGCTGTACGCCAAACGGCAGGCGTCGCCGGGGTACGCGTTCGGCCCGGACACCCCGTGGCAGGCCGAGATGGAGGACGCCTTCGGCTTCACCGAGACGGTCGATCAGCTCACCGCCATCACCGAGGTCAAGGGCGATATGGAGAAGCCGATCCCGATGGACCGGGTGATCTGCGGCGATGTCGGCTACGGCAAGACAGAGATCGCGGTGCGCGCGGCGTTCAAGGCGGTGCAGGACGGCAAGCAGGTGGCGGTGCTGGTGCCGACGACGCTGCTGGCCGACCAGCACCTGCAGACGTTCAGCGAACGGATGGCCGGGTTTCCGGTCACGGTGAAGGGGCTGTCGCGGTTCACCAGTCCCACCGAGTCGCGGGCGGTGCTCGAGGGCATGAAGAACGGGTCGGTCGACATCGTGATCGGCACCCACCGGCTGATCCAGACCGGGGTGACCTGGAAAGACCTCGGCCTGGTCGTCGTGGACGAGGAGCAGCGGTTCGGCGTCGAGCACAAGGAGCACATCAAGTCGATGCGCACCCACGTCGACGTGCTGACGATGAGCGCAACGCCGATTCCCCGCACCCTGGAGATGAGCCTTGCCGGGATCAGGGAGATGTCGACGATCCTCACCCCGCCCGAGGAGCGCTACCCGGTGCTGACCTACGTCGGTCAGCACGACGACAAGCAGATCGCCGCGGCGCTGCGCCGCGAACTGCTGCGCGACGGGCAGGCGTTCTACATCCACAACCGAGTGCGGTCGATCGACCAGACAGCCGCGCGGTTGCAGGCGCTGGTGCCCGAGGCGCGCGTGGTGGTCGCGCACGGACAGATGCCCGAGGAGCAGCTGGAACGCACCGTCGAGGGGTTCTGGAACCGCGAATACGACATCCTGGTCTGCACGACGATCGTCGAGACGGGCCTCGACATCTCCAACGCCAACACGTTGATCGTCGAACGGGCCGACACGTTCGGGCTGTCGCAGCTGCACCAGTTGCGCGGACGGGTGGGGCGCAGCCGTGAGCGCGGATACGCGTACTTCATGTATCCGCCCGAGGTTCCGCTGACCGAGACGGCGTATGACCGGCTGGCCACCATCGCGCAGAACAACGAACTCGGCGCCGGCATGGCCGTCGCGATGAAGGACTTGGAGATTCGCGGCGCGGGCAACGTGCTCGGTGTCGAACAGTCCGGGCACGTCGCCGGCGTCGGATTCGACCTGTACGTGCGGCTGGTCGGCGAGGCCGTCGAGGCCTACCGCGCCGCCGCGGACGGCAAAACCGTTGCCGCCGTAGAGGAACCGAAGGATGTCCGCATCGATCTTCCTGTCGACGCGAACCTCCCGCCGGACTACATCGCCAGCGACCGGCTGCGGCTGGAGGGCTATCGCCGGCTGGCATCGGCCGCCGATCAGGACGCCGTCGGTGCGGTGGTGGACGAGCTCGTCGACCGGTACGGCCCGTTGCCCGAACCGGCGCAACTACTGGTGTCGGTGGCGCGGTTGCGGTTGTTGGCCCGCGAGTACGGCGTCACCGAGATCAGCGCACCGTCGGAGGCGACGCTGCGGGTGTCGCCGCTGACGTTGTTGGATTCCGCGCAAATGCGGCTGAAACGGATGTATCCGAGCGCGAACTACCGTGCGACGACGTCGACGGTGCAGGTGCCGATTCCGCGGTCGGGCAGCGGGGTCGGCGCACCCCGGATACGCGACCTCGAGCTGATCCGGATGGTGGCCGGTTTGGTATTGGCCCTGAATGGAAAACCGCAGGACGATGTTGATATAACCAACGTCGGAGGTACAGCGGTGACGGACGACAAGCGACAAGCGAGATGACTGTCGTTCTGGTCGATCCGCGCCGCCCCTCTCTGATTCCAGTCGAGGCCGTCGAACTGCTTGCAGGCGACGTCCAGTACACCGAGGAGATGCCGGTCAAGGTGCCGTGGTCGCTGCCGTCGGCGCGGCCGGCATACGAGGGTGACGACGCACCGGTGCTGCTGTCCTCGGATCCCGACCATCCCGCGGTGCGGACTCGACTGGCTGCAGGCGACAAGCTGATCGCCGCTCCGGACCCGCAGGGCGGTGAGCGGCTGATCGACGCCGTCACGATGATGGACAAACTCCGCACGGCGGGTCCGTGGGAGAGCGAGCAGACGCACGACTCGCTGCGCCGTTTCCTGCTGGAGGAGACCTACGAGCTGTTCGACGCGGTGCGCAGCGGCAACGCCGACGAACTTCGCGAGGAGCTTGGCGATGTTCTCCTGCAGGTGTTGTTTCAGGCCCGCATCGCCGAGGACGCTCCGCAGCACCCGTTCTCCATCGACGACGTCGCCGACTCGCTGCTTCGGAAGCTGGCCAACCGCGTTCCCGCGGTGCTCGCGGGCGAGCCGATATCGCTGACCGACCAACTCGCGCAGTGGGAAGAGCGCAAGGCCATGGAGAAGCGGGCGAAATCGCTCAACTCGGTCTTGGACGGTGTGCCAACGGGCCAGCCCGCATTGGCCTTGGCGCAGAAGGTGATTGACCGGGTGACGCAGTCCGGTTTGCCCGCCGATCTGATTCCCGCGGCGATGACGAGCGTCTCGGTGGCTCCCTCCGGCGATGCCGAGAACGATGTGCGGACAGTCGTTTTGGAGTTCATCGACACTGTGCGCACGGTGGAGCGGGCGATCGCCGCCGCCCGCCGCGGCGAGGACGTTCCCGAAGAGCTCGACATCGCCTCGCTCGGGGTCATCACCTCAGATGAATGGCGGGCGTTTTGGCCCTCAGCGCAGCCTGTCGCCGACACCGAGCCCGCGCCGGACCGCATTCCGGAGCCGTCGCCCGTCGAGGTGCCGGAACCGGGGCCGGTCGACGTGCCCGAACCCGGACCTGTCGAGGTCCCCGAGCCGACGCCTGAAGACCTCGGCATTAACGGAATCGAACCCGTGGAGCCCGCAGACGAGGTCGGGGTCGTCGAGCCCAAATAGCGGGCAGCGCAGGGTCAGTCGACCAGCTGATCGCCGAGGAAGCGGTCTGACCCGGTAATCCCCGGCAGCACGAAGAAGAAGCCGCCACCCACGGGCATGATGTACTCCTCGAGCGGCTCGCCTTTCAGCCGGTTCTGCACAGTGAGGAACCCCTTCTTCAGGCTGCGCTGGTAGGCGATGAACGCCAGCCCCTGGTCAAGCCGGCCCGCGCCGTCGAAACCACGCGAATAGTTGAAACCCCTTCGCAGGATGCGGTTCTGCTCGGTCTGCGTGGTGCGGGGGTTGGCGAGCCTGATGTGGGCGTCCAACGGGATCCGCTTGCCGTCGGGGTCTTCGGCGTAGTCCGGGTCGGCGAATTCGTCGGTCATGCCGAGCGGTGCGCCGCTGACCTTCTTACGCCCGATGAGCGTCTCCTGCTCCGCAAGTCGGGTGCGATCCCAGAACTCGACGAACATCCGGATGATCCGGACGGCCTGATAAGAGCCGCCGACCGCCCACTCCGGCTCGCCGTCGTCGGGTTGCACCCAGACATGCCGATCCATCAACGCACCGTCGTCGACATCGAGGTTGGCCGTTCCGTCCTTGAAGCCCAACAGGTTCCGCGGAGTCGTGGCTTCCGACGTCTGGCCCGCACCGATGCCTCGGGCGTATCCGTCGATCATCCACCGCAGGGTCAGTTCGCTTCTGGTGCGGCGCATCAACTGCCGGAGCGCGAACTGCACGGTGTCGTTGTGCCCAGCCTCGAGGATGATCGAGATGTCGCCGTGGGACAGCTTCGGGTCCAGCCTGTCGTTGGCCAGGAACGGCATGGTGTCCAGTTCCTTGGGCTTGCGATCGGCCAGACCGAACCGGTCGTCGAAGAGCGACGCCCCGACGCCGACAAGCACGGACAGGTTGTCGGCGGGCGGCTTCTCGCCGAGGATTCCCGAGTCGACGGGCGGATAGGCCGGATCGCGGGTTTCGGGCGGCTTGCCCGCCATCAGACCGCGGATCTCGTCGGTGAGGTCCTGCAGCGTCGCCTTCAGTCCTGCGCGATTGCGCACGTGCAGGTTGAACGACGCGATCAAACCTTGCTCGGGGATCGGCAGCGTGGTGATGCCGGCCTGGTGCGCACCCTCGAATGGGATGAATGCGGCTTGCGGGACCGGAGGCGCGGTCGGCTGGGGCGACGAACAACCGGCCAGCGCCGCGCCCGCGCCTACCGCGACACCGGTACCCAGCGCCCCGGTGACGAAGCCGCGGCGCGAGATTCCTCGTCGTTGCGTGCGGTCGGTCAACTTAGCTTCAGGGCCCCCGCGATTTGCGACAGGTTCTCCGAAAGCCCGGCCAGCTGGGCCTTCAGTGCGTCGGCGACTTGTGGCGTCACGGTGACCGAGGGGCAGCGCGGCGACGGGAACTCGCTGTTCTCCGGGCAGAAGTTGACCCAGCCGTCGCCTTGACGCAGCGGCCGCATGGTGTCGAACAACTGGGAGAAGCCTGCGGAGATCTTGCCGAGCAGCTCAGCGTCGGCGTCCTTCAGCGGTCCGCTCAGCTTGTCGACGGCGACCTGCGAACCCTGCAGATTCGCGTCGAAATCCCACAGGTCGGTCTTGGAGTAGCGATCCTCCTCGCCGGTCAGCTTGCCTTGGGACACCTCTTCGATGAGCTCGGCCGCGCCGTTGGCTACATTGATCGGCTTGACCTCGACGCTCGGCAGCTGCTTCTGCAGGTTGGCGATATCGGCGTCGAGGTGATCGGCGAAGGGCGCGCCGCCCTCGGTGGTGTTCTTCTCGAACAGGAGGTACTCGAGCCGGTGCCAGCCGGTGAAGGCCGGGTCGTCGACATTGGCGAAGTCGTCGACGCGCGAGTCGGTCTTGGCATCGGTGTCTTCGACGAGTTCGGCGATGGGCTCGATGCGCTCCCACGGCTGACGCGAAGGCGCGAAGGCATCCTGGGCGGCCTTGAGATTTCCCGCGCGCACAGCGTCGGTGAACACCTTGACGACCTTGACCAACTCGGCCGACTGGGCCACGGCGTAGCCCTTGTAGTCGTCAGCCGCCTTCTGAAGCTCGGGGCCGGGCGCGGCGGCCGCCGACGTCGATGTCTCGCTGGCCGAACTCGAGGCGCTGCTCTCGTCGGTGCTGCCCGAATCGCTGCTGGAGCATCCGGCAAGGACCAAGGCCGCGGTCGTAACCGACACGGGCCAGGCGAGATGCAGTTTCATTGAGCCTCCTCGTAGTTGACGCGGGGAACATTACAACGTTTTGCCCTGCCGAGGGTAGGCACACCTAAATATTGTTTGCCTGCCCTAAGAAAGGGCGGGCCGCAGCGCGGTCTCGCCGGGCACTCAGCGGGCCGTGGGACGATGGAGGGCAAGAAATAAGGGGTTTGAGGGAGTCCGGTGTTGCCAGTGCTTTGGCTGCGGGCTGTCGCCGTGATCGGTGCGACAGCGCTGCTGATGGCTTCCAGCTGCTCATGGCAGCTCGGCACCCCGATTCCCGAGGGCGTGCCGCCGCCGGCGGGCGATCCGGTGCCGCAGGTCGACACCCATATCAAGGGCAGGCCCGCAGACCAGCTGCATGACTGGGCGGCGGAACGCGCGCCGACGCTCGGGATCCCGAAAACAGCGCTGGAGGCCTACGCGTACGCGGCCAGGGTGGCCGAGGTGGAGAACCCCGACTGCCACATCAGCTGGCCGACGCTGGCCGGGATCGGGATGGTGGAGAGCCACCACGGCACCTACCGTGGCGCGAACATCGCGCCGAACGGCGATGTCACGCCGCCTATCAGGGGGGTGCGACTGGACGGCACGATGGGCAACCTCGAGATCATCGACAGCGACGGAGGAATGCTCGACGGCGACGGAGGTCTCGACCGCGCGATGGGGCCCATGCAGTTCATCCCCGAGACATGGCGGCTCTACGGGGTCGACGCCAACAACGACGGCAAGGTCAGCCCCGACAACTTCGACGACGCGGCGCTGTCGGCCGCGGGCTATCTGTGCTGGCGGGGCAAGGATCTCTCGACGCCGCGGGGCTGGATGAATGCGCTGCGCGCCTACAACCTCTCCGAGCAGTACGCCCGCACCGTGCGGGATTGGGCGACCGCCTACGCCGACGGCCACCCACTTTAAGTCGCACCGTCCCGGCGGGCACGTTCTAGGCTTAGGCCCGCAGCCCAACCCGACCGATCAAGGAGAACGCCAGTGCCCATCATCGAGCAGGTCGGAGCTCGCGAAATCCTCGACTCCCGCGGCAACCCGACCGTCGAGGTCGAGTTGGCCCTGACCGACGGCACATTCGCCAGGGCAGCGGTGCCGTCCGGCGCCTCCACCGGCGAGCACGAGGCGGTCGAACTTCGCGACGGCGGCTCACGCTACGGCGGCAAAGGTGTGCACAAGGCCGTCGAGGCGGTGTTGGACGAGATCGCACCCGCGGTCATCGGCTTGAGCGCTGACGATCAGCGGCTGATCGACCAGGCCCTTCTCGACCTCGACGGCACACCCGACAAGTCCCGGCTCGGCGCCAACGCGATCCTCGGCGTATCGCTCGCGGTGGCCAAGGCCGCCGCCGAGTCGGCCGGGCTGCCCCTGTTCCGTTACGTCGGCGGCCCCAACGCCCACATCCTGCCGGTACCGATGATGAACATCCTCAACGGCGGCGCGCACGCCGACACCGGCGTCGACGTCCAGGAGTTCATGGTCGCCCCGATCGGTGCGCCGAACTTCAAGGAGTCGCTGCGGTGGGGCGCGGAGGTGTACCACTCGCTGAAGGCGGTGCTGAAGAAGCAGGGGCTGGCGACCGGCCTCGGCGACGAAGGCGGGTTCGCACCGGACGTTGCAGGCACCAAAGCCGCGCTCGATCTGATCCTGTCGGCGATCGACGCGACGGGCTTCAAGGCAGGCACCGACGTGGCGCTGGCACTGGATGTCGCGGCCACCGAATTCTTCACCGACGGAACGGGTTACAACTTCGAAAAGGAGACCCGCAGCGCCGACCAGATGGCGGAGTTCTATGCCGGGCTGATCGACGCCTATCCACTGGTCTCGATCGAGGACCCGCTTTCCGAGGACGACTGGGACGGCTGGGTCAACCTGACGAATGCGATCGGCGATCGCGTCCAGATCGTGGGCGACGACCTCTTCGTCACCAACCCGGAGCGGCTCGAGGAGGGTATCGAGCGCGGTGCGGCGAACGCCCTGCTGGTGAAGGTGAACCAGATCGGCACTCTGACCGAGACTCTCGATGCGGTGTCGCTGGCGCACAACAGTGGATATCGCACGATGATGAGCCACCGCAGCGGCGAAACCGAGGACACCACGATCGCTGACCTGGCGGTCGCGGTCGGCAGCGGTCAGATCAAGACCGGCGCGCCCGCCCGCAGCGAGCGCGTCGCGAAATACAATCAGCTGCTGCGTATTGAGGAGACGCTGGGGGATGCCGCGCGCTACGCCGGTGACCTCGCGTTCCCCAGGTTTGCCCCGGAGGCCAAATAGCCCGTGCCCGAAGCGAAGCGGCCCGACCCGAAGCGGCGGTCCCCGGCATCCCGACCGGCCAAGTCAGCCAAGTCGGGCAAGCCGGGCGACGCCGGCAAGGGCCGACCGCGGACGGGCTCGCCGGTGCGGCGGGAGCCGCGCAAGACCGAAACACGGGCCAAGCCGCAGCCCGATGACGAGTCGAGCGCAGACTCGATTCGCCAGTCGATCGCCGAGACGGCCGAACAGCAGTCCGAGCAGCGGCTGGGTTCCGCCGCGCGGCGGGCGGCCATTCTCGCCGCCGTGGTCTGTGTGCTCACGTTGACGATCGCGGGCCCGGTGCGGACCTATTTCGGCCAGCGCACCGAGATGAAGCAGCTGGCGGCCAGTGAGGAACGGCTGCGCACCGAGATCGCCCAGCTCGAGGAGCAGAAGGCGAAATTGGCTGACCCCGTTTACATTGCGGCGCAGGCCCGCGAGCGACTCGGCTTCGTCAAGCCGGGCGATATCCCATTTCAGGTGCAGTTGCCTCCCGGCGCCGTGCTGCCTGGGGAGCCGGCTCAAGAAGTCGCGGCCGCCCGGGCAGGCCAGCCGTGGTACACGGCGCTGTGGCACACCATCGCCGACGACCCGCACAATGTCCCGACCACGGTGCCGTCCGTTCCGCCCGCGCCGCCGGCACCGCCTCCCGGTGGTTGACCGGTCGGATCTCGACGCCGTCGCGCGGCAGTTGGGGCGCGAGCCTCGCGGCGTCCTCGAGATCGCCTATCGATGCCCGAACGGAGAGCCCGGGGTCGTCAAGACAGTTCCGAGACTGCCTGATGGAACACCGTTTCCGACGCTGTACTACCTGACGCATCCGGTGTTGACGGCCGCAGCGAGCCGGCTCGAGTCATCGGGCTTGATGCGGGATATGACCGATCGTCTGCATGACGACCCGGAGTTGGCCGCCGCGTACCGCCGGGCGCACGAGTCGTATCTGGCGGAACGCGATGCGATCTTGTCGCTGGGTACCACGTTCTCCGGCGGCGGCATGCCCGAGCGGGTGAAGTGTCTGCATGTGCTGATCGCGCACTCGCTGGCCAAGGGTCCTGGTGTGAATCCGTTTGGGGACGAGGCGCTGGCGCTGCTGGCTGCCGAGCCGGGCATGGTGGGGATCCTGGATGGGAAGGTGTGGACGTGAG
>NZ_JAVHWK010000182.1:0-3472 GCF_032159775.1 Mycobacterium sp.
CGAACGTCGGATAGGGGTCGGCGTTGACGACCACGTCGTAGGGGTCGTAGTTGACATCATCGACGTCTTGGACATCGCTGCCGGTGGTGGTCGTCACGAAATCTTGCCTTTCGCCACAAGGTCGGTAATCCGGATCAACGCACGCCGAGTCGATGCCGCCAGTGTGTCAGCGTCGGAGGCGGTGCGGGCGATTTGTACTTCTCGCTTAATGGAACAGCTCGTGCACCCGTACTCTCGCCCGCATAACTCTATTACCGTAGAGAGCGACGCGGGCGGTTTCGGCGAGCTATTTCGCGGGCGGTTGCAGCGCGGCGCCATCGCGGGTGAGTTGGCCCTGCTGCTCGCTGGCCAGGACACCGGCAACGATGGCCGTCAAGACGCCGTCGAGTTGCTCGGGCGTGTCGATGATCCGGTCGCCTTGGACGAAACGCAGCATGAGCCCGTTGATGAAGGTCAGCGTCACGTTGCTGAGATCGTCGACGACGTCGGGATCCAGATCGGCGCCGTGCGGCAGCAGCTGGACCAGGATGTCGTGATGCAGCTTGGTGAAGGCATCGGTGGCGCGTTGCAGGGTCGCGGCGATCGCCGGATCCCGAGTGGCCTGAATGGTCAGCTCGTAGCGTGCCTTGCTGCGGCTCAGCTGCGGGTCTTCGCCGGACTGGATGACGACCTTGGCCAGCGTGGACGCCGAACCGTCCTCGACTGCGGCGGTGTCGGCGACGCTTTGTAACGCCGCCAGATCGAGTTCGACCATCCGCTCGGCGACCGCGTGCAGCAACGCCGAGCGGGTGCGGAAGTAGAACGACGTCGTGCCATCGGGAACGCCGGCGCGACCGTCGACCTTCAGATGGCTCAGGCCCTTGGCGCCGTCGTCGGCCAGCAGCTGTATCGCCGCGTCACACAGTTGGCGGCGGCGCTGATCGGGGTTGGGCTTGCGTCTCTTTGGTATCCCGGCAGTGTAGCGGCCGATCACCCCCGGTTTCGGTGCCAAAGGCGATCTCGGTGACCACCTGGGTTTGGTCCGGAGCCGAGCTGCTCTATATTCGTAGTGTCACTCAGGAATTGCGTAACCCGTCGAACGGACAACACGTGGCCGCTCCCGCCAGCATGCTCAAGCAACAGCATCAGCCGCTTCCGCCCTCAGGAGCACCGTCGCTGCGCAACGCCCCAGCTGATCTCGGTAGGTACCAGTTTCAGGTGGTGGCCGGAAACATCGCCGACGTCGTAACGTCGATCGGCGGCCTGATCTTCGATCGCGCGATGGCGGGCTGGGATGTCAGCGTGGTGCTCCGCGGCGACTCCAATCACGCCGTGAACGACCGGCCGATCCGGATCCTGGGCGCGCGCCTTGCGGAGCGGATATCGGACCCCGACGATGCACGCGCACTGCCTCGTCCGCACCTGCTCGCGGTTGCGGCGGACGTGATGGTGACAAGCGACGCGGTACGCCGGCACGTCCTCGCGCTCGCCAACGACAGCGGGACCGACGTGCTGCTATGGGGTCCCCAGCACCCGACGAGATTTCCTCTTACGTTCGTCGCTGCGCGGCATCAGCCGAGCGCGGCCGCCCAGGTCTTCAAATCACATGCGCTCTCAGGCGTTGAGCCGCAGGCGATGCGGCGTGTCGAGGAAACGTTCTACTCGATGACCTGAACCGTCAGTCGGGCTTGCCGGCCGTGACAAATTGCAGGTTGCGCTGAACCTTCTGCTCGATGTCGGTCAGGCCGCACTCGGAGAACAGGTCAACGAACGCATCACGGTCGAACAGGCGCAACCCGATCACCTTCGAGCTCGCCTCGGTCGCGTACCGCACGGCAGGTACGCGACTCGCGTAGCTGGTCAGGATTGCCACCCGACCGCCCGGCCGCAGCACCCGCACCATTTCGCGGGCGACCCGAAACGGTTCGGGCATCAGATACAGCGCACCGAAACAGCAGACGGCGTCGAACGTTTCGTCGGCGAACGGCAGCGTTTCCGCATCACCGCGGACGTAGCAGGTGCGGGGTCCGCTGTTGTCCTTCACGGCGCGGCTCAGCATCGGCACCGAGATATCCAACCCGACCGCGAGCCCGCCGGGGGGCAGTTCCTCCGCCAACCTGCCAGTGAAATTTCCTGGGCCACAGGCAATATCGAGCAGACGGGACGCGCCCGACAGACGCAGGGCTTCCGACGCGCGGCGCTGCTCGGTGGCAGTGGTGACGCCGCTGGCGACATAGAACGCCACCGGGCGCCACAGCCTCTCGTAGACCGTAGCCACCAGCGGGCTGTTCATCGCGACTTGCGCTAGCGTGGGCGTCTCGCTGGCCACCGACTCGCCGAGGACGTCGAGGAAACCGTGCCGCAGGCTCGCCTGGCGGTCGAGCAAAGCACGGGTTGTCTGCAGCGGATCGTCGGTAGGCGTCATGGGAGTGAGTCTGCCGGGGCGTAGATCCTTGCTGCAACACGCTCGAAGCCCATAGCCTGGGCACCATCTTCAACGGCGACGGGGGCGGCAGGTGACTGAACTGACCACGCTGCGGGCCGACGAACTCGCCACCCTGGATATCTTCAAGGGGCGCCCGGCTGAGGACTTGATGCCGTTGGCGGCCAGCCTGCAACCCTTGCAGGCGGCGGCGGGTCAGGTGCTGATGCGCCAAGGCGAACGGGCGGTATCTTTCCTGCTCATCGCGTCGGGAGCGGCGGACGTCACGCACGTAGGCGAAGATGGCGTGGTCACCGTCGAGCATGTCTTGGCCGGTACGATCGTCGGCGAGATCGCGCTGTTGCGCCATATTCCGCGGACCGCGACGGTGACCACCACCGGGTTGCTGACCGGGTGGGTCGGCGACAGCGACGCGTTCGCGCGGCTGGTGCACATCCCCGGGATCATGACCCGGCTGGTACGCACAGCCCGCCAGCGGCTCGCGGCGTTCGTCACGCCGATTTCGGTCCGGACCCGTGACGGCACCGATCTGCTGCTGCGACCCGTATTGCCCGGCGACAGCGCCCGGACGTTGCAGGGACATGTTCGGTTTTCCGCCGAGACGTTGTATCGACGGTTCATGTCGGCGCGGGTGCCCAGTCCGGCGCTGATGGACTATCTGGCCGAGGTCGACTACGTCGACCACTTCGTCTGGGTGATGACCGACCGCGACGGCAATCCAGTTGCCGATGCGCGGTTCGTCCGCGAGGACCACGATCAAGATGTCGCCGAGATCGCGTTCACCGTTGCCGACGACTATCAGGGTCGTGGCATCGGCTCGTTCTTGATTTCCGCTCTATCCGTCGCAGCACAGGTCGCCGGGGTGCGGAAGTTCTCCGGCCGAATGCTGGCCGACAACGTGGCGATGCGCGCGATCATGGATCACTACGGCGCATTCTGGCAGCGTGATGACGTCGGGGTGGTCACCACCGTCATCGACGTCCCGGATCCCGCGCATCTCTCATTGAGTCGCGAGATGGTCGCCCAGATCAATCACACTGCACGTCAAGT
>NZ_JAVHWK010000217.1:0-31641 GCF_032159775.1 Mycobacterium sp.
TCATCTGGCTTTCAAAAGCCCCGCTGTCCTGCGCGGCGGCGGCGCGTTCATGCGACTGCGCCGAGTACTCGTCGAGCCTGGTGCGGGAGAACCCCCACTTCTGCGCGATCAACTCGGCGGAGATCCCCTGGTTGAACGCGAAATCTGGGTAGCGGGCAAGAACTTTCGGCCCGTAGGGCATTCCGGAGGCGCGGGCGGCGCCGAGCGGAACCCTGCTCATCACCTCGACGCCGCCTGCCACGACGACGTCCTGCTGTCCC
Organism: Mycobacterium sp.; assembly: GCF_032159775.1. Classification (GTDB taxonomy): domain Bacteria; phylum Actinomycetota; class Actinomycetes; order Mycobacteriales; family Mycobacteriaceae; genus Mycobacterium. The sequence continues at coordinate 261 of NZ_JAVHWK010000217.1, forward strand.
GACATCACCGCCTGCACGGCGAAATCCAGCGCCTGCTGGCTCGAGCCGCAGGCGCGGTTGACGGTGGTGCCTGGGATGGATTCCGGCCATCCCGCGGCGAGGACCGAGTACCGGCCGATGTTGCTCGACTGATCGCCGACCTGCGATACGCATCCCCAGACGACGTCGTCGACGATTCCCGGGTCGACGCCCGCCCGCTCCACGAGTGCGGTCAGCACGAGCGCGGACAAATCGGCGGCGTGCATCTCGGACAGTCCGCCGTTGCGCTTGCCGACCGGCGTCCGGACCGCTTCGACAATTACCGCTTTACGCATTCGCCGTCTCCATTCCTCACGAGCGATAGGCCGGGCCGATGGCCCCCTGCTCGCGCAACTCCGCGATGTCGTCCTGCCCGAATCCAAGCTCTGCCAGGACAGCGTCCGTGTGCTCGCCCAGTCCGGGAACAGCGCCCATCGGCGGATCGTATCCGCTGACGACCGGCGGCGGCAGCAGCGCCTGGATCGGACCCTTCGATGTATCCACCTCACGCCAGCGGTTGCGCGCGGCAAGCTGCGGGTGAACGACCACCTCGCTGGGGGTGTTGTAGCGCGAGTTGCCGATCCCGGCCTGGTCGGCCACCGTCTGGATCTCGGCGAGATCATGCTGTGCACACCAGGATCCGATCGCCTCGTCGAGGATCTCACGGTGCGCGCACCTGCCGGGATTGGTGGCGAAACGAGGGTCCTCGGCGAGGTCGGGACGGTCGATGATCTCCCTGGCGACCCGTTGCCACTCCCGGTCGTTGGTGGTGCCGAGCACCACGGTCTGCCCGTCCCGGGTCCGGAATGCCCCGTAGGGCGCCACCGCGGGTGAGCCGACCCCGAGCGGCTGCTGGTCGATGCCGGAGTGCTGGGTGTAGGTCAGCTGATAGCCCATCACGTCGGTCAGCACGTCGAACAGGCTCAACCCGACCGCGGGCGCAGGCCCCTCGCGCCGGTCGCGCGAGAACAGCAGCGCCAGGATGGACAGTGCGGCGTAGAGGCCGGTGGTGAAGTCGGCCATGGCCGGTCCCGGCTTGGCAGGCATGCCGGGATATCCGGTGACGGCACACGATCCGCCCTCGGCCTGAATCAGCAGGTCATAGGCACGTTTGTGGGAGATCGGGCCGCCGGGGCCGTATCCGTCGATCTCGACCGGGATGACGTTGGGGTGCCGATCGGCCAGGTCTGCCGGTGAAAGACCAAGGCGTGCAATCGATCCTGGTGCCAGGTTGGACACCAGGGCATCGGCGCCGTCGAGCAGCCGATGCAGAACCTCCATGCCTGCAGGCGATTTCAGGTTGAGGGTGACCGATTCCTTGCCGCGATTGCACCAGACGAAGTGTGCGGCGAGGCCACCTGGCCCGTTGACGACGTCGTCGTAGTCACGGGCGAAGTCACCGCCGTTGGGGTTCTCCACCTTGATGATTCGAGCACCGAAGTCCGCGAGCACGCGCGTGCACATGGGTGCGGCGACGGCCTGTTCCATGGCGACGACGGTGACGCCCGCCAAGGGTGCCGTCGTCACATGACCATTCCGCCGTCAACGGGCAGAACCTGTCCGGTGATGTATGAGGCGGCATCCGATGCCATGAAGACGAACGCCCCAGCCACCTCCTCGGGTCCGGCCCACCGCTTCAACGGGATGCGGTTCATCATGTTGGCCGCGAACTTCTCGTTGGTCCGAATGGTCTCGGTCATCGGTGTGGCGGCAAGCGGTGCAAGGGCATTCACCATGATGTTTTTGGATGCGAGTTCGCGGGCGAGCGACTTGGTGAAGCCGATCAAACCTGCCTTGGCCGCCGAGTAGTTGACCTGACCGAGTGTGCCCGTGAGCCCGGCCGCCGACGTCACGTTGATGACGCGGCCCGTACCGTCGGTCGGAATGAACGGCAGCGCGGCCTGAGTGCAGTGGAAGGTGCCCATCACGTGCACGTCGAAGGTCAGCCGGAACGTCTCGTCGGTCAGCTTCGCGAACATCGCAGGCGACGTGACGCCCGCGTTGTTGACCAGGATGTGCAGCGCTCCCCCGCCAAGGCCGGCGGCCTGTTCAGCAGCGGCATCGGCGGCAGCGCGGTCACCGACGTCGAGAGCGCACGAATCCGCCTTGCCGCCGTCGGTTCGAATGCGTTCAGCAACAGCGGCGGCCGCGTCTCCGTCGATGTCGGTGACGAGCACCGCGGCACCCGCGTCGGCCAGCGCGGCCGCGACGGCCGCCCCGATGCCTCCTCCTGCCCCCGCGCCCGTCACCATCGCGGCGCGCCCGGTCAGATCGAAATACCCCATCAGTAGCTCCTCGGCATCCCCAACACGTGCTCGCCGAGGAAGTTCAGGATCATCTCCTGGCTGACGGGCGCGATCTTCATCAGGCGGGCCTCGCGGAAGTAGCGCGACACGTGGTACTCCTCGGAGTAGCCCATCCCGCCGTGCAGCTGCAGTGCGCGGTCGGCGGCGCCGAATCCGGCGTCCGCGCACAGGTATTTGGCGGTGTTGGCCTCACGTCCGCATGGCTTTCCGTTGTCGTAGAGCCATGTCGCCTTGCGCAGCACCAGCTCCGCGGCATCGAGTCGGGCCAGCGAGTCCGCGAGCGGGAACTGCAGACCCTGGTTCATGCCGATCGGGCGGTTGAACACCACACGCTCGTTGCCGTATTTGACGGCCTTCTCCAATGCGACGCGCCCGATGCCGAGCGCCTCGGCGGCGATCAGCATCCGCTCCGGGTTCAGCCCGTCAAGGATGTATTTGAAGCCCTTGCCCTCCTCGCCGACCCGGTCCTCGATCGGCACCATCAGATCGTCGATGAACAGTTCGTTGGAGCTGACGGCGTTACGGCCCATCTTGTTGATCGGACGGATGTCAACGTGGTCGCGGTTCAAGTCGGTGAGGAACAGCGTCATCCCGTCGGTCTTCTTGGTGACCTCGTCGTACGGCGTGGTGCGCGTGAGAAGCAGGATCTTCTCGGACTCCAGCGCCTTGGAGATCCAGACCTTGCGACCGTTGACGCGGTAATGGTCGCCCTCGCGCTTGGCGAACGTGGTGATCCGCGAAGTGTCCAGTCCCGCACCGGGTTCGGTGACGCCGAAGCAGACATGCAGATCGCCGTCGACAACGCGGGGCAGCGTCGCTTTCTTGAGTTCCTCCGAGCCGTGCTTGACCACGGGCTGCATGCCGAAAATCGTGAGATGGATCGCGCTGGCGCCGTTCATCGCTGCGCCGGAACGCGCGACCTCCTCCAGAAGTAGGGTCGCCTCGGTGATGCCGAGGCCGTGGCCGCCGAATTCCTCGGGGATGGTCATCCCGAGCCAGCCGCCCTTGGCGATGGCGTCGTAGAACTCCTGCGGGAATTCGTGCGCCTGGTCCTTCTCCATCCAGTAGTGGTCGTCGAACTTGCCCGCCAGTTCGGCAACCGACTTGCGGATCAGTTCCTGATCGTCGCTCAGCTCGAAGCTCATCCCGCCCGACATGCCCACACTCCTTCAACTACATCGCCGGCACAGCCGAATGCGCCGGTGCGATCAGCCATTCTGCGCACCGGCGCACCGTCGCCCCAGCGGACTTCGTCAGTCCTTGTTGCCGGTCAGCTCCTTGGCGCTCGCCGCAAAGTCGGCGAAGTTGGCGCCGGTCTTCTCCTTCTTGGAGAGAGCCTGAATGGAGACGTCGTGGTCTCCAGCTGCCTTGCGCAGCGCACCGACGGTGGCCTGTTCCTTGGTGATATGGGTGAACGGGTCCCAGTGGTACCAGCGGCACGCATTCTCGTACGTCATCTTGTTGATCTCGTCGTCTGGCACGCTGTGCTTCTTGAGCACCTCGTCGAGCTGCTCTGGCGCTCCCGGCCACATCGAGTCGCTGTGCGGGTAGTCGGCTTCCCAGCAGATGTTGTCGATGCCGACGTCGTTGCGCAGCTGCACACCGACGTTATCGGAGATGAAACAGGTCAGGAAGTGATCCCTGAAGACCTCAGAGGGCTTCTGCTTGCCGAAGTCCTGCCCCGTCCACGTCGAATGCATCTCATACGTGCGGTCGGCGCGCTCGAGGAAGTAGGGAATCCAGCCGGTCCCGCCTTCGCTCAACGCGATCTTCAGGTCCGGGTAGGCCTTGATCGGCTTGGACCACAACAGATCTGCCGCCGCCTGCACGATGTTCATCGGCTGCAGGGTGATCATCACGTCCATCGGCGCATCCGGGGCGGTGATAGCCAATCGGCCCGACGACCCGATGTGCACGTTGAGCACGGTGTCGGTGTCCACGAGCGCATCCCACATCGGCTTCCAGTAGTCGAAGTCGTGGAAGCTGGGGTACCCCATCGCCGCAGGGTTCTCGGAGAACGTCAGCGAGTGCACACCGCGCTTGGCGTTGCGCCGGATCTCTGCCGCGCAGGCCTCGGCGTCCCAGATCACCGGCAGCGTCATGGGGATGAAGCGGGCCGGATACTCGCCGCACCACTCCTCGACGTGCCAGTCGTTGTATGCCTGCACCAGCGCCAACGAGAACTCCGGGTCCTCCGTCGCAAACAGGCGGCCCGCGAAGCCGGGGAACGACGGGAAGCACATCGAGCCTAGAATCCCGCCGGCGTTCATGTCCTTGACACGCTCGTCGACGTTCCAGCAACCCGGTCGGATCTCATCGAGACCCTGAGGTTCCAGCCCGTACTCCTCCTTCGGGCGCCCCGCCACGGCGTTCAACGCGACGTTGGGGATCACCACGTCGCGGAACTGCCAGGTGTCAGAGCCGTCCGGGTTGTGCACCAACCGCGGGGCGTCGTCGATGTATTTCTTGGCCAGGTGATCCTTGAACATGTCAGGCGGTTCGACGATGTGGTCGTCGACGCTGATCAGGATCATGTCCTCTTTATTCATGGGGCTCCCTTCCCTCTCACCACCACCGTAGTATCCACACTGTTCTCTATCTAGGGAAACTATCTTCTCTCCGAGCGAGAATCAATCTCCGAGCATCATTATCCCACGATAACGCGGGACAAATGTTTGGTGCGGGGCCTCACCTGGCTACCCGGCATTGACCTTCGGCACAAAAGATGGAAACCTGTTAGTCGGAAATGAGAACCTGATTCTCGCTCTCGAGAGGAGAAGGCCGTGCGAGTGCCCCCGCTGCCGCCGGATCAGTGGGACGACGCCGTCGACCGCGCCCTCGCCGTCATGCTCCCCGAAGAGCGGCGCAACCCTGAGAACGCCAGCAACATCCTTGGCACTTTCGTCAACCATCCGGACCTGACGAAGGAGTTTTTGAAGTTCAACGTGCATCTGCTATTCCACTCGACGATGCCGGCGCGACTGCGGGAGCTGGCCATCCTGCGCGTGGCGCACCGGACCGACTCGGCCTACGAGTGGATGCAGCACGTCAAAATGGGCCTCCGCGAGGGCCTCACCGACGAGGACATCGCGGGCGTCCAGCGCGGGGAGGCTTCGGATGCCTTCGACCGCACGGTGCTGACGGCGGTCGACGAACTACTCGAGTCCTACAACCTGTCGGATGCGATGTGGGCGGCGCTCGGCGAGCGCTTCGACAAGCGGCAGCGGATGGACTTCGTCTTCACGGTCGGCTGTTACGTGACCGTTTCCATGGCTTTGAAAACCTTCGGCGTCGAGCTCGAACAGGAGAGGTAACCAACGTGGCATTTTTCCCCAAGCCTGCGGCAGGCAGCTGGACAGAGAACTGGCCGGAACTCGGCACTGCTCCAGTGAACTACGAGGACTCCATCGACCCGGAGCACTACAAGCTCGAACAGCAGGCGATCTTCAAGAAGACCTGGCTCAACATCGGACGCGTGGAGCGGCTGCCCAAGAAAGGCAGTTACTTCACCCGCGAGATGCCGTCGGCCGGACCGGGTACGTCAGTGATCGTCGTGAAGAATGTGAAGGACGGCGTCGAGACCGTCCGGTGCTTCTACAACATGTGCCGTCACCGCGGAAATAAGTTGGTGTGGAACGACTTTCCCGGCCAAGAGGTGTCCGGTACATGCCGCCAGTTCACCTGCAAGTACCACGCATGGCGTTACGCGCTCGACGGTGACCTGACCTTCGTACAGCAGGAGGGCGAGTTCTTCGACCTGGACAAATCGCAGTACGGGCTGGTCCCGGTGCGCTGCGAAGTCTGGGAAGGCTTCATCTTCATCAACTTCGACGAGGACGCGATGCCGTTGACGGAGTACCTGGGCGATTTCGCCAAGGGCCTGGAGGGCTACCCGTTTCACGAGATGACCGAGCACTACAGCTACCGCTCGGAGATCAACGCGAACTGGAAGCTGTTCATTGATGCGTTCGTCGAGTTCTACCACGCGCCGATCCTGCACATGAAGCAGGCGGAGAAGGAGGAGGCCGAGAAACTGGCCAAATTCGGCTTCGAGGCGCTGGCCTACGACATCAAGGGCGACCACTCCATGGTGTCGTCATGGGGCGGCATGTCGCCGCCCAAGGACCTGAGCATGGTCAAGCCCATCGAGCGGATCCTGCACAGCGGCCTGTTCGGCCCGTGGGACCGGCCCGATATCAAGGGAATCCTGCCCGACGAGCTGCCGCCCGCCATCAACCCGGGCCGTCACAAGAGCTGGGGCACCGACTCTTTCGAGTTCTTCCCCAACTTCACGCTATTGTTCTGGGCGCCCGGCTGGTACCTGACCTACCACTACTGGCCGACCGGGGTGGACACCCACATCTTCGAGGCCGATCTTTACTTCGTGCCGCCGACGAACCTCCGTCAGCGGCTGTCGCAGGAGCTCGCCGCGGTGACGTTCAAGGAGTACGCGTTCCAGGACGCCAACACTCTGGAGGCCACGCAGACGCAGATCGGCACCCGGGTCGTCACCGACTTCCCGCTGTGCGACCAGGAGATCCTGCTGCGCCACCTACACAAGACGGCATGGGATTACGTGAACCGGTACAAGGCAACGCTGGCGAACGGAAACGGTTCCGCCACGGCCAGTTCTGCCGCCGATGAGAAGGATCACGCGAATGTCTAAGTTGCCCGAGGAGTTCGCCGACCTGGAGCGGTTCTCCGATTGGTGCCTACCGACCGAGGAAGAGCGCTACGCCAAGCGGCTGAACTCTACGATGACCGAGATGACGGAATTGTACGACGCGGGCATGGAGCGCCTCGAGGACATCATGGTCTACGTCGATGCGCGGTTCCCGCTCAAGGGGATGCCCGAAGACGCCAAGGCGTTGGTGCATCTGGGACAGTCGATCGTCATGGTGAGCTTCCCCGTCGAGGTGTGGAAACAGCCCCGCGTGCTCGACAGCGGTGCGTCCTACATCCAACTGATCAAGGAGCCGGTGGTCTAGGAGTGCTGACCCTTAAAGCAGCGGGTCTGCTCGACGTCGATGCCGGCGAGATCGTCCGGCCCGCCGTCGTGCGCATCTCCGACGACAGGATCGTCGGCCTCGGTGGCGCGCTCGAAGGGGAAGTGATCGACCTGGGCGACGCCATCCTGCTTCCCGGCCTGATGGACATGGAGGTCAACCTCCTGATGGGCGGCCGCGGCGAGAACCCCGGCCTATCCCAGGTTCAGGATGATCCGCCGACCCGGGTGCTGCGCGCGGTCGGCAACGCCAGGCGGACACTGCGCGCCGGCTTCACCACCGTCCGCAACCTCGGGTTGTTCGTCAAGACAGGCGGATACCTGCTCGACGTGGCGTTGGGCAAGGCCATTGACGCTGGGTGGATAGAGGGGCCGAGGGTGATACCCGCGGGCCATGCCATCACGCCGACGGGCGGCCACCTTGATCCGACGATGTTCGCTGCCTTCATGCCCGGTGCGCTCGAGCTCACCGTCGAGGAGGGCATCGCCAACGGGGTCGACGAGATCCGCAAGGCGGTCCGCTACCAGATCAAGCACGGGGCGCAGCTGATCAAGGTCTGCGTCTCGGGTGGTGTGATGTCGCTCACCGGAGCGGCTGGGGCGCAACATTATTCGGACGAAGAACTGCGCGCCATCGTCGATGAGGCGCACCGGCGCGGGCTGCGGGTAGCCGCACACACCCATGGCGCGGAGGCTGTCAAGCACGCCGTCGACTGCGGAATCGACTGCATCGAGCACGGCTTCCTGATGGACGACGAAGCGATCAAGATGCTCGTCGACAACGACCGGTTTCTGGTCACTACGAGGCGGCTCGCCGAGGCGATGGACGTATCGAAGGCTCCGAAGGAGTTGCAGGACAAGGCCGCCGAGATGTTCCCGAAGGCACGCACGTCGCTCAAAGCCGCATACGAGGCGGGAGTGAAGATTGCCGTGGGCACCGACGCGCCGGCCATCCCGCACGGGCGCAACGCCGACGAGCTGGTCACGTTGGTCGATTGGGGCATGCCTGCCGATGCGGTGCTGCGGGCGGCGACCGTCGTCGCCGCGGACCTGATCAACAAACCCGATCTCGGCAGGATCGCCGAAGGCTACCTCGCGGACGTCATCGCGGTTCCCGGCAATCCGCTGACCGACATCAGCGTTACAAAGAACGTCACTTTTGTAATGAAGGGCGGTAAGGTCTTCAAGAATGACACCATCACGAACTGACGATCTCGTGGAGATCCAACAGCTGCTGGCGAAATATGCCGTCACCATCACCCAGGGCGACGTCGATGGGCTGGTGGAGGTGTTCACGCCGGACGGCACCTACAGCGCGTTCGGGTCCACATACACGCTGGCCCGTTTCCCCGAACTCGTCGACGCGGCTCCCAAGGGCCTGTTCATGACGGGCACGTCGCTGGTACACCTCGACGAGGGTGACCCCGACAAGGCGACCGGGACGCAGCCATTGTGCTTCATCGAGCACTCCAAACACGACATGCGCATCGGCTACTACAACGACACCTACGCGCGCACCGGCGACGGATGGCGGCTGAAAACCCGTGCCATGACGTTCATCCGGCGAAACGGTGACCACGACTCGGGCCGCCCACACGCGATCGGAAGGCCCGACCCTGATGTCGCCGCCAGCGCGGCTCCGGAGGCCGGATGACCGGCCTGTTCGACCCGGCCGATTTTCGTTCGGCGCTGAAGATCTGGCTCGACGAGAACGATCTGACACCTCCTCCAGGCGATGACTCCCTGGATGCGCACCAAACGCAGCATCTTCGCGTGCTCAAGGCGCTGTACGACGCGGGCTGGATGCGCTACGGATGGCCGGAATCGGCGGGCGGGCTCGGTGGCCCGGAGATCCTGCGCGCAGTGGTGGGCGAGGAGATCGTCGGCCGCGGAATCGACCATCCCGGTCCGTACTCGATGCTCGAGGTGCTCACCCCGACGCTGATCGACTATGCGCGACCGGAATTGGCCGCGGAGATGGTGCCGAGGCTGCTGTCGGGTCAGGAATCGTGGTGCCAGGGCTTCTCCGAACCCGGCTCGGGCAGCGATTTGGCGTCGTTGACGACACGCGCAGTCCAGAAGGGCGATCAGTGGATCATCAATGGCCAGAAGGTGTGGACTAGCTTCGCGCAGTTCGCCACGCGGTGCGTGCTGCTGGCCCGCACCGGTGACGCGGACACCCCTAATCACGAGGCCATCAGCGCGTTTTTCGTCGACCTGGATACCCCCGGAGTCACCGTGCGACCGCTGCAGACCATGCACGACGTCGACGAATTCTGCGAGGTCTACTTCGACGACGTTGCGGTGCCTGCGGAGCGGATGCTCGGCAAGCCCGGCGACGGCTGGCGGCTCGCGATGGATCTGCTGCCCTACGAACGCTCGACCTGTTTCTGGCAGCGCATCGCGTACCTGTACTCGCGGTTCGACGCGTTGATCGGTGAAGTCAGAGGGCTCGGCACGGGATCGGACGTGGATCTGGGCGACGCGTATCTGGCATTGCACACGCTTCGCTGCCGATCGCGTGCCACCCAGCTCCGGTTCGCCGACGGGCACAAACTGGGTCCTGAGACCTCGATCGACAAGGTCCTGCTGGCAGGTGCCGAACAGACGCTGTACAACACCGTCCGCGACCTGCTGCCCGGCGCCGTCGAACTCGACGAGTCGGCCTGGCGCACCGAGTACCTGTACTCGCGGGCGGCCAGCATCTACGGCGGCACTGCCGAGGTGCAACGCAACATCATCGCCCGCCGGCTACTGGACCTCGGCAAGGAGTGACCATGTCTTCCGAACTCGACCTGCTCGAAGACGGTCTGCGAAAGACCATGCTGTCGACCTCCGGCGCCGAACTGGACGCGGCGCTTGCCGAGCTGGGCTGGGCCGACATGGTGTCCGACATGCCCGAGCAGGCGATACCGTTGGTTTTTCGGCTGCTGGGCGAAACAGGTTCGCATGCATCGGTTCTCAACGACATCGTGGTGACCCAGACTCGAGGCCGCGAGCTCGGCGAGGTTCCCGAACTACCCTACGCAGGCGGTGGCTGGGTGGTGTGGGACTACTCTGCGGGAAGCAACACCACGCTCGGCGGCCTGCCACTGCGCCGGGTGGACGAAGGAGATCCGGTACGGCTGGTGGACGCACGCCGGGCTGTCGGCTGGTGGCTGGTCGGCTCGGCACGGGCGATGCTGAGCCTGGCGCGCCAGCACGCCCTGGACCGGGTTCAGTTCGGCCGACCGATAGCGGGCTTTCAGGCGGTCCGGCACCGGCTGGCCGAAACGCTGGTTGCCATCGAAGGCGCCGCGGCGACGCTGAACCTGCCCGGTGACGACAACCCCGATTTGACTGCACTGCTGGCTAAGGCTGCAGCGGGCAAGGCGGCGCTGACCACGGCCAAGCACTGTCAGCAGGTGCTCGGCGGCATCGGTTTCACCGCCGAGCACGATCTGCAGCACCACGTGAAACGGGTGCTCGTGTTGGACGGATTGCTGGGCAGTTCAAGAGAACTCACGAAGAGAGCAGGAGCGGGCCTGCGGGCCCGCGGCTCTGCTCCGCGCCTCGCCAACCTCTAGCCATCTCGGACTACTTGATGTTGGCCTTCATCTCTTCGAGGTTCACCAATACCGGCCAACCGCCGACGCTCAGCGCGTTGCCGTGCCCGGTCTGGTGGACATCGAACACCGACTGAATCGCCGCGTAGAAGCCCTGCACGTCGAGCGTCTGGTTGACCGCGCGCTTGGCCTGCCGCAACGCGAACGGTGGCATCTTGGCGATCTGTTCGGCCAGCGCCCTGGTCTCGGCGTCCAGTTGCTCGCGGGGCACGACCCTGTTCACCATCCCGGTGGCGGCCACCTCGTCGGCAGACATCGACCGGCCCGTGAACAGAATCTCCTTGGCTTTTCGCGGCCCCAGTTCCCAAGTGTGGCCGTGGTATTCGACCCCACCGATGCCCATTAACACAACGGGATCGGAGAATTGGGCGTCGTCGGCGGCGATGATGAGGTCGCACGGCCAGCACAACAGCAACCCTCCTGAGATGCACCGGCCCTGCACCGCGGCGATAGACGGCTTGGGAACGTTGCGCCACCGCAGCGTGTACTCCAGATAGCGCTTGGCCTCGTGCTGGATGATGAATTCGAGGGTGATCTTGTCGGGCACTGGTCCGCCGCCCCTGAGGTCATGACCGGCGGAGAAGTGTTTCCCATTGGCGCGCAAGACGATCACTCCGACCTCGTTGTCCTCGGCGGCGCGAGTCCATGCCGCGTCGAGTTCATCGAGCAGTTCTGGGTTCTGGGCGTTGGCCGCTTCGGGCCGATTGAGCGTGATGGTCGCGATGCGGTCACTGACCTCGTAATCGATGTACACGTGAATCCTTCAGTTGCGGGGCAACCCAAGCAGGCGCTGGGCGATGATATTGCGCTGGATTTCAGAGGTGCCGCCGGCGATGGTGCCACCGAAAGACCTGATGTAGCGCTCGAATACGCCGGACCGGTAGCAGTCGAGGTGAAGGGCCGAGTAGGGGCCGGAGACCGCGGGGTGGGCGAACCCGTCGGGCCCGGCCGCCGCCAACATGTTCTCCGACGCCGTTTGCGATGCCTCGGATCCGAAGAGCTTCAGCACCGACAGCGCGCCTGCGTCCTCGTCGCCGCGCGCGGCCCGCGCCAGCGCCATCGAACCGAGCAATCGCAGCGCCTGGTTGTCCATCACCAGCGTGGCGTAGCTGTCCCGGTCAAGCGTAGTTCGGCAGGGGTAATCCTCGACAAGCTCCTGCAACCGGTCGGCATAGCTGAGCCACAACATGTTTCGCTCGTGGCCGAGCGACCCGCTCGCGACCCGCCAGCCCTCGTTGACTGGACCGACGAGATTCTCGGCGGGCACCCGCGCATCGTTGAAGAACACCTCGTTGAAGTCGAGGTCGTCCACGTCGCACGCCGACGCGAACGGTCTGCGCACCACGCCCGCCAGATCGGTGGGGATCATCAGAGCGCTGATGCCCTTGTGCTTCGGGGCATCCGGGTCGGTTCGCACGAACGCCAGCAGCACATCCGCGTCGTGCGCACCAGACGTCCACACCTTCTGCCCGTTGACGACGAAGCTGTCGCCGTCACGCACCGCCCGTGTTCGCAGGGACGCCAGATCGGAGCCCGCTCCCGGTTCGCTCATCCCGAGCGAGGCGGTCATCTCCGCCCGCAGGATCGGTACGGCCCACTTCTGCTGCTGCTCGCCGGTGCCGTACGAGATCAGCGAGGCGGCAATAATGCCGACGCCCTGAGGGTTGTAGGTCTGGTAGACCCGTCGCCGAGAGAGTTCCAGTTGGTATGCGTACTGCTGCAGGATCGTCGCATTGCGACCACCGAACTCGGGTGGATTGCCCGGAACCAGCCAGCCGCTGTCGAACATCAACCGCTGCCAGCGACGCGCCCAGTCGGGAATATGGCTACTCGACCACGACCGATCGAGCGCTTTGGCTTCCGGCGGCAAATGCTGGTCGAGAAACGCGACGAACTCGGCACGGAACGCCTCCACCTCGGCGTCGAATGTCAGCTGCACGGCACTCCCCGCCGGTTCGCGAAATATGGAAAGGCTTCCATCATCAACAAGATGAGAATAGTATTCTCATGGCGAGAAAGTTACAATCTCAGACACGTTGGCCGCGAGGGGGTCGAGGACCGCAATGGCAAGGCGTTCTCCGGTACAGTCTGTTCATGTTCTCACCAATCGGCAAGCATCCGAGCCGCCGGTGACGAGCCCCAGCGAAGAACCCGCCTGGAAGCAACGCGCGGTTGAACGGTCGATCAAGACAGCAAAGCTAAGGGCCGCCCAGCGGGTGCAGCGATTCCTCGACGCCGCCCAGGCGATCATCATCGAGAAGGGCACCACGGACTTCACCGTACAAGAGGTCGTCGACCGCTCCCGTCAGTCGTTACGAAGCTTCTACCTGCAGTTCGACGGTAAACATGAACTTCTGCTCGCGCTCTTCGAGGACGCGCTGGCCCGGTCCGCCGATCAGATCCGCGCCGCCACCGCCAGCCACGACGACCCGATGGAGCGACTGAAAGTCGCTATCCAGCTGCTGTTCGAGACGTCGCGGCCGGATCCCACCGCAAAGCGCCCGTTGTTCACCGACTTCGCGCCGCGTCTGCTCGTGTCGCATCCGTCAGAGGTGAAGATCGCCCATGCGCCACTCCTCGCCCTGCTCACAGAGCTGATGGAGGACGCCGCGGCCACCGGCAAGCTGCGTCCCAGCGTCAGCCCGAAGCGGATGGCGGCGATGACAATGCAAACCGTCATGTTCAACGCAGCGCAGTCCAGTGGTGACGAGGACGACGAGGCGGGGCGCCCCATCACGGCCGACGAGGTGTGGGATTTCTGCGCCAACGGCTTCGCGGCCTAGCTGAGAACTACATTCTCTTCGCCGAAGAACTCGGCTTACACTAATGGCCGTGCCCGACCTGTGGAACGACCTGCTGGAGTGCCTCGAGCTGACGCCAGGACGCCCGGACGGCGACGACGGGGCAATCGGGGCCGCCGTCTTCGAGGGGCGCAATCAGCAGCTCGACTACCACCGGGTGTTCGGTGGTCAGCTGCTCGGCCAGCTCATCCAGGTCGCGTGCCTCGTGTACCCCGACAAGACCGTCAAGTCACTGCATACGGTCTTCGCCCGCGAGGGGCGGGCCGGCGATCCGGTCACCTTCGAGGCGGTACGGCACCATGAGGGCCGGTCGTTTGCCGCGCTGACGATCACGGGGCGACAAGGCTCCCGGGTGCTGGCCACCAGCTCGGTTTCCATGCATGCCGTCGAGGACGGACTCGAACACCAGGCCGTCGCCGACGTTCCTGTGGTCCTCGGGCCCGAGCACCGTCTCGCGCTCGATCTCATTCCGTGGGAGACCCGTGCGGTCGACGACCTCAACCTCACGGGCATCGGTCCGCCGGAATTCGAGTTCTGGATGCGCACACCGGATGTCGACCCTGCGCTGGCTCCCGCGCTCGCGGCCTACGCCACCGATCTCACCCTGATCGGCACCGCGCTGCGGCCGATGGACGGTCTTGGCCAACGCGGTAACGGCACGCAGTTCACCTCGGCCGTCACGTCGCACACGCTGTGGTTTCACCGGCCGTTCCGGACCGACGAATGGTTGCTGCTGCGCCAGCACAGTCCATTGCTCGCGCACGGCCGCTGCTTCGGTCGCGGCGACATCCTCACCGAACGCGGAGTACTGGTCGCCTCCTACGCCCAGGAAGCGCTTCTGCGGGTCGCGCAGTGAATCGCCGGCAACCCGAGAAGGTCGTTCTTCTAAGCGGAGAGTATAAATCCCAAAATATGACGGTTCCATTGACACAATTGCAGCGCTGGTGACACAGTTTATGAGACAACGGCCATGAGTTTGTCTTATCCAGCCCCTGGTCATTGCGAAAGGGACACCGTGACCGTCGATACCACCGAAGCTGCGCCCAGCGACGTGTATTTCGATCCGTACGACATCGGCATCAACGCCGATCCGTACCCGACGTTCCGCCGGCTTCGGGAGGAAGCACCGCTGTACTACAACGCTGCACACGACTTCTATGCGCTGAGCCGCTTCGCCGACGTCAATAAGGCACTGGTCGATCACGAGACGTTCAGCTCGGCGCGGGGCGCCATCATCGAGCTGATCAAGGCCAACATCGAGATCCCGCCCGGGACGGTCATTTTCGAGGACCCGCCCATCCACGACATCCATCGCAAGCTGCTGGCGAGAATGTTCACGCCACGCAAGGTCAACGGGCTGGAGCCGAAGATCCGCGAGTTCTGCGCACAGGCCCTCGACCCCTTGGTTGGCAGCGGAAGGTTCGACTTCGTCGCCGACCTCGGCGCGGTGATGCCAATGCAGGTGATCAGCGCACTGCTGGGCATACCCGAGGGTGACCAGGAAATGATCCGCGACCACGCCAACGCGCAAATGCGCACGGAGGCGGGCAAGCCCATGAAGCAATCGGAGGACGGCTTCGTGACGGGCGAGATCTTCGAGGCCTACATCGACTGGCGAGCCGACCACCCGTCAGACGACATCATGACCGAACTGCTCAACGCGGAGTTCGTCGACGAGACCGGTATCACGCGCAACCTGACTCGCCAGGAACTGCTCACCTACCTCAACGTGGTGGCAGGCGCGGGTAACGAAACCACCACGCGGTTGATCGGTTGGGCGGGCAAGGTTCTGGCCGAACACCCCGATCAGCGCCGTGAACTCGCCGGCGATCCCAGCCTGATTCCTCAGGCCATCGAGGAGCTGCTGCGTTTCGAGCCGCCCGCACCACACGTGGCGCGCTACGTCACCCGCGATGTCGAAATCCACGACCAGACGGTGCCCCAGGGCAGCACGATGATGATGCTGATCGGCGCCGCCGTGCGCGACCATCGTCAGTTTCCGCCCGACGGCGATGTTTTCGACATCCATCGCGAAGTGCGGCAACACCTGTCCTTCAGCGTGGGAACCCACTACTGCCTCGGCTCGGCATTGGCCAGGCTGGAGGGCCGCGTCGCGCTGGAGGAGATCTTGAAGCGGTTCCCCGAATGGGATGTGGACATGGCCAACGCGACACTCTCCCCGACATCGACTGTCCGCGGCTGGGATTCGATGCCCGCCGCGATCAAGTGAATCCTTTCCGCTAACGACGAATTGAGGTTGGAAATGACAGGACGTGTTGAAGGCAAGGTCGCATTCATCACAGGCGCGGCCCGTGGACAGGGTCGTGCCCATGCGGTGCGGATGGCGCAGGAGGGTGCCGACATCATTGCCGTGGACATCTGTAAGCAGATCGACAGCGTGCAGATACCGCTCTCGACTCCGGAGGATCTGGCCGAGACCGCCGATCTGGTCAAGGGGCACAACCGGCAGATCTACACCGCCGAGGTCGACACCCGCGACTTCGACGCGCTGAAGGCGGCCGTCGACGCTGGCGTCGAGCAATTCGGCAGGCTGGACATCATCGTCGCCAACGCGGGAATCGGTAACGGCGGTGCGACGCTGGACAAGACAAGCGAGGGCGACTGGACCGACATGATCGACGTCAACCTCGGCGGCGTCTGGAAGACAGTGAAAGCCGGTGTGCCGCATATCCTCGCAGGCGGCCGCGGCGGCTCGATCATCCTCACCAGCTCGGTCGGCGGGCTGAAGGCGTATCCGCACACCGGTCACTACGTGGCCGCCAAACATGGTGTGGTCGGCTTGATGCGCACCTTTGCGGTCGAGCTCGGCGCGCAGAACATCCGCGTCAACTCGGTGCATCCGACGAACGTGAACACCCCCCTGTTCATGAACGAGGGCACCATGAAGCTGTTCCGGCCCGACCTGGAGAACCCGGGCCCGGACGACATGAAGGTCGTCGGACAGATGATGCACACCCTTCCGATCGGGTGGGTCGAGCCGGAGGACGTCGCCAACGCCGTGCTGTTCCTGGCTTCCGACGAGGCCCGCTACGTCACCGGTGTGACGCTTCCGATCGACGGCGGCAGCTGCCTGAAGTGACGACGCTTGCCGAGCTGTCGATCCCACAGGGCTGGGATGCGATCACCCCCGGTTGGATGACGACTGCACTCGCAACTCATCACGCCGGCGCGGTGGTCGACAGCGTTCGGGTCGCACTGCGCGACGACGGCACCAACAGGCGGGCCCGGCTGGAATTGACGTACTCGGCCGGCTCCGGGCCTGCCACCGTGTTCGCCAAGGCCGTCGATCCGGCACACGCCGAACTCGTGGCGCTGACCAGCGGTCTGTACCACGAACCCCGGCTATTCGCCTCGGGAGTGCCTCTGCCGCTTGATCATCCGACGGTCTACGCGGCGCTCGTCGACGAAGAGCACTCCGACTTCTTGATGATCATGGAGGACGTCGTGTCGCGCGGTGCGGACCCGCGTGACTCCACGCGCCCGATGACGGTCGATCAGGCGGCAGCCGGGGTGCGGGGGCTCGCCCGGTTGCACAGCGCGTACTGGGGTGAGCGGCTGACAGGTGACCCGGCGCTCGGCTGGGTCGAACCGTTCGTCGCCTTCGAGGGAATGCAGTACGCCCCACTGGACATCGCGCGCGAGCGGTTGGGCGACACCGTGGCAGGCGAGATCCTCGCGCTCAGCGGTGAGCAACTGTTCATCGACATCTGGGCGCGCTACATCGCAACGCTCACGACGTCGCCGCAGACGCTGCTGCACGGTGACCCGCACATCGGCAACACCTACGTGTTGCCCGACGACGACGTCGGCTTCCTCGACTGGCAGATGGTGCGTCGGGGCAACTGGTCGCTGGACCTCGGATACTTTCTGCAGGGTGCTCTGACGGTCGAGAACCGGCGCAGCAACGAGCGCGAACTCCTCGACGAGTACCGCGCCGCACTGACATTGCCTGCCGACGAAATGCCGAGCGCCGAGGAAGTGCTGCTGCGCTACCGCGCCTCGGTCGCACACGGGCTTGCGATCTGGATGGCGACGCTGTCGGGCGGCGACGCCTGGCAGAGCGCCGAGATCTGTCTCGCGCTGGCGCAGCGGTACGCGGCCGCGTTCGGAGATCTCGACACCCGTGCCGCCATTGACGCCATCTCGTAGCCGGATAGTCTTCCCGCCGTGGAGACATTCGAGGGACGCGGCGCGGTCATCACCGGTGGCGCGAGCGGCATAGGCTTCGCCACCGCTGCGGAGTTCGCCCGTCGCGGCGCGCGCGTCGTGCTCGCCGATATCGATCAGACCGCGCTCGATGCAGCCGTCGAACAACTGCGGGCCGGCGGCGCGGAGGCACACGGTGTCCTCTGCGATGTGACAAAGCTGGACGCCGTCGAGCACCTGGCCGACGAATCCTTTTCCCTGCTTGGCGGGGTCAACCTGGTGTTCAACAACGCAGGCATCGCCTATGCGGGCCCCGTCGCCGACGTCACCCACGGCGACTGGCGCTGGGTGATCGACGTCGACCTGTGGGGACCGATCCACGGCGTGGAGGCCTTCCTGCCACGGCTTCGCGAGCAGGGCGGCGATCGCCACATCATGTTCACGTCGTCGTTCGCAGGCATGGTCGGCAACGCCTATCTCGGTCCCTACTCCGTCGCCAAATTCGGTGTTGTCGCACTCGCCGAAGGACTGTCACGCGAACTGAAGGCCGAGGGCATTGGCGTCTCGGTGCTCTGCCCGATGATCGTCGACACACCGCTGATGGTGAACTCCGAACGCAGCCGAAGCAGCGACTACGGCGCGCGCAGCGTGCAGAACGACGAAGGGGTGCAGGGACTGACCTCGGTGGTGACGCCGACCGACGCCGACGTGACCGCCGACGACGTGGCACGGCTGGCAGCCGACGCCGTCCTCGCGAACCGCCTGTACATCCTGCCGCATCATGCGTCACGCGAATCGATTCGACGACGGTTCGAGCGCATCGACGGCACCTACGACGAGCAGGCCGCCGAAGGCTGGAGTCACTGAGTCACCCAAACCGGTCAGCCCGCAACCAATGGGGTGGTTGCATGGAACCGCTACGGGAGAGCGGGGTGGGACGTGAAGCGACTCAACGGCATGGACGCCATGTTGCTGTACAGCGAGACGCCCAATCTGCATACCCACACTTTGAAGGTCGCGGTCATCGACGCCACCGACTTCGACGGCGACTTCACCTTTGACGTCTTCCGACAAACGATCCGGCGCCGCCTGCATCTGCTTGACCCGCTGCGCTACCGCCTCGTCGACATCCCATGGAAGATGCATCACCCGATGTGGATGGAGAACTGCGAGGTCGACCTCGACTACCACCTGCGCCGGGTGGGGGTGCCGGCTCCCGGCGGCCGCCGCGAACTCGACCAGGTCATCGGCGAGATCGCCAGCACCCCGTTGGACCGTGACCACCCGCTGTGGGAATTCCACTTCGCCGAAGGACTGGCCGACAATCGCTTCGCGCTCATCGGCAAGGTGCACCACACCTTGGCCGACGGCGTCGCGTCGGCCAACCTGCTCGCCCGGCTGATGGATCTGGCCGGTTCCGAACAGGACGAGCGCGACGAGTACACCGCGTGCGCCATGCCATCGCGGATCGAGCTGTTGCGCAACGCAGGCCACGACCACGTCCGCAACGTCGCCGCACTGCCGGGCCTGATCCGCGACGCCGCCCGGGGATTCGTCCAGGTCAGGCACCGGTCGCGAGAGCATGGCGACCAGCCAGACATGGCAAAGTTGTTCAAGGCGCCACCGACCTTTCTCAATCATGTGGTCTCGCCCGTCCGGACGTTCGCGACGGCGTCACTGGCACTGGCCGATGTCAAGGACACGGCCAAGCACCTCGGCGTCACGTTCAACGACATCGTGCTGGCAATGGCGGCAGGTGGATTGCGAGAACTGTTGCTGCGCTATGACGGTCGGGCCGACCGGCCGATTC
This sequence comes from Mycobacterium sp., assembly GCF_032159775.1. GTDB lineage: Bacteria > Actinomycetota > Actinomycetes > Mycobacteriales > Mycobacteriaceae > Mycobacterium. The sequence continues at coordinate 19,973 of NZ_JAVHWK010000217.1, forward strand.
TGGCGTCGGTGCCGGTGGCCACCGACAAGTCGAGGGAGAGGATCACCGGGAACGAGATCGGCGGGTTGTCGGTGTCATTGCCGGTGCACATCGACGATCCGCTGGAGCGGGTTCGGCTGACCTCGGTTGCCGCATCGCGCGCCAAGGAGAACTACGAGTTGATGGGCCCCGAACTGCAGGGGAAGTTGATGGAGTACCTGCCGCCGTCGTTTGCGCCCCCGTTGTTCCGCTGGCAATCCAAGCGCGCCGCCCACAACAGCATCATGAATGTCGCGGTGTCCAATGTGCCGGGACCCCGCGAGCGCGGGCATATCGGCGGTGCCCCGGTGAACGAGATCTACTCGATCGGGATCCTGTCGTCGGGCAGCGCCTTCAACATGACCGTGTGGAGCTATGTCGACCAGGTGGACATCTCGATTCTGTCCGACGACCAAACCTTCGACGATGTCCACGAGGCAACCGACGCGATGATCCACGGTCTGACCGAAATCCGCCGCGCCGCAGGGCTTCCCGCGCAGCTCAGCACGGTCGACACGGCGATGGCGCCGGTCAAACCTTCGAGCTAGCCGAGTATCGGGAAGCGGCGACTGTTGGCCAGCTTGTCGAGAGCGTCCTGCATCACTTCGCGGATATGGGCGTCGACGGCGTCGACGTCGGGGTCCTTTCCGAACTCTGCGAGCACGTCGATCGGATCGAGAACCTGCGTGACGATCTTGCTCGGCAGCGGGATATTGGGCGGGAAGAACACGCTCAGCCCGAATGGGAACCCGAACGTGACCGGCAGGATTTCGGCCCGAAGCTTCTCCAACCCCAGGCGCTTGGCCAACCAATTGCCGCGGGTGAGGAACAGCTGTGATTCCTGAGCGCCGATGGACACCATCGGCACGATCGGCACTTCGGATTCGATCGCGGTCCGCACGTAGCCGGTCCTGCCCGCGAAGTCGATCTTGTTCTCGAAGGTCGGTCGGTAGGAGTCATAGTCGCCGCCCGGGAAGACCAGCACCAGCGCGCCGGTGCGCAGTGCCTTCGCGGCGTTCTCCCGGTTGGCCTCGATGACGCCGACCCGGCGCAGCCAGTCGCCGAGCGGTCCGGCGAAGAGCGCGTAGTGCGCGAGGGTGTAGAGGGGACGGTCGAAGCCGTATTTGTGATAGAACGCCGGCGCGAAGACGAGCACGTCCGGGGTGAACATGCCACCGGAGTGGTTCGACACCAACAGCGCGCCACCTGCGGACGGAATGGCGTCCAGCCCTCGGACCTCCGCCCGGAAATACCGTTTGACCAGGGGGCCGACCACGTTCTTGATCTGCTCGGTGAACGTGGGGTCCCACTTGGTGGCTTCTTCCCTGCCGATCTGCTCGACGCCTTCGTCAGCCATATGTTCCCCTTGTGTGTCCTGCGTGTCGCATACCCACGCCGAGCGAGAAGTACCCGCCAACCTCGTCACCTGCGAATATGGTACTCTCTTTCCTTGAGAATGTCATTTCCATGAAGGGGGACGGATGACAGGCGCGGTACTGGTCACAGGCGGGTTCGGACTGGTGGGCTCGCAGGTGGTGGCGCGGCTGACGGCCGACGGCCGGCGCGTGGTGGTCGCTGATCTCGACACCCCGGCCAACCGCAAGAAAGTGGCCGCCCTACCCGACGGTGTCGACGTGCGGTGGGCTGACCTGACCGATGCGGGCGCGGTCGATCGCCTGGTATCGGAGGTCTCGCCGTCGGTGATCGTCCACCTCGCCGCCGTTATTCCGCCCCCGCTCTACCGCAACCCCGGCCTCGCCCGGAAGGTCAATGTGGACGCCACGATGGCGTTGGTGCGCGCGGCCGAAGCGCAACCGAAGCCACCTCGCTTCGTACAGGCGTCGAGCAACGCCGTCTACGGCTCGCGCAATCCTCATCGGGTGACCGATGTGGTTCGCGCGGATACTCCGCCGAGGCCGTTCGAGCTGTACAGCAACACCAAGTTCGAGGCCGAGGAGTTCGTCCGCGCGTCGAGCCTAGATTGGGTCGTGCTTCGGCTCGGCGGTGTGCTCAGCCCGAACTTCAGTGCACTGCCGTTGACCACTGACGGCATATACATCGAGAGCGCACTGCCCACCGACGGGCGGATTCACACGGTTGATGTCCGCGACGTCGCCGCCGCATTCGCCGCCGCCACAACGGCTGACGTCGTCGGCGAGATCCTGCTGATCGCGGGCGACGACTCGCACAAGCTCCGGCAGAAGGATGTCGGCGCCGCGCTGGCGGCCGCGCTCGGGTTGCCCGGCGTGCTGCCCGAAGGCAGGCCGGGTGACCCGGAGAACGACAACGGCTGGTTCCTCACCGATTGGATGGACACTGCGCGGGCGCAGGAAGCACTTGCATTCCAACATCATTCATGGCCGTCGATGCTCGCGGAAATGAGCGAGAAAATGGGATGGAAGCGATATCCGCTGCGCCTCATCGCACCTCTGGCGCGCGTTTTTCTCGCCCGCCGCGCAGCCTACCGCGATGCGCCGGGAATGTACGCCGACCTGTGGGGTGCGATCGCAAAGAGACTGGGCGATCCCTGCCTGAGCACCGAGGGCACGCAGAGCTAGCCGGGACCCAGCTGGTAGTCGCCGGTCTGCGGGTTGTGATACCACCCGCTTGCGGCATGCGTTCCGCCGTCGACATGGATCGTCTGGCCTGTGATGTAACTGGACATATCGGATGCGAGAAAGACTGCTGCTCCGGCCATTTCGTCGACATGCCCCGGCCGCGCCATCGGGATCATGTGCCTGGCGCCGTCGGGGAGACCGTCCGGCGATACCCGCAAAATCCCTTCGGTGAGGGTCAGGTCGGGGGCCAGTGCGTTCACCCGGATTCCCTCGGTGGCCAGTTCGAGCGCAGCGGTCTTGGTGTAGTTGATGACGCCGGCCTTGGCGGCGGCGTAGGCGGCATAGCCGGGTGCCGCCCGCACACCCTCGATGGACGTCACGTTGATGATGCTGCCCGGCAGTCCCGCGGCCACCAACCGCTGTGATACCCGCTGAGTGCAGAGAAGGACATGGCGCAAATTCGACCGGTACAGCGCGTCCCAGCCGTTCTCCGTGGTTTCGAGCAGCGGTGAGGAGAAGACCCCGCCTGCGTTGTTGACCAGAATGCTCACGATGCCCAGCGTCTCGGACGTCTGCTCCAACGCCGCATCGACTTGTCCACTGTCGCGGACATCGGCCACGATGCCGAGCGCCCCAATGTCTTCGGCAGCAGATGCGCAGGTGTCGGGGTTGCGCTCCCAGATGGCGACCCTGGCGCCGAATGCGGTCAGCCCTTCGGCGATGCCGCGTCCGATGCCTTCTCCCCCGCCGGTGACGACCGCTACCCGCCCGGTCAACAAGATGTTCGACGGATCGATGGCCACGGGTCGAGTTAACCAGTCTTGGTGGTGCGAATGCCGCGCATCGCCGGAGCGGTGCCGATGACCCCCTTCTCCTGCAGGTCGGCGATCTCTTCGTCGCCCAGGCCCAGCCCCGAGAGCACCTCGTGGTTGTGTTGTCCGAGAAGCGGTGCGGGTGTCCGATGGAAGCGCTGCGGGCCGGTCGAGATGCGCATGGGAAGCGTGCTGTGCCTGGCGGCCCCGTTCACGGGGTGATCCACCTGCTCGTAGAAGCCGCGGTGTTTCAGTTGCGGTAGGTCACCGACCCGGTGTGGCTGCATCACCTTGGCGACGGGCACCCCTGCATTCCAGAGGGTTCCGACGATCTCGTCACCCGTGCGCGTCCCACACCACCGGCTCAGGTGTTCGTCGATCTCGTCGTGGTGTCGTCGACGCCCCAGTGCGCTCACGAGCTCGTCGGTCACCCAGTCGGGGTGGCCGAGGGCGGCGACGAGGTTCTTCCACTGGGCGTCGGTGGCGACCGCGATGGCCACCCAGTCGTCGGGTCGGCCGAACTCGTCGAGTTCGCTTGTCCGGTAAAGGTTCTGCGGAGCGGCGGCGGGCCCGCGATTGCCCTCCCTTTGCAGCAGGTTGCCGTAGGCCGAGTGCTCGATGACCTGCTCGGCGGCGACGTTGAGCGCCGCGTCGACCATCGCGGCCTCGATTCTGACGCCCTCTCCCGTACGCCGCCGGTGCGCCAGCGCCAGCATCAACGCGTTGAGGCCGTGCACGCCTGCGTTCGGGTCGCCGACGGCATATGGCTCCACCGGATTCTGATCGCGATGACCGGTCAGCCAGGTGATCCCGGATGCGTCCTCGATGACGTATGCGAATGCAGGCTTGTCCCGCCACGGGCCGTCGAGCCCGAAGCCGGGCATGCGCATCATGATCGCGTCGGGGCGAAGCCGGTACACTGTATCGAAGTCGAGCCCGATCTGGTCGAGCACTCTCGGCGTGTAGTTCTCGACGATGACATCGCACGTCTTCACGAGTTCGTGGAGCAGTTCGACGCCGCGCGGGTTGCGGATATCCAGCGTCACGCTCTTCTTGTCGGTGTTCAGGCCCGAGAAGATCGGAGAACGCTCCCACCACTGGTCTTCGGTGATCGGCACGCCGGCGATCAACCGCGTGCCGTCGGGGCGTGACGTCGACTCCACGTGGATCACCTCGGCGCCGAGTTGCGCCAGTATGTGTGTGCAGGACGGGCCAGCCCAGAAGCTGGTCATGTCGAGGACGCGCAGACCGTCGAACGACAGCCCCGGCTTTCCGTCGCGACGGGTGATCCCGTTTCGGCGGTAGTCCTCGGTGTGCTCGCCGAGTCGCGGTGCAGCAGACGGTGCACGGCCCAGCGACGGCATGGCGCGGAAGGGTGGACCGGGCTGTGTGAACCCGTCGCGCGGATTGGTCACGAACGCCCCGCGTTCGGCGAACTGGTCGAACGAGGTGATGTTGGCGCCGTTTCCGACGGGAGCGTTGGGAATGCGGAACGCAGTCGACAGGTCGAGGATCTCGTCGACGGTGTTTGCACGCACCCAGTCGTAGATCTCCTTGGCATGGATGTTGGCCTGTTCGGTGATCGAGAGTTGCGACTCCTCGTCGATCCACTCGTCGTGACCCGTCATCGCGCACAGGTCGAACCACTGCTGCGCGGTCCCGCAGCCCAGCGCCACCAGACCGTCGGCCGCCGTTGCGACACCTGGAATCGTGAGCCGTCGAAGGTCGCGGAACGGGCGGCCAAGGATATCGAGAAACGACACCGAATAGTAAGTGAGGCAGAGTGTCTCGACCTCGAGCATGGAGACATCGACGACGCCGGACTGCACTGCCATCGTCCCTGCGGCGGCATACGCTCCGGCCAGCCACTCGCCTATCTGTCCGGCGACGAACAGCGGCGGGCGGTCCTGTGCACCCCGGCCGAGCCCGACCACGCCGCCTGACCATGCCTGCACGGTGAACTCCGTCGCCGGCCTGTCGGCCCATGGACCCTCGAGGCCGAACGGGGTGATCGTGGTGACTGTCAAGTGCGGATGTCGCTGTTCGATTTCGTTCGGCGCGAAGGCGGGGTGCTCGGCAAGCCGCGAGCCGCGCGACCACACCGCCGCGTCCGCGTCGCCGAGCAGACCGTCGACGAATTCGGCGTCGGCGTCCGGTTCGGCCACCACGCTGTCCTTGGTGCCCGCGAGGAAACTGAACAGCGCCCCGTCGTCACCTGGCTTGATCTCGGCACCCGATGCAGACCACCGCCGAAGTGGATCACCCTCCGACGGTTCGACTTTGACCACCGTGGCGCCACCATCGGCCAGCAGCTTCGTGCAGTAACCTCCGGCGATGCCGGAGGACAGATCGATGACGGTGTAGCCGTCGAGAGGCAACAACGGGGTCAGTCCTTCATCCTGCGATTTTTCTTGCTCAGCCGGAATTCGGGCGGGAACTTCGCGTCGTTGTCGTTGACGGCGTCGGCCAGGCCCGCGTCGATCGCGTCGCCGAGCATGAAGTCGCCCCCGTCGGGCCGAACAGAGCCACCCATGGACTCGAACGCCGCGGACAGCAGACTGCCCATGTACTCACCCTGGAACTGCTTCACCACCTCGAAGAACACCTTCTGCTGAAAGATGCTGTCGACGGGGCGGTTACGGGCGCACGCCAGTGCGTACTTCTGTACCTCGGCTTCGAGTTCGTCGCGTGCCACCACCTTGTTCAGGAAGTTGCACGCCAGCATCTCCTCGGCCGTGAACGGCCTGCCGGTGAATACCATCTCCTGAAACGGCCGAAGTCCCATCGTCAGTACCCAGGTCCACATCCGCGGTCCCCAGCCGAAGTAGCGGAACGAGGGATGGCCGAAAAGTGCGTCGTCGCTGGAGATGACGAGGTCGGCGTCGGCGCACTGGTAGAAGTGCCAGCCGTAGCAGTACCCCTTGGCCTCGACGATGCTGATCTTCTTGAGTTCCTGCAGCGCGCGGTTACCGGCCGCCGCGTTGGCATACCACTGGCCCATCGTCGCGCCGTGCCGAAAGGACCCTTGCGGCGGATACGTGACGTTCGGATCGTCGACACGAAGCTCTGCCAGGCGGTCCTCGTCGGTTCCCGCCATGAAGTCGGGCAGATCAGCCCCGCTGCCCAAATCCTCACCGACGCCGCGAATGACCACGACTTTCACGTCGTCGTCCACGGTTGCACCCCGCAACAGATCCGCGTACCGCAGGCGTGCCGCCGACGTCGGGGCATTCAGGTGATCGGGACGATTGAACGTGATCGTTGCGATCTTGGTCTCGGGGTCCTTGTCGTAGAGGACGATCTCCTCGGGCGACGGACGTTCGCCTGACGCCATCAATGTTTCGCTCCTCGCGTGCGTGGCAAAACCGGCTCAGGCCGTCGCCGCGACGGTGCCGTACGTGGGGCTGGACGTGAGCACCTCGGCACCGTCGTCGCCGATCAACACGGCGTCCCTGGAGAACACCGCTCCTACACCGGGTTCCCACACGTATCCCGTGACCGCCAGCACCATGCCCGGCTCGAGCCGCTCCTCGGCGCAGGTCGACGGCAGGTCCGCCGAGACCACCGGCGGGTCGAACCCGAGACCGAGCCCGTGCGCAACGGGCGTGGCGGGCAGCGGCTCCCCCGCCGCGTCGTATGCCGAAAGCAGGTCGGCGGCGCTGCCGCCCGGCCTGCATGCGGCAATGAGGTGTTCCCACAACTCATTCGAGCGTCGGAACAACGCATCGGCTCCCGGTACGTCGCCGACCGGCCAGGTCCGGCCGACCTCGCCGACGTAGCCGTCGGCGAGCGCGCCGGCGGAAAGGGCGACCAAATCTCCTTCGGCAACCCGGCCTCGGCTCGGGTCACGTCGCCACGAGTGGTCCTTGGGTGTGATCCACGCGCCGTCTTGCGTGGCAGGGGTGGTGACCCCGCCCGCCGCCATCGCCTCCATCAACGCGCCGGTCAACGACAGTTCGCTGATGCCGGGCGCCAACTCCGCGCGCGCCGCCTCGAGCGCTTGTTCGGCGATGCCGAGCGCACCCCGCAGCACGGCGACTTCGTCATCGGTTTTGATGCGCCTTGCGGCACGCAGCGCGGGTTCGGCGTCGACGAGTTCGGCGTCGGGGAACGCCATCGGCAGCAGCTGCGCGAATGTCGGTGTCAGCGAGTCGGTTCCGACTCGCCGGGCGGTCGCCGCACCGGGCAGTTGCTTGAGCACGTCGATCAGCGTCATCGGGTTCCACGCCAGTCCGTAGAGATGGTCATGACCGATCTCGTCGGGGATGCCCTCATCCCATGTGCTGTTCAGGTGAATCTCGCCGGTCGCGCGGATCACCTCACAGATCGGGCCGAACGGTCTGGTGCCCGCGACCCACAGCTGCGGCGCTCCGGTCACGTACCGGACGTTGGCCTGGCGGCCGAGGACCAGGATGTCGATGTCATCGGCCGCCATCTGGGCCAAGACCCGATCGCGGCGGCCGCTGCGCAGAGCCTTCGGGTCAGGCAGGATCTCGAGTGCCATCAGGACCGCCCGTAGGGCGTGTAGGGGTAATCCGTGATGCGAGTGGTGCCGTCCTCGGTGATGACCACGATCTCCTCGCTTCGATAACCTCCGGTACCGTCCTCCCAGATGACGGGTTCGAGCACCAGCAACATTCCCGCCGGGAAGACGAAGTTGTCATCGAACTCCTCACCCAGATCGGTTCCGATCATCGGCATTTCGGCGGCGTTGGTTCCGATGCCGTGGCCGAGGTAGAAGTGCGGAAGCCACGGCTTCTTCCCGCCGTTGGCGGCGATCGCGGCGCGGGCCAGATCACCAGACGTGACGCCGGCCTTGGTAACGGCAAGGACGGCATCGATGATTTCGCGCCACTTCTCGTACTGCGCGTGCTGTCGGTCGGACACCTCGTCGCCCACGAGCCAGGTCCGGCCGAAGTCCGAGCAGTAGCCGTTGTAGGTGATGCTGACGTCGGTCCACAACACGTCGCCGCGGACCAGCTCACGTTCCGTCGTCAGCAGCGGCAGAGCCAGATCGCCGGTGGTGGTCCAGACGCCGCCGCTGGTTTTCGTCGTCGGCATCACCTGCCAGATCGCCTCGAGCATGTTGGCGGTGGCACCCAGTTCGAAGGCACGCCGAACAAACGCCGCTGACAGATCGATCTGACGCACCCCGGGCGCGAGCGCCTTCTGCACGTCCGCCATAGCTTCTTCGGTGATCCGGCACGCGTTGCGGACGCACGAAACCTGATCGGGCGTCTTCACCAGCTTCGCCGGGCCGACCACCTGTGCGGCGTCCGACGGCGGACCCGCCGGGAACAGACGTGACTGGGCGCGGCGCATGGCGCCCGTCAGTTCGTCGACTGCCACGGATGCACCAGCGGGCACGAGCTCGGTCAGCACCTTCGCGAAATGCTCGACGCCCTCGTCGAATTCGAGGTAGAGCGGCCCGTGCACGTGGTCGGCCGGCACCTCACACTCGGACACCGAACCTTCGCGCATCGGCATGAACAGGTGTGGATGTTCGTCGCCGGCGAGCACGATGGCCACCGGGCGCTCGACGTGCGAAAGCCCGGCGTCCAACAGCCGCCAACTGACGCCGGTGGCGTACACCACGTTGCCGTTGCCGATCAGGACCAGCGCGTCGACCCCTTTGTCCTTCATCGAGTCGTGCAGCCGGGCCCCGCATTCGCGGTACATCCGCGCCGTGTCGGGGAGTTCGGGAATCTCCACGGCGGAACTGTTCACCGCGAACGTCGTCATTGGACGCCCAGGAAGTTCTTGATGTTGGTGCTGACGATCTTCGTCGCGGCTTCTGGCCCGACGGCGTCTACGACGGTTTTCAGCGATTTCTCCGAGTATCCGAACGTCGATTCGTTGTGCGGGTAGTCCGACGACCACATCACGTTGTCCACGCCGATCTTGTCGATCAGCTCGAGGCCGAGCGGATCGACCATGAAGGAGGCGCACATGTGGTCGCTCCAGTAATCGCGCACGCCACGGGTGAGCTGATGGTTGAACATGTGGCGGTAGGAGGCCAGCATGTGCTCGGCGTCCTGCAGTGCCGTTGGCACCCAGGCGATTCCGCCCTCGAACCAGCCGATCTTCAACGAGGGGTGCCGGTCCAGGATGCCGGAGAAGACATACTTGGCGAACTGCTCGCGGAACGAGTCGACGTTCACCATCATCCCGACGACGACGCTGTTGTTCTGGCACGGCGTCTTCGGCGGCGTCTCACCGATGTGGTGGCTGACCGGGACGCCGGACGCCTCGATCTCGTCCCAAACGGCATCCATATCGGTGCTGCCGTAGTCGTAGATGTTCCCCTCGTCGTCCTTGCCGGGGTTCAGCGGAAGCAGGAACGTCTTGAGTCCGAGAGACTTCAGCTCCGCCAGGGTGTCCCTGGTGCCCTTGGGATCCCACCAGTTGATCAGCCCCACGCCGTAGAAGTGTCCCTTGCTGCGCTCCTGCAGCTCGGCGATGTGCTCGTTGTAGATGCGGAACACGCGTTCCCGCAGGGATTTGTCCGGGTAGTGGAACAGCGCCAGCACGGCGTTGGGAAATGCCAGTTCCTTGTCGATGCCGTCCTCGGCGAGTTCCTGGATCCGCGCCTCGATGTTGTTCGACGCCGCCCCCGCCAGGTCGTCGTACTGCATCAGCACCCGGCCGAAGTCACCGCCGGTCCAAGCCTTGCCCTTCATGCCGACCATGTACGCGCCGTCCTCGTACCAGATCCGCGGCGCCGCACCCTTCAGCTCCTCGGGAAAACGCTCGTAGAAGATGTCATCTGCCACCGATATGTGGTTGTCGGCAGAGAAGATCTCAGTGCCCTTGGGGAGTCCGGTCGGGCCTTCCTCCATCGCATGGCCCTTGCGGTATTTGGGTGCACCGAAACCCTCGGGCGGATAGAGCGCCGAGGGGCGGGTGGGCGACGCTGCGGCAGTCGGGGTGGACATCGTTGGTACTCCTATCGGGCGGCGGTGCAGGTTTTACCAGTTGACGGGAAGTTCGTATACGCCGTAGGCGAGGCGATCGTGCTTGAACGGCACTTCATCGAAAGGCACGGCGAGCTCGAGGGAGGGAATGCGTCGCAGCAGTGTGTGGAACACGATCTGCAACTCGGCACGGGCGAGTTGCTGCCCGACGCATTGGTGTCTGCCGTAGCCGAAGCCGAGTTGCTGCCCGACGTCGCGGGTCAGGTCCAACTTTTCGGGTTCGGCATATGTGGCGCTGTCCCAGTTCGCGGGCGCCAGGTCGATGATGATGCCGTCGCCGGCCCTGATGGTCTCGCCGCCGATCTCGATGTCCTCGACGGCAACGCGCCGTTGCCCATTCTGGATGATCGACAGATAACGCATCAATTCTTCGGCGGCGTTGGCGATGAACTTGGGATCGTCGGAATCGCGCAGCAGCGCAGCTTGTTCAGGGTTCTCGAGCAGCGCGAGTATTCCGATACCGATCATGTTGGCGGTGGTCTCGTGGCCGGCGATCAACAAACCGGTCCCCAGCTGCGCGGCCTCCTTGACGCTGATTTCGCCCGCGTTGACGCGCTCAGCCAGGTCGGCGACGGCATCTTCCGGGCCTTCCCCGGGGGGAATCGCCATCTTGGACTCGACGAGGTTGATCAGATACTTGTGGAGGCTCATTGCCCCCTTCTGACCGTCCTCGGCCGAGGCGTAGCGGGCCAACCCGACGTTCGCGTGGTGCTGAAAGAATTCGTGGTCCTCGTATGGGACGCCGAGCATGTCGCTGATCACCCGGGTCGGCACGGGCAGTGCGAGCTTCGTGATCAGGTCAGCCGGCGCAGGTCCGGCCAAGATCGCGTCGATGCACTCATCGGTGACCTCCTGGATCACCGGACGTAACGCCTCGACGCGCTTGAACGTGAAGGGTTTCGACAACATCCGGCGGAACCGGGTGTGCTCTTCGGCGTCGGAAGTGAACACCGAACGTGGCCGCTTGTTGACCGTGGACAGCATGTGCTCATTCCAGTGCGGGAAGCCGTCCTTGCGATCGTCGACGCTCACGCGTGGGTCGGCGAACAGCGCACGGGCCACCTCGTGTCCGGTGATCAGCCATGGCGTGGTGCCGTTCCAGATCTTCACGCGAGAAAGCGGTTTGGTCGCGTTCATCTTCAACATCTGCGGGGGCGGTGCGAACGGACACCGCGCGTCGCGCTCCATCGGGTACTCGGGTACTTCGGCTGTCACGCCGGATCCGTTCGCGGTCAGGGTTTCAGACATAAGCCTTTATTCATTCCTCGATGTCGATTGCCAGGGCCGGGCATGCCGCGGCGGCGTTG
>NZ_JAVHWK010000003.1:0-2649 GCF_032159775.1 Mycobacterium sp.
GCTGTCGGCGCTGTTCTCGCAAGGCGGCGATCCCTCTCTTTATATTGTCGATGCATCGGGCGATGTGACGCTGAAGCCGGTTGCCGTGAAATCCTACGAGAGCAACGACGTCGTCATCACCAGCGGCGTCGACGAAGGCGCGAAGGTCGTCGTGCTCGGTGTGCAGAAACTCGATCCGGCCCAGAAGGTGCGGGTCGTGTCGTCGCTGTCGTTCTGAGTCACTCCGTCATTGCGAGCGCAGCGAAGCAATCCAGAGGCAACAAAGAAAGAACTGGATTGCTTCGTCGCAAGAGCTCCTCGCAATGACGAACGCAAGGCTGCATTTGGAAGAGGATAGGGTGCCATGAAACGGTTCAACCTCTCTGCCTGGGCGGTCAGCCATCCCGCGCTGATCCTGTTCCTGGTCGTAGCCCTCAGCGCCGCCGGCTTTTTCTCCTATCAGCGGCTGGGCCGTGCCGAGGATCCGTTCTTCACCGTCAAGGTCGTCAACGTCTCGGCGATCTGGCCTGGTGCGACGGCCGCGGAAATGCAGACCCAGGTCGCCGACCCGATCGAGAAGAAACTGCAGGAACTGCCGGGTTTCGAGAAGGTACAGACCTATTCCAAGCCGGCGTTTACGGCGATGCAGGTGACGTTCAGGGACTCCACTTCGCCGAAAGACGTGCCGTATCTGTTCTATCTGCTGCGCAAAAAGCTCGCCGACGTGCAGGGCCAGTTGCCGGCGGGCCTGCTCGGTCCGGTGGTCAACGACGAATTCTCCGACGTGGATTCGATCCTTTATATGATGACCGGCGACGGCGCCGACTATGCGCAGTTGAAGAAGACCGCCGAAGGCCTGCGTCAGAAACTGCTAAAAGTGCCTGGCGTCACCAAGGTCGACCTCTACGGCACCCAGGACGAACGCATCTTCGTCGAATTTTCCCACGCCAAGCTGGCAACGCTCGGTATCACGCCGCAGACGCTGTTCGATTCGCTCGCCAAGCAGAACAATGTCGTGCCGGCCGGCACGGTGGAAACCTCGTCGCAGCGCGTGCCGCTGCGCGTCACCGGCGCGCTCGACGGCGCCAAGCCGGTCGCGGAAACGCCGGTGGAGAGCAATGGCCGGGTGTTTCGGCTGGGCGACATCGCCGCCGTCACCCATGGCTATGTCGATCCGCCGACCTTCAAGGTGCGCCAGGAGGGCAAGCCCGCGCTCGGCGTCGGCGTGGTCACGGCCAAGGGCGCCAACATCCTCGAGCTCGGCAAGGACGTGCAGAAGGCCACCAACGAGTTCATGGCCGCGGTGCCGCAGGGGATCAGCGTCGAGCAGATCGCCGACCAGCCGAGAGTGGTCGAGCACGCGGTCGGTGAATTCGTGCATTCCTTCGTCGAAGCGCTGGCGATCGTGCTGTTCGTCTCCTTCGTCGCGCTGGGGTGGCGTACCGGCATCGTGGTGGCGCTGTCGGTACCGCTGGTGCTGGCCATCGTCTTCATCGTGATGAACGCGATGTCGCTGGATTTGCACCGCATCACGCTCGGCGCACTGATCATCGCGCTCGGGCTATTGGTCGACGACGCCATCATCGCCGTCGAGATGATGGTGGTGAAGATGGAGCAGGGCTGGGACCGCGCTCGCGCTGCGGCTTTCGCCTGGGAGTCCACCGCGTTCCCGATGCTGACCGGCACGCTGGTCACCGCGGCGGGCTTCCTGCCCATCGGGTTCGCCAACTCGGCGGTGGGCGAATATGCCGGCGGCATTTTCTGGATCGTGGCGATCGCGCTGGTGGCGTCCTGGTTTGTCGCGGTGATCTTCACGCCCTATATCGGCGTCAAGCTGCTGCCGAACATCACCGTCCACCACAACCACGATCCGCACGCGGTCTATGAGACCCGCGTGTATCGCATCCTGCGCGGCATGATCGCGTGGTGCGTCGAGCACCGCATCAAGGTGGTGGCGGCGACGGTCGGCATTTTCGCGCTTTCCATCGTCGGGTTCGGCCATGTGCAGCAGCAGTTCTTCCCGCTCTCCGAGCGTCCGGAACTGTTCCTGCAACTGCGCCTGCCCGAAGGCACCGCTTTCAACGTCACCGAAAAGGCCGTGAAGAAGGCGGAAGCGCTGCTCAAGGGCGACGACGACATCGCAACCTCGACCGCCTATGTCGGACAGGGCTCGCCTCGGTTCTGGCTCGGGCTCAGTCCGCAATTGCCGAACGAGGCCTTCGCCGAGATCGTGATCGTTGCCAAGAATGTCGAGGCGCGCGAGCGCATCAAGGCGCGGATCGAAAAGGCGGTCGATGACGGCACGCTGAACGAAGCCCGCGTCCGCGTCGATCGCTTCAATTTCGGCCCGCCGGTCGGCTTCCCGGTCCAGTTCCGGGTGATCGGCCCGGACCCCAACACCGTGCGCGACATCGCCTACAAGGTGCGCGACGTGGTCCGGCAAAATCCCAACGTCAAGGACCCGCAGCTCGACTGGAACGAGCAGTCGCCCTACCTCAAGCTGGTGGTCGATCAGGACCGCGCCCGAGCGCTGGGCCTGACCCCGCAGGACGTCTCGCAAGCCTTGAGCATGCTGATCTCCGGCGCCCCGGTCACCACCGTGCGTGACGGCATCGAGAAGGTCGGCGTGGTCGCCCGCGCGGTGCCGTCCGAGCGGCTCGACCTCGGCCG
>NZ_JAVHWK010000039.1:0-6030 GCF_032159775.1 Mycobacterium sp.
GCGAATTGCAGGCGCTGTCAGAGGATTCGGCAAAGTTCAGCCGCCAACGGGACCGCATCGTCGAGCGTTGCCTGCCGCTGGCCGACCACATCGCGCGCCGTTTCGACGGACGCGGCGAGCCGCGCGATGACCTCGTTCAGGTCGCCCGGGTGGGTCTGGTCAATGCCGTGATCCGGTTCAACGTCGACGCTGGCTCGGACTTCGTTTCGTTCGCGGTGCCGACGATCATGGGTGAGGTCCGTAGGCACTTCCGTGACAACAGCTGGTCGGTGAAGGTGCCGCGGCGGCTCAAGGAACTTCATCTGAGGCTCGGAGCGGCGACTGCCGACCTGTCTCAGCGGCTGGGCCGTGCGCCGACGCCGTCGGAACTCGCCGCCGAACTGGACATGGACCGCGACGAGGTCGTCGAGGGTCTGGTGGCGGGCAGTTCGTACAACACGCTCTCGATCGACAGCGGCGGCGGCAGCGGCAACGAGGATGCGCCCGCCATCGCCGACACGCTTGGCGACGTCGACCTGAGCCTGGACCAGATCGAGAATCGAGAAGCGTTGCGGCCCTTGCTCGAGGCGTTGCCGGAACGCGAGCGAACCGTGCTGGTGCTCAGGTTCTTCGAATCACTCACCCAGACTCAGATCGCCGAGCGGGTCGGCATCTCACAGATGCATGTATCCCGGCTACTCGCGAAATCCCTCACTAGGCTCCGAGACCAGCTGCAGTAGCCGACGTTGGTCGGCGCGAAGATGCACCAGCCCGGCGGACATGGTGGCCGCGACCGGCAGGGTCGAATCCGGGTCGCAGATCTTCATCACCCGGCTGACTGCATTGCTGGGTACCAGAACCCACTCGACACCCGCGCTCGCGCACCGGACGTTCAGCGTGTGCAACGCGGAGAAGCCGGCGGTGCCGAAGAAGTCGAGCCCGGTCAGGTCGAGTGCCAGGCGCTCGGTGCGGTCGGCATCGCGTAACGCGTAGTCGACGAATTCCTGGGCGTTGGACGCGTCCAGATCACCGAGTGCGGTGATGACCGAAACCGACGGCTCGAGCCGTCGCGTCGTGAAGGTCGCGGTGGTGCTCTCCGTGCGGTCGACGGGGCGAGGGGTCGTAAAAGCTGTGGACATTTTTATGTGACTCCATCAGTCGCAGAATTTTGTGGACTGTGGTTCGCGTCAAAAGTAAGGCCCTGGATCCTCAAAGCCCATCGGTGCAAGTTGCGGCAAATTTGCGCATGCACGTCGATGACGTATCCCGCGGCTGGAAACTCAACCTGGTTAGACCCTACGCTCAAGTGCGCCCGTTGATCAATCTTGGCGGCGGATTTTAATAAAGCCTGGTCAGCGCGGCGTGTCGGCCGGACACTGGTGGTATGGCCGAGCGCGCCGCCGGAGTGGTCCTCGCAGCGGGGGCCGGCACTCGATTCGGCATGCCGAAAGTTCTTGCAGAAGGCGGAAGGTGGCTGCGCTCAGCGATTTTGGCGCTGGAAGACGGCGGCTGCGACGACGTCATCGTGGTTCTGGGCGCCGCAATTGTCCACGTACCCGCCCCGGCGCGTCCCGTGCTCGCGGCCGACTGGGCGGAGGGGATGAGCGCTTCGCTGCGAGCAGGCATATCGGCGCTGGAATCGGGTTCGGCCGACCATGCCGTGTTGATGACCGTCGACACGCCGGACATCGGCGCCGCCGTGGTGCGGCGCGTGCTATCCGCCGCCCGTGGTTCGCCCTCAGGCATCGCTCGGGCCGGGTACGGACGACGGCCGGGGCACCCTGTTGTCATCGCGCGTGCGCACTGGCCGGAGTTGGTCGCGTCGTTGCACGGCGACGAGGGTGCGCGGTCGTTTCTGGCTTCCCGCACCGATGTGGCGTGGGTGGACTGCGCCGATCTGGCGACCGGTGCCGATATCGACGTCAATCAGCAACGGTGACGCCGAGGGCCTGGGCTGCGAAACGGCGGACGGCCTGCTCGGCCGCCTCGATCGCATCGGCATCGTCGCCGAAGGAGGACATCGTTGCGGTATCCGGATCAAGGCTCACCTGGGCGACGATTTCACCTGAGACCGGCTCACACACGTCCCATCGGAAGCCGGTGTCGGACGACACACCACGCAGATACCAAGCGCCGGCATTGATTTCCACCGGTTCCACGAGTCTGAAGCGTATCGAACAACTCGCTGCAGTCGAGTCTCCGTAGCAGAAGGCCGATTGGCTGAGGTACGAGTCCTTCGTGCGCTTGGAGGGTGATCTCGTAGCGGCGGTCGGGTCTGTATTGTGGCCGCCGACCGAATTCGGGTCACATGCCACCTGTGATCAGGTGGTCCGACACATCGGCGCTGGCCAGGGTGTTGTCGGTGTGCTGTGGGATGGTCACCGGTAATGAGCCGGCACACCACATTCCGTTTCTGTTTGGACCCAACGGTCGAGCAGGCCGAGGTGCTGGCCCGGCATGCGGGAGCGTCCCGGTTCGCGTTTAACCAGTGCTTACGAATGGTGAAAACCGCACTGACTGACCGCAAGACCGATATCGGTGTCGAGGTGCCGTGGACCGGATTTGATCTGATCAATGCGTTCAACGCGTGGAAGAAAACCGAGGACGCCGGCCGCGTGTTCACCGTCGATACCCGAGGCATTGTCGAGGTGGCGGTAACGGGCTTGTCATGGCGGCGTCAGGTGTGTCAGCAGGTGTTCGAGGAAGCCGCCGTTGACCTCGGCAAGGGCCTGGCGGCGTGGTCTGATTTCCGCTCAGGTAAGCGCAAAGGCAATCGGGTCGGGTTCCCGCGGTTCAAGAAAAAGACCGGGGACATCCCGTCTTTTCGGCTGCGCAGCAAGCATTGCAAGGGCAAACCACCGGCGATCCGGGTCGGAGAGCACAGCCGTCCTCGTTCGGTTACTCTGCCCGGCCTCGGACAGATCGGCGTGCACGATGACACCCGCCGGCTGCGGCGCATGCTCGCCAAGGGTCGGGCCAAGATCTGCTTCGCGACCGTCAGCGACCACGGTGGCCGGTGGTGGGTGTCGCTGAACGTCGAGGCCGCCGACCTGCACACCAACCTGCAGCACCCGTGTCGCGACCCCATAGATGACACCGGCTGGGTCGGCGTCGACCGGGGGTTGTCGGCGTTTCTTGTTGCCGCCCGCGTGGACGGTACTGAGGTGGCCAACATCGCTGATGCACCTAAGGCCCTGGCCGCCGGAATGAAACACCAACGGCGCCTGGCGAAATCGTTGTCACGCAAGAAGAAGGGATCACACAACCGCAAGGATGCCGCCACCCGTCTCGGCCGGCATCACGAACACGTCGCCAATGTGCGTCGGCATTTCCTGCACCAAGTGTCCAACGAGCTGGTCAAGACCCACGACCGGCTCGTCATCGAAGACCTGAACGTGCATGGGATGTTGGCCAACCGCCGCTTGGCCCAGGCCATCTCCGACGCCGGGTGGGCCGAGTTCGCGCGCCTTATAAAGTACAAACAGGCTTGGCGCGCCGGCCAGCTCGTCGAAGCCGACCGCTGGTATCCGTCAAGTCAGCTCTGCTCAATCTGCGGAGACCGCCGCACCAATTTGAGCCTGGCTGATCGTATGTTCACCTGCGCCAACGGCCATTCCATGGATCGTGACCGCAACGCGGCGACGAACTTGGCCCGATGGGCCCAGCAGCACCATAATGCTTCACTCGAACCCCGGGCCCCCAAGCAACGGGGCCGGGCCACCAATGCCCGCCGACGGGACGGCCCTGACCAGCACCCCTCGTGTGCCGGTGAAACCAGCCCGGTTGACGCGGGAACTGACATTCACATCGCCCCGGCGGATTGAACCGACGACGCCCGAGAAGGGCGGTGCCGCACACTCATCAGAACTATTGGAAGTGTTCGACACGCTTTAATAGTAGGCATGAAGATCGCAGTGATCGGGGCCAGTGGCCTGATCGGAACCATGCTCGTTGACCGGCTCGCCGCCGACGGCCACGACGTGGTCGCGGCATCCCGGCGCACCGGCGTCGACGTTCTCACCGGCGAGGGACTCGCCGATGCGCTCGCGGGCGCAGACGCCGTGATCGACGTGCTCAACTCGCCGGATTTCTCTGACGGTCCGGTGATGAACTTCTTCGCCACGTCGACCACCAACCTGGTGTCGGAAGCCACGAAGGCCGGGGTCGGTCACTACGTCGCCCTGTCGATCGTCGGAACCGACGGCCTTCCCGGCAGCGGCTATCTGCGCGCCAAGGTCGCCCAGGAGAAGATCATCACTGAATCGGGTCTGCCGTACACGCTGGTGCGGGCCACCCAGTTCGAGGAGTTCACCGACCAGATCACCGATTCGCTGGTCGAGGGCGACGAGGTTCGTGTTCCCGACGCGTTGATTCAGCCCATCCCGGGTTGGAAGGTGGCATCCGTCGTTTCCCGCGCGGCCGTCGCCGCTCCGCTCAACGGCTACGTGAACATCGGTGGGCCACAGAAGATCTCGTTCGAGCAGATGGCTCGCGACTCGCTGGCGCGTCGCGGCATCACCAAGACCGTCGTCGTCGACCCGAAGGCCACGTACTTCGGCACCGCGCTCGAGGAGCGCAGCCTGGTGACGCCGGACTAGGTGTGCTTTTTCCAGCCCGCTACTTGATCTCGGCCAGCACCGTGCCCTGCGTGATAGCGGCACCCGCCTCGACCGCGAGGCCGGTGATGGTGCCGTCCTTGTGGGCGGTGACAGGGTTCTCCATCTTCATCGCCTCGAGTACGACCACCAGATCGCCCGCGGCGACCTCCTGACCCTCCTCGACGGCGACCTTGACGACGGTGCCCTGCATCGGGGCGGTGACCGCGTCACCGGATGCCGCGGCCCCTCCGTGCGAACCGCGCTTGCGGGCCTTGGGCTTCTTGCGCACGACACCGGGCGCTGCGGCGCCGCCACCGTTGCCGATTGCCAGATCACCGGGCAGCGACACCTCGAGCCTTCGGCCACCCACCTCGACGACGACCGTCTGCCGCGGGATGGTGTCCTCGGTGTCGACCGGATCCCCGCCGGTGAACGGCTCGACGGTGTTGTCCCACTCGGTCTCGATCCAGCGGGTGTGCACGGTGAAGCCGTTGTCGTCGCCGATGAACGCCGGGTCGGACACCACCGCACGGTGAAACGGAATGACCGTGGCGAGTCCCTCGACGGTGAATTCGTCCAGCGCCCTGCGGGACCGCTCCAGCGCCTCCTCGCGAGTGGCGCCGGTGACGATCAGCTTCGCCAGCATCGAGTCGAACTGACCGCCGATCACCGAACCGGTTTCGACACCTGCATCCATGCGGATGCCCGGACCCTGGGGCGCCTCGAACTTGGTGACGGGGCCGGGGGCGGGCAGGAAGCCGCGGCCCGCGTCCTCGCCGTTGATGCGGAATTCGATCGAGTGGCCGCGCGGCGTCGGGTCCTCGGTGATGTCGAGGGTCTCGCCGTTGGCGATGCGGAACTGCTGGCGGACCAGGTCGATACCCGAGGTCTCCTCGGTGACCGGGTGCTCCACCTGCAGACGCGTGTTGACCTCGAGGAACGAGATCAGCCCGTCCTGGCCGACTAGATATTCGACCGTACCGGCGCCGTAGTAGTGCGCCTCTTTGCAGATCCGCTTGGCCGACTCGTGGATTTCCTTGCGCTGCGCGTCGGTCAGGAACGGCGCGGGCGCCTCCTCGACCAGCTTCTGGAAGCGGCGCTGCAGCGAGCAGTCGCGGGTCCCGGCGACGACGACGTTGCCGTGCTGGTCGGCGATCACCTGCGCCTCGACGTGGCGGGGCTTGTCCAGGTAGCGCTCCACGAAGCACTCGCCGCGGCCGAACGCCGCGACCGCCTCGCGGGTCGCCGACTCGAACAGCTCCGGGATTTCGTCGATGGTGCGGGCCACTTTCATGCCCCGGCCACCGCCGCCGAAGGCCGCCTTGATCGCGATCGGCACGCCGTACTCCTTGGCGAAGGCGACCACCTCGTCGGCGCTGTCGACCGGGTCCTTGGTGCCGGCGACCAGCGGGGCGCCGACCTTCTCGGCGATGTGGCGGGCCTTCACCTTGTC
>NZ_JAVHWK010000073.1:0-5596 GCF_032159775.1 Mycobacterium sp.
CAGCCGTCGCGCATGCCCCGACCGGGTGGATCATCGATCCGTAGCTACCGACATAGGACTGGATGACGTGCGCCGCAACAACGTTCGGCAAGACTTCCTGCAGGATGTCGTTCGGCTTGTTCCGCCCAAGCAGGTTGCCGTGGTACATCGTCTGCATCGACGTCATGCCGCCCATACCGGTGCCCTGCGTGCTCGCCACCATCGCGGGATGCACCCAGCGCATCAGCTCGTTCGGCGTGAAGCCTGCGCCGAGGAACGCGTCGACCGTCGCGACGATGTTCCACACCGCCACCCGGTCCAGCGACGTGTTCATGTCTGCGCTGATGCCGTACACCGTCGGGTCGAACCCGGTGGGGATCTGACCGCCGACCGTCCGCGATAGCTTTGTCTTTCGCGGCACCCGGATCTCGGTGCCCGCCTTGCGAGTCACCTGCCAGTCGCTGCTGTCCGGCACCGGGGTCGCAACGGTGTGCTCCGGGTCGAACTGAACGAATGCGCGTGCGTCGGCCTCCGACGACACCACGAAGGTGAAGTCCTTATCGAGGAACACCGAAACCAGAAGCGGTGACGCGTGATCGGGGTCGATCGCGCCGTCGTCGACGAACTCGCGGATGCCGGTCCGCTCCACAACTGCGTCGTGATAACGCTCGACCAACTCCGATTCGTCGACCAGGTCGCCGGATTCGGCGTCATACCAACCCGGCTTCGGGTCGTCCTCCCACTTGATCAGGCCGGTGGTCCAGGCCAACTCGAGAACGCCTGCGGCGGACAGCTCGTTGTCGACCTCCATCTCGAAGCGGGTCCGCGACGAGCCGTACGGGCCGAGCTCGGCGCCGCCGACGATCACCACGAGGTCGGCGGGGTCGACGTCGAGGTCGGTCCACTCCGGCGGGGGTGCGGAGGTGAAGCCGCGCGGCGGCGACGGCAGCGCGGCGATGGTGCTGCCCTGCTCATCGCTCTCGTCGGCGGTTTCGGTCACCATCTCTTCGCGGGCCTTGGCCGCCAGCTCGGACATGTCGATGTCGATATCGCCGAGCCCACCGGTCAGATCGACCTTCAACGGCTCCTGCGCGGCGGCGACCTTCGACTCGACGCTGCACAGATTCAGCAGCATCGCCGCCATCTGCTCGGTCGAGTAGGTGGTGACACCCGCCTCCTCGACGGCGTTGACGATCGCGTCGTTGGCGCCCATCAGGCCGGTTCCCCTTGTCCAGCCGATCAGCGCGTGCGCCAGGCTGACTCGCTGTGCCCATGACGACTCGGCGCTCCACCGGGTCACGACCGCATCGAGTGCCGACTTGGATTCACCGTAGGCACCGTCGCCGCCGAACATGCCGCGGTTCGGCGAGCCGGGCAGCACGACGTGCAGCCGCGACGCGATATCGCGCTCGGAGCCGATGTGCGACAGTCCGCCGATCAACCGCTGAACGGCCCACAGCAGAACCTTCATCTCCATCTCGGATCGAGAGCCGGCCTCCGATAGGTCCCCTGCCACCCGCGGTGCGGCGAACGGGAAAAGCAGCGTCGGCGTCTGCGCGTCCTTGAGGTGAATGGATTTCGGCCCAAGGCTTTCGCTCTGCTCGTTACCGACCCACTGCGCCAGCGCGTCGATGTCGGAGTAGGACGCCATGTTGGCGGGCACCACCCACAGCGCCGCACCGAAGCGGGCGTTGTCGCGGTAGAGATTGCGGTAGAACTCCAGCCGGTTGTCGTCGAGCTTGGACGTGGTCGCGATGACGGTCGCACCGCCGTCGAGCAGTCCGGCGACCACCGAAGCGGCAATCGAGCCCTTCGATGCGCCTGTCACGACAGCGATTTCGTCGCTGTAGCGGCCCTTGCCCGGGTTCTCAGCACCGGCAGCGGCGCGGCCGAACAACGACGCGTGGACGTTGCGGCCCGCGGCCAGAGCCTTGCCCTGCCACCAGGAGGCCTGCTTGCCGACGACGTGACCGGCGCCCTCGAACCGTTCCGAGAGATGCAGCCAGTTGGCGTCGACCTCGTCCTCGTCCATCAGCCAGAGCTTCACCAGATCCTCGCGCGCGCTGGCCCACCGGTCGTCGAACAGCACCGCCTTGCGGGCGTCGAACACCGGTGCCACCAAACGTGGCCAGTCCGAACCGAGTTCGGTGGTGACCAGGTCGATCAGCTCGGCGTCGGTCGAAGTCTCCGGAGCGGAGACGGCGTTATCGAACCCGAGCTGGTTGAGGATCGTGCGGGCGGCCGAAGCCAACACGCCGTCGCGGCCGGTGACCTTCTCGGCGAACTCGGTGAGCGCCGCGGAGTCCACCACACCCCCGCCTGCAGCGCCGGCGGCCGACGGAAGCGCGACAGCGATGCCGCGCCGTCCCGCCACCGCGGTCACGGCGGCGTCGATGACCTTGTCGACGGTCGCGGCGTCGGCCAGCGCACCGTCGTGCAGCCCACCGAGGCTGCCGCCGCGGACGCTAGAGCCCTCACGGGTGCCGAGTGCAACCTCGGCGGTGACGTGCTTGACCCAGCCGTCGCCGAGCTCCCATGTCTTCTTGACCCGCTCTGCGATTGCCGCAGGGCGCTTGCCGGACGGTCCGAGGACCGTACGCAGCTGGTCGTTGATCGCATCGGAAAGCACTGGGCCGTAGGGCTTGTACGTCCTCGCGAGCTTGGTGACCTGAGACTTCAGACCGGACAGATCGGCCTCCGCGGCACCGTCGATGGCGCCGAGGTCGAGCTCCGTACCGAGGTCGACAAGCAGCTGGTTGCGCCGCGAAGACGCACCGTCGGTGATCGACTCGATGGAATCGAGCGCCTCGATCTGGTCGATGCGCATCTTCGCCGACAACGCGATCAGCGTCAGCGTCGCGTCTGACGCATCGAAGGTGATGTCGTCGGGGCGCGGAGCGCCTGCGGGCGCCGTGGCGGCACCAGGTGCCGGGGCGGTGGCTTCGGCGGCGGGTGCGGCCGTGGCCTCCGCAACGGGCGCCTGCTCGTCGCTGCCGTCGTCGTCGGCGGGTTCGGGATCGGTGTCGGTCGCAAACAGCACTGGGGCGTCGCGCTCGGAGTTGAGCACTTCCGTTGTGTTGTGCGAATACTCGGGCAGCTTGAGCGTGTTGGTCGCCAGTCCGGCGACGGTCGGCGCGGACTTCACGCCGATCTCGACGAACCGCTCGACGCCCAGACCGCCTGCCGCCTCTTCGATGAACAGCAGGTCCTGCGTCTCGATCCACCGCACCGGGCTGGCGAACTGCCATGCCAGCAGCTCGATGACGACCTTGCGGCACAGCTCGGTCGGCTTCTCGTTCCGCCAGGTGTCGTAGTCGGCGAGAATCTCGTCGAGCGGCTCGGCCGGTACCAGGTCGCGGATCTCCTGGATGAAGTCGCGGTCCAGCGTGAACGGCCGGGGCACCAGATTCGGGATGTACTTGCCGATGAGCAGTTCGGGGTCGGCGTCGCGTGGCATGACCCGCTCCAGCGAGCGCCGGAAGTCGGCGACGCCGACCCGCAGCACCGAGGAGTGGAACGGCACGTCGATGCCGGGCACCAGGATGAACGACCGCTTGCCACCGGAGATCTCCCGGCGCTTCTCGACCTCTTCCTCGAGCACCTCGAGGCCACGGACGGTTCCCGCGATCGCATACTGCGAGCCACGCAGGTTGAAGTTCACGATCTGCAGGTATTCGCCTGTGCGCTCGGCGATCTCGGCGACGAAGTCCACCACGTCGGCATCGTCGAGGTCGATCTGCGACGGCCGGATGGCGGCCAGCCGGTAGTTGGACCGGCCGAACTCGTCGCGCGGCACGATGTCGTGCATCTTCGAACCGCGGTGGAACACCACCTCGAGCAGCGCCTCGAGTTCGTACACGCCGCTGACACAGGCCAGCGCCGTGTACTCACCGACGGAGTGACCGCAGGCGATGGCACCCTCGACGAACGCACCCTGCTCACGCATCTCGGCTACCTGCGCGGCCGCCACCGTCGCCATGGCGACCTGGGTGAACTGCGTCAGGTAGAGCACGCCCTCTGGGTGCTGGTAGTGCACGCCGCTGGCGATCAGGCTGGTCGGGTTGTCACGGACCACGTGCAGCACCGAGAAACCGAGCGTCTCGCGGGTGAACTTGTCCGCCGTGTCCCACACCTTGCGGGCGGCCTTGGACCTGGCGCGCACGTCCATGCCCATGCCCTTGGACTGAATTCCCTGACCGGGGAACGCATACACCGTCTTCGGCGCGGCCAGCTGTGCCGTCGCCGACATCACCAGATTGGAACCGACGCGGGCGGAAACCTCGACAATCTCAGCGCCACGGTCGATTCCGACGCGGTCGACGCGGATGTCGACCTCGTCGCCCGGCAACACCATGCCCAGGAACCGCGCGGTCCAGCCGACAAGTCGGGCAGGCGGGACGGCCCTGCCGTCGGTGGCGGTGACCACCTGCTGGGCAGCGGCCGACAGCCACATGCCGTGCACGATGGGCGATTCCAGACCCGCCAGCAGCGCGGCGGCGCGATCGGTGTGGATCGGGTTGTGGTCACCCGAGACCACCGCGAACGCGCTCATGTTGGTCGGCGCGGTGACGGTGACGTCGCGGCGACGACGCCGTGGCGTGTCGGTCGCGTTGTCGGTCATGGCGCCGCCGGCGCGTGGCGGATCGGTGAGCTCGAGCGCACCGGTGCGTCCGCGAATCGCAAAGCGCTCTTCGAGCTTGGCCAGCTCGGTGCCGTCGGCATCGGTGATGGTGACGTTCACTGGCACCACCCGGCCGACCTCGGTGTCGGTCGCCGCCGAAGCCGTTGCGGTGACGGTCAATTGGGCCTGCACCTTAGGCAGCGCGGTCAGCAGATGGCCGGCATGGTCCAGGTGGACCAGGCTCAGCAGACCCTCGATCACCGGGAAGCCGTCCTCGGTGACGGCCGAGCCGATCACCGAGAACACCGCGGGCCAGCAGAGGCCCACCAGTGCATCGGGCACCAGCGTGAGACCGGGCGCCAACGGCGCACCGAACGTCGCCGTCACACCGGTGTGGTCGGCGACCTTCTCCGGATCCCACTGCACAGTGAGCTCGGCGGTGTTGTCGACTACCGACGCCAGCGCGTCGGGACCCTCGGCGCCCGCGGCGATCGCCAGCACCGCACGCATCGCGTCGGAGGCGTCATCGACGGTGACCACCGGCATGCCGCCGTCGACCGTGCAGGTCGGCAGTGTGAACCGGATCGTGATCCAGGTGCCCGACAGCGGAACGCTCAGCGTGACGGTGTCGTCAGCCGCCAGCTCCAGCCGAGCACCCGTGGATGGATGTGTGGCACTTCGGTTTTGGTTGACCTGCCACTTCGCCGGCGCCCCGATGCGGTGCACGGGGTTGATGGAGGTGCGACCCGCCCACAGCACGTCGGGCGCATCGAGCACAACGGCAAGGGGGCCGGTGACATCGTTGCGCGCCTGGCGGCGGCTGACCACGGCGACAGGCTCGGCACCCGAGGCGAGGACATCGTCGATCGACGCCTTCTCGAAACGGTCCAGCAGTTCGCCGACGGGCTCGTCCACCTTGGTGATGCCTGCGACGGCCTGAGTACCGGGAATGATGCACACCTGGTCGGCGTCGTAGCGGGCGTCATGGGCCTGCCA
>NZ_JAVHWK010000095.1:0-16172 GCF_032159775.1 Mycobacterium sp.
TCGATCGGTACGGCGACATCGAGGTGCTCGAGGTGCGCGACGTCGAGCGACCTGCGCCCGGCGCGGGCGAGGTTCTCGTCGAGGTCAAAGCAGCGGGAATGAACCCCGGTGAGGCGTCCATCCGCAAGGGTTTGTTGAAGGACGTATTCCCCACCACATTCCCGTCCGGTCAGGGCAGCGACTTCGCGGGCGTCGTCGCCGAAACCGGTACGGGCGTCGATGATTTCAGACCCGGCGACCAGGTCATCGGATTCAGCGACAAGCGCGCGAGCCACGCGGAACACGTCGTCGTGGCCGCCGAGAACCTGATCGCCAAACCGGCCGTGGTGCCGTGGGAGGTGGCAGGGGCCCTGTACGTCGCCGGCACCTCCGCGTACGCGGCCGTGCGCGCCGTCGATTTGACGAAGGGTGACGTGGTCGCCGTCGCAGGCGCCGCGGGTGGGGTGGGCTCGATCGCTGTGCAGCTCGCGGCCCGGCGCGGTGCCACCGTTCTGGGTATCGCCGGCCCCTCGAACGACGAATGGCTGCGCGCACACGGGGTGATCCCGGTGAACTACGGCGACGACCTCGCCGGGCGGCTACGGGCCGCAACGCCCGGCGGCCGGATCGACGCGTTCCTCGACTTCTTCGGTGGCGGCTACGTCGAGCTCGCGGTCGACGAGTTGGGCGTGGCGCCGGAACGGGTGAACACCATCATCGACTTCGCCGCCGCCGAGCGGTTTGCGGTGCGGACATCGGGCAATGCGGACGCCGCCAATGCCGCCGTGCTGGCCGAACTGGCAGCTTTGGTCGCCGAAGGCCGGCTGGATGTGCCCATCGCCGAGGTATTCGCCCTCGATGACGTCCGCAACGCCTTTCGCACGCTGGAGCAGCGCCATACGCGCGGCAAGCTGGTGCTCCGCCCGTAACGGCTAGTGAACGGTCGGAAGTACGCCTTCTTCGGGGAACCTGCCGGTGGCCTGGAAGATGACGCGGCGGGCGACCTCGACGGCATGGTCGGCGAACCGCTCGTAGAAGCGGCTCAGCAGTGTCACGTCGACGGCGGCGGTGACGCCGTGCCTCCATTCCTTGTCCATCAGCACGCTGAAGAGATGACGGTGCAGATCGTCCATCGCATCGTCTTCCTCGCTGATGCGCGCCGCCTTCTCCGGGTCCTTAGTCAGCAGCACCTCCTGGGCGCTGTTACCCAGTTCGACTGCCACCCGGCCCATTTCGGCGAAGTAGCCGTTGACTTCTTCGGGCAGCGCATGCTGTGGGTGACGGCGGCGGGCGATTTTGGCGACGTGGAGAGCGAGGGCCCCCATCCGGTCGACGTCCGCAACGATCTGAATCGAGCTGACGATCGCCCGCAGGTCGCCGGCCACCGGAGCCTGCAGGGCGAGGAGCACGAATGCCGCCTCCTCGGCCTTGGCGCTCGACCCGCTGATTTGCTCGTGGTCGGTGATCACCTGCTCGGCCAGCACCAGGTCGGCCTGTAGCAGGGCCTGGGTCGCCCGCTCCATCGCAGCCCCCGCCAGCCCGCACATCTCACCCAGCTGGCTGGTTAGCGCGTCTAGCTGCTCGTGATATGCAGTTCGCATATGCCCAGCTTACGGGCTGGTCCGGCGAAGCGTCACGATGTGCAGGGTGAACGAAAGGTGAATGCCGCTTGCCCGATCGCGGCCGATGCCGCAGCTACTCGCAGCTGGTGTCGGCGGCGTTGGTGACCGAGAGGTCTTCCGGCAGCTGTGTCGGAGTGCTTCCCGTCGCGTGCAGGACGTGGACCTGTACCGAGGAACCGCTCGGTTTCGGCGGGCTCACCGTGCCGAAGTCGGAACCCAGCACTACCTGCACGGTGTTGCCCTTCCCGTTGACGCGCTCGATCGTCGGCTCGGTGAAGGCCGATGCCACCGTCGCCGCGGCCTCTTCGTTACCTGGCGAGAAGTACACCGTCGTCGAATTCAGCGGACCCGTCGGATAGTCGTCGGGGCTCTCGACCTTGAAGCCGTGCAACTGCAATTCGCTTGCAGCAGTTGCGCCAAGCCCATCCTGGCCCGTCGAGTTCGTCACCTGAACGGTCACCGAAGTCGGGTCGGTGGTGATGGCGTCGACCAACTCGTCGGCGGGCGCTGCGGTCTCCGGTTCCGGTGCTTGACTCGTCGGCGACTCGGATGTCTGTTTCGTCAGCGACTCCGGTGCACCGGGAACCGGAGTGTTGTCGGCGTTGCGCTCCTCGGGCAGCGGATCGTCGTTGATGATCGCGTCGAAGATCGCGCGGGTGTCGTCCTCGCGCAAATGCTCGTTGCCCCACTCGTCCATGTATCCCGTTGTCGGGACGGTGAGGAAGGTGATGCGACCCGCAGCGACGTTCTGCAGCGACTGGCCGAGCTCGACCAGGTCCTTGGTATTGATGTTGTCGACGTAACTGTCGTTGATGAATTGGTTGACCACGTTGTTGAGCTTGTTGAGCGAGAAGAAGACTTCCTTGGAGATCATCGAGCGCAGCAGCGACGACAGGAACAGCTGCTGACGCTTGATGCGTCCGTAGTCGCCGTTGGTCTCGGTGGTCACCTGCCGGGCGCGCACGTAGTTCAGCGCGGTGTGCCCGTCGACGGTCTGCCTGCCGGCGTTGGCCAGTACGGTGCCGAGTTCGTAGTCCTCTAGCGGGGTGGTGCTGCACACCTCCACGCCGCCGAGCGCATCGACCATCTTGGAGAATCCCGCGAAGTCGACGGCCATGAACCGGTTGATGGACAGACCCGACAGCTTCTGGATGACCTTCACCAGACACTTGGGCCCACCGAAGGAGAAGGCGGAGTTCAACTTCGTCTCGGTGTAGATCTGATCGGGACCGTAGGATTTGGTGTCCGCGTCATACAGCGGGCCGTACTCACCGGTCTCGGCGTTCCAGGCCTCGCACTGCATCGGCTCGATGTTCAGGTCACGCGGAAACGACACCGCAACAACGCGTTCCCGGTTAGCGGGGATGTTGACCAACATGATGGTGTCGGAGCGTGCGCCGCCCGCGTCCTCGGTGTTGCCCGCGCCCATGTCGGCGTTCGCGCCGAAGCGGCTGTCGATGCCGACGATGAGGAAGTTCTCGTCGCCGTACTGCCCATTGGGATCGATGATGTCGCGGGAGCTCTGGTCCAGCGCCGAGACCCGGTTGAGCATGTTGTTCTTGGACGACTGCCATTGCCAGGCGCCACCGGTCATCGCAAGCGCGAGCACTGCGAAGAGGGCGGCCAGGGAACGGCCCGCCAACATGACCCGGTGCCGCGACTTGCGCTTGGGCGGATCTACGGGTTCGCCGGCCGGCTGGCCCACGCGCTCCGGAGCGACACGCTCGAGCCGTGCACGACGCAACGCGGCCAGATCGGGGATCTCGTCGGCGTAGGACACCACGGGGATGATCTCGGTGTCCGGGTCGGGACGATCTTGTGGTTGCGGCCGGTTGGGCCGAAGCTGCCGCGGTTGCCGGGGCGGGGCCGCGGCTGGAGGCGCGGGGGGCTGACGTGGCGGCGGCGCCGCGGAACGTGGTGGTGTCGGCGCGGGCTCGGGTTCTGGCGCCGCGTGCCTGCTCGGGAGATCGGTCGCCGCGGCGCCGGTGACCTTCGCGATCAGGTCGGCGACCGTCACCCCGTCGGTGTGACTGTTCGTCTGCGATGAGGTGTCGTCGTCTGCTTCTGGGTCGCCAGAAGGTTTGCGCTCCCACGGCGCGGCGGATCGCGGTGGCAGCGGAGACCGGGAAAGCCACTGGTTGGCGCCGTTGGAATCGGACGCGCGCGGGCGACCAGGAGTGGCGTTATCGCCGTCACTCATGTCCCTACTGGCCTCCGACCGTATGAGCAGCGTGCGCGCCGGCGCGCATCAGCCGCTGCGCTGCCGCCCGAATTGAAGCGGCGATATCCGTGGCCCCGCGTCTGGAGCCGCAAACGACAAGACTCTTATCGTACTTAGAGATCCTGAGAGACGTAATGTCGAGATGGTCTCGGTTCACCCACCGGAATGCATCACATCAGCGCCGGTCGGCACGGTGCAGTCATCCGGGTCGGTCAGCCAGCCCTCCGGTAACGCCACCGACGCCGCCGACCCCTGACGTCCCCGTGGGCCGTTGGCGGCCGGAGGGAACGGCACGTCGGGGTCGAGTTCATCGAGCAGTTCGTCGAGCTCGGACCGGGTTTTGACCAGCGCCAATGCCCGGCGAAGCTGGGCTCCCGCCGGGAATCCGTGCAGGTACCACGCGACGTGTTTGCGGATGTCGCGCATGCCCTTGTCCTCGCCGAAGTGGGCGCTCAGCAGCTCGCCGTGCCTGCGGACGATCGTTGCGACCTCGCCGAGTGTGGGCGGTTTCACACCGGCACGACCGGCGAAGGCGTCGGACAATTCCGCGAAAAGCCACGGTCTGCCCAGGCAGCCGCGGCCGATGACAACCCCGTCGCAGCCGGTGGTGGCCATCATGGCCAGCGCATCGTCGGCGTCGAAGATGTCGCCGTTCCCGAGCACCGGAATGCTCGTGACGTGGGCTTTCAGCGCAGCGATCTGATTCCAGTCGGCGGTCCCGGAGTAGCGCTGCGCCGCAGTACGGGCATGCAGTGCGACGGCCGCGGCGCCCTCCTCGGCCGCGATACGTCCAGCGTCCAGGTGGGTGTGGTGGGCGTCGTCGATGCCGATCCGAAACTTCACCGTGACCGGGACGTTCGATCCATTGGCCGCGCGCACCGCTGCGGCCACGATCTGCCCGAAGAGCCTCCGTTTGAAGGGCAGTGCCGCGCCGCCGCCGCGCCTGGTCACCTTCGGCACCGGGCAGCCGAAATTCATGTCGATGTGATCGGCCAAGCCCTCGTCGGCGATCATCTTCGCCGCGGCGTACGTGTTGTCCGGGTCGACGGCGTACAGCTGCAGCGACCGAGGCGATTCGTCCGCCCGGAAGGTCGTCATGTGCATGGTCACCGGATGTCGTTCCACCAGTGCCCGGGCGGTGACCATCTCGCACACGTAGAGCCCGCTGACCGTTCCGGCCCGGGCTAGCTCGAGTTCGCGACACAGCGTGCGGAACGCGACATTGGTGACGCCGGCCATCGGGGCGAGCACCACAGGGCTGGCCAGTCCGATGGGCCCGATCTGCAACTGTGCGCGGGGCTGGGTCAGGACGGAGATGACGCGAAAACCTTCTTGGCGCTCACCCGTTCGGCCTTCTTAGCCTCTCGCTCGAGACGCTTCTGCTTGGCCACCTCGAACTTGTCGCACGTCTCCTCGAGCTCTTCGACAAGCACGCCGAGATCATCACGCATCCGGGCGGCCTCGCCGGTGAAGTCCTCGCGCTCGAAGATGCGCCACTTCTTCAGCACCGGCTTGACGACGTCGTCGAGGTGGATGCGGGGGTCATATACGCCGCCGACCGCGATGATCACGGCCTTGCGCCGGAACTCCGGAACGGTGAACCCCGGCATCTTGAAGTTGCGGAGCACACGGTGCAGCGAGTGCATCGCCTGGTCCGGTGCGATATCGAAACCGGCATCGCTGACATCGCGATAGAAGATCATGTGCAGGTTCTCGTCGGCCGAAACTCGTTGCAGCAGTTGGTCGGCGATGGTCTCGTTGCATGCCTTGCCGGTGTTGCGATGCGACACGCGGGTGGCCAGCTCCTGGAACGTCACATAGATGACGGAGTCGAACAGGCTAACCGCGAACAGGTCGCCCTGCTGATTCTGGCCGGGGCTGAATCCGCGGGTCACCTGCTCGAGGCGGAGGGTTTCCAGCGCGACCGGATCGATGGCGCGGGTGACGATCAGATAGTCGCGCAGCGCGATGCCGTGCCGGTTCTCCTCGGCGGTCCAGCGGTTCACCCACTGACCCCATGCGCCGTCCATGCCGAAGTTCATCGCGATCTCACGGTGATACGACGGCAGGTTGTCTTCGGTCAGCAGGTTCTGCACCATCGCGGTCTGTGCCACCTCGGACAGCTTCGACTGTCCCGGCTCCCAGTCCTGGCCGCCGAGTGCGTAGTAGTTCTTGCCGTCAGACCACGGGATGTAGTCGTGCGGGTTCCAGTCCTTGCGCATCGACAGGTGCCGGTTGAGGTTCTTCTCGACAACGGGCTCCAGCTCGCGCAGCAGGTGCAGGTCGGTCAAATTTTCGTGCATTAGGCCTGCGTCCTCCTCGGGTGCGGGGTGGCCGTGAACTGGCCGTACGGCTCCCGCAGTTATCTGTACCTGTTGGTTGCAGTCAATATATCTGTGTAACCCGGTGACATCAAGTTGGCCTGCGGTGTCCCCGGCGGCGGAAAGATCACGATTTTCGGCCGATACACCGCCCGGTTATTCCGCTGACGTGGACGTCGGTACTGCTCGCGGGTTGGGCTTGTCGGCGGTATTGTTTCCGCAGGGCTTGCAACCGCGCCTGAACTCCTGACAACCGTAGACCTCAGACATAGGTGGGCATGTGAAGAAGATCATCATTTCGGCCGGCGTTGGCGCCGCAGGAGTTGCGCTCGGGCTGTTCGGCGCCGGTGTCGCCTCCGCGGCACCCGATGTGGTGGGAATGACCTACGGCGACGCGGTTTCTGCAGTCGAGGAAGACGGTGGCACGGCGAAGATCGCGGTGACAGTCGGCGACCGCCAGGATGCGATGGGCGACTGCCTGGTGACCAACGCGACCGACGCCCCGTTCATTCGCGATTCCGAAGGCTCGTTCGGGCACGCCGACAGCGAGGTGCTGCTGACGCTGAACTGCAACCGCGGTGCCGCCACGGCCGGCGTGCCAGGCGCCTCGGCGGCCAGCCCCGAGGGCCGCGCCTTCACGGCCAAGGCCGAGGAAGCCGCCGCGGCCCAGCAGAGTCAGGCAGGCGAACTTACTGACGCCGGAGCAGTTCCCGGCGACACCGCCAACCAGGACATCCCGACCGGATAGTCAACACTCAGTAGCTCGACACCCTGCTGAGCAGCATGTCGACGCAGTAGTCGATGAACTGCTCGCGGGTGGCCGCCAGCCGGCCGTTCAAATAGGCGGTGAACAGGGTCGTCAGCGCACCGATCAGGCCGGTGGCCACCATGGCCTGCACGGCGGGGTCGGCGATGCGGGTCAACTTGTGCTGCAACAGTTCGATGAAGCTGGGCATCCAGTCGGCGCCCGACTGGGTCAGCACGGGCTCGACTGCCGGCGCCAACAACAGCACGCGGCCACGCGTCGGGTCGTCCACCATCAGCGCCACGAAACGCTCGACCGCATCGCGCGCGGTGGTCGACGACGACAGAGTGGACATCGCCGCCGCGCAGACGTCGTCGTAGACCGCACCGACGAACTGGTCACGGTCCGAGAAGCTCTCGTAGAAGTAGCGCTCGGTCAGGCCGGCCGCCTTGCAGACCGCGCGCACCGTCAGGACAGGACCGCCTTCGCTGCCCAACAGGCCCACGCCCGCGGCGATCAGGTCTTCGCGGCGCAGCGCCTGGCGATCCTCGAGCGGGACGCCCGACCATCGGCCTCGTCGTTGACCGCCGGCCACATCACTCCTACAATCAGGTTGACAACGTACGTAGTCAGAATGCCACCCACGCCCATCGAAAGCACATCAGTGACTCAAGATACGTCTGAGGTATGCCCGGCGTCCGAAGAAACCACACCATCGGGTTGCCCCGTCTCCGGAGGCGGATATGACGCCCCACCCGAGCCGCTCGGCCCAGACTCGTTGACGTGGAAGTACTTCGGCCAGTGGACCGGGATGTTGCAGGGCAGCTGGGCGGGCTCGATGCAGAACATGCATCCCCAGTTGGGTGCTGCGGTCAAGGATCACTCGATCTTCTTCATGGAGCGGATGCCGCGGTTGTACCGGTCGGTGTATCCGATCGGCGGCGTGGTCTTCGACGGCGACCGCGCGCCGAAGACGGGTGCCGAGGTACGCGACTACCACATCGGCATCAAGGGCGTCGACGACCAGGGGCGCCGGTACAGCGCTCTGAACCCCGACGTCTTCTATTGGGCGCACGCCACCTTCTTCAAGTCCGTCCTGTTGGCAGCGGAACGCTTCCGGGGCGGGCTGACCGAGGACCAGAAGCGCCAGTTGTTCGATGAACACGTCACCTGGTACCGGATGTACGGGATGAGCATGCGGCCAGTGCCCAAGACGTGGGAGGAATTTCAGGAGTACTGGGATCACATGTGCCACAACGTGTTGGAGAACAACTGGGCGGCACGCGAAGTCCTCGATCTGTCCACCATGACCAAACACCCGTCATTGGAGTGGATCCCGGACTGGCTGTGGCGGATCAATCTGAAAGTGATGCAACGGTTGCTGCTGTTCGTCACCATCGGCCTCTACGACCCGCCCGTCCGCGAACTGATGGGCTACACGTGGTCGCCTCGCCAGGAGTGGCTGCACCGACGCCTTGGAAACCTGGTGCACCTCGCCACCGGGCTGACGCCACAGCGCTTAATGATGCACCCGCGCAAACGCAGCGCCGTCGACCGTGCGAGCGGACGGCTGCCGTCGGACGCGCCGCTGGTGGAGACGCCGGCGCGCAACCTGCCGCCGGTGGGGCACCGCGACAACGGAATGCACTACTGCCCGGTGACAGCCGGGTAGCGAGCCCGCAGCACAGGCGCGCTAGCGTAAGGGCGTGCAGGCGCCGGAACTTCTTGGCGGCCGCTACGAACTGCGGGGGGTCCTGGGTCGCGGCGGGATGGCCGAGGTACGCGACGGTTGGGATACGAGGCTGCACCGGCCCGTCGCGGTCAAGCTGCTGCATCCCGCGTTCAGCGTTTCCCCCGACAGTCGCAGGCGTTTCGAGATCGAAGCACGGGCCGCCGCCGGCCTGAATCATCCCCACATCGTGGCTGTGCACGACAGCGGTGAGCACGCCGGCACGCCGTTCATCGTGATGGAGCGGTTGTCCGGGCGGACACTGGCCGACGAGCTGACCGGTGGCCCGCTACCGCAAGCCCGGGTCCGGTGGATCCTCGACGCCGTGCTGTCGGCATTGACCGCCGCGCATGCGGCTGGAATCCTGCACCGCGACATCAAGCCCGCCAATATTTTGTTCACCACCGCCGGCGATGTGAAGGTCGCAGATTTCGGCATCGCGAAAAGCGCTGAGACGCCCGCGACGATGACCGGGCAGATAGTCGGCACCCCGGCTTATCTCAGCGCCGACCGGGTAGCGGGTCGGCCCGCGACGGTCGCCGACGACCTGTACGCCGTCGGTGCGGTCGGGTACGAGGCGCTGACCGGACGGCCGCCGTATCCACAGGAGAACCTGGCGGCGTTGGTGAGGGCGATCAGCGTGGAGACGCCGCCGCCGCTGCCGATGCTGCGCCCCGACGTGGAGCCGGCACTGGGCGCAACGATCGACAAGGCGATGGCGCACGACCCGTCATGGCGCTTTCCCAGCGCCGACGCGATGAGGGCCGCATTGGCCGGTGTCCCGCAACCTAATTCGGTCCGGCCGCCGACTTTGGTGCTGGCCGAGCCGCTGCCCACGTCCGCCACATTGGCCGTCGCCGTGCCGACGCGACACAGCCGGACCCGCACAATCGTCGCGTTGGCCGCGGTGCTGCTCGCGATCGTCCTGGCGGCAGTGCTGATCTTCTTCGAGACCGGATCGCCACCGTCGGCACCGAGCCCGGCGACCTCCAGCACGTCCCTGTCGCCTCCGCCCTCGCCATCATCGGTGTTGCCGCCGCCACCGCCACCGCCACCACCGCCGGTGCAGGTCGACCGGGAACCGCCCGGCAAGAAGAAGGACCACGGCAACGGCAATGGCAAGAAAGAGCATTGAGGCGCACGACCACGCACAAGGTTGCGGATCTGATCCCTCAGCCCCTCGCCTCGGCTAACCTGCGATTCCTATCCCGCTCTGCAGAAGGAGCGCACCATGGCCGTTCCTGATTCCGTACTTGTCACGGGGGCATACGGCCTGGTTGGTCGACCGGTGGTGGAGCGGCTGGTGGCCGACGGTCACACGGTGATCGCCACCGCGCACCGGACAGTCAAACCGTCGCTGCCCGCGGCGGTCGACGTCCGGTCGGTCGATCTGACGAAGCCGGATCAGGTCAGCGCAGTGCTCGCCGATGTATCGCCATCGGCGATCGTCCATCTGGCGGCGTGCATTCCGCCGATGTGTTACGCCAACGGCGCGTTGGCACGGGCGGTGAACGTCGACGCGACCGCAGCGCTTGTCCGCGCCGCGGAGGCGATGCCCGCGCCTCCGCGCTTCGTCCACGCATCCAGCATGGCGGTCTACGGCAGCCGCAACCCGCACCGATTCACCGACCTGCTCACTCCCGAAACTCCGCCATTGGCATCCGAACTCTACGGCTGCCACAAGCTGGAAGCCGAAAACATCGTCCGCTCTTCATCTTTGGAGTGGTCGATTCTCCGGCTCAGTGGCGTCACCACCCTCGACCCGCTCATCGACTACGGAGATTTCGATTCGTTCTACTTCGGCGCGTTGATGCCCGAGGACAACCGTTGCCACTCCGTCGACGTCCGCGATGTCGCCACGGCGTTCGCAGCGGCAGTCACCACCGATGCGGTGCGGGAGGTCTTCATGATCGCCGGCGACGACTCCCATAAACACAACCAATCCGAACTGGGCCGCATGGGCTACGAGGCGGTGGGGATGGGCGCGCTGGTTATGCCCGGCCGTCCGGGTGATCCCGACAGTGACGCCAATTGGTACCCCTTGGACTGGATG
Source organism: Mycobacterium sp. (assembly GCF_032159775.1). Classification (GTDB taxonomy): domain Bacteria; phylum Actinomycetota; class Actinomycetes; order Mycobacteriales; family Mycobacteriaceae; genus Mycobacterium. The sequence goes on from NZ_JAVHWK010000095.1 coordinate 10,671, forward strand.
GACACCACCCGCTCCCAGCAGGTGCTGTCGTTTCAGCGGTACAGCAGTTCGGAGTCGTATGACGAGATTCGCGCCAGAATGGGCTGGAAGGCGCATGCGTTCCGAATGGCAGCGCCGATGGCCGCCGGTGTGATGCGGCGAAAAGCCCCGTACTACAAGCAACCCGGCCAATACGCCGATCCGTGGGGCCGGATCCGGGACAGGTGGGGAGACCCCGCGCCGGACGCGGTACGTCGGGCGCAGCCCCCGGACATGTAGATCAGCCTCCGCGGCTAGTCCAGCCGCCCGGCGTCGACGATGCGCAGGACGGCCGCGCCCTCTTCGTCGGACGCCTCCAGTTCCACCTCCGCCTCAAAGCCCCAGTCGTGGTCGCCCGCAGGATCATCCAGTATCTGGCGCACCCACCACATGCCGGGCCGTCGGTCGATGATCAGCAGCGCGGGCCCGCGGGCGTTCGCACCGATGCCCACGTCGTCGTGCTCGGCGAAGTACGCGTCCCCGACCTCCTGCCAACGTGGCGCCGACCAACCAGAGTCGCGGTCCAATTCGCCGAGGTCATGCCAGCGGCGACGGGAGAACAGCTCCACCCGTTTGAACAACGCGTTGCGGACCATCGCGGTGAACGCTCTCTCGTTCCCGGTCAGCGGCCGCGGGCGTGCAGGTACCGCCACCGGAGCATCCAGCGGTTGGTCCGGGCTGGTGAGCTGCTCCCACTCGTCGAGCAGACTCGAATCCACTTGACGGACAAGCTCACCGAGCCACTCGACGATGTCGACGACCCCCTCGGTCCGTGCCGCGGCGGGCACCCCGGACCGCAGCGCCTTGAAGGCGTCGGAGAGGTAGCGCAGCACAGCGCCCTCGGAACGGGTCAGGCCGTAGACGCTGATGAACTCCCGGAATGTGAACGCGCGCTCCCACATCTCGCGGACAACGGACTTCGGAGACAGCCGCGCATCGGCGGCCCACGGGTTGCTCTGCAGGTAAACCTCGAAGGCGTGGTCGAGCAGGTCCTCCAGAGGCTTGGGATAGGTGACGTCGTCCAGCAGTTCCATTCGCTCGTCGTATTCGATGCCCTCGGCCTTCATCGCAGCCACGGCCTCGCCCCTGGCCTTGTTCAGCTGCGCGGCCAGGATCTGGCGCGGGTCCTCCAGAGTTGCCTCGATGACCGAAACCACGTCCAGCGCATACGATTCCGATGCGGGATCGAGCACGTCGACGGCGGCGAGCGCGAACGTCGACAGTGGTTGGTTCAGGGCGAAGTCGGGCGGCAGGTCGACGGTCAGGGCGTAGCGCCTGCCGTCTGGCCCCGGCTCGTCGAGCCGCTCCAGAACGCCGGCCTGCAGCAGTGAGCGGGCGATGCCGACCGCCTCGCGGATGTGGGCGAGCTGGCGCTTGCGTGGCTCGTGGTTGTCGGTGAGCAGCCTGCGCATCGCGACGAATGGGTCACCTGGACGGTCGACGACGTCGAGGATCATCGCCGTGCTCACCCGCATGTTGCTTGTCAGCGCTTCGGGGGCCGCGTCGACCAACCGGGTCATGGTCGACTCGCTCCACGGCACCATTCCCTCGGGAATCTTGCGGCGCACCAGTTTTCGACGCTTCTTCGGGTCATCGGCGACTTTGGCGAACTGCTTGAGATTCTCCACCTCGTGTTCGGGCGCTTGGACGACGACGGTGCCTGCCGTGTCGTAGCCTGCCCGTCCTGCCCGACCGGCGATCTGGTGGAACTCGCGCGCGCTGAGCAGCCGGGTACGGGTGCCGTCGTACTTGGACAGCGCCGAGAAGACGACGGTACGAATCGGCACGTTGATGCCGACGCCGAGGGTGTCGGTGCCGCAGATGACCTTGAGTAGGCCGGCCTGGGCCAGCTGTTCAACCAGCCGTCGGTACTTGGGCAGCATCCCGGCGTGGTGGACGCCGATCCCGTGGCGCACCAGTCGCGACAACGTGGTGCCGAACGCGGACGAGAACCGGAACCCGCCGATAAGGTCGGCGATCGCCTTCTTCTCCTCCTTGCTGCTCACGTTGACGCTCATCAGTGCCTGGGCCCGCTCCAGTGCGGAGGCCTGGGTGAAGTGGACGACATAGATCGGTGCCTGCTTCGTGTCGAGCAGGTCGCCGATCGTCTCGTGCATCGGCGTGGTCGCGTAGTAGTAATGCAGCGGGACCGGACGCTCGGCGTTGGCAATCAGCGCCGTCGGCCGACCGGTGCGCCGGGTGAGGTCCTCACGGAGGAACGTGACGTCGCCGAGGGTCGCCGACATCAGCAGGAACTGCGCGTTCGGCAACTCCAACAGCGGCACCTGCCAGGCCCAGCCGCGGCCGGGGTCGCCGTAGAAGTGGAACTCGTCCATCACGACGAGGCCGATGTCGGCGTCTGCCCCTTCACGCAGGGCGATGTTCGCCAGCACCTCCGCCGTGCAGGCGATGATCGGCGCCGCGGCGTTGACCGACGCGTCGCCGGTGAGCATGCCGACGTTCGTCGCACCGAACACGTCGCAGAGCGCGAAGAACTTCTCGCTCACCAACGCCTTGATCGGCGCGGTGTAATAGCTTGCGGCCCCAGCTGCCAGCGCCGCGTACAGCGCGCCGGTGGCTACCAGTGACTTGCCGGAACCGGTCGGCGTGGCAAGCACGACGTTGGCGCCGCTGACCAGTTCGATCAGCGCCTCCTCCTGCGCCGGGTACAGCGTGGTGCCGCTCTCCTGAGCCCATGCGGCGAAGGAGGCGAAAAGCTCGTCGGGATCGGCGCCCTTGGCGCGAAGCACGGAGAGGTCGCTCGGGTCGTCGAGCAGGTCAGGCGCCACCAGGGCGCTCAGCGCGCGACGAGTGCGCTGTACTGCGGGCAATAGATGCTGACGGCGCCCCTGAGCAAACCCACCGACTGCCCTTTGTCGAGCCCCTTCGACCTCAGGCTGCTGACCACGCCCCGAATCGTGGGTGCCGGTTCGATCCTGCCTGCGTCCATTGCCGAGCAGATGCCGCGCCCGACCTGGACTGCCTCGCCGGGGGAGGGCACCGGGATGTTGAGCTGCTTGACGATGCCGATGAATGCATCGTCCTCAGGAGTGGCGTTCGCCGACCCGGTTCCCAAGGTGAGGGCGACGCTGAGGCTCGCTGTCGCAATCGGCGCGACCAATGCCCCTCTCGGGAACCGCCGAGTAAGCATTGGTGCTCCTGTGATCAAGGTGTCGGGAATGTCGATGACGATAGGGCAATCGAGCGATCGCCGGGTGACCACGGTCCCCGGCGGGACCCGAAAACAACATGCTGTAGCCGCGATCCATAGGGAAACACCCTATTTTTCTGTGGCCCCTCTCAACCTAGCGTTTCCCGTAAGCCGTCACCGGAAGGAAAGAACATGACCGTAAAGCAGTTGCCTGCCGCCCTCGCTGCGGCGAGCGCAATGGTCGCAATCGGTGCGCTCGCCATGCCGGCGGCCGCGCAGGGGCGCCCGCTTCTACCTCTGCCGCTGGCCCCTGCATGCGCCGCGTACCAGTTTCCCGGCGGGCTGGTGGATATCAAGTACCAGGCCGTCACCGGAAACACTACGTTCGAGACCGTGAACGCGAGCACGACCGTCGACACCACGGCCATATCGCACTATCCCAACGGTGGCGATTTGTCGGGCCCAGTGACCGGCTATATCCACGGGGTCGGTATTCACCTGGAGGTAGGGCGTGGGGACCGCCCGACTCTGATCCTCGATGGGCTGATCGGTCCCGACAACCGGGCACACGGCACGCTCAAGTTGAACGGCGACACACAGAACTGGGACTCGAACACGCAGTTCGCCTGCGTCGCGAATCCGGAGCCCGAGAAGGTGGGTCCGTCGCCCAAACAGGCGGACACGGGTGGGGCCCCGGCGGGACCGAAGCAGCTGGCGCCCGAGCAGCAGGGCCCGAAGCCACTTGGGGACGCAACGGTCATCGCGGACACGGATATCTACGACAAGCCCGACGGCCAGGGCCAGAAGATCGGCACCCTGTTGGCCGGCGAAGTACATCCGCTCATGGAGCCCTGCCGGGACGACTGGTGCCGTGTCGGGCAGATCGAACTGGGTGGCTTTCCCGGGCTGCCTAACGGGACAGCGTGGGTCTACTCGAAGGGCTTCCTCTCGTTCTCCTGATTCGACGGCGGAACTCATGGCCCAGGAATCCGGGTGAGGACGTAGTACGCGGGGTCGTCGATCGTCCAAGGCGAAGACGCCGGCCACCGCCACGGTTGACCGCCGGGGTCATTGGTCGCTTGCAGGAGATACTGGCCCGACGTCGGCTCTCCGGTCAAAACACGGTGGCGATAGTTCAAGCGCAGCAATGCATTACGGAACCCAGTCGTTGTCTGCAAATCCTGGCGAATCACCGAATTCAGTCTCGCCATGTCACTGAAGTCGTCGACTACCTTGCAGTCGCAGAAGTAGGCGAACGCGCCGATCTCCCCGTGGAATTCGACCGTGTCATCGCCGACTATCTGACCGACGGCCTTCGCCATGTCTTCGGCCTCCGCGCTGCTCTGCCAGTTCGTGGTGATCGGCGCGAACGCAGTGAGGCCGTTGTTTACCAGTACGGCGAGCGACATGACCGCAAGGACTCCGGCCATCCAGCGCAGGGACAACCATTGTCGATGGCGTCGGACCAGGAGCACCAGCGCTCCTAGTGTGATGGCGGAGAAACTCAGGCCGTAGTACCAGTGGTACGGCGGCGGATGCAGGAGGGTGTACGCGCCATAGTGCGCGAACCCGGCGAGGATCAGCAGCACCGCAGGCCGAGAGCCCCGGGAAGATGTCGCCTCTGGTGAGGACCTAATGGTGTGGACGACGCAAAGCGCGAGGACGCACACTGCGGGGATTGCGACGGCAGTGATGACTGCGAACGGATATTGCCCAACGTAAAGCACTAAGCCAGTGCCGAAACTGTGTCCGCGCCAAGGCAGCTGATGACGCTTGAGAAGGACGGTGTCGGGCACCGCCGACCCGAGCAGAAACCAGCTCGTCAGCACCCACGGCGCAACGATCGCAATGGCCGAGCCAACAGCCATTGCCCACTTCTTTACCGACCGTCCGAGGGAGAAGGCCAGTATGACCGCGAACAGCACGCCGTCGGGACGGGTCAGGATGAGGGCACCGGCCAAGACGCCGAACAGGAGCGCGTTCCTGGCTTCCGCGGCTACGACCAGCCAAGCCAAAAGCATGACGAACAAGGCACTCTCGAGGCCGGCTGACGCAACCATGATCGGGTTCAACTCGACCAGTGCGGTGATTGCAAGCGGCCATAGCATGGCCGTCGCGGCATCGTCGTCGGATGGCACTAGCCTGCCGACGGCAACAAACGTCAGTGCGACGCACACCACATAGAGGACTCCAGCCGCCAACACGCTGTTGCCGGTGAGCTTCGTCAGGACCGCCAAGGCCATCACATTGAGCGGCGACGTTGCGGTGTTCGATACTTGTCCGCTGACTAACCCCCAGTGAAGATGTTCAGCCAGATTGCGGGCATAGCTGAG
>NZ_JAVHWK010000141.1:0-61869 GCF_032159775.1 Mycobacterium sp.
GATGGCCCGCGGCGGGCTCGACCTTCACGACGTCGGCGCCCGCATCGACGAACAGCTTCCCGCAGTAAGCGCCGGCGATGCGGTCGCTGATCTCCACGACGCGCAGGTCACAGAGCGGAGTAGGTGCTCCGTCACTCACGCGCACAACCTCCCAGGCGTTTCTTTGCCATCCTAGTAACTTTTGCCGGATAGCGATCCCGTAGACCCCAGGTAGCACGGCTATCGCTGTTAACATTGCCACGCAATGACAACATTGGGAATCGGCCCAGAGGCCCGCCGCCGGCTCGGGGCCCGCAGAACGGCTGAGATCGTCGCCGATGAGCTCCGTCGTCAGATCATCGACGGCGAATTGTCCGACGGCGACCTGTTGCCGCGGCAAGAGATCCTCGTCGAGCAGTTCAACGTCAGCCTGGTGTCGTTGCGGGAAGCCTTGCGAATCCTCGAGACCGAGGGCTTGGTGTCGGTCCGACGCGGCAACCGCGGCGGCGCTGTGGTGCATGCGCCTGCCAAGGCGAGTGCGGCGTACATGATCGGTCTGTTGCTGCAGAGCGACACAGTGCCACTCGCCGACCTCGCAACCGCGCTACAGGAACTCGACCCGATGTGCACCGCGCTCGCGGCAAAACGTGAGGACCGCAGCGAGACCCTCATCCCGAAACTCAGGGCAATCAACGACTCGATGGCCGAGCACATCGAAGACGGCGCCAAATTCACCGAGATCGGCGGCCAGTTCCACGACGAGATCATCCGTGGCTGCGGCAACCACACGATGATCGCTGTGGTCGGCAGCCTGGAGACGCTGTGGTCCGGCCATTTGAACCTGTGGGCGAAGGAAACTGCGGCACGCGGGGAATATCCGTCGATGAGTAAACGGCGCATCGCGTTGACCATTCACAACAAGCTGACCGACGCGATCGAGGCCGGAGATGCGGACCGCGCGCGCAAGATTGCCGCCCGCCATATCGCTGACACCCAGACGTATTTCAGCGCAGCCGATCCTGAGCAGCGGATCGTCGCGCTATCGCCGCAGGCGTTGGCCCGGCGCCAGCGCTGAAGGTGCTGTGTGCGTACGGCGTTGATCACCGGTGGCAGCGGCGGCATCGGCAAAGAGTGCGGCCGCAAGCTCGCTGAGCTGGGCTATGACGTCGTACTCACCGCTCGCCGCGAGGAGCCGCTGCGGGCAGCCGCCGAGAAGATGGGGGCTCGTTATGTGGTGGCCGACGCCAGCGATCCGGAGAAATTCGCACCTGCGGTCGAGGCTGCCGGTGCAATCGACCTGGTCGTGCACGCATCAGGAATTCTCGGTGGAACATACGCCCGCAAGCAGACTTTCGACCAATGGCGGGCGACGATCTCAGCCAACCTCGACTCGTGCTTCGTCGTCACGTCCGCGGCGCTGCCTCGGATGAAGGCGGGTTCGCGGTTCGTGTTCATCTCGTCGTCTGCTGCCCACGAACCGATGATGGCGAGGACGGCGTACTCGGCATCGAAGGCGGGCATGAACGCATTCGCGGGCGCGCTGGCTCGCGAGGTCGACCGCGACGGCATCAACGTTCACATCGTGACGCCCGGGCCGGTCGAGACCGAGATGCTGCAGGACGTGCCGTTCGAGATGTATGCGATACGCGCGTCGGATGTCGCCGACGCCGTTGCGTGGCTAGACACACTCGACCCGTCGGTCGACCTACCCGAGATCCGACTGCACGCGATCACCCGCGGCCCCTCGGCACGATCTCCCGTCGTCCCAATGGAAGTCGAGCGCCGGACCACCAAGTGATTTCGGCGCGCTAATCGACGGTCAGCGCACGTAAGCGCGCCGAAATCGCTAGATCTCGCCGGGGAGTGCTTTGACGGTCGACGGCAGCCCGTAGAGCGCGGTCGCGTTGCCGCGCATGATCCGCTCCCGCTGCTCTGCCGGGAACCGCCGGATCGCCCAGTCCGGAGCGTCATAGCTCCAGTGCGGGTAATCCGTGGAGAACATGATGCAGTCGCCGAGGTCCATCATCTCGATGTACTCCCGGTACTCCACCACGTTGACCTCCTCGAGTGGCTGCGTGGTGAACCGCACATGCTCGCGGACATAATCGGACGGCCTGCGCCGCACATGAGGCAGATCGGCTTTGCGGTGTTCCCAGATTCGGTCCATGCGCGACATCACCGGCATGGCCCAGGTGAAGCCGCCCTCGACGAAGACGACTTTCAAATCGGGATGCCGGTCGAATGCGCCGTCGAACACCAGGCTCATCAGATGTGACACGTACAGCAGCGGCCATGACGCGAAGAAGTCGTGCCAGTGAGCCGGGTTACCGACGGGGTAGATCGGAATCAGCTCGTAGGGTGTCTGTCCCATCAGGTGGGTCGCCACCGGAAGGCCGTTGCGGGCGGCGGCCTCATACATCGGGTCGAAATGTGGACTGCCAAAAGATATTCCCCGAGTCTGGGGTGTCATCAGCACTTCGGCCATGTACGGGTGGCCGGCCCACCGCTCGATCTCCCGGGCGGCCTGGCCGGGATCCTGCGCGGTGACGCTGATCGCCCCGCGCCAACGGCCGTGCCAGTTGTTGTCGCCGAGCCATACATCGGCCAGCCAGTCGTTGTAGGTGGCCTTGAGCACGTGTTCGGCCTGCGGCAGCTGGGCGTCGCACATCGGCTCCAGCACGGCGATGCTGACACCGGCGTCGACCAACAGCTGCTTGGCGGCGAAGTCGGGATCGCTGCCCGCCGCTCCCCCGCGCGGCGGCGATGCGTCCACACGCAGCGAACTCGTCTTGTAGGCATCAGGTGTGTCATAAAAGTACGACATGGGCGACACAGCGTTGCCGGTCGGCCAGAGCTTGTCCTTCCACTCCGGCGGCGCATAGGACTTGAGCACCGCACCCGACACCGGCAGCGGATGCACGTCGGTGTCGACGATCGTCACCGCAATATCCTGCGCGACAGCGTCTTCCGTGCGTTCGACCGTCGTCATTTGCTACTTCCTTCCACCTTCGCCGTCACGCCGTAGGTGTCACTTGCGTTGCGCCACAGGACCTTTTCCCGCTGCTCGCCTGACAGGCCCGCAACAGAAGTGTCGGGGTCAGACGCCGACCAATGTGGATAACCCGACCCGAACATCAGCAGATCCGCCTTGTCGGTGAAATCCAGCCACCGCTCGGCCTGGCGTTCGTCGGTCGGCCCGTCCAACGCGGACGTGCAGTAACGGACATGGTCGGCAAGGTATTCGCTCGGATAACGGTCCACCCACGGCGTCTGGTCACGCATCGACATCCAGAACGTGTCGAGCCGCCACATGAGGGGGGTGAGAAGGTCGTAACCGCCGTCGGCGAAGACGAATTTCAGGTCGGCATGCCTGCCAAAAACGCCCTCGATGATCAGCGTCGCGAGGTGGACGAACGAGTTGAGCGGCATGAACGCGGCATAGCCGGGATAGGTGGAGGTGTGTCCGGCGAAGGTCGGCGCGTAGTCCACACCGTTGCCGCCGTTGATGTGCACCGCGACGGGTAACCCGTGCCCGGCGGCCGCCTCCCAGATCGGCTCGAACACCGGCTTTCCGTAGGGCTCCCGCGATTGCATCGGAACGCCGACCTGCACCATTTTCGGATGGTCTGCCAGGCGTTCGATCTCGCCGACCGCACCCTTGGCGTCTTCGGGATTGACGCGGATGGTCCCCAGGAAGCGTCCGGTGGCGTCGGGCTCGAGCCAACGATCGATCAGCCAGTCGTTGACACCGGCGCAGATCCGGCTGTTGAGCAGATAGTCGGCGATGTTGCCCCGCGTCAGCGGATTGAGGATCGCGCAGTCGGCGCCGCCGTCGTCGAAAAGGTGCCTGGCCACCGTATCGGGGTCAGACGCCGGATAGCCGTCGCCGTACAGATCTTCGCGGTAATCGCCGCCCGGTGCCTGATACCACTGCTGCTCGACGTCGGGGATCGCGCGCAGCTTGTGCGCGGGCGACAGATAGCGGCGGATCTCGGAGTTGTACCGGAAATGCGGCTGAACGTTGGTGTCGATGATCATGCGCCGACCTCGCAGGCTCCGCCGGCGCATACTGTGCTGTCGATTCGCTCGCCAGCTTCGCTCATGCCGTCAGGTACACCTGTCCGTCGTCGACATCCACTTGATACGTGCGGACCCGCTTCTGCGGGTCGGCCAGGTTGACCCCGGTGGTGATGTCGAACTCCCAGTTGTGCCATGGGCACCGAGCGATCTGGCCTTCACGCACGTAGCGGACCTGGCCGGGCGCGTCGGGCGCGAACTCGGTGGTGCCCACGACGTAGCCCGCGCACAGCGGCGCGCCCTCATGTGAGCAGTAGTTCGCGATTGCATAGACCGACCCGTCGATGTTGTAGACACCCACGCCGAACTGGCCTGCCTCGACCAGCTTCATGGTCCCCGGGGGCAGGTCCTCGATCGCACACACAGGACGGCGTTGCATCCACGACCCCTTTTCCTTGACCTAGAATACTAAAATAGTAAAGATAGAGCGACCGACCCGCTAGACGCTGCGCCGGGAGGCACGTGTGACCATCAGCACCGATTCGCAGGATCCGTCCAGCGCCCCCGACTTGGTGAACGATCCCTATCCCTACTTCGAGCACATGCGCAGAACGGCGCCGGTATGGCGCGGCACGCTCATGGAGAGCGATCTGATGCCCGACGAGCTCAAGGTCGAGGAAAACTGGACCTTGTTCGACTTCGAGAGTGTCTTCGCCGCGTTCCGCGAGGACACGGTGTTCGCATCCGAGATGTACAACCAGACGATCGGCCTCGTTTTCGGGCCGACGATCCTCGGCATGCACGGCAAGGAGCATCACGACCATCGCAGCCTGGTGAGCAAGGCTTTCAAACAGAGTGCGCTCAACAAGTGGGAACCCGAGGTGATCGACCCGATCTGCGATCAGCTCGTCGACGAGTTCAAGAACGACGGCGGCGCCGATCTGGTCAAGGCGTTGACATTCGAGTTCCCGACCCGTGTGACCGCTGCGCTGCTTGGCCTGCCCCAGGAAGATCTGGAGATGTTCCGACGGCTGTCGCTGCAACTCATTTCGATCACCGAGGACATCGAGGCGGGCCTGACGGCGTCGGTCGAATTGGGCACCTACTTCCAGGAGCAGGTCGATCAGCGGCGCAGCACGATGACCGACGACGTGATCGGCGATCTGGTCGCCGCGGAGATCGACGGCGAGAAACTCACCGACGACGCGATCATCTCGTTCCTGCGGTTGCTCCTGCCCGCCGGGCTGGAGACAACATACCGTTCCTCGGGGAATCTGTTGCAGCTGCTGCTTACCCACCCCGACCAGCTGCAGGCGTTGCAGCAGGATCGGAGCCTCATGTCGGCTGCGATCGAGGAAGGGATCCGATACGAGACCCCGCTGGTCCTGGTGATGCGAAACACCACCCGCGACGTCGAGATGCACGGGACGACTGTTCCCAAAGGCGCACAGGTGAATCTGTGCATGGGGTCGGCCAATCGCGACGCACATCGTTGGGAGCACCCGGACGCGTTCGACATCCACCGGCCGCGACGTGCGCACATCTCGTTCGCGGGCGGGATCCACAGCTGCCTCGGCATGCATCTGGCCCGCGTGGAAACCAAGGCCATGCTCAACAGCCTCTTCGATCGGGTGACGGACTTGCAGTTGATCGCAGACGTCGACACCAAGATCGTTGGCATGCCGTTCCGTTCGCCCAAGCACCTGCCCGTGACATTCCGCCCCCTCGCATGAGGACCCGTGCGGCGATCCTGCACGACATGGGCCAGCAGTGGTCGGTGGAGGATTTTGAACTCGACCCACCCAAGGCCGGCGAGGTTCTGATCGAGATGGCCGCCGCCGGGCTGTGTCATTCCGACGAGCACATCCGCAACGGCGACATGTCCGTGCCCAACGACGTGATGGAGTCGTTCGGCCTCCCCGGCATGTTTCCGATGATCGGCGGCCACGAAGGGTCGGGAGTGGTGGCCGAGGTCGGCGAGGGCGTCACCGAGTTCGCGCCTGGCGACCACGTAGTGACGTCGTTCGTGGCGGTCTGCGGGCAATGCCGATGGTGTAGCTCAGGCATGGAGTACATCTGTGACATGGGTGCGCAGGTGATGATCCCCGGTATGCCCACCGACGGCACCTTCCGCCACCACACCGCGGACGGTCGCAATCTCGGGCACCTGTCGAAGGTCGGCGCTTTCTCCCAACACACGGTCGTTTCCACTGATTCCATCGTCAAGATCGACCCGCATCTGCCGTTGCTGCCGATGGCGCTGTTGTCGTGCGGGATTCCGACCGGATACGGCTCCGCGGAGAACCGCGCGAAGGTGATGACCGGGGACACCGTCGTGGTCATCGGGGTGGGCGGAATCGGTACCGGGGCGGTCCAGGGCGCGCGGATCAACGGGGCCGCGCACATCATCGCCGTCGATCCGGTAGAGTTCAAGCAGAAGTCGGCGCTGAGCTTCGGTGCCACGCATAGTGTCTCGAACACGGATGAAGCCGCCGACCTGGTCCGCGGTCTGACGCACGGCGTAATGGCGGACAGTGTCATCGTCTCCCCCTCGCTGATTTCCGAGCACGACGTTCAGGCGGCACTGAGCCTGACGCGCAAGGGCGGCACCTGTGTTCTGACGGGCATGACCGCCACCACGACGAATTCCATTTCGATCAACCTGCAGGAGTTCATCCTCTGGAACAAGAGCCTGGTCGGCACCGTACTGGGATCGTGCAACCCGCGGGTTGACGTCGCTCGGTTCGCCAAGCTCTATGAGGCGGGACTACTCCAGCTCGACGAGATGATCACCCGGCGTTACCGGCTCGACGACATCAACGAGGGTTATCGCGACCAGCTGAGCGGCGAGATTGTGCGCGGCGTCATCGATTTCTCGCTCTGATCACACGATGCGCGACGTACGGCCCTGCCAATAGCGCTCGCGGATCCGCCTCTTGTACAGCTTGCCGTTCGGGTCGCGTGGCAGCTCGGCGTCGAATTCAATGGTGCGCGGGCACTTGTAGGCCGCGAGATTCGCTCGACAATATTCGATGAGCTCTGCCTCGAGTTCCGGAGCGGCCTGCACTCCTTCGACCGGTTGCACGACAGCCTTCACCTCTTCGCCGTACTCGTCATTCGGCACGCCGAATACCGCTGCGTCCAACAGCTTCGGGTGCATGACCAACAGATTCTCCGCCTCTTGCGGGTAGATGTTCACCCCGCCCGACACGATCATGAACGTCGAACGGTCGGTGAGGTACAGGTAGCCGTCCTCGTCGATATAGCCCATGTCACCCAGCGAACGCCATCCGCGATCGTTGGACACCGATGCCGTCTTCTGAGGGTCTTTGAAATATTCGAACTTCGGCCCGCCCTCGAAGTACAGCTCGCCGGATTCGCCGACGGGCAGTTCGGCACCATCCTCGCCGACGACGTGTACGGGACTGAACGGCTTGCCGACTGAACCAGGGTGGGCGAGCCATTCGTCGGGGCCGATGATCGTGCCCGCGAATCCCTCAGTGCCACCGTAGTACTCGTGGATGATCGACCCGAACCAGTCCATCATCCGATGCTTGACGTCGACCGGACATGGCGCGGCGGCATGGATGACACACTGCAGGCTGGAGACGTCGTAGCGTTCGCGAATCGACTCCGGCAGCTTGAGCATCCGCAGGAACATGGTCGGCACGAACTGGGCATGTGTGACGTGGTGCTCCTCGATCAGGCGCAGCACGGTTTCGGCGTCGAACCTGGGCATCAGAATCGAGGCGGCTCCTACCCGGTGCACCGCCATCGTGTAGTTGATGCCTGCTGCGTGGTACAGCGGCGCCGGAGACAGATACACACTCGACGAACTCATGTCGTATCGCTGCGTCAGCGAGTGCTCGAGCACTTTCTGCGCCCACGATCCTTGGCCGTCCTCGGGTAGCGGGCGCCGAACGGCTTTGGGTCGGCCGGTGGTGCCCGACGAGTAGAGCATCTCGGACCCGTCCGCAATCGCTGGAGCCGCATCGCGTTCAGTTACGGCATCGTCGTAAGGCCGCCACCCCGGCAGCGGAGCGCCGACACTGATGTGCACGTCGACACCGTCGTTGACAGCGAGGATCCGCTCCCCGAGCTCGGCCATCGACGCGTCGATGAAGACTGCCCTCGCGTCGGAGTCGCCGATGACGTAGGCCACCTCGTCGGGCGTGAAGTGCGTGTTCACTGCACTGTAGTACAGCCCGGAAAGCTGGCAGCCCCATGTGATGTCGAAGAACTCGGGGCGGTTCGGCAGCACCAGTGCCACCCCGTCGCCGCGTCGCAGCCCCGCCTTGTGCAGCAGGGCGGCGACGCGTTGGCTCCGTTCGAACAACTCGCCGTACGTGACCGTGGCGCCGTCAACGACGATCAAGGCCGGTGAGTCGGGGTCACCCTCCGCGTGGTCGGCGAGGTTCGCCACTGAACGGTCCTACGTAGCCGCGCCGTCTGACGCGGCCGCAGCCTGGCGACGCGCATGTTCGGACGGCAGCACCTTGTCCTTGAACACCTGCTGGATCAGCTGCTGCACGTCCTTGCTGATCGACGCGAGCGCGACCAGGTCGTTGGAGCTCTGCCAGTGCACCCGCATGCCCATCAACTCCCAGGCCCGCTTGAGGTTGGCCTTGGTGAGCATCAGCGTCGTCAGCGGAGCCTGGGCGATGTGGCGGGCGATCGCATCGACGCGCGCGTCGAGGTCCTCGCGCTTGACCACCTCGTTGACGAGGCCCACTTCCAGCGCCTTCTTGGCGTCGATCACCTCTGCTGTGAAGAGGTAATAGGCGGCTCGGCGCCAGTTCATGAAAACCCACGGCTCGATGGAACATTCGCCCGACGGCATGCCGAAACCCTGCAACGGCGGATAGGAGAAGTACGCATCGTCGGATGCGATCACGATGTCGGTGGTCAGGCCCATGTGGGTGCCGCCACCCACGCAGTAGCCGTGCACCTGCGCGATAGTCGGCTTGGAGAACTCCCACAGGTTCAGTGTCGGCTTGACGAAGAGGTCGGACTGCGCCTTCCAGGGGTGGCCTGTGATCATCGCGTTCTCCACGAACGCCGGATAGTCGGTGGCGTTGTCACCGATCGCATGTCCGGAGCAGAAGCCCTTCCCGTTGGCCTTCAGCACCAGCACCTTGATGTCGTAGTCACGATCGGCATCGAGCAGGGCGGCGTCCACCTCTTCGGCGAGCTTCTGGTCCTGCGCGTTGGCCTTCTCGGGCCAGTTCAAGGTGATCTTCGCGATCGGTCCATCCTTCTGGTAGATGATTCTTTCGCGAGTCTCGTTCATATCCATATGTCCTCCTGGCGATTTCGTTATGACGTGATGACGCCGATTTCGGCGCCGATGTCGTAGGTTGTGCCCACCGATCCCGTCCACTGCACGGTCCCCGATGCACCCGCTTCGATTTCCTGTTCCACCTTCTCGGTGGCGATCACATAGATCGGTGTTCCCTCCGCTACATGCTCGCCGTCGCCGACGAGAAGTTCGGTGAGCTCGGCTTCCGAGACGGCCACCGATACACGTGGGATACGGATGACGAACTCAACCATCGGCATCCGCTTTCTCCAACGTCCGCGCAACAGCTTCGACGACGCGCGCCGCCGACGGATAGATCTGCGCTTCGAGCGTCGGCGCGGCGGGTGTCGGGACAAATCGTGCAGCCACCCGCTCGATGGGCGCGGCGAGGTCACCGAAGCATTCGGCCTGGAGGACCGCGACGATCTCCGCGCCCGGGCCTGCGAACTCGACCGCGTCGTGCACGACCACCGCACGGCCGGTCCGTCGCACCGACTCGACCATGGTGTCGACGTCGAGCGGCACGAGAGTGCGCAGGTCGATGACTTCGGCGCTGATGCCTTGTTCATCCAATGTCTTGGCGGCGGCGAGCGATTCGAGCACGCTACGGCCGTAGCTGATCAGCGTGACATCCGAGCCGGGTCGCTTGACGTCGGCCTGACCGAGGGGAATCCGGAAGTCCGGATCGGTTGGCACCAGACCCTTCTGGGCTTGAAGCCGGATCGTCTCGACGAACAGGCACGGATCCTCGTCGAAGATCGCCGATGACAGCAGACCTTTACCGTCGCGCGGGGTGGAGGGCACGATGACCTTCATCCCAGGGATGTGCATGAACCAGGCTTCCAGCGTCTGGGAGTGCGTCGCTCCCGTCGCGAGACCGCCGTAGACCTGGGTGCGCACGGTGATCGGCGCGGTCGTCCGGCCAGCGGTCATGAACCGCAGTTTGGCGGCGTTGTTGATCAGCTGGTCCGCCGCGATGCCGATGAAGTCCATGATCATGATCTCCGCGACAGGCAGCAGCCCATCGATCGCGGCACCGATGGCCGCTCCGACGATCGCAGCTTCGGAGATCGGTGTATCGAGCACGCGGTCATGGCCGTATTTCGTCGACAACCCCGCCGTCGGGCCGGACGCACCCGGATCTGCGATGTCCTCGCCGAGCAGGAAAACCCGGTCGTCGGCGGCCATGGCCTGATCGAGCGCGAGGTTCAGCGCCTCGCGCATCGACATCTCTTTTTCGTCCATGGCCTTCCTCAGACGGGATACTTGATCGGGGTGGCGTACACGTCTCGGTCGAGTTCGTCGGCCGACGGTGGCTCCGCCGCCAGCACCGTCTTCAGCGCTTCCTCGACCGCGGTCAGCGCGCCCTCGTCGATGCCGCTGAGCTCGTCGTCCGACGAAAGACCTTTGTCGATGAGCCTGCGGCGGAACGCGGGTACCGGGTCGGCAGCCATCGCCGCCTCCAGCTGGTCCTTCGGGATGTAGGGCATCCGGTCGCCGAAGTAGTGCCCTCGGAACCGGAACGTCTCACACTCGATGAAGGTGGGTCCCTGGCCGCCGCGGGCTTTGCCGATGGCCTCGGCAAGCGCATCCGCGACCGCAAGCGGGTCGTTGCCGTCGACTCGGACGCCGGGCATGCCGTAACCGGCCGCGCGGTCGGCGACATGCTTGATCTTCATCGTGTCCGTGGTCGGCGTCATCTCGGCGTACATGTTGTTCTGGCAGACGAACACCATCGGCAGATCCCACAGCGCGGCCATGTTCGCCGCCTCGTGAAACGAGCCGGTGTTGGTCGCGCCGTCACCGAAACTGACGACCGTCACCCGGTCGAGCCCCTTGCGTTTGGCGGCCATCGCCAACCCGACACCGACCGGCGGCCCCGCGCCGACGATCCCCGTCGACAGCATCACACCTTTCTCGGGTTTGGCGATGTGCATGGTGCCGCCCTTACCGCGGCTTGCACCGACGGTGCGGCCCATCATCTCGCCGTAGATCTCTTCCAGCGGAACGCCTTTGCCGATCAGGTCGTGCAGACCGCGGTAGGTGGTCACCAGCTGGTCGTCTTCGCGCAGCGTGACACCCATTGCCGCAGCGATGGCCTCCTGGCCGCGCGACGGCCAGTACACGCACATGAACTCGCCGGTACCGATGCCCTTGGAGAGCCGGTCGTCGGCGGCCTTCATCAGCACCATCAATGCGTAGATGCGCCGCTGCACCTCGGCCGACGGTGTCATTTCTGGTACGACCCGATCTCCCGATAGACCTTGGGGATCGGCGGCGTCTCCATGTTGAGCAGTTCCAGCGACGACATCTTGCCGCTCCTGCCGAGCTCGCCCAGCCGGCCGACGACCGCGTCGAGGTCGTCGCACTCGAGTTCGTAGATGGCGATGAACGGACCTTCGCCGTCGGTGGGGGCGAAGCGGCGCGCGGAGACGATCCCGTCGACGGAGCAGATCTCAGCGAGATGAGTGTCGTTGTACCACTTGTGGTATTCCTCTTCGCGGTCCGGTGAAACCGGCCTCGTCTCCAGGTAGATGATCCCTTTGGCCATCCTCACTACTCCTTTACGCCGACCACGGTTTCACTTTGAGGAACCCGCCGGCGTCCACTCGAAGCTGTTGGCCGGTGATGTATCGCGCTGCGTCGCTGGCGAAGAACACCACCGCCTCGCTGATGTCCTCGGGTTCCACGTAGGGCACCGGCATCGCCTGCACCACAGGGAAAACCAGTTCGGCCTCCTCGCGTGTCGGCTCCTTGAGGTCCGGCCGAAACGCCCGGTACATCGGCGGGCTGTGCAGCATGTCGGTGTTGACGTTGGTCGGGTGGATCGCGTTCATCCGAATCGAGAACGGTGCGAGCGCGAGCGCGAAGTCGTTCACGTAGTGCGCCCCTGCCAACTTCGCGAATGCGTAACCCGCACCACCTGGACCGCCGTCGATACCGGTGGTGTTCATCGATGACATGAACGCCGCGTTCGATCCGGTCACGACGATCGACGCGCCCGCCTGCAGATGTTTGAGGCTCGCGTGCACGAGGTTGAGGACGCCGAGAAGATCCACGTCGACGGCGTCGGCGAACGCCTGCGGCGGCAGGCCCGCAGTCAGCGGACAGATACCTGCGTTCGCGACGACGATATCGAGCCTGCCGAACTCGGCAACCCCGCGATCGATCGCCGCCGACAGCGCGGCGCGGTCGCGCACATCAGCGATCTCGGCGTGCGACCGTCTGCCTTCCTTCTCCACCAACCGGGCGGTCTCGTCGAGGTCCTCGGGCCGGGCGAGCGGATACTCGTTGGTCTCGATGTCCTCGCAGATGTCGACGGCGATGATGTCAGCACCTTCGGCGGCCAGCAGTTGCGCGTGCGATCGACCCTGACCTCGCGCCGCCCCGCTGATCAGCGCAACCTTGCCCTCGACCCTGCCCATCGTCGCCCTCCTTGACTGTCCGCACGAGCCGGATTGGGAACCTTCGAGTCACCTCGCAGAAATCGCTATACTACCTAAAATTATAAAGATGCCAATCAGCCCGATCTCGAACAGGACACCGTGGACTTCTCATATCCGGCGGAGGTGGAGCAGTTCCGCAAGGAGTTGCGCACCTGGCTCGCGGCGAACCTGACCGACGACGTCAGGAGTGCCGACCGAGTCCGCGGCCGCAACCCCGATGCCTTCGACGTGCTTCGCGCGTGGGATGCGGCAGTGGCGGACGCGGCATGGGGTGCAGTGTCCTGGCCGCAGGAATACGGCGGCCGCGGTGCGACGGTGCTCGAACAACTCGTCTACGCCGAGGAGATGACACGAGCGCGAGCTCCGGTGCCCCTCAACGTGATCGGGATGAACAACATCGCGCCGGCGATCATGCAGTACGGATCCGACACGCAGAAGACGACGTTGCTCCCCCGCATGGTCCGCGCCGACGACATCTGGTGTCAGGGCATGTCGGAGCCGGAGGCCGGCTCTGATCTGGCGTCGCTGCGCACCCGGGCCGTCCGCGACGGCGATCACTTCGTGGTCAACGGCCAGAAAATCTGGACGTCGCTGGGTCACCGGGCAGACTGGTGTCAGCTGTATGTGCGCTCCGACCCCGAGGCTGCCAAGCACAAAGGCATCTCCTGTCTCATCGTCGACATGGCGCTGCCCGGCATCGAAGCCCGCCCGCTCGTCACGCTCAACGGCACGGCCGACTTCGCCGAGGTGTTCTTCAACGATGTCCGCGTGCCCGCCGACGCGCTGCTCGGTCCGTTGAACGCGGGATGGCAGGTCGCCACCACGACGCTCAGCCATGAGCGCGCAGGAGCGGCGCGCCTGTACGCGCAGTTGGAAGTGCTCTTAGCCGACCTCGTCGCGGACCTGACCGGGCACACCGTCGACGGCAAGCCGGTGCTCGAGGACGGCGTGACGTTGCGCAGGCTCGGCGACATCGCGGTGCGGATCAACTACCTCGAGTTGCTCTGCAAGCGGTCGATCTCGGCGACCTTGCACGGCGGTGACGCGCTCGGGTCGGCCAGCCTGGCCAAGAGTGTGTGGGCCGAGTTGGGACAGGAAGTCGCCGAGCTGGCATTCGACGTGCTCGGCGCGGATAGCGCCGGCCAACGCTGGGTGGACCGCCGCCTGTCGTCGCGCTCGCTGACCATCGCGGGGGGAACGACGCAGATCAACAAAGGCATCACCGCTACCCGGGTGCTGGGGCTTCCGCGGCGATGAACCTGGAGCTGACGGAAGATCAGGTCGCGCTTCGCGACACCGTGCGGCAATACCTCGCCGAAAAGGCAAGTGTGGCAGGGCATGTGCGGCCGCTGCTGGATGATCCGACGGGCAGCACCGACGCCGTGTGGCGTGGGCTTGCGAACCTCGGCGCGACCGGCGTGGTCGTTCCCGCAGAGCACGACGGCGCGGGTATGACGATGGTCGAGGCGGGTGTCGTCGCCGAGGAAATGGGCGCCGCGCTCAATCCCGGCCCCTGGTTGTCGAGTGCGGTCGCCTCGGCCAGAGCGCTGACCCGGACCGGTGCGGACCACGGGTTGCTGGCTGAAATCGCCGGTGGGGAAACGATAGCCACGGTCGCACCGCTCACCGGTGCGAGGCCTGTCGCCGACGGCGCGACGCTGCGCGGTCAACTGACCGCCGTCCCCGATGCTGCAGCCGCGAACGTGCTGTTGGCGCTCGTCGACGGATCGGCCGGTGCCGGGCTGTACGCCGTCGACCCCACCTCCGACGGTGTGACGGTGACGGCACGGTCGCATGTGGATCCGACGCGGAAACTGTTCGACGTCCGACTCGACGGCGTGACGGGAAGGCGGTTGGCCGACGCGCCAACGGATGCGATCGAAGGGCTCGTCGACGATGTGACGATCGCCCGCGCGGCGGATGCACTCGGGGCCGCCACTGCGGTGATGCACATGGCCATCGAATACGCGAAGGTGCGCAGGCAGTTCGACCAGCCGATCGGCAGCTTCCAGGCCGTCCAGCACCTGTGCGTCGACATGTACGAGGCCGTCGAACTTGCCCGAAGCGGCGTCGTTCACGCCTTGTGGGCAGCCGATGCGGCCGAACCCGCGGAGCGGCATCGTGCCGCGTTGCGGGCCAAGGCATTCGCGGGCCGGCTCACCGCCGTCGGTGACACCGCGATCCAGGTGTTCGGCGGCATCGGGTTTACGTGGGAGCACGACGCTCACCTCTACCTCAAGCGCCTCCTTGGTTGGAGTGCATACCTCGGCGCACCTGACCGTTACCTCGAGGAGGTCGGCGCGCAACTCGTCAGCGAACTGAATCGAAAGGTGCTGCAATGAGCCAAGTCCTGAGCGGCGTACGGGTCGTCGAGCTTGCGTCCTGGACTTACGTACCCTCAGCAGGTGCGGCACTGGCGGACTGGGGCGCCGACGTGATCAAGGTGGAGGACGTGAAAGCGGGTGACCCGGGGCGGGCGCTGGTCATCGGTGGTTTCACGCGACAGAACGCACGGGCCGACGTCGACTTCATCCTCGAGATCGGCAACCGCGGGAAGCGCAGCGTCGCGATCGACATCAAGACCGACACCGGCCGCGACTATTTCGGCCGCCTGCTGGCCACCGCCGACGTCCTACTGACGAACTGGCGTCCCGGCGCGCTGAAACGCGCGCGGCTGACCGTGGAGGACATCCGCTCGTTCAACCCGAACATCATCATCGCTCGCGGCACCGGCGCAGGCGTGCGTGGCCCGGACCGCGAAAAGGGCGGGTTCGACGCCGCCACCTACCTTTCGCGCGGCGGGGTGTCCTACACGATGACGCCGTTCGGCACCGAGACGCCCGCCGTGCAGGGCCCGGGGTTCGGCGACCTGCAGGGTGGAATCACGCTCGCGGGTGGCGTGTGTGCTGCGCTGTTCCATCGGGAGCGCACCGGCGAGCCGTCCGTCGTGGACTCGTCCCTTCTGGCACAGGCGATGTGGACCATCGCCCCGTCGATCTCGGTCGCCGATCTGTTCGGCATCGACGGGATCCCCGGTGCACCGCCGGGGCTGGCGATCAACCCATTGGTGAACCGCTACAAGACCCGCGACGGCAGGTGGCTGCAAATGGTCTTCCTGCAGCCCGACCGGTTCTGGGCCGGCTTCTGCGAGCGGATCGGACTGCCCGAGCTTGCGACCGACGAACGTTTCGTGCCGTCGAGCAACCTGATCGCGAACGCGGACGAAGCGTGCAAGCTCGTCGGCGAGAGGTTCGCCAGCGAGGACCTCGAGTACTGGCGCGAGGCGCTGGCCGACGAGCCGGGCGTGTGGGCGGCGCTGGCGACGCCGAAGGAAACGCTCAACGACCCGCAGGTGAGGCCGAACGGGTACGTCGTCCCCAATCTGGATGACCAAGGGGTTGAGTACCAGATCGTCGCCGCGCCAGTCCAATTCGACGAAACTCCCCCGTCGGCGGCGCGAGCTCCCGAACATGGGCAGCACACCGAAGAGATCCTGCTGGAGCTCGACCTCGACTGGGACGACATCTCGGCGGCCAAGGACAGCGGCGCGATTCTGTAGAGGGGAAGCGACCAATGACGATGGAGCGGCGCGAACTCGAAGCGGTCATCTACGAGCGTGAACCGCCGATCGCGCGGATCATCCTCAACCGGCCCGAGAAGGCCAACACGAAGGACGCGACCCTGGTGCAGGAAGTCGACGCCTGCCTCCACGAGGCCGACCGCGACAAAGAGATCAAGGTGGTGATCCTGAAGGCCAACGGCAAGGGCTTCTGCGGCGGCCACGTTGCGAAGTGGGGACCCGACGAGGACCCGTATCCCGATTTCGGCGACACGTTCGAGGATCTGTACAAGGGCACAGCCGACCTGTTCCTATGGCCGACCCTGTACCTGTGGGAGTTCTCGAAGCCGACGATCTCCCAGATTCACGGATACTGCATGGGCGGCGGAATCTATCTCGGGCTGCTGACTGACTTCTGCGTCGCATCCGACGACGCGTACTTCCAGATGCCGCTCGCCCAGAGCCTCGGCGAGCCCGGTGGCCACACGATGATCGAACCGTGGCTGATGATGAACTGGCATCGCACGATGGACTGGCTTCTGCTGGCGCCGACGCTTTCCGCGCAGGAGGCGCTCCAGTGGGGTCTGCTGAACAAGGTTGTGCCGAAAGACCAACTCGAGGACACCGTCGAGGAGATGGCACGCAAGATCGCCCAGATCCCGCTGACCACGTTGATGGCCGTGAAGAGCAACGTGAAGCGGGCGTGGGAGCTGATGGGGATGCGCGTGCACCTGCAGATGAGCCACGTCATGACCAACATGGTCGGTGCGGCATCCGACGTGCAGGCCCGCCGCGCCGAGCTCATCCAGTCAGGCTTGAAACCAAGGGATTTCGTCGCCGACGCGGAGACTCCTCCCGGCGAGTAACCGCTAGCGGCGCGCGGCGTGCAGGGCCGCGACGTAGCCGAAGATCATCGTGTTGGCGATGCTGCCGCCTGCACCCAGATAGTTGCGCCCCATCACCGTGGCCGTGATGTTTCCGGTCGCGTACAAGCCGTCGATCACCTCGTCGCGCTCGTTGAGCACCTGGGCGTGCTCGTTGGTGATCAGTCCCCCGCACGTGCCGACGTCGGCAGGCAGCACTCTGGTGGCGTAGTACGGCGCACGGTCCAGCGGCCCGAGCGCGGCGTTGGGTTTGTACCCGGGATCGCCCAGGCAGGCGTTGTAGGCCGACTGCCCGCGTCCGAAGTCAGGGTCGAGGCCCTTGACCGCGAACTCGTTGAAACGGTTGACGGTTTCCTCGAGCGCGGCGGGCGGGACTTCGATCTGGCGCGCCAGGTCGGCGATCGTGTTGGCCCGCTTGACCGCTCCCTGCTCGATGAGCGCTTCGGACAGCGTGCGCTTCTTCAACGGGTTGGCACCGGACACATACCGGCCGACGTATCCCTCGTCGAAGATCTGCCAGCACGGCACGGCCTTGGCGGCGTACATCGCCTTGCCCACCTCGACGTACGAGTTCGACTCGTTGCAGAACCTCTTGCCTGCGCCGTCGATGTAGATGGCACCGGGACGCTGCCGCCCGGACCCGAGCGACGCGGCGCCGGGATCCTGGAGGAAAACCATTGGCAACCACCATGCCTCGTCGAGCAGATCCGTCTTCGCGCCGAGATCCATCGCCGTCTGAAGGACTTCGCCGGTGTCGCCGGCGTTGGCGATCGACCACGATCCGTCGTTGGGCTGATTGCCGCTGTAGCGCCGCCGCATATCGGCATTGCGGCTGAAGCCACCGGCCGCCAGCAGAACTCCCCTCCGCGCCTCGATGTTGACCGGCGAGCCATCGCGGCTGACACGCGCGCCCACTACGCGGCCGTCTTCGACGATGAGATCTTCCATCGCTGCGTTGGTCCACACCGGCGGGTCGCCCGTGAGGTCGATGAGGACCTTCAGGATCTGACCGATGAAGGACGCGCCGTTGGTCATCAGGTCGCGCCGCCGGAGCTTGGCGATGTTGGTGCGCAGGAAGACCCGCATCGCGACGGCGAACGCCTTCGGGGATCGGTTGAAGTACTGCACCGAGCGCAGCTCATTCGTCTTGACCACGAACCCGTAGTTCTTGGCCATCGACGGCTGAACCTTGTCGCTCCAGTCGCCGAGCGCGGCTGAATCGTAGGGAACACCCTCGACGGAGCGGCCTGCCGCGTTGCCGCCCTTGTGGTTCGGGTAGTAGTCGCTCCACCCGGGACACCGAACCAACCGAACTCCCTTGCGCATCAGCAGGTCGATCATCTCGTAGCCGGCGGTCAGGAAGGTCTCGCGGCGGGCGGGTGAGGACGCAGCGCCGATGTCGCCGACGACGTCCTCGAAGTAGGCCAGCCCGTCCTCATGCGAGTCCGGTATGCCCTCGGCCCGCATCAGCGGATTGTTCGGCAGCCAGACCATGCCGCCCGACATCCCGGTGGAACCACCGATGAGATCCTGCTTTTCGACGACCAGCGGCTCGATCCCCGCGTCGATGGCGGCCAGAGCGGCGACCATTCCGCCTCCGCCGCTGCCCGCGATCAGCAGATCGACAGACTTGTCCCACTTCACCATGCATTGTCCTTCGGGGAATCAGGCATCCGACAGGAGTTTGTCGGTCAGCGCGAGATCGGCGACGGGTACGTCGATGGTGGTGTTGGTGGCTTGGATCGCCGGCACAAGCCGCTCGTAGGGCAGGCCGGCGAGAAAGCCGTCGATGACGCGCTCGAAGTTCGAGATCAGCCCCTCGATCTTGTCCGACAAGCGCATGTACTCAAACCCCTTGGCGTGCAGGCCTTTCTGCTGCTTGGGCAGGTTGGAGAAGTCCTGTGCGGGGATCATCGGCCAGCTCGGGTCGTCGGGTGCCAGGGGCTCCGGCGCCGTGGGCCTGCCCTGCGACTGGTCGTTCGGATACCGGGTGAGCGACCACACCTCGAACAGGGTCTGCTCCGGCCCGAGCGGGCGGATCCGGTACGACGAGGCGCTGCTGTACTGCGGTAACAGGAAGTAGTGCGGGAACGCGAATCCGATCGGATCGATCACGCGGCGGCGCTCCAGGTCGTTCAGGTCAGGAAAGTCGCAGTCGCGAGCCCGGTGCCACTTGGTGACCGCGTCATTGACCGCCCCACGCCAGGTCGCCATCGCGTGAGCAGGATCGTCGGGGAGCGACATGTGCTGCAGCCCCTCGGCGATCCGGATGTCGTTCTCGTGGGTCATCCCACCCATGCCCGAGCCGAGGGTCCGCATGAAGTACAGGCTGGCCTGGATCATTGGGTTCACCGTCGACGAGTCCGGCCGGAAGGATGCGGGCAGCAGCTGCGGATGCGTCTGCGGCACGTGATAGCCCTCCATGAAGGCCGCGGTTGCCAACTTCCAATTCACCGGCAGGAGACACGACTTCCACCACTCGATGCGCAGCGCCGACACCTTGAACTCGTCGTGTCGAGAGGCGAACGGCTCGATACAGTCGCGCAGCGGCGGAGCGTCGTCGTCGAGGTTGATCCACGCGCAGCCGCCCCAGAGGTCGCAGCGGACAGGGGCGAGTGCGAGGTCGTCGGCGCAGAGATTGTCTTCGTCGAACTCGTCGGAGCGAAGAACGAAGGTGCTCTTGCCGTCGAGACCCCAGCACCAACCGTGGAACGGGCAGACGAAGCTGCGGCGAGACCCGCTGCCCTCCACCAGCTTCATCCCGCGGTGGCGGCAGGAGTTGTAGTAGGCGCGGACGGTGGAGGCGTCGACCCGCACCACGATGATCGACTGGTCGAGGATCTCGTACTCGACGAAGTCGCCGGGTTTCGGGATCTCCTCGAGCCTGCACGCCATCTGCCAGACCCGCGGCCAGAAGAGCTCGGTCTCCAGCGCATAGAACTCCGGGTCGTAGTACCGCTGCTTGGGGACCCTGTCCACGGACTGGACCGCCCATGGCACCGCCAACGGTGTCCAGTCCACTTTCGCCAACTCGCTCACCCCTCGTCGGTGGCCCGGCTTCTAAAATAGCAAAAATAGCAAGACGGGCGGGAGCGCTTCTAGCCGGCGGTGATTACCTGGTAAATGTCGATCATCTCGTCGGCCGGCCCGGCGGGGATGGTGTGCTCCGATGGATCGCGGATCTGTTCGAAGTAGGCGCTCACATCCTCCAAGGTCAGCGACGGGTTGTAGTAGCCCTTGGTTCTGCCGATGAAGAACCGGGACACCTGACCTCCGCCGACCGTGTAGATCTCGCCGGAGACCGGGCAGTCTGCGTGGGCGAGAAACGCCACCACGGGGGCGACGAGTGCGGGGTCGAGCCGATCGAGGAACGGACGCATCAGCTGCTCCGCCTCGGCATTGTCGACCGTGGCGGCGCTGCCCATCGAGTAGTCCATCATTCGAGTGGCGGCGACGGGGACGATCGCGTTGACCTTGATGTCGAGGCCGGCCGCTTCGGCTGTGAGCGCGCGCGTCAGCCCGATGATCCCGGTCTTGGCGGCGCCGTAGTTGGTCATCCGCGGCGCGCCGAGGATGCCCGCCGCCGACGAGGTATTGATGATGCGGCCAAAGTTTTTCTCTCGCATGAATTTCCAAGCTGGCCGGGTGACGAAGAACGCACCCTTGAGATGCACGTCGACCAGCGGGCTCAGCCGCTCTTCGGTCATGTCCTCGAAATCCGCATCGCTCACGGTTCCTGCGTTGTTGACGAGGATGTCGACGCGGCCCCACGTGTCGATCGCGGTGTCGATGATCGCCTGGCCGCCGTCGGGCGTCGCAACGCTGTTGGTGTCCGCGACAGCGTCCCCGCCGTTGTCCTTGATCTCCTGCACGGTGTCGTTGGCGGGATTGCCGCCCGCTCCGTCGCCGGTCACCGAGCCGCCGAGGTCGTTGACGAGGACGCATGCGCCCCGTTCGGCGAGAAGCAGCGCGTACTGCCTGCCGAGCCCCCGGCCTGCTCCGGTGACGACGGCGACCCGGTCGTCGAATCGCAATTCGCTCATCAGACCGGCCACTCCTCAAGAGGTTGCGCGTACTGGATGGGCACCGGTCGAGGCAGTCGACTCGGGTTAGATGTGGATATCGCGTCGATCATCAGCGCGACGTACCGCTGCCAACCATCAGACGCGGGATCCATGGTCGCGAGAACGCTGTAGAGCATCGCGACCATGCGCGGCAGATCGTCGGCGACGAGATCAGCACGGACGAGACCAGCCTCCTGCGCCCGCCGGGTGAGTTCGGCCAGTGCCGCGTCCAGTTGCACCGAGACGTCGGCCAACGACCCGTTTTTCCGCGCCGCTGTCAATACATTGTGTTCGCGCGCGCCGAGTGCGACCGCCGCTTCGATCAGCTTCGCCAGGCCGCGCAGCGGGTTGCGACTGCGCAGCGCACGCCCGATCACCGGCGAGAGAGTTTCGGCGATGCGCTGGTCGATCACCGCCCTGGCCAACTCGCCCTTGGTGGGAAAGCGCCGGTACAGCGTCCTCTCCCCCACTCCGGCACGCCGAGCGATGGCGTCCAGAGGGGCGTCGGGTCCGAGCTCGGCATAGATGTCACGGGCGGCGCGCAGGATGCGATCGGCGTTGCGAGCCGCGTCCGCGCGCAGCGGACGGTCCGTCACCACAGTCACGACATCAACTGTAACTGACAGTTGACTGTCACTAAAGCCGGTTCTACGCTCACCACAACTGACAGTCGGCTGTCGATTGAGGAGCAGTGATGACGACGACCTCGGCCCACGGCGAAGGCACGGCACCCCCGGCCGTTCCAATTCCGCGGGACCGGCGGTGCCCGTTGAAGCCGCCGCCTGAGTTCGACGACTGGCGGGCATCCGACGGCCTGCAGCTGGTCCTGTGGCGTCATGAGCCGACGTGGTTGATCAGCCGCTACGAGGACATCCGGGCGGCCTTGACCGATCCGCGGCTGTCCGCGAACACACTTCCCGAACCCCTACGGGCCAAGTCGTACGACGACGACGACGTTCCTGTTGTCTTTGCTCGCATCGACGATCCCGAACACAACCGGTTGCGACGCATGATGACCCGCGACTTCACGTTTCGCCGTGCCGAAACGATGCGCCCGCAGATTCAGGAGTTGGTCGACGGCTTCCTCGACGACATGGTCGACAAGGGGGCGCCGGCCGACCTGGTGCGCGATTTCGCGCTGCCCGTGCCCTCGCTGGTGATCTCACTGCTGCTCGGGGTCCCCTACGCAGACCACGAGTTTTTTCAGAAGAACAGCACAAAAGGTCTGGACGCGCGATCGACCGACGACGAGAAGATGGCGGCGATCGGCGCGATGTTCGACTACATGTGGAAGCTCGCCGACCTCAAGGCGAAGGAGCCCGGCGATGATCTGATGAGCCGGCTCATGGCCGACTATGTCGCCACCGGCGAACTCAACCGCGCAACCGCGGTGATGAACTGCGTGATCCTGTTGCAGGCCGGGCACGAAACCACGGCAAGCATGATCTCGCTGGGCACCGTGGCTCTGCTGCAGCACCCCGACGCACTGGACCGGCTCCGTCGAACTGACGACCCTGCCCTGGTCGCCAATATCGTCGAGGAGTTGATGCGCTACCTGACGATCGTGCACACCCAGGTGGACCGTGTTGCCCTTGAAGATCTCACGATCAACGGTCAACTCATCAAGGCGGGCGAGCAGGTGCTGATGAATCTGCCCGCAGGCAATTGGGATGCGGCATTCGTCGACCGCCCCGACACCCTGGATATCGACCGAAATCCCCGCGGACACCTCGGCTTCGGATTCGGGGTGCACCAGTGCATCGGACAGAACCTAGCTCGTGTCGAGCTGCAGGTCGCCCTCGGGTCGCTGGCGCGTCGACTGCCGGGCCTGCGGCTGGCAGTCTCCCCGGAGGACCTGAGCTTCGCGGGCCAGCAGGAGATCTACACGATCCACGAGCTGCCTGTCACATGGTGACTCAATTGAGCGCGTAGAAGCGCTGTGCGTTCAGCCCACCGATCTTCGCGCGCGTCTCCTCGCTGATGTCGGGCCGGGTACGTAAATGCTTTGTGCTCTCCGGCCATTCGCCGTCCCAATGTGGGTAGTCGCTGGCGAACATGATGAAGTCGTCGCCGAGCACGTCGATGACGCCAGGCAGGATGGGCTCCTCGGGTTCGCAGGTCGCCCAGATGTTTCCGGCCGACAGATACTCCTGCGGGTCCCGCTGCCAACCGCCGTCGATCCAGTCACCGCGCTTCTCGAAATGTTCATGGAGCCGATCGATGAAGAAGGGCACCCACCCGACCCCGGCTTCGAGAAACGCGACGCGCAAATCCGGGTGCCGGTCGAAGACCCCGCCCGAGACGAGCGCGGTCATCGCCGTCATCTGGTCGAACGGAAAGCTGATGCAATGCACCTGAATGTAGTTCGTGAATCGGTCGACGCCGATCTTCGGAAGGTGGACACCCGGGGCGCCGTGGATGCCGAGCGGCATCTGCAGCTCGACGGCGGCGGCATAGAACGCGTCGAGATCCGGGTGGTCGAGGTTGCGGGCCTTGAGCGCGGGCGGGAGATGGGTGGCGACCAGGCCGAGATCCTTTGCCTCGCGCATGATGTCGATCGCCACCGCGCCGTGCTCGATGGGCGTTACGGCGATGCCGTGCAAGCGGCCGCCCGATGACCTGCAGTAGTCCGCTATCCACTCGTTGTAGAGCCGGGCGAAGCCCGCGGCGAACTCGGGGTCTTCGAGCGTCGGAGTGCACAGGCCGAGGCTGGGATAGAGCACCATCGTGTCGATCTGGTCGCGGTCGGCGTCGCCGAGCACGCCCTCTGGCGATCTGCAGTTGATCCCCTCCGCGGCGGAGATGCCGTGCTCGGTCGGGCAACCGGCGCCGGGTCCGCTGGACTCGGGATAGTTGCGGCCCTCGATCACCAGGCCCAACGAGTCCGTACGCGGCACGATGTGGTCCGGCCAGCGCCGCATCGCTTCGGCCGCCAGTGATGCCCCCTCGGCGACGTGACCGTCGGCGTCGATGATCCGCATCCTTATAAAGATACGACCGCCGGACGTACCGATAGCCTTTTCGCTCGTGATCGTGTTGCTGCCCCCCTCTGAGACCAAGCGGACCGGAGGCGACGGACCGCCGTTGCGGCTGGATGCCCTGAACTTCCCCGCGCTGTACCCGGTGCGCGCCAGACTCGTCGACGAGCTGGTGGCGCTGGCGGCGGATCCCGCGGCTTGCAGGCGCGCGCTTGGGCTTTCTCCATCCCAGGATCACGAGATCGATCGCAACGGTGCGCTCACCGCCGCGCCCACCATGCCCGCGATCCACCGGTACACCGGCGTGCTGTACGACGCACTCGACATCGAATCCCTACGTGGCACAGCACTTTCCCGGGCACGCTCTCGGCTCACCGTCGGCTCCGCACTGTTCGGGCTTCTGCGCGCAGACGATCCGATACCGGCCTACCGATTGTCGGCTTCCTCGAAGCTGCCCGGACAACCGACCCTGGCGGCGCGCTGGCGTCCCGCGCTTGAACCCGTCCTTGCCGACCTCGCGGCCGACGAACTCGTGGTCGATCTGCGTTCAGGCTCCTATGCGGGGCTGGGCAGACTACCTGCCGCGGTGCGCGTCGACGTCGTCTCCGAACTCGCCGACGGCCGACGAACCGTGGTCACTCACTTCAACAAGGCACACAAGGGCAGGTTCGCGCGGGCGCTCGTCAGCAGCAGGGCCGAACCCGACGACGCGGCCAAATTGGCCGCAGTCGCGAGGAAGGCCGGTATACGGGTCGAGCGTTACGGCAATGAACTGACCGTCGTCGTCGACGCCTAGCGATTTCGGCGCGCTGATCGACGCTCAGCGCACGTGAGCGCGCCGAATCACGCTTTGGCGAGCTGCTTCTGCTCGTAGAGCCGCGCCCACTCCTTGCGTGGTCTGATCGAGACGTCGACATCTGTGGCGTTGGCGCGCAGAGCAGCGACCGTCGCCTGCTCGCGAGGTGTCCGGGCGAACGGATCCCAGCCGAAAAACCGGCAGGAGTTCTGCCAGGTGATCTTGTTGATGTCGCCGTCGTCGGCGCCCGCCGCGTTGAGTTCGGCAAGCACCTGCTCGGGCGCGTCGGGCCAGAAACAGTCGGAGTGCGGGTAGTCGCACTCCCAGGCGATGATGTCGATGCCGATCTCATGGCGCAGCTTCAGCGACGTCTTGTCGGTGACGTAGCAGGCCAGCGAGTGCTCACGGAACACATCGCTTGGCAGCTTGTCGCCGAAGTCGCGGCGCAGCCACTTCTGGTTGGTGTAGTGCCGGTCGCTGCGGTCGAGGTAGAACGGGATCCAGCCGATGCCGCCCTCCGAGAACGCGAACCTCAAATCCGGATATTTGCGCATCGCCGGACCCCACAGCAGATCCTGTGCGCACATCGCCGACACCTGGGTCGCCAGGATGATCAGATTGTCGATCGGCGCGTTGGGGGCCATGCTGATCGCCCCGAAACCGGTGCCGATGTGCAGGCACATCACGACATTCTCCTCTGACAGAGTGCGGAACACCGGGCCCCAGTAGTCGTCGTCGTGATAGCTCGGAAGTCCTTCAAGGTGCGGCAGTTCCGGCATGGTGACCGCGCGACAGCCCTTGGCGGCGACCCGGCGGATCTCGGCACACATCGCCTCGGGGTTCCACGTCGGCAGGACTGCGATCGGGATGAATCGGTCCGGGTAACTGCCGGCCCATTCGTCGATGTGCCAGTCGTTGTAGGCCGAGACCATCACCAGCGTCACCTCCTCGCGGTGCATGTTGAGGTGCCTGGCCGAGAACCCGGTGAAGGTCGGGAAGCACATCGACGCGAGGATGCCGTTGCGGTTCATGTCCCTGACGCGCTCGTGCACGTCGTAAACGCCGGGGCGCATCTCGGCGAAGCCGGCCGGGTCGCGCCCCCACTCCTCGGGCGGCCACGACACCACGGCGTTCAGCCCACTCACGCCCTGCGGCCTGCCCTGATACATCCACTGGTCGACGCCTTTGTCGTCCGTGACGACGATCGGCGCCTCGGCCTTGTACTTGGCGGGCACGTGGTTGAGGAACATGTCCGGGGGCTCCACGACGTGGTCGTCGATGCTCACCAAGATCAGGTCGTCGGTCTGCATAGTTCAGTAGTACCGTCTACCGGTGTGACCGTCTCTGCGCTATCGGACAGAGGTTTAGCCCAACCGGCCAATGACCAGCCCGGCGATTCCCGGCACCCCGCCGGGCGGGTGATCGAACTCCGCCGCGGCGGCCGGGCGTTGGGCGGGAGCTATCTCTATGAGGGCGAGGGTCTGATCACCGGTTGGCACAGCCACGAGGTGCACCAGATCGAATACGCGATCGGCGGAGTCGTCGACGTCGAGACCGCCTCTGCGCACTACCTGCTGCCGCCCCAGCAGGCGGCGTGGATTCCGGCCGGGCTCGAGCACCAGGCGACGATGGCGCCGGGCGTGCGGACCGTCGCGGTGATGTTCGATGCGCTGATGATTCCCACCGGCGGTGACCGGGCCCGAATCCTGGCGGTATCGCCGCTGATTCGGGAGATGATGATCTATGCGCTGCGGTGGCCGATCGATCGCCCGCACGGCGACGACATCTCCGACGCGTTCTTCCGTACGCTTGCCGACCTGGTTGTCGAGGCCCTGGATCACGAAGCGCCACTGAGCCTTCCGACCTCCGAGCATCCGATCGTCGACGCGGCGATGGCCTTCACGAAGAAGCACCTGCAGTCGGTGAGCGCCGACCGGGTGAGCCGCGCGGTAGCGGTCTCGGAGCGCACGCTTCGCCGACTCTTTCACGACGAGCTCGGCCTGTCCTGGCGGACCTATCTACTGCACGCGCGGATGCTGCGGGCGATGGCGCTTCTGGCCTCACCCGGGCAGACGGTGCAGGAAACGTCGACCGCAGTAGGCTTCGACAGCCTCAGCTCGTTCACCCGTGCCTTCACGCAATTCAGCGGGGAGACACCATCGACGTACCGGAAAAGGGTTGCCCGCGAGAAGGTTTGACGCCGGATGGATGACGTTTAATCGGGACGGCGGAACAGTCCCTCGCGCAGCAGCATCGTGACAGAAGAGTGCCATCGTTGAAGCTGCGCGGGGCTGGTCAACGGCTCGGGCAGGTTGCGCTCGATGTGGCCACGCAGAATGAAGGTGCCAAGAGCCAGCACAAGCGAGTTGACGGCAGCCCACGTCAGATCGATATCCGGGCGGGTTTCGCCGCGTTCCCCTCGCTGATTCCACCGCGCCGTGCCGGCATTCAGCAGGGCGTCGAAGATCATGAATCCCACAGGCCGCCCGTCGATCAAAGCGCGGCCGACATAGTTCGTGACGTCGGGATTCTCGGAGATCATCGCGGTCACGCGGTCACTGATCTCGGCTACCGAATCCGACGTGGTGTCCGGAACCGGCTGCGTGATCTGGTTGATCACCGCCGCGAAGACGTAGTCGTCCACAGCCTTGATCAAGCCTGCCTTCGTCGCGAAGTGGTGCTGCACCAGACCGAGGGACACCCCTGCGGCCGCGGCCACCGCACGTAGCGATGTACCTGAGACGCCCTGAACGGCAACCATTCGCAATGCCGCATTGCGGATTCGCTCGACGGTAGTGAGCTCTACCGCGCCGACTCTGTCGGCTTCCGGTAGCAGGGTCATCGTTCGCCGAAATCAGTGGTCACACGCTCAGAGTAGACAATACAACTGTATCGTGTCTACGATACAAGCGTATTGCCGTTCACAGGATGTCGGGAGGTTCAGTCCACGTACCCCATGCTGATAGACGAACCGTCGACCTTCGCCTGTACACGCGATCCCGATCGGTGGACGACCAGGGCCGACGACGGCGCCAAGGCGCTGTGCCGCGCATGCCCCCGTCGCTGGGCCTGCGCTCGAGAAGCCTGTAAGACACAGGGGGCCGAGGGCGTATGGGCAGGCATTTTGATACCCGAGGCAGGCCGCGGCCGTCGGCACGCGCTCAAGCAACTGCGTGAACTGGCAGAACAAAACGGGTTTCCGGTCCAAAGCACCTGAACTCGCCGCATGACGGCGACCGGGCTGTTAGTTTCGTTTCCGCCGAAACGGGGCAACATCTGATCGTCATGTTCGGCTAGTCACCAGGGGGACCTTCGTGGATGAGCGGCTCGCTCCTTCTGACCAACCGGCGTCCGAGGCCATCGCGACGACGGGGCTCTTCCTTAACATCGCCTCGGTGATCGCCCTCGCGGTGAGCCTCGCCAGCTGGGGCGCGTCCGATGTCGTCATCGCCTCGCTCGCAGGCGTGACTGCGGTGCTCGCCTTCGTCGGCAGCCTGATCTGCTTTGCGAAGCAGGCCGAGGACGACGAAGCTCGGCAACCCGCCTGAGCGCTCGCCTGGCGGCGTGCCGCCCCTGCACACCGACGCTCTTGACGACTTAGAGTGCGGGATAGACGATCCCGTTGCGGCAATGTCTCGGGCCCGAGATTTTGGGCCGATAATTGCCTTGAAGGAGCACTAAATGATCTTCATCGTCGTCAAGTGGCGGCCGAAGGCCGAGTACGTCGAGGACTTCACCGACCAGGTTTCCGAATTCACCGCGGCCACCCGCAACGAGGCAGGGAACTTGTTCTTCGAATGGTCACGCGGTGTGGATGATCCGTCGGAATACGTTCTGGTGGAAGGGTTTCGCGACGCCGACGCAGGCGAGGCCCACGTCACCAGCGAGCACTTCAAAAAGTTCGTCGCCAGCGCCCCGGCACTGCTCTCATCGACACCGCGGATCATCAGCCACGAGATCGATGCGGATGAGTGGGGCGAAATGGGCGAGATAAAGGTCGACTAGCGCGGTCACTGCTCAGGCGGCGGCGGCACCAGCGGGCGGCAGTCGTTGATCACCGGATCCCACCAGCCGTCGGGCGAACAATTCTTTGGCAGCACCAGACCGGTCGGGCGGCACTCGTTAGCCATCGGATCCCAGTACTCGGTGCCGAAGGTGCAGTCGGCGTGGCTGACTGCAGGCGAGATGACAGTGACAAACGCGAGCGGAGCGATCCCGGCCGCGGCGACGGACGCAATGCGACTAATGATTTTCTGCATAGTCGGAGGTTCTCCGGTGAACCGACTTTTCAAACACGTAATTAATTGACGACGATTTAAAGAATTGCCACATCGCCGACTTCTGCATGAGGGCCGTTGTCTGCGCCAGATCACGACCCTGCTGCAGAAGTCGAGAGAATTTCGGGGTGCGCGAGGGGGGACTCGAACCCCCACGCCCATAGGACAATGGCACCTAAAGCCATCTCGTCTGCCAATTCCGACACTCGCGCGTGAGCGCAATGATGGTATCGCGGTACCGTTGAACGGTGTCCACTACGCGGCGTAGGAGACCGGCGCTCATCGCGCTGGTGGCCGTCGCCGCCGCTGGCTGCCTGATGCTGGCCTGGTGGCAATGGACCCGCTTCGAGTCCGCGTCGGGCACCTTCCAGAACCTCGGCTACGCCCTGCAATGGCCGTTGTTCGCCGGGTTTTGTGTGTACGGCTACTACAAGTTCGTCCGTTACGAGGACGCTCCGCCGGAACCGACGAACCACCACGCCATCACCGAGATCCCTTCGGGGCTGCTGCCCGAACGACCCAAGCCCGCAACACGATCCGACGACGATCCCGCGATGCGGGAGTACAACGCCTACCTTGCCGACCTAGCCGAGAAAGACAAGGAACCGTGACCGATACCCCCGTACCGACCACCCCCGTCGAGTCCATCCGCAAGGCGCTGGTCGGCTATCGCGTGATGGCCTGGACCACCGGCCTGTGGCTGATCCTGCTGTGCTACGAGATGGTCGCCAAATACATCTACAGCGTGGAAGGCCTGAACTGGATCGCGGTTGTGCACGGATGGGTCTACTTCGTCTACCTGCTTTTCACCGCCAACCTCGCGGTGAAGGTGCGCTGGCCGATCGCCAAGACCATCGGCGTGCTGCTGGCAGGCACCATCCCGCTGGTCGGCATCATCGTCGAGCACTTCCAGAGCAGCGACGTCAAGGCAAAGTTCGGCATCTAGCCATCAGTGAGGTGATTGAGCACCTCTTCAGCCAGGCGCTCACCACGATCTTCCTGAAGGAAGTGCGACGCCCCTTCGACCTTCACCTGCTCTCCAGCGGTCGAGATCAGATCGCAGAACACTTGGCCGGCTTTTGGATATGGGAAAATCCGGTCCTGGTCCGAAAACGCCACCAGCGCAGGCTTCTGCCAGCGCGACAGTTGGTCGGCAACCTCTCGCATCACATCGGCACCTGCCGCATCCTCCGACGTCGGAACCAACAACGGGAACTGCGCGGCACCGGATTTCGACTCCACATTTGGGAACGGTGCCTCATAGGCGGCGATCACGTCCTGCGGCACCTCTGTTGCGGTCGCACCCTGGATCACGAACCCCACCGGCAGATCCGGGTTCTTCTCCGCGAAGGCACGCCAGGCGAGAAAGCCCTTCGAGACGCGGCCCGTGAACAAGCCCGTATTCGAAATAGACAATGCCGCAACACGATCGGCATTGTCGACGGCCCACCGCAGGCCGATCGCACCACCCCAGTCTTGGACTACCACGATCGCGTCATGCAAATCGAGACTGCCGAGCACCCCGCTCATCAACTCGCTGTGCCGGTCGTAGGTGTACCAACGCCTATCGGTGGGTTTGTCCGACCGGCCGAAGCCCGCAAGATCAGGAACGATTACCCGGTGCCCAGCGTCGACGAACGGGCCGATCATTTTGCGGTACAGGTACGACCAGCTCGGTTCCCCGTGGAAGCAGACGATCGGCTTCCCCGTTTTCGGTCCCTCGTCCAGGTAATGCATCCGCAGACCGTCGACATCGACATAATTCGGAGCGAAGTTGTACCCCGGCAGGTTCTCGAATCGCTCGTCCGGAGTTCGAAACACGTCGACTTCAGCGGTCATCGGAGCAACCTATCGGTAATGCACCGGCCCGATTACTGTGTCCTCGTGAAACCATTTCCTTAGCTGAGCTATAGAATTCGCGGCTACACTCGACGCGGTGTTGGCCAGCCCTGAAGTGCGCTGCAGCGGCGCGCTCCGAGGTAGCGGCCACAGTGAGCCGCTTGAACGCAACGGAAAACGCGACACCCGCAGCCCGGCCCTGACCGGCATGCGGGCCGTTGCTGCGCTCCTCGTCGTCGGCACGCACGCAGCTTTCGCCACCGGCCAGCTCAGCCACGGATACCTCGGCGCCGTCTACGCGCGCCTCGAGATCGGTGTCGCGCTCTTCTTCGTACTTTCCGGGTTCCTGTTGTTTCGACCGTGGGTAGCGGCCGCCGCCGCCGGCGCCAGACCACCGGGTCTGGGCCAATACGCACGGCGTCGGGTACGGAGAATCGCGCCCGCCTACCTGGTCACGGTGTTGGCGATTTTCGAGCTGTACGTGGTGTTCACCCCTGGGCCGAACCCCGGACAGACGTGGCACGGATTGCTCCGCTACCTCACGCTGACGCAGACCTACACGGACGACTACCTGACGACATACCTGCACACCGGGCTGTCTCAGATGTGGAGCCTCGCCGTCGAGGTGTCGTTCTACGCCGCGTTACCCGCAATCGCCTACGTGGTTCTGCAACGACGCCGGCCGCAGTGGCGGGCCGCCCGCGTCCTCAAGGCGTTGGCGGCAATCGCCGCGGTGACCCCGGCGTGGCTTCTGGTCGTCGCCGCCACCGACCAATTTCCGAATTCCGCGGGGATGTGGCTGCCCGCGCACCTTGCGTGCTTCGCGGGCGGTATGGCGCTGGCGGTCCTTCGCATTGTCGGTAGACGTTGGCGCGCGGATGTCGCGCTGCTGTTGGCCGGTGCGCTGTTTCTGATCGTCGCCACACCGCTCGGCGGCGCGATCGTCGGACCCGTTCCCGTTTGGGCACTGGCAACCAAGGCCGTGCTGTATGCCGCGATCGCGACGCTGACGGTCGGCGCCCTCGTACTCGGCACATCGGACCGATATGCGCGGATGTTGGGCAACACACCGATGGTGCGGATCGGCGAGATCTCGTACGAGATTTTCCTGCTGCACGCGGCCGTCATGGCGGTGACGATGAACCTGCTATTGCGCTGGCCACTGTTCACCGGATCGCTGACGGTTCTGTATGCGACGACGCTTGCGCTGACGATCCCGTTGGCGTGGGCCCTGCACCGGGTGACCGGACCCCGGCCGGCGCGGACTCTAAACCAGCTCGCTCAAGGCGGGCACCAACAACGCCAGCGCCCTGCCGCGATGCGACGCCGCGTCCTTCTCCTCCGCAGATAACTCGGCCGCCGTCCGCGACGAACCCTCCGGAAGGAAAACCGGGTCGTACCCAAATCCCCCGTCGCCCCGCGGTTCTCGCGCGATGGTCCCCGGCCACATGCCGCGCACCACAACTTCCTTGCGAACATCACCCGTGCCGTAGACGAGCGCGCACGCCGAAACGAACGCGCCGTGACGCCGCTCATCGGGTACGTCATGCAACTGTGCCAGCAGCAGCGCAGTGTTGGCCGCATCCTGCCCGTGCACACCCGCCCACCGCGCCGACAGCACACCCGGCATGTGATTCAGCGCGTCGACCTCGAGGCCGGAATCGTCCGCCACGCTCGCCAGACCGGTCGCCTCGAACGCGTCACGCGCCTTCGCCACCGCGTTCTCCTCGAACGTCGCACCCGTTTCGGGCGCCTCGTCGAACGCCGCCACATCATCCAACGACAACAGCTCGAGACCCGAGATGCCGGCGGCGTCGAGTACCCGCCGCAATTCGGCCAGCTTCTTGCGATTGCGGCTGGCGACGAGCAGGTCAGTCACGCGCTCAGGCTAGTCCGTGCCGAATTACTTGACAGGTCACTGTGCTCCCCTGAGTGGAAACTGCCGACTAGCTGCGTGTTCGCCAGACGATCATCATCGACCTCGCCAGCAAACTATTTGCCGGTGCAACAACTCGCAGCCGAATTTGCATTCATAGTCTCCGGCCTCGCCTACAACCCCTAATGTCCATCAAACGGGCTGATCGATCGCCCGCACCACATGGGGAGGAAAGCAAACAACATGATCACCTTCACTCGCGGACTGGCACTCGGCGCAGCCCTCATCGGCGCACAGATCGCCCTGGCAATCCCGGCGTCGGCCGACCCAGCCGCCGGGGCCTATACCGGGACCATCCTGGAGGCTGAACAGTACAACGCCGGCGATACGGCCCCGTTCACCGTGGACCCGTGCGGACCGGACTGCGTCCATGTCGTGCAGACAGGCAAAGGATGGGAACTGCACCGGCAGGGCAACATCTGGGCGGAGTCTGACGACCGCGGCTCAGCATCGCTTGACGAAGGCACGCTCGTCCTCACCGTCGATTCCGTTGCCGACGGCCACGTCGTCATCGGGCTCGTCAAGAACGCCTAACCGCCGAACGCCTTTTTCGCAGGGGCGTCGGATTCGGGAAGCACGCCGGGATAGGGCAGTTCCAGCGCCTCCTGCTGAACGACGAACAACTGGTCGCAGGCGGCCAGTGCGGCATCGAGCAGCTTGTCCAGCGTCGAGCGTGGGAACGTTGCGCCTTCGCCGGTGCCCTGGACTTCCACCAGCGTGCCGGTGTCGGTGGCGACCACGTTCATGTCGACCTCGGCCCGCGAATCCTCCGTGTACGGCAGATCGGTGCGGACTCGTCCGTCGACCACGCCGACGCTCACTGCGGCGATCGCACACGACAGCGGACGAGGGTCGGCGAGCTTTCCGCCCGCGGCCAACCAAGTGACCGCGTCGGACAGCGCCACATACGCGCCGGTGATCGCCGCCGTGCGGGTTCCACCGTCGGCCTGCAGCACATCGCAGTCGAGGGCAATCGTGTTCTCCCCCAACGCCGAAAGGTCGATGCACGCCCGCAGCGACCGCCCGATCAGCCGGCTGATCTCCTGCGTGCGCCCGCCGATCTTGCCGCGGACCGACTCGCGGTCCGACCGCTCATGGGTGGCTGCAGGCAGCATCGCGTACTCCGCGGTCAGCCAGCCAAGCCCGGAACCCTTGCGCCAGCGCGGCACGCCCTCGGTGACGCTTGCAGTGCACATGACCCTGGTCTGACCGAACTCCACCAGGACCGATCCCGCCGGGTGAGAGGTGAAACCGCGGGTGATGACCACCGGACGCAGCTCGTCGTCAAGCCTTCCGTCTTCTCGTCTGGACACCCGCCAACCCTAGCCGGTGCCCCCGTCATCAATGCCGAGTGACGGGGAAGGACTCTCCGCACACCACCGCATGCACGGGCCCGTCAAATTCCGCCTTCGCCTCGCTGATCACGTCCTCGCGCGACGTCCACGGCGGAATGTGGGTCAGCAACAGCTCGGCGACGCCGGCACGGGCGGCGGCCTGGCCCGCCTCGGTGCCTGACAGATGCAGGTTCGGTGGTCGCGTCGGGTCGTGCGTCCACGACGCCTCGCAGAGGAACACGTCGGCGCCGCGGGCGAGATCGACGAGCGAGTCGCAGGCTCCGGTGTCACCGCTGTAGACGAACGTCGCCCCGGACGGATCGGTGATCCGCATTCCGTAAGACTCGGTCGGATGGCACACCATCCGCGGCTCGACGTTCAGTGCGCCGATTCGCACGGCCTCCCGGTCAACCCAGTGTCGGATGTCGAAAATGTCGCTGAAGTCGTCGATCTCAGCGCCTTCCGGCGACGACGCCGCACCAAGGCGCGCCCACGTCTTCTGCGGGCCGAACATCAAGCCGCGCTCCGGCGCGGGCGACGGGTGGTAACGACGCCACACGAACAGACCCGGAAGGTCCAAGCAGTGGTCGGCGTGCAGATGCGAGAGCAGAACATGCACCGCGTTGGGATCTGCATGGCGCTGCAGCGCACCGAGAACTCCGCCGCCGAAATCGATAACAAGAGGAGGCGTGTCGGGTGCAGTCAGCAGATACCCGGACGCTGGCGAATCAGGCCCGACAACACTGCCGGAGCAACCGAGTACGGTGATTCGCACACTCACTAGCTTGCCATGCCCACCAGCCCGGTGGCGAAAACATCACCGCATTGACTGACGATCGTCATCATTGGGCGCCGACATGACGCTGAACAGGTCGAACGCCGTCGAGAGTCGGGCCGAGGAAACGCGCCGCGAGTGTGGTGAACGCTTCAGGATCGCCGGTCGCCTCGAACTGCCTTTTTGCCCGCGGCGCGTCATGCGGGCGAAGCAGGTCGAGCTCGGTCAGCACCCGCAGCAAGTCCTTGGCCGTTTCTTCGGCACTGGACACCAGGGTGACCTGGTCTCCCATCGCCAACTGGATGAGCCCTGACAGCATCGGATAATGGGTGCAGCCCAACACCAGGGTGTCGACATCGGCGCGCTGCAGTGGTTCCAGATACCCCTCGGCGAGACCAAGCACCTGCCTTCCGCTGGTCACACCGCGTTCGACGAAGTCGACGAACCGTGGGCACGCCACCCCGGTGATCTGGACGTCGCGCGCGGCGGCGAACGCGTCCTGATAGGCGCCCGACGCGATCGTCGCCTCGGTGCCGATCACGCCGATGCGCCCGCTACGCGTCGACGCCACGGCCCGTCGCACCGCGGGCAGGATCACCTCGACGACCGGCACCGGCGCGTAGCGCTCCCGCGCGTCGCGCAGGCACGCCGAGGATGCCGTGTTGCAGGCAATGACCAACGCCTTGACGCCGCGGCCAACCAGGTCATCGCCGATGGCCAGGGCATGCGCTCGAATCTCGGGGACGGTCAGTGGGCCGTAGGGCCCGTTGCCGGTGTCCCCGACGTAGACGATGTCCTCGTCGGGCAGTTGATCGATGATCGCCCGCGCGACGGTTAGGCCGCCGACGCCGGAATCGAAAATGCCGACAGGGGCTAGTGGTGAGGTCACGTCCCGAAAGTCTGCGGCAGCGACGCGCCGCGCTTTCTGGCCTCGCGCGCCTTCCGCTCTGGACCGGACAACAGGTACGCCGCGACCACACCCGCGACCGCTCCGCACAGATGGCCCTGCCACGAGACCCCGGGAGTGCCGGGCAGCACACCGAGCAGGACGCCGCCGTAGACGAACAGCACGACGACGCCGACCACGATCTCCCATACCGTGCGGGTGAAGAAGCCGAACACGATCAGGAACGCCAGCCAGCCGAAGATCAGACCCGACGCGCCGATGTGGTTGGTCTCGCAGGTGACGCCGACGTAGGGGCAGTGCGCACCGATGTTGCCCACCAGCCAGGTGCCGAATCCGCCGAGAATCCAGATGATCGCGGTAGCGAAGATGAACCGCGACATACCGGCGAGCGTCATCAGGAACCCGAGGATCAGGGCGGGGATCGTGTTGGCGATCAGGTGGTCCCAGTTCGAGTGCAGCAGCGGCGCGAACACGATGCCCATCAGGCCGTCGGTCTCCAGCGGCCGGATGCCGTTCTCGTCCAGCCGATGATCCGACAGCGAATCGAACAGCTCGATGACATAGAGGAGCACGACGAAGCTGAGGATCGTGACGCCGCCAACCACCCACGCCGGCCGCTTCTTCGGCGTCGGCTGGGTCGGATAGCCCGGCTGCGTCATGCGCAATCCGCTTCCGCTTCGCGCCCTGCTGTCATGCCCACAACTGCCCTTCCAAAGCGTCTTCCGCTTCGTCAAGGCTAC
This sequence comes from Mycobacterium sp., assembly GCF_032159775.1. Lineage (GTDB taxonomy): Bacteria > Actinomycetota > Actinomycetes > Mycobacteriales > Mycobacteriaceae > Mycobacterium. The sequence continues at coordinate 36,831 of NZ_JAVHWK010000141.1, forward strand.
CGGCGTATGCGCCGGTCGACAGATACTTCCACCCGGCATCACACACCACGAACGCGATGTCGGCACGCTCGCCCGCCTTGAGCGCCCTTGCGGCCATGCCGAGAGCCGCGTGCAGTATCGCGCCCGTCGAGATGCCCGCGAAGATGCCCTCGACCTGGACCAGCTCACGGGTTCGTTTCAGAGCATCGAACGAACCGACCGAGAAGCGCGTCGTCAGTACGGCAGGGTCGTAAAGCTCGGGGACGAAGCCCTCGTCGATGTTCCGCAGCGCGTACACCCCTTCGCCGTAGCGCGGCTCGGCGGCGACGATCTGTATGCCTGGCACGTGCTCCCGCAGGAACCGTCCCGTGCCCATCAGCGTGCCGGTGGTGCCGAGACCGGCAACGAAGTGTGTGATCTCCGGCAGGTCGGCCAGCAGTTCGGGACCGGTGCCGAGGTAGTGCGCATCGGCGTTGGCGGGGTTGCCGTACTGGTAGAGCATCACCCAGTCGGGGTTCTGCGCGGCCAGCTCCTTAGCGTGCGCCACCGCGGTGTTCGACCCGCCCTCGGCGGGCGAGAAGATGATCCGCGCGCCGTACAACTCGAGCAGCTGACGGCGCTCGATCGACGTGTTCTCCGGCATCACGCAGATCATCTTGTAGCCCTTTAGCAGGGCAGCCATCGCCAGCGAGATGCCGGTGTTACCGCTGGTCGGCTCCAGGATGGTGGCGCCGGGTTCGAGCAGTCCGCGCCGTTCGGCGTCCTCAACCATCCGCAGAGCGGGCCGGTCCTTGATCGAGCCCGTCGGGTTGCGGTCCTCGAGCTTGGCCCACAACCGCACGTGCGGTTCGCCGTGGGCGTCGTCCCACCGCGGCGACAACCGCCGCATACCCACCAACGGTGTGTTGCCCAGCGCCTCCAGCAGAGAGTCGTACCGCGTCAAAGTCAGCCGCCTGCGACTGCGGGCAGGATGGTGACCGAATCGCCATCGGAGATCTCGGTGTCGAGTCCGCCGGAGAAGCGCACATCCTCGTCGTTGACATAGATGTTGACGAAGCGGTGCAACTTGCCAGGATTAGCCGAGTCGACGAGGCGATCGGATATGCCCGAGTAGTTGGACTCCAGATCGCTGATGACGGCCTGCAGTGTGCTGCCCGTGGCGCTGACGCGCTTCTCGCCGCCGGTGTGGCTGCGCAGAATGGTTGGGATCGATACCAAGACAGACATGGTCGGTCATTCCTCTTCTCTTCGACGTCTAGTACTGCTCGACGATCTTGACGGGTTCCTCGGTGACGACCCCGTCGACGATGCGATAGCTGCGCAGCTCGTGCTCGTCGGGGTCGCGGGTGGATACCAGCACATAATGTGAGTCTGGCTCGGATGCATATGAGATGTCCGTACGGCTGGGATAGGCCTCGGTCGCGGTGTGCGAGTGGTAGATGACGACTGGCACCTCTTCGGCCTGGTCCATCGCCCGCCAAACCTTCAGCTGTTCCATCGAGTCGAACCGGTAGAACGTTGGCGAACGTTCGGCGTTGAGCATCGCGATGTGCCGTTCGGGGCGGTCCGAGCTCTCCGGACCGGCCAGCACGCCGCACGCTTCGTCGGGATGGTCGGCGCGGGCATGTGCGACCATCGCGTCGACCAAATCGGCGCGAATCACCAACACGACAACATCCCCTTCCTCACTCAAGCTTGTTGAGCGAACGCTCCGGGCAACATGTCCCGGTAGGTCGGTATTCCGGCCACCGACTCTGCCGCAAGCACGCCGACGAGCACCGCCCGGGCCAGCACATCGGCCGCGGCGGCTCCGACGGCGGTGATCAGGGACACTTCGGGTGACATCGACGCAGGCGTCTCGGGATCCGGCGGCACCTCGACAGCACCGGTGGCCAGCGCAAAGACGGTATCGCCGTCCAGCGGGGTGTGGCATGGCCGGATCGTCCTCGCCAGGCCGTCGTGTGCTGCGATGGCGATCCGGCGACACCCTGCCGGGCTCAGCGCAGCATCGGTGGCGACGACCGCGATCGTTGTGTTGAGCGGGCTGAATTCGACGTTCCTGGCGGCGAACGCGGCGATCTGGTCGGCGGGTGGCCGGGTCAGGCCGAACTCCTCGCTCTGGTCGGCCTGCCACGGCAACCCTGTGGCGGTGTCGATCACTTCGCCCGCGGCGTTGACCACGACGATCGCGCCGACGGTGACACCCGATTCGAGCGTCACCGACGCGGTTCCAACGCCGCCCTTGAGCACTCCGACGCGCGCGCCCGCCCCCGCGCCGACAGTGCCGAGCGCCACCTCTGTCCCCGCCGCTTCGGCGGCGGCGTAGCCGAACGCGGCGGTCGGTCGGCATTGCCAACCGCCGACGGGCAGGTCGTAGACCACAGCGGCGGGAACGATCGGCACCACGCCGCCTTCCATCGCCACCCCGCGTCCGTGCTCCTCTAGCCAACTCATCACCCCGTCGGCTGCGGCGAGGCCGTAGGCGCTACCGCCGGACAGCACGACGGCATCGACGTGGCGCACCGAGTTACTGGGGTCCAGCAGGTCGGTTTCGCGCGTGCCCGGCGCACCGCCGCGGCCATCGACCGCACCGACGGTGCCCGGTGGAGTCAGCACGACGGTGGTACCGCTCGCCCAGCCCGAACCGAGCGTCGCGTCCGCATCGACTCGATGGTGTTGGCCGACGCGGATTCCACCGACGTCGGTGATAGCGCTCATGGCTGTCTGTTCTTCGCGCAAGCGCTCATCACTTCTTATCCATCAGGCCGAGGACCAGATACTCCTGCAGCACCGTGAGCCACTGGTACACGTCGTAATGGCCTGCCATCGGATGGTCGGGAGGCATTCCGTTGGGGCCCTCCGGACCGATGTCAAGCATCGTGCCCAGCGCAAGCCGGACGTCGTTGACGGCAGCCGCCCACGCATGCGCGTCCTCGGTGGTCAGCTCGAACCGGCCGCCGCCGTCGGGCACGGTGTCCAGCACCCGTTGCGCCGCATGACGTTTGGCGGCAATGATCTCGGGCTCATGCAGGCTGCGCAGCGCGCTGTTCAGGCTCTCGGCGGTGCCTGACCCGGCAGGATGGTCGTTCTGCGGGCGGAAGAAATCGGGCAGCAGCCGCTTCATGGTTTCGTCCTCCGGGGGACGTGAGTTACCCGTCTTCAAGCCGGTAATTTCCTCGAGTTCGTCTGGCGGCGAGGATGATTCGCGCTCCTCGAGCATGGCGACCATCGACGTCACCAGGCTTGCGAGCAGCGCGGCCTCGTGCGATGCCAGGGCCGATCGAAAGCGCGTGCCACTTGCGGTGTCGACCCGCTTCCACTTGCGCACTGTTGCGTCCCGGCTCCGGTGTCTCAGCGGTCGTGTTGCATGGTCGCCCACAGGCCTGCGGCATGCAGCTTGGACACGTCGACTTCCATCGACTCGCGGCTGCCCGCCGATACCACCGCCTTGCCCTCGTTGTGCACCTGCAGCATGAGCTTGGTGGCGTGCGGCTCGCTGTAGCCGAACAACTTCTGGAAGACGTACGTCACGTAGGTCATCAGGTTGACGGGGTCGTCCCACACGAGGGTCACCCACGGGGACTCGGTGTCCTCGGCGGTGTCGACGTGCTTCTCCTCGCGAGTTCCCGGACGGGTCTTCGCTGGGGTAACCATCTGCCCAGAATAGCCGGGGCCTAGGAGGGCACGGGAACGGTTACGGTTGCGGGGTGACCGCGGCGTTGCTGACCGACAAGTACGAGCTGACCATGCTTGCGGCAGCGCTGCGCGACGGGGCCGCGCATCGGCGCACCACGTTCGAGGTGTTCGCTCGCCGCCTGCCGGAGGGGCGGCGCTACGGCGTGGTCGCCGGGACCGCGCGCTTCGTGGAAGCGTTGGCGGACTTCACCTTCGACGACACCGCGCTGCAAGCGCTTTCGGACTTCCTCGACAGCGACACCCTGGAGTATCTGGGCGACTATCGATTCCGCGGCGACGTCGACGGTTATGCCGAGGGCGAGTTGTACTTCCCCGGCTCGCCGGTGCTGGCGGTTCACGGCACCTTCGGCGAGTGCGTCGTGCTCGAAACGCTGGCGCTGTCGATCTTCAACCACGACACCGCGATCGCGTCGGCGGCGACCCGGATGGCCAGCGTGGCCGAGGGGCGCACCCTCATCGAGATGGGCTCCCGTCGCACACACGAGCAGGCCGCGGTGGCCGCCGCCCGGGCCGCCTACCTGGCCGGGTTCGCAGGATCGTCCAACCTCGAGGCCCAGCGCCGCCACGGCGTACCCGCGCTGGGCACCAGCGCCCACGCGTTCACATTGCTGCACACCTCGGCCGACGGGCCCGACGAGGTGGCGGCATTTCGCGCCCAGGTGGACGCGCTCGGCGTCGGCACCACCCTGCTCGTCGACACCTACGACATCACCGCGGGCGTCGCGAACGCGGTCGAGGTGGCAGGCCCCGAACTCGGCGCGGTGCGCATCGACTCCGGCGACCTCGGGGTGCTGGCCCGGCAGGTCCGCGCGCAGCTCGACGAGCTCGGCGCGACGAAAACCCGCATCGTGGTGTCGGGCGACCTCGATGAGTTCGCGATCGCCGGACTGCGCGCCGAACCCGTCGATATCTACGGGGTCGGCACATCGGTCGTGACCGGCTCGGGAGCGCCCACCGCGAGCATGGTCTACAAGCTGGTCCAGGTGGACGGTATCTCGGTGCAGAAGCGCAGCCTGCACAAGGAATCCCACGGTGGCCGCAAGAGAGCCACCCGGCTGGCCAAGCCGTCGGGAACCGTCGTCGAGGAACTCGTCTATCCGGCCGGCGAAGCCGCACCGCAGTCCGAGCTGGTCGCCCGCGACTTGACGGTTCCGCTGGTCGAGAACGGTGAGCCCGTCGCGGATCTCGACCTTGCCGCGGCCCGTGACCGCGTGGTGGCGGGGTTGGAGAGCCTGCCGTGGGACGGCCTGAAACTGTCCCGCGGCGAACCCGCGATTCCGACCCGGATGATTCCGTCCGCCGGCCGAGGCGCGTAGGAGGAACCACGCCCGACGCAGCTCCGGTCCCTGAATTGCTCGCCACCGCGGTCGCCGCGCTCGGTGGCAGCGAGCGCAGCGGTCAGGTCGAGATGGCCGAGGCCGTCGCCCACGCGTTCGACTCCGGCGAGCACCTCGCCGTTCAGGCGGGCACCGGCACCGGCAAGTCGCTCGCCTACCTGGTGCCCGCAATCGCGCGGGCACTCGCCACCGACGAACCCGTCGTGGTGTCGACGGCCACCATCGCGCTGCAGCGTCAGCTCGTCGATCGCGATCTGCCCGCGCTCGCCGACAGCCTGGCCGGCGTCCTGCCCCGACGGCCGACATTCGCCCTGCTGAAAGGGCGCGGAAACTATTTGTGCCTGAACAAGATTCACAACGGCTCGGCAGAACCGGACGATCGTCCGCAGGAGGAACTCTTCGACGCGGCGGCATCGACCGCGCTCGGGCGGGACGTACAACGCCTGACCGCCTGGTCATCGAGCACCGACACCGGTGACCGCGACGAGCTCACACCCGGTGTGCCGGACCGGTCGTGGAGCCAGGTCAGCGTTTCGGCCAGGGAGTGCATCGGCGCGACGCGGTGCCCGTTCGGCACCGACTGCTTCGCGGAGAAGGCACGCGACAAGGCGGGGCACGCCGATATCGTCGTCACAAACCACGCGCTGTTGGCCATCGACGCCATCTCCGACGCTGCGGTGCTTCCCGAACACGAGCTGCTGGTCGTCGACGAGGCCCACGAACTGGCGGACCGGGTCACCGGCGTGGCCACCGCCGAGCTGTCCAACGCCGTGCTCAGCGCAGCGTCCCGACGCGTCGCGCGGCTCGTCGAACCTGAACTGGCACAACGACTGGAGGCCGCGGCGGCGACGTTCACGTCTGCGATACACGACGGGACGCCGGGTCGCATCGACCGCCTCGATGACGAGATGACGACCTACCTGATCGCGGTGCGCGACGCCGCGAGCCGGGTGCGGTCGGCGATCGACATGTCACCGTCGGACCCGAAGGCCGCGTCGGCGCGCGCAGAGGCGGTGACAGTGCTGTCGGACATCAGCGACACCGCGACGCGCATAGTGGCGTCCTTCGTTCCCGAGATCCCGAACCGTGACGACGTGGTGTGGCTCGACCACGAGGACAACCGCGGATCGATCCGCGCCGTGATGCGGGTGGCGCCGCTGTCGGTGGCAGGTCTGTTGCGCGGCAGGCTGTTCGAACAGTCCACCGCGGTGCTGACGTCGGCCACGCTGACCGTCGGCGGGTCCTTCGACGCGATGGCCGCGGCATGGGGTTTGACGAGCGCGGACGACAAACCGCAGCAGTGGCGTGGCATCGACGTCGGCTCTCCGTTCGAGCACGCCAAGTCCGGAATCCTCTACGTCGCAGCGCATTTACCGGCACCGGGACGCGACGGCACCGGCTCCGCCGAGCAGCTCACGGAGATCGAGACGCTCATCGACGCCGCGGGCGGTCGCACACTGGGCCTTTTCTCCTCGATGCGGGCCGCGCGGGCCGCCGCCGAAGTGATGCGCGAACGACTGTCAACGCCGGTGCTGTGCCAGGGCGACGACACTACGTCGGCACTGGTGAAGCAGTTCGCCGACGACCCGTCGACGTCGCTGTTCGGCACGCTGTCGCTGTGGCAGGGCGTCGACGTGCCCGGTCCGTCGCTGTCGCTGGTGCTGATCGACCGCATTCCGTTCCCGCGCCCCGACGATCCGCTGCTGTCCGCGCGCCAGCGGGCGGTGGCCGCCCGGGGTGGCAACGGATTCATGGCGGTCGCGGCCAGCCACGCCGCGCTGCTGCTCGCCCAGGGCGCGGGCCGACTGTTACGGCGCACCGAAGACCGCGGGGTGGTGGCGGTGCTGGACTCGCGGATGGCCACCGCGCGCTACGGCGGCTATCTGCGCGCGTCGCTACCGCCGTTCTGGGCGACCACGGACCCGGTCCGGGTCCGGCAGGCGTTGGAACGCCTCCACACCGCCAACGCCGCACTATCGTGACGCCAATGAGCCGACGATCCGGCACCGGCGCGGTGCTCGCCGTCTGCGCAGCGCTGTTGATCGCGTCCTGCTCGACAACGGTGACGGGTACGGCGGTCTCTGTCTTCGACGATCCGTTCAAAGTGGCAGGCATGCCCGCCGTCGACGGGCCGACGGGGCTGCGGCCCGTCCCCGAGCGACCGTCCCGCGAGGTCGAGGACAGCGACGGCGGCGAGATCGACGACCTCGCCGCATCGTCGATCAGTGACATCGAGGACTTCTGGGAGACTGCCTACCCCGAGACGTTCGACAAGGACTTCACCCCCGTCAAGGAGCTGATCTCCTGGGATGCGAACGGATACGACAGTCGAGAGTTCTGCGGGCTGGACACCTACGGCCTGGACAACGCCGGTTATTGCTTCCTGGACCACACCATCGGGTGGGACCGCGGGCAGCTATTACCCGAGTTGAAGGACAACTTCGGTGACATCGCCGTCACCAATGTGCTGGCCCACGAGTACGGGCACGCGATTCAGCGCCAGGCCAAGCTCAAGAAGACGGACGCCCCAACGCTGGTGGCCGAGCAGCAAGCCGACTGTTTTGCAGGCGCATACATGCGCTGGGTGGCCGAGGACAACTCCCCCCGCTTCACCCTGAGCACCGGCGAAGGGCTGAACAACGTACTGGCGGCGATGATTTCGTTCAGCGACCCATTGCTGAGCGGAAACGAGTACCTCCCCGGCGACAATGAGCACGGCTCGGCGTTCGAGCGGATCAGCGCCTTCCAGTTCGGCTTCACCGACGGCGCTTCCTCGTGCGCGGCGATCGATGAGAAGGAGATCGCTCAACGTCGCGGCGATCTGCCGGTTGAGCTGCAAGGGGATCAGACCGGCGAATGGCCGGTCAGTGAGGAGTCGGTGAAGTCGATCGTCGAGGCGCTCGGGACGCTGTTCTCACCGGCCAGCCCACCCGAACTCAGCCTCGACGCGGATTCGGCGACCGACTGCCCGGACGCGCGGCCCAGTCCGCCGGCCTCGTTCTGCCCGAGCACCAACACGATCGCTGTCGACGTACGAGAACTGAAAACGCTTGGCACGCCATCGGGTCCCAGCAGGGACGGCGGTGTGGTGTCCGGGGACAACACGGCGTACTCGGTCCTCGTCTCCCGATACATGCTGGCCCTGCAGCACGAACGCGGTGGGATGGCGCTGGACAGTGCGGAGGCCGCGCTACGCACCGCATGCCTGACCGGGGTCGCGACGACGAAGATGACCGAGGCCGTCACCACGGCGGACGGCAACACCGTGGCGTTGACCGCCGGCGACCTCGACGAGGCCATCTCCGGTCTGCTGACCAACGGGTTGGCCGCCAGCGACGTCAACGGCGAGACGGTGCCTGCCGGCTTCTCCCGGATGGACGCGTTCCGCATCGGCGTGCTCGGCGATGCGGACCGCTGCTTCAAGCGCTTCCCGTAATAGCGATTTCGGCGCGCTCACGTGCGCTCAGCGTCGATAAGCGCGCCGAAATCACTAAACCTTCTTGGTGACGCCGTAGTAGCCGAGGATCGCGTCGGAGACGTCGGTGGACCGGGTCAGGAACGCATACGACCGGATGAAGGATTCGCCGACGCATCCATCGATCTTGACCCGAAAGCCCGTTATCTGAATCCAGGGCTGCGCGCCCTTGAATTCCTTCTTGCTGACCGGGACGACGTTGATGATCCCCGGTTTGAGCGCCACCGCGAGTGATCCACTGATCGGCGTCAGAAACGTCGGAATGCCGGTGAGTCCGCCCGTGCCGAGACCCGCGACACCCAGGCCGGGCGTCAGGCCGAGGCTGCCGCTCATCACGACACCATTGCTGGTGCTCATGTCGATCCCGCAGCCGATCTGGTAGCCGACTTCGAACGTGCCTTCCGGCGGGTCGGCCTCGTCGGGACCCTCCATCTTGGCGTTGAACAGACCGCCGACCTCGTATTCGCGGGTGGAGATCGCCGTGGTCAAGGGCTGAATCACCCGTTGCGTCTCGTCCTTGGCCGACACGGTCAGCGTCCAGCCGTCGGGCGACTTGCTGGTGGCAGGTGGCGACGATTCGACGAGTTCCACGGGGGGCGGCTCGGGTGGCGGTGCACCGTCCGGCAGCGCACCCTCTGGTGGCGCAGGCGCCGTTTCCGCCGTGTCGACAACGGGCTCGGTCTCCGGGTCGGCCGATGCGATCGGCACGATCAATGCGGACGCCATCACCCAGGTGGCCAACAACGGAGCGCAACGAAACATCACCGGAACTTACATCGACCGTGAAGCCGGTCGACCCGAAGTCAGACGAATCGGTGCAATGTCAGGCGAGTGTCACCAGTCCGAGCTCGGTGTCGGAGGCCAGCAGCGGATGGTGTGGCAGGACGCGCACCGTATAGCCGACGGGACCGGCAACCGGCAGCGGCGTCGTCGTCGAGAAGATCTCGTTGCCGCCGTCGGCGGTTTCGGTGTGCGGCATCGGCACGGTCACCGGATCGATCAACCCGTCGGCGGTGTCGACCCGACCGAGCACCGCCTGGACGGAAACCTCGTCGGGACGCAGACCTGCCAGCTGCACGGTCGCCGAGAGTGTCAGCTCGCTCCCGAGAAGCGGCGTGTCCGGCAACCCGGTGCTGTCCACGTCGGTGATCTGGATCTTCGGCCACGCCTCGTGCGCACGCTGCCGGTAGGCGGCCAGATCCCAAGCGGCACCGAAAGGTACGCCGCCGTCCTCGCGGGGCTCGACGGTTCTGCGCAGTGACTGCGCGGCGGGCGCGTAGTACTTCTCGGTGTAATCGCGCACCATTCGCGATGCCAGCACCTTCGGCCCGAGCACCTCCAGCGTGTGCCGGACCATTTCGACCCAGCGCATGGGGACGCCGCGGTCGTCGCGGTCATAGAACTTGGGCGCCACCGATCGTTCGACCAGGCTGTAGAGAGCCGCGGCCTCCAGGTCGTCGCGCCGACTCTCGTCGGCCAGCCCATCGGCAGTCGGTATCTCCCAACCGTTTTCGCCGTCGTACCACTCATCCCACCAGCCGTCGCGGATGGACAGGTTCAGCCCGCCGTTGAGCGCGCTCTTCATTCCCGACGTGCCACATGCCTCGAGCGGACGCAAGGGATTGTTCAACCAGACGTCGCAGCCGTAGTACAGCTGGCGGGCCATCGACATGTCGTAGTCGGGCAGGAACGCGATGCGGTGTCGTACCTCGGGCCGGTCGGCGAACCGCACCACCTGCTGGATCAGCGCCTTGCCGCCCTCGTCGGCGGGATGCGATTTGCCCGCCACGATCAGTTGCACGGGCCGCTTCTCGTCAAGCAGCAGCTTCTCGAGCCGGTCCTGGTCGCGCAGCATCAGCGTCAGCCGCTTGTACGTCGGCACTCGCCTCGCGAAACCAATTGTCAGCACATTCGGATCGAAAGCGGTTGCGATCCAGCCTAGTTCGGCATCGGATGCGCCGCGCTCGAGCCAGGACCGTCGCAGCCGAACCCGGACGTCGTTGACCAACTGCTCCCGCAACTGAGATCGAATCCACCACAAATGTCCCGGGTCGACCTGCTGCAGCCGTTCCCAGAGCGCGGGCTCCCACACCGCTGGGGCGCTCGGCAGGTCGCCACCGGATAGCTCCCGGCTAAGCTCCAGCCATTGCGGCGCCGCCCAGGTCGGCGCGTGCACACCGTTGGTGATCGAGCCGATCGGCACTTCCGACGGGTCGAAGCCGGGCCACAGTTCGTTGAACATCTCCCTGCTGACCCGACCGTGCAGAAGCGAGACGCCGTTCGCCCGCTGCGCGAGACGCAGACCCATGTGGGCCATGTTGAACTTCGACGGGTCGTCCTCGGCTCCGAACGCGATCACCCGATCCAGCGAGACGCCGGGCAGCAGCCGTGACGTGGCACCCGCCGGGCCGCCTTCGCCGGTGCCGAAGTAGCGCTTCACCATCTCCACCGGGAACCGGTCGATACCGGCGGCGACAGGGGTGTGCGTCGTGAAGACCGTGGACGACCGCACGACGGTCAGCGCAGTGTCGAAGTCGAGCCCGGAATCGATCAGCTCGCGAATCCGCTCGACACCGAGGAAGCCCGCGTGGCCCTCGTTCATGTGGAACACCTCGGGCGTCGGCAGGTTCTCGATCTCGGTGAATGCACGGATCGCCCGCACGCCGCCGATACCGGCCAGGATCTCCTGCTTGATCCGGTGCTCCTGGTCACCGCCGTACAGCCGGTCGGTGACGCCACGCAGATCGTGCTCGTTCTCCGGGATATCGGAGTCCAGCATTAGCAACGGGATTCGACCGACCTGGGCGACCCACACCCTGGCCCGCAGCTGGGCCGAGTCGGGCATGGCCAGTTCCACCAGCACCGGGTCATTCTCGTTGTTGGTGAGCAACCGCAGCGGCAGGCCCTGTGGATCCAGCGACGGGTAGTTCTCCCGCTGCCAGCCGTCGGCGGTCAGCGACTGCCGGAAGTAACCGGAGCGGTAGTACAGACCCACCGCAATCAGTGGCAGCCCCAGGTCGGATGCCGACTTCAGGTGGTCGCCTGCGAGGATCCCCAGGCCGCCCGAGTAGTTGGGCAGCACCTCTGCGACACCGAACTCCATCGAGAAGTATGCGATGCCGTTCGGCAACTGGACTCCGTCGGCTGCGCGTTCCTGATACCAGAGCGGGCGAGCCAGGTAGTCATCGAGCTGTGCGGCGATCTGGTCCAGCCGGCCCACGAATGACTCGTCGGCGGCGAGCTCGTCCAGGCGTTTCGGTCTGACCTGGCCGAGCAGGGCCACCGGATCGCAGCCGACCTGCGGCCACAACGCCGGATCGATCGCCGCGAAAAGGTCTTGAGTCGGTTTGTCCCAGGACCAGCGAAGGTTGACGGACAGCCGCTCCAGCGCGACGAGTCGCTCGGGAAGATGCGCGCGGACCGTGAAACGGCGGAGGGCTTTCACGCGACCCAACCTTACTGATGATCTGCGCATGTGCAGTGATGAGCGTTCGCAGGAATTGAACAGACGGCCGGACCGTCGGCGTGATCGTTCACGCGCATGGGGTTGGGCCGGACACTACGGTGGGTATAGGGCGCGACGAGGCTGTAAACGAAATCCAGACGACAGCGGCCCTATCGCAGGCCGCGCCATGAAGGAGTGGGTAGGTGGCCGGTCGGATCGGGATCGATGACGTCGCACCTGTGGTGTCTGCAGGGCGCTATCCCGCCAAGGCCGTCGTCGGCGAAGTAGTGCCGGTGCGGGCCACGGTGTGGCGCGAGGGGCACGACGCCGTCTCGGCGACCCTGGTGGTGCGCTTCCACGGAACGGACTATCCGCAGCTCGCCGGCGGACCTGTCCTGGACAAGCCCGCAAAGCCCGTGCCGATCCAGACGGTGGTCACGCCGGGGTCCAAGGTAAAGCCGCAGGCGATCCCGATGTGGGCGGGTCAGACGCCCGATGTTCTTCACGGCCAGTTCTGCCCCGATCGGGTTGGACTCTGGACGTTCCGGGTGGACGGCTGGGGCGACCCGATCGCGACCTGGCGGCGGGCAGTCACCGCCAAACTCGATGCGGGTCAAAGCGAGAGCGAGCTGTCCAACGACCTCATCGTCGGCGCCCGGCTGCTCGAGAGGGCGGCCACCGGCATGCCGCGCGCGCTGCGGGATCCGCTGATCGAAGCCGCGGAGATGCTGCGCAAGCCGGGTGACCCATTCACCCGCGCGGGCGCGGCGCTGTCCAGGGAGGTCGGCGAGCTACTTGCGCAGTATCCGCTGCGCGACCAGATCACCCGCGGCGATCAGTACGGCGTCTGGGTGGATCGGCCCGAGGCGCGCTTCAGCGCCTGGTACGAGATCTTCCCGCGTTCCACCGGCGGCGTGGACGAGAAGGGCAAGCCGGTGCACGGCACATTCGCCACCGCGGCGAAGGCGCTGCCGCGGATCGCCAAGATGGGCTTCGACGTCGTGTACTTGCCGCCCGTCCACCCGATCGGCAAGGTGCACCGCAAGGGGCCCAACAACTCGGTCACCGCCGGACCCAAGGACGTCGGGTCACCTTGGGCTATCGGCAGCAAAGAGGGCGGACACGACGCGATACATCCCGAGCTGGGCACCATCGACGACTTCGACGACTTCGTCGCCGCGGCGCGCGATCAGAACCTGGAGGTGGCGTTGGATCTGGCGCTTCAGGCCGCGCCAGATCATCCGTGGGCCAAGGAGCATCCGGAATGGTTCACGGTGCTGCCCGACGGCACCATCGCTTATGCCGAGAACCCGCCGAAGAAGTACCAGGACATCTACCCGATCAACTTCGACAACGACCCCGCGGGCATCTACAACGAGGTGCTGCGCGTGGTGCGGCACTGGATCAGCCACGGCGTCAAGATCTTTCGCGTCGACAACCCGCACACCAAGCCGCCCAACTTCTGGGCGTGGCTGATCGGACAGGTGAAGGCAACCGATCCCGATGTGCTGTTTCTCGCGGAGGCATTCACCAGGCCCGCCCGGCTGTACGGACTGGCCAAACTCGGTTTCACTCAGTCCTACAGCTACTTCACGTGGCGCACCGCGAAGTGGGAGCTGACGGAATTCGGGGAGCAGATCGTCGAGCACGCCGACTATGCCCGGCCGAACCTCTTCGTCAATACGCCAGACATCCTGCATGAAAGCCTTCAGTACGGCGGTCCGGGCATGTTCGCCATCCGAGCCGTATTGGCATCCACGTTCAGTCCGGCATGGGGCGTCTACTCCGGTTTCGAACTGTTCGAACACCGCGCTGTGCGTGAGGGCAGCGAGGAATACCTGGACTCCGAGAAGTACGAGTTGCGCCCCCGTGATTTCGAGGCCGCGTTGGCCAGGGGCGAGTCACTGGAGCCGTTCTTGAGCCGGCTCAACGAGATTCGCCACGTGCACCCCGCCCTGGCTCAACTACGGACACTGAAGTTTCACCATGTCGACAATGATGCGCTGCTGGCCTACAGCAAGTTCGATCCGGTGACCGGCGACGCGGTGCTCGTGGTCGTCACGTTGAACCCGTACGGGCCCGAAGAGGGCACCCTCTGGTTGGACATGGGTGCGCTGGCGATGGAGCCGTATGACCGATTCTGGGTGCGTGACGAGATCACCGGCGAGGAATATCAGTGGGGACAGTCGAACTACGTTCGTCTCGAGCCGGCCAGGGCGGTTGCCCACGTGCTGAACATGCCTCGAATACCAGCCGAACAACGACCAGCCCTGCTCAGCAGGGAAAGAGGGAAGTGACGTAAAAAGATGACACGGACCAATCGACTGACCAGCCCGAACTTGCGGCCGGATCCGGCAGACCTGAACCGGCTGGTCGCCGGCGAACACCACAACCCGCATTCGATTTTGGGTGCGCACGAATACGGCGATCACTCGGTCATCCGCGCCTATCGGCCCCATGCCGTCGAGGTCGCGGCGGTGATCGGTGACCAACGATATGTGTTCTCCCACATCGATTCGGGCCTGTTCGCGGTCGCAGTGCCCTTCACCGACCTCATCGACTACCGCCTGCAGGTGAGCTACGAAGCCGGTGCAGAGTCGCCGCACACCATCGCCGACCCCTACCGGTTCCTGCCCACGCTCGGGGAGCTCGACCTCCATCTGTTCTCCGAGGGTCGCCACGAACGGCTATGGGACATCGTTGGCGCCCATCCGCGCAGCTTCCGGACAGCCGACGGAATCGTCGAAGGTGTCTCGTTCGCCGTATGGGCACCAAACGCCAAGGGCGTCAGCCTGATCGGTGAGTTCAACCATTGGGACGGCGACGAGGCGCCGATGCGTGTGCTCGGCTCGACCGGCGTGTGGGAACTGTTCTGGCCCGACTTCCCCGTTGACGGCTACTACAAGTTCCGCGTGCACGGCGCCGACGGCTCGGTCACCGACCGTGCCGATCCGATGGCATTCGCCACCGAAGTGCCACCGCAGACGGCTTCTCGGGTGACCAAGAGCGATTACACGTGGACGGACGCCGAGTGGATGACCCGTCGCGCAGAAGTCAATCCGGTGTTCGAGCCGATGAGCACCTACGAGGTGCACCTGATGTCGTGGCGGCCGGGCCTCAATTACCGCCAGCTCGCCGAAGAGTTGACGGAATACGTTGTGTCGCAGGGCTTCACGCATGTCGAGTTGATGCCGGTCGCAGAACACCCGTTCGGCGGATCGTGGGGCTACCAGGTGACGTCGTACTACGCTCCGACGTCGCGACTTGGGACGCCTGATGAGTTCCGCCACCTGGTCGACACACTGCACCAGGCAGGCATCGGTGTGATCATGGACTGGGTGCCCGCACACTTCCCCAAGGACGCGTGGGCGTTGGGTCGCTTCGACGGCACGCCACTGTACGAGCACTCGGACCCGCGTCGCGGCGAGCAGCTCGACTGGGGCACTTACGTTTTCGACTTCGGGCGTGCGGAGGTGCGCAACTTCCTGGTGGCCAACGCTCTGTACTGGCTTCAGGAGTACCACATCGACGGTCTGCGCGTCGACGCGGTGGCCTCGATGCTCTACCTCGACTACTCGCGACCGGCGGACGGCTGGACTCCGAACATCTACGGCGGCCGCGAGAACCTCGAGGCGGTCCAGTTCCTGCAGGAGATGAACGCAACGGTGCACAAGCTGGCGCCGGGCATCGTGACGATCGCCGAGGAGTCGACGTCGTGGCCCGGAGTGACACGGCCGACGAACCTTGGCGGTCTGGGCTTCTCGATGAAGTGGAACATGGGCTGGATGAACGACACGCTCGAGTTCATCAAGCGCGACCCGATTCACCGGACCTACCACCACGGTGAAATCACCTTCTCGATGCTGTACGCCTACAGCGAGAACTACGTGTTGCCGATCAGCCACGACGAGGTCGTGCACGGCAAGGGCACGCTGTGGGGCAGGATGCCGGGCGGCGACCACGCCAAGGCGGCCGGCTTGCGCAACCTGATCGCCTACCAGTGGGCCCATCCGGGTAAGCAGCTGTTGTTCATGGGCCAGGAGTTCGGCCAGCGTGCGGAGTGGTCCGAGGAACGTGGGCTCGACTGGTATCAGCTGGATGAGAACAGCTTCTCGAACGGCATCCAGACCATGATGCGCGATGCCAACGCCCTGTATCGGACCCGACGGGCGCTGTGGTCGCAAGACACGCGCCCCGAAGGCTATTCATGGATCGACGCGAATGACTCCGCCAACAATGTGCTGAGCTTCCTGCGCTTCGGCGACGACGGATCGATTCTCGCGTGCGTGTTCAACTTCTCCGGGTCAGAGCACTCGCGCTATCGACTCGGCCTGCCGCACACGGGAACCTGGCGAGAGGTACTCAACACCGACGCCGACATCTACAACGGGTCGGGCATCGGCAACATGGGTGCCGTCGAGGCGACCGAGGAGCCGTGGCATGGCCGCCCGGCATCGGCGTTGATGGTGCTGCCGCCGCTGGCCGCGCTGTGGTTCGAGCCTGCCTGAAGTCAGTACAGCGCGTTGGCGAGGTTGCGCCGGCCCGCGATGACGTCCGGATCGGCCGGGTCGAACAAATCGAAGAGCTCGACCAGTCGCGTACGAACCGTCGCCCGCTCGTCGCCGGCTGTGCGCCGAACCAACCCGATCAAACGGTCGAACGCAGCCTTCACGTTCTGCGCGAGGATCTCGACGTCCGCGGCGGCCAGTGCGGCCTCGATGTCGTCAGGCGCGGCGTCGGCGCGAGCAATGGCTTCCGGTGACAGTGCGGATGCACGTGCGAGGAACGCGATCTGACGCACGGCGCCTTTGGCCTCTTCGTGAACGGGGTTGGCGTCAAGGATCTTCTGGTAGGCGCTGAGCGCGGCGTCGAAGTCGCCGGCGTCCAGATGCGACCGTGCCTGCGCCAGTTCCGGGTCGACCTTCTCGGGCTCGTCGCCCTCGACTGCGCCTGCGCCACTGAGCTTTCCGGCGGTAGCGTCAAGCAGCGAGTCGATCCACCCGCGCAACTGGTCGGGCGGTTGCGGCCCCTGAAAACTCGACAACGGTTGTCCCGCGGCCAACGCCACCACCGTCGGCACCGCCTGGACACCGAAGATTTGAGCGACCCGCGGCGTCGTGTCGACGTTCACGTTGGCCAGCGACCACTTGCCCGCGTCGGCGGCGGCGAGGCTCGCAAGCGCATCGCCCAGCTGCACACTCGCATCGCTTCGTGGCGACCACAGCACCACGACGACCGGAACCTCGTTGGACTTGAGAAGGACCTCGGCCTCGAAATTTGCCTCGGTGATCTCCACACCCGCGGGCGAGCCTGAGTCTTGCCCTGGCGATCCCGCAGGGGCTGGGCGTTGCTTGAGAGCGGAAAGGTCGACCGCGCCGGCGATGGAGGGTCCTGGTCCGACAGGGGGACGGGAACGTGTCACGCCCTCAAGTCTGTCACGTTGTTTCGGGTACCGATCGGCCTGGTTGCGGCACCCCCGCGTAGGCGCTGGCAGCACCCATCCGGCCGGTCCGATCGGCCCATATGAGGAAGATCACACTGCACAGCGGCACGATGCTCGCCAGCAACGCCAGCAACCATGTGCCGAGCGTCCACCTGACGGCCATCCCCACCAGAAGACCGGCCACCAAGAAGGCGATGAAGACGAGCCCGTGAACCATGCCGAAGACCTTCACGCCGATCTCGGTTCGCGGCGTGCCCAGGTACTTGAAGTACATCCCGATCAGCAAGCCGGCCCAGCTGACCGCCTCGGCCATGGCGATCAGGCGAAACCAGCCGGCCCGGGTACGGAGATCAAAAGCGCTTGTCATAAGCGCCATTGTGCCCGAGGTGGAGGCGAATTACTACAATGCGTCGTAGACGCTAGTCTGCCCGGAGGATCAGCGCGTCACCCTGACCGCCTGCGCCGCAGAGAGCCGCAACGCCGTAGCCGGAGCCGCGTCGCGCCAGCTCAAGGGCCACATGCAAGGTGATGCGCGCTCCCGACATGCCGATCGGATGCCCGATGGCGATCGCGCCGCCGTCGACGTTCACCTTGTCGGGGTCGATACCGAGCTCCTTCACCGACGCCAGTGCGACCGCGGCGAACGCCTCGTTGATCTCGACGACGTCGAGCTGGTCAACTGTGATGCCTTCGCGGGCGATCGCCTTCTTGATGGCGTTGGCGGGCTGTGATTGGAGGGTGGAATCGGGGCCTGCGACCACCCCGTGTGCGCCGATCTCCACCAGCCAGCTCAGCCCGAGCTCCTCGGCCTTGGACTTGTTCATCACAACCACGGCGGCGGCACCGTCGGAGATCTGCGACGCCGAGCCCGCGGTGATCGTGCCGTCCTTGCGGAATGCCGGCTTCAGACCGGACAGCGACTCCGAGGTGGTGTTGGCCCGGATGCCCTCGTCCTCGGTGACCTCCAGCGGGTCGCCCTTGCGCTGCGGGATCTTCACCGGCACGACCTCGTCGGCGTAGACACCGTCTTTCCATGCGGCAGCGGCCTTTTGGTGCGAACTGGCGGCGTACTCGTCCTGCTCGAGGCGGGTGAACTTGTCCTGGTCGTTGCGCTGCTCGGTCAGCGCCCCCATCGGCTGGTCGGTGAACACGTCGTGCAGACCGTCGTAAGCCATGTGGTCGAGGGCTGTGACGTCGCCGTACTTGTAGCCCGACCGGCTGTTCATCAGCAGATGGGGCGCCTGCGTCATGGACTCCTGCCCGCCTGCGACGACGACATCGAACTCACCGGCGCGGATGAGCTGGTCGGCGAGCGCGATGGCGTCGATCCCGGACAGGCACATTTTGTTGATGGTGAGTGCGGGCACATCCCAGCCGATCCCCGCGGAGACGGCGGCCTGCCGGGCCGGCATCTGACCGGCACCCGCGGTCAGCACCTGGCCCATGATCACGTACTCGACGGCCGACGCGGGCACTCCGGCCTTCTCCAGCGCACCGGCAATGGCGATCGCACCCAGATCGCTGCCCGAGAAATCCTTCAGGGAGCCCATCAGTTTGCCGACCGGAGTACGTGCTCCAGCAACGATCACGGACGTCGTCATGCTTACCTCCAGAAACGATCAAGAACAGCCCATTCGGGACATCGCACAGGCGCGATCTTCCCCGCCAGGTTACCGTTACGTTATGTCCACCGAGCAAGTTGATGCCCGCCCCGTGCTGGCAAGCGCCCTGGTGACAGCAATCGACCATGTAGGCATTGCGGTCGCCGACCTGGACGCCACGATCAAGTGGTACCACGACCGCCTCGGCATGATCGTCCTGCACGAAGAGGTCAACGAGGAGCAGGGCGTTCGCGAGGCGATGCTGTCGGTGCGCGGCGCCCCGGTCGGTAGTGCCCAGATTCAGCTGATGGCTCCGCTCGACGAGACATCGACGATCGCCAAGTTCCTCGACAAGCGCGGTCCCGGCCTGCAGCAGCTGGCCTACCGGGTCAGCGACATCGACGCGCTGACCGAGCGGTTGCGCGAAGACGGTGTGCGGCTGCTTTACGACGCCCCGCGTCGCGGCACCGCGGATTCGCGGATCAACTTCATCCATCCCAAGGACGCCGGCGGTGTGCTGATCGAGCTCGTCCAGCCCGCAAGCGATCACTAAGACTCACGACCACTTCCGCGTGGGGCTGCGCGTCGCGCGGTTCTGCCAGCACGGTGTGTGCCAATGCCTGCGGTCCTCTACCGCGTGTTCGCCGAGGCCGGCCCGCCACACCACGAGATGAGCTGTGCCACGCCGGATCTCGTGATCGCAGCCCGGGCATCGATAGGTCTTGGCGGCCCGAGACGACGCGACGGGCCTGACCTCGTAGTCATAACCGTCGGGGCCGGTCTCGACACGACGAGATGCCGGCAACGGTGCTCGCGACGGCTGCCGGCGACCTGCTCGACGCCTGGCCACACTGACGAGTGTAGGCGTCAGAACAGCCGGAACTCCGAGCTGTCCATCCCTCGCATCTGGTCGTAGTCCAAAGTCAGACAACGGATCCCACGGTCGGTGGCCAAGGTTCGCGCCTGCGGCTTGATCTGCTGTGCGGCGAACACACCGCTGACAGGTGCGAGCACGGTGTCTCGGTTGAGCAGTTCCAGGTAGCGGGTGAGCTGCTCGACGCCGTCGATCTCGCCGCGCCGCTTGATCTCGACCGCCACCGAGCGGCCCGCCTGGTCGCGGCACAGCAGGTCGACCGGCCCGATGGGCGTCATGTACTCCCGGCGCACCAGCGTGTAGCCGGCACCGAGCAGCTCGACGTGCTCGGCCAACAGCGCCTGCAGGTGCGCCTCGACGCCGTCCTTGACCAAGCCGGGGTCCACCCCGAGCTCATGGCTCGAGTCGTGCTCGATCTCCTCAACGGAGATGCGCAACTGCTCACCGGCCTTGTTCTCCACCACCCACACCGGCAGCGGGCCATCGGACTCCTCGGTCAGCCAACAGGGCGGGCTCATCCAGTTCAGCGGCTTATACGCGCGGTCATCGGCGTGCACGCTGACCGAGCCATCGGCCTTGATCAGCAGGAGCCGGCGGGCAGACGGCAGATGGGCGGTCAGGCGTCCGACGTAGTCGACGGTGCACTGGGCGATGACGAGACGCACCGGTCAACCTTAGGACCACAACACCGGCAAATTAAGCTGACACGGGATGAACTCGAAAAAGGGCGTCGCGCACCGGCTGGGACGGGTCCTGGAGACCGTGACCCGGCAAAGTGGTCGGCTCGCCACAACGCCCGACTACGGATCCTGGCTACTGGGCAAGGAGACCGAAAGTCAGTCCCGCAGGCGGGTGCGGATCCAGATCATCCTGACGTTCTTCATCCTGTTCACCAATCTGCTCGGCATCATCGTCACAACGACGTTGGTCGCGTTCGCCTTTCCGGTGCCGAGCGTCTTCTCCGA
Organism: Mycobacterium sp.; assembly: GCF_032159775.1. GTDB lineage: Bacteria > Actinomycetota > Actinomycetes > Mycobacteriales > Mycobacteriaceae > Mycobacterium. The sequence continues at coordinate 57,646 of NZ_JAVHWK010000141.1, forward strand.
CGTCCCCCTCTGGCTGACGTTCGCCGTCGCCCCCGCCTACATCTGTCTGGCGCTCGGCCTCGGCACGTTCTGGGTCACCCGGAGGATCGTGAATTCGCTGCGATGGTCGATCGAGGAACGCATCCCGAATCGCGACGATCACCGCAACACGTTCAAGGCGCCGTGGCGGGTGGCACGGATGGTGCTGCTTCTCTGGGGTGTGGGTACGGCGCTGTTGACCGTCCTCTACGGCCTGCAGAACACCGACTTCATCCCTCGATTCCTGTTCGCGGTCAGCTTTCCCGGCGTTCTGGTAGCCACCGGCTGTTACATGATCACCGAGTTCGCGCTTCGTCCCGTCGCCGCGCAGGCATTGGAAGCAGGCCCGCCTCCGAATCGGCTACTCGACGGGGTCATGGGCAGGACGATGCTGGTGTGGCTGCTCGGCTCCGGCGTACCGGTACTCGGGATCGCCGTCACCGCCGTGTTCGCGCTGTCACTGCAGAACCTCACCGAAACCCAACTCGCTTACGCGGTACTGAGTATCGCGGCCGCGACTCTCATCTTCGGCTCCGTGCTGATGTGGCTGTTGTCGTGGCTGACCGCGACGCCCGTGCGGGTGGTACGGGCGGCACTCAAGCACGTCGAGGATGGCGATTTCGATTGCAATGTCGTCGTTTTCGACGGCACGGAGTTGGGAGAGCTACAGCGCGGCTTCAACTCGATGGTCGCCGGCCTCCGCGAACGCGAACGCGTGCGTGACCTGTTCGGCCGCCACGTCGGGCGAGAGGTGGCCGCCGCGGCAGAACGCGACCGCCCCAAACTCGGCGGCGAAGAACGCCAAGTTGCAGTGATTTTCGTCGACCTGATCGGCTCGACACAGTTGGTGTCGGGGCGGCCCGCCACCGAGGTGGTCACGTTACTGAACCGCTTCTTCGCCGTGATTGTCGAGGAGGTGGACCGGCACCACGGGTTCGTCAACAAGTTCGAGGGCGACGCGGCTCTTGCCGTGTTCGGGGCACCGATCCACCTCGATCATCCCGAGGACGAGGCGCTTGCCGCCGCGCGCGCGATGGCTGAGCGCATCCGCAAGGAGGTTCCCGAGTGCGAAGCCGCCATCGGCGTGGCCGCCGGTGAGGCGGTTGCGGGCAACGTAGGCGCCAAGGAACGGTTCGAGTACACGGTGATCGGTGAGCCGGTGAACGAAGCCTCGCGGCTATGCGACTTGGCGAAGGAAAGACCCAGCCGGCTGCTGGCGTCGTCAGTCACCGTCGCCAATGCCTCCGAAAAAGAAGGCGCACGTTGGTCTGTGGGTGAGACGGTGTCGCTGCGCGGGCTCGATCAGCCCACCCAAATTGCCGTGCCGGTCTGACGCAGGAGCATCACCCGACGACCTGACCGCTGCTGGACTCCCAACGCTGATCTAGGCGGTCAGGGGGTTCGACGCGACAACCGCCGCTTCATAATCAGGTTCCTGCGCGATCTCCGGCACCAGCTCGGAGTACACCACGTCACCGTTCGCGTCGACCACCACGACCGCCCGCGCGAGGAGACCGGCCATCGGCCCGTCGACAAGAGTGACGCCGTAGTCGTCGCCGAAACCATCGCGGAACGCCGAGGCCGTGACCACGTTCTCGATCCCCTCCGCGCCACAGAAGCGGTTCAGGGCGAACGGCAGATCCTTGGACACGCAGACCACGGCGAGTCCGCTCGCGGCGGCGCGCTCGTTGAAGCTCCGAACGCTGGTCGCACACACTGGGGTGTCGACAGACGGAAATATATTGAGCAGGAAGGGCTTCCCACGGAACTGGTCGTCGCTGACGGTGCCGAGGTCGGTGCCCGTCAGCGAAAAGCCGGGCGCCTGTGAGCCGACGGGGGGCAATTCGCCGACCGTATTGATGGAGTTTCCACGAAGGGTTATCTGAGCCACGCACCCAGTCTGCCAAACCGGCGTTTCACGGCCGTCGGTGGTGCCTGCTCCGTCGCGGGCCTGCCCTGGTCGGTAGCGCTCGAGGACGTCGATGTCGGTTTTCCGCCAGTGATGTCGGTGAGGGCGTGTAATTGTCGTAGTTGTGCATGAAGACTTCGACCGCTGCTACCGGGCTGTTCAGTCCAAGGATGCGCGGTTCGACGGCTGGTTCGTCACCGCCGTCCTGACGACGAGGATCTATTGCAGGCCCAGTTGCCCTGTCCGGCCGCCGTTTGCTCGAAACGTGCAGTTCTACCCCACGGCCGCTGCCGCCCAGGACGCGGGCTTCCGGGCGTGCAAGCGGTGCCGCCCTGACGCCTCACCGGGCTCTCCGGAATGGAATGTGCGCGGCGACGTGGTGGCGAGGGCGATGCGGCTGGTCGCCGACGGCACCGTCGATCGCGAGGGCGTGACGGGCCTGGCCGCCCGCGTCGGCTACACCACCCGACAGCTCGAGCGGATGCTGCAGGCTGAGGTCGGCGCGAATCCGCTGGCGCTCGCGCGTGCGCAGCGGACACAGACGGCACGCGTGCTGATCGAGACCACCGAGTTGCCCTTTGGCGACGTCGCGTTCGCCGCTGGGTTTTCGTCCATTCGACAGTTCAACGACACAGTTCGCACTGTCTGCGACCTGACTCCCACAGCGTTGAGACATCGCGCGAAGGCCAAGTTCGGCCGCAGCGGGGCCCCGTCCGCCGGCGCTCTTTCCCTGCGGCTGCCGGTCCGCGCGCCGTTCGCATACGAGGGTCTGTTCGGACACCTCGCCGCGTCCGCGGTCCCGGGCGTTGAGGAAGTACGCGACGGTGCCTATCGGCGGACGCTTCGGTTGCCCGCGGGGAACGGAATCGTCGGTCTCGCACCGGAACCCGATCATGTCCGGTGCACACTGGTGCTGGACGACTTCCGCGACCTGGCCACCGCGATTGCCCGCTGCCGGCGGCTGCTGGACCTCGACGCGGACCCGGAGGCCGTCGTCGACGCTCTGAGCGCGGACCGGGATCTCAGCGCACTGGTGGCGAAGGCGCCCGGCCAGCGCATCCCGCGAACCGTCGACGAAGCCGAGTTGGCGCTCCGCGTTGTGCTGGGCCAGCAGGTGTCGGTCAAGGCGGCCCGCACCCACGCCGCCCGCATCGTGGCTCGGTACGGCCAATCACTGTCCGACGTGCGCGGTGGCCTCACTCATGTCTTCCCGGCCGTCGAGCACCTCGCCGAGATCGACCCGGCACACTTGGCCTTCCCCAAGTCACGCCAGCGGTCGTTGATTTCTCTGGTCAAGGCACTGGCCGAGGGCGACGTAGTGCTGGACGCCGGCTGCGATTGGAACCTCGCCCGGCAGCAGCTACTGGCATTGCCGGGGATCGGACCGTGGACCTCGGAGGTCATCGCGATGCGGGGATTGGGCGACCCCGACGCCTTCCCCGCCACTGACCTCGGCGTTCTCGCGGCGGCCAGACAGGTCGGTTTGCCGCAGGGAGCACGGGCCCTCACAGAGCACAGCGCGCGCTGGCGGCCATGGAGGGCCTATGCCACCCAACACCTATGGACCGCCCTCGACCACGAGGTGAACCACTGGCCGCCGAAGGAGAAGTGATGTCCACCATTCAGTTCCGATCCATCGACAGTCCGGTCGGGCTGTTGACCCTTGCCGGTCGCGATGGTCGGCTGATGCATCTGCGCATGGTCGACCAGACATATGAGCCGAGCCGTGACCGCTGGGCGTCCGATGACGCCGCATTTCCCGTCGCCGTCGAGCAGCTCGAGTCCTACTTTGCCGGTGAGCTTTTCGACTTCGATCTCGAACTGGACTTGGTGGGCACCACGTTTCAGCGCGCGGTATGGCAAGCGCTGCTGACGATTCCTTACGGCGAGACTCGGTCTTACGGAGAGATCGCGGCGCAGATCGGATCGCCGACAGCATCGCGCGCGGTCGGATTGGCCAACGGCCACAACCCAGTCGGCATCATCGTGCCGTGCCATCGGGTGATCGGGGCGAACGGCAGCCTGACCGGATATGGCGGCGGATTGGATCGCAAACGCGCGCTGCTCGCATTGGAGAAAATGCGCAAGCCGGTTATTCCGACGCTCTTCGACTGAATTGTATTGAGGCACAAATAAAATCACCCCCCACATTGCGTGGGGGGTGATTCTAAGTTGTGTTCGGCGGTGTCCTACTTTTCCACCCGGGTTGGGTAGTATCATCGGCGCTGGCAGGCTTAGCTTCCGGGTTCGGGATGGGTCCGGGCGTTTCCCTGTCGCTATGTCCGCCGTAACTTTAT
>NZ_JAVHWK010000143.1:0-21933 GCF_032159775.1 Mycobacterium sp.
CCGACATCCTGTGACAATCGCGGACTCGCCGTACATTAATGCACTAGCGCAGATTACGTATTACGAGGTCAGAGACCTGATTCTGTCGGGCTGACAGGATTTGAACCTGCGACCACTTGACCCCCAGTCAAGTGCGCTACCAAACTGCGCCACAGCCCGGTGCCGCCGAATGGGACCGGCAGCAGCACGTGAGCCTACCGCAGCGTGATGTCACAATCCCAACCGCAACCAGTGGGTACACCTGTGTCGTGACCGTACGAGACGACACCCCGCTGTGGCTGTTCGCCGACCAGCTGGGTCCGGCCACACATGGCGGCGAGCACTCCCGGCGCGAGGTGCTCCTCGTCGAAGCCACCTCGGCGCTGCGGCGTCGGCCCTACCACCGCCAGAAGCTGCACCTCATCCTGTCCGCGCTGCGGCACGCCGATCGCGACCTGGGTGACCGGTCCACCTTGATTCAGTCCGAGACCTACACCGACGCACTCGAGCGGTACGGCCGTCGCGTGCTCGTGTACGAACCGACCTCGCACGCCGCGGAGCGCTTCGTCTACCGACTGCGCGAGGAGGGGCTCGTCGCCGACGTACTGCCAACGCCCACCTTCGCGCTGCCGCGCAAGGACTTCAGCGAGTGGGCCGGCGACCGCACCCGTTTCCGCATGGAGGACTTTTACCGCGAGCAGCGCAAGCGCTTCAACGTGCTGATGGACGGTGACAGACCGGTCGGCAACCGATGGAACTACGACGAGGAGAACCGGGAGTCACCACCGAAAAAGCGGACAACGCTCGACGTTCCCAAGCCCTATCAGCCGCATGAAGACGACATCGATGAGAAGGTCCGTCACGACCTCGACCGGATGGAGCTACCTCTCGCCGTGGGCAACGACGGTCCACGGTTGTTCGCTGTCACCCCTACCGAAGCCAACCGGGCACTGGACCGCTTCATCGAGCACCGCCTGCCGACCTTCGGCCGCTATGAGGACGCGATCATGGGTCAGGACTGGGCGATGTCACACTCGCTCCTTTCGGTGCCCCTCAACCTCGGTGTGCTGCACCCGCTCGACGCCGTCGAGGCCGCCGAGGACGCATACCGGCAGAACGGCGCCCCGCTCGCCGCGGTCGAGGGCTTCATCCGGCAGATCCTCGGATGGCGCGAATACATGTGGCACCTGTACTGGCACTTCGGCCCTGGCTACCACCGCAACAACAAATTGGCCGCGCACACAGCACTACCGCAGTGGTGGCGTGAGCTGGACGCCGACTCCGTCACGGCCGAATGCCTGCGCCACGCGCTGATGGGCGTGCGCGATCGTGGCTGGACCCACCACATCCAGCGACTCATGGTGCTCGGCAACCACGCGCTGCAGCGCGGCTATCAGCCCGCAGAGCTGACGGAATGGTTCGCCACCGCCTACGTCGACGGCTTCAACTGGGTGATGCCGACCAACGTCGTCGGGATGAGCCAGCATGCAGACGGCGGCAAGCTGGCGACCAAGCCGTACGCCTCGGGCGGCGCCTACATCAACAAGATGAGCGACCACTGCGGCGACTGCGCCTACGACCCGAAGAAGCGACTCGGCGACGACGCCTGCCCCTTCACTGCGGGCTACTGGTCGTTCGTGCACCGGCACCGGGAACTTTTGGCGAAGAACAACCGCACTCAGCGCGCCGTGTCGTCGATGGAACGGCTCAAGTATCTCGACGAGGTGCTCGAGCAGGAGTCGGCTCGCCGCAGCTTCTGATTAGATCGTCACCAGGCGGTACAGCCCGATCAGACCGACGACGATGATGAACGCGCGCAGCGCATTCGGCGACAGCCTGCGACCGTAGCGTGCGCCGAGGTATCCGCCCACCAGCGAGCCGAGCGCGATCAATCCCGCCGCCGGCCAGCTGATCCGGTCGAACGCGACAAGTATGTATGCCACTGCCGCAACGACATTCACGATCAGGGAGAGCAGGTTCTTTGCGGCGTTCATCCGCTGCATGTCCTCGGGCAGTAGCGCGCCCATCACGCCCATCAGCAGGATGCCCTGCGCAGCGGTGAAGTAGCCGCCGTAGATGCCGACGGCGAAGGTGCCGATCACCAAGGCCACCATGCGACCCCGCGAAACATGCTCAGCCGACTGGCCTGCCGCTTCGGCCCGGTTGCGCGCCCAGTTCTGGATCCTCGGGCCGACGAGGACGAGGATCAGCGCGGCGATCAACAGCACCGGCACGACTTCCGTGAAGACCTTCTCGGGCAGGTGCAGAAGTAGCCACGCGCCCACCAGGGCGCCGACGAAGGACGCAGGCATCTGCCAGCGCAGCCGGTGCCATTGGCCGCCGAGCTCCCTGCGGTATCCCCACGTGCCCGAAATGCCTCCGGCGACCAGGCCGATCGCATTCGACATCGTGGAGACCACCGGTGGATAACCCAGAGCCACCAGGGTGGGGAACGTCACGAGCGTGCCTGAACCCACGAGGGTGTTGATGGCTCCCGCCGCGACGCCCGCGAAGGCGATCAGGATCATGTCGACGACGGGCACCGAACCAACCTATCGAGCGCGCGCGCAGGGTCAAAAGTCGCTCAGCGAGACTTCGCTCCGCGCTTTTCGCGCACCCGCACGTTGATGCGGATCGGGCTGCCCTCGAACCCGAAGGTCTCGCGGAGTCGCCGCTCCAGGAACCGGCGATACCCCGCCTCCAGAAAACCGGAGGTGAACAACACGAAGGTCGGCGGCCGCGTAGTGGCCTGGGTGGCGAACAGTATCCGGGGCTGCTTTCCCCCGCGCACCGGCGGCGGCGTCGCGGCGACGATCTCCTTGAGGAACGTGTTCAGCCTGCCGGTCGAGATGCGGCTGTCCCACGAATTCAACGAGGTCTCCAGGGCGGGCACCAGCTTCTGCACGGCCCGACCGGTGAGGGCCGAGATGTTCACCCGCGGCGCCCACTGCACCTGCGCCAGCTCGCGTTCGATCTCACGGCCGAGGTCATAGCGTCGGCCCTCGTCGACGAGGTCCCACTTGTTGAACGCCAGCACCAGCGCCCGGCCGGCTTCGATCACCATCGTCAGCACCCGCTGATCCTGCTCGGTCAGCGGCTGCGACCCGTCGATCAGCACGATGACGACCTCCGCGGCGTCAATCGCACCGTGGGTGCGCACGGATGCATAGAACTCATGCCCGCTGGCCTGGCCGACCTTTCTGCGCAGCCCTGCTGTATCGACGAAACGCCAAGTCTTGCCGCCCAATTCGATCATCGAGTCCACCGGGTCAACGGTGGTACCCGCCTGATCGTGCACGACGGCTCGCTCGTCGCCCGCCAGCTTGTTCAACAGCGAGCTCTTGCCGACGTTGGGCTTGCCGACCAGCGCTACCCGCCGTGGACCGCCGGCTTTGGGGCCGACTTCCGATACCACCGGGAGCGCCTCGATCACCTGGTCGAGCAGGTCGGCCACGCCGCGGCCGTGCATGGCGCTGACCGGGTAGGGCTCCCCCAGCCCCAGTGACCACAGTGCGCTGGCGTCTGCCTCTCCGCGCTCGGTGTCGACTTTGTTGGCCGCCAGGAAGACGGGTTTACCCGACCGGCGCAGGTTCCGGGCCGCAGCCTCGTCGTGTGCGGTCGCGCCCACCACCGCGTCGACGACGAGGATGATCGCGTCGGCGGTACGCATCGCCACGGTCGCCTGCTCGGCGACCAGTTGTTGCAGGCCCTTCGCGTCGGGTTCCCAGCCGCCGGTGTCCTGAACGAGAAACCGGCGGCCCACCCAGTTCGCGTCGTAGGAGACGCGATCCCGGGTGACACCGGGAACATCCTGCACCACCGCCTCGCGACGACCGAGGATGCGGTTCACCAGCGTGGACTTACCGACGTTCGGACGCCCGACGACGGCGACCACCGGCGGCGGCCCCGAGTCGTCGACAGCGACATCCTCGCCGACTGCTGAATCGCCTAGCTCCCAGTCGCTTTCGTCGGACCATGTGCCGTCGCTGTCTGTCATCGCGGCGCACCCGCACGTTGCTCGACCAGCTCCACGAGGTGGGTGATCACCTCGGACTCCGACATGTCGCTGGTGTCGACCACCAGTGCATCGTCGGCCGCACGCAGCGGAGACACCGCACGGGTGGAATCCAGGTGGTCGCGACGTTTTACATCGGCCAGCACCGCTTCGTAGTCATTGCCGAGGCCGGCGGCAACATTCTGCTCGTTGCGCCGCCGCGCACGTTCCTCCGCGGACGCCGTCAGAAAGATCTTCACATCCGCATCCGGTAGGACGACCGTACCGATGTCGCGGCCCTCAACAACGACGTTGCCTGGGCCCCCGGCCAGTTCACGTTGCAGTCCAACGAGGCGAGCACGAACCGCAGGCACTGCCGACACCGCAGACACCGCCTTGGTCACCGCGTCGCCGCGGATCTCGCTCGAAACATCCTCGGCGTCAAGGTAGGCGCGATCCTCGTCGGGGTCATAGCCGACCGAGAGAGGAACGTCGGTGGCGGCTGATTCAATGGCGGGGGTGTCTGCGAGATCAACGCCTGCACGCAGGACTGCGAGCGTGACGATCCGATACATCGCTCCGGTATCGAGGTATCGCGCATCGAGACTGCGCGCCAAACCCCTTGACACCGAGGACTTTCCAGTTCCCGCGGGACCGTCGACCGCGATCACCACCTGATCACTCACAGGCCTACCGCCATATAAAGGGCGCCGATTTCTTTGCGGCTCAGGACGCGGATGCTTCCCGGCCGCTGGTCCCCCAGCGACACCGCACCGATATCGGTGCGCACAAGTTCCTGAACCGGGAAGCCGACGTGCTTGAGCAGCCGGCGGACGATCCGCTTGCGCCCTTCGTGCAGTGTCAACCGCACCATCGTCTTGCCGGGCACGGCATCGACCACCGCGAAGTCGTCCACCCGTGCTGGTCCGTCGTCCAACTCGATTCCGTCGCGCAGCTTTCGGCCGATCCCGCGCGGCACGGTGCCAACGACCGTCGCCAGATACGTCTTGGGCACCTCGAAGGACGGGTGCATCAGGCGGTGCGCCAACTCGCCGTCGTTGGTGAGCAACATCAGCCCTTCGGTGTCGGCGTCGAGGCGTCCGACGTGAAACAGCTTCTTGTTACCGCGGACTCGGTGTTCGACCAGATCTCCGACGCACGGCCGACCGCGGTCATCGGACATCGTCGAGTGCATGCCCTTTGGCTTGTTCAGCGCCAGATGAACCAGGGTGTCGTCGAGCAACACCCGCGCCCCGTCGACCCGGATCACCGATACGTCGGGGTCGACCCTGGTGCCGAGTTCGGTCACCACCCGGCCGTCGACATCGACGCGCCCGTCGACGATCATTCGCTCCGCAACACGGCGCGACGCGATTCCGGCCTGCGACAAGATTTTCTGCAGCCGCACACCTTCGGGATCGGCCATCTCAGTCTTTGTCCACGTCGAAGGCCATCGGCTGTTTGTCACGCGAGGGTGGAAGACCGAGCTTCGCAAACCGCGGTTCCTCGCTGAGCGTCTCGGTCAGATCGTCGATGACGTCGACATCGGGAAGCAACGGGGCGATGTCAGGCAGATCGGTCAGCGAGGACAACCCGAGCCGTTCGAGGAACAACTCGGTTGTCGCGAAACTGACGGCGCCCGTATCCGAGTCGGCGCCGGCTTCGGTGATCAGCCCCCGCGCCAGCAGGGTGCGCATCACCGCGTCGACGTTGACGCCGCGCACCGCGCTCACCCGGGCACGGGTCACCGGCTGGCGGTAGGCCACCACCGCCAACGTTTCCAGTGCCGCGCGGGTCAGCTTCGAACGCGAACCGTCGAGCAGCAGCCGCTCCACGTAGGGCGCGTACTGAGACCTGGTGTACATGCGCCATCCGCCGCCGGCCTCGCGCAGATCGATACCGCTCTCGCGGGCGGACAGCTCCTCGGCCATCAGCTTCAGCTTGGCCGAGACGCGGTAGGCCGGCTGCTGAATCGCCACGGCGAGCGCATCGACCGTCACCGGGGTGTCGACCACCAGAAGCAGAGCCTCCAGCACGGCGCCGAGCTCTTCGTCCTCAAGCTGCGGCGGCTCCGCGACGTCGATGCCCAGGTCGAGATCGGGGATGTCGCCGTTGAGGCCTTCGGGTGTGCCGCCGTTGAGTGGTTCGCGGATGGCGCCGTCCGGATTGGTGAATTCGTCAGTCATCTTTGCGCTCTTCCACCATCTCAGTGGCCTCGACCTCGTCGCCGGATGGCCGATCTCCGGTCCACGAAATCTGCAGCACACCAAGCGGTTCTGATTGGTCAAATGCTACCGCCCGCGCTCGATACAGTTCGAGCAGCGCCAGGAACCGCCCCACGATCAGGATCGGCTCGCGGCAATCGGCGACCAGTTCGGCGAATGTGGCCCACTGCCCGGGGCCACGTCGTTGCAGGTCGGCCAGCAGCTGTTCGGCCTGCTCGGGCACTGACACGATCAGCTCGTGCAGATGCTCGGTGCCCACCGTCGGCACAGGACGGGGGGTGAACGCGGTCGCTGCGATCTCAGCGAACAGCTGCGCGTCGACCCCCAGCATCACCTCCGGCAGCAGGTCTTCGTAGCGATCCTCAAGCGATACCGCTCGCGGATAGCTGCGCAGAGCGGCGGCCTCGAGCTCGGCGAACATCTCGGCGACATGCTTGAACGCCCGATACTGCAGCAGGCGCGCAAACAGCAGGTCACGCACTTCGAGCAGGGCAAGGTCTTCCTCGTCGTGGATCTCTCCGGCCGGGAGCAGGCGCGCGGCCTTCAGGTCCAGCAGGGTCGCCGCTATCACCAGGAACGCGGTCGTCTCGTCGAGCTCCATGAGCGGACCGATCGCCTTGGTGTAGGCGATGAATTCGTCGGTGACCTGATGAAGCGCCACCTCGGTGACGTCGAGCCGATGCGCGAAGATCAGCTGCAGCAACAGGTCGAACGGGCCCTCGAAATTGCTCAGCCGGACTTGAAAGCCCGACTGCTGCGACTCCGCCGGCTGTGTGTCGGTGTTCACGAACCGAACCGGTCGATGACCTCGCGGGCCAACGAGCGATATGCCTGTGCGCCACCGGATTTCGGCGCCCAAGTGGTGATGGGTTCGCCGGCGACACTGGTCTCCGGGAAGCGCACCGTGCGGGTGATCACAGTGTCGAACACCAGATCACCGAACCTCTCCATGACGCGGGCCATGACCTCGCGGGCATTGACGGTGCGCGGGTCGTACCGGGTTATCAGGATGCCACTGATGCTGAGCTTGGGATTGAGCCGGTCGCGCACCTTGTCGACGGTGTCGGTGAGCAACGCAAGGCCGCGCAGCGAGAAGTACTCGCATTCGGTCGGGATGATCACGCCGTCAGCGCAGGCCAGCCCGTTCACCGTGAGCAGGCCGAGCGACGGCTGGCAGTCGATCAGCACATAGTCGTAACGGTCAAGAACGGGGTGCAGCGAGCGGGCCAGCGACTGCTCCCGGCCCACCTCGTTGACCAGCTGGATCTCCGCCGCAGACAGGTCGATGTTGCTGGGCACCAGGTCCATGTTCTTGACCCGGGTGTGGATCAGGACGTCGTCGATGGACACCCTGGGCTCGATGAGCAGGTTGTGCACCGTGTGGTCGAGTTCGTAATGGGGCACGCCGAGCCCCGCCGACAGCGCGCCCTGCGGGTCCAGGTCCACCAGCAACACCCGGCGGCCATAGCCGGCGAGGCTGGCGCCGAGGTTGATGGTCGATGTGGTCTTTCCGACTCCACCCTTCTGGTTGCACATCGCGATGACCTTCGCCGGCCCGTGCACGTTCTTGGGCTTCGGCTCGGGAATCGGTCGCGGTGGACGACCGGTCAGTCCTGCGCCGGGCTGTGCGGGTGGGTCGACTCCGCTGCCGTCCTCGGTCATGCCTCGGCCCCACCGTCGGTGGTCGTGCAACCCTGGGCCATGGCGAACATCCGGGCAAGTTTAACGGGGCGGATGATCTGGCACGGGCAGACCCGCGGGCAACATCGCAGCTTGTCGCGCTGGGCCATCCGCATAGGCTGGCGGCCATGAGCATGAGACGGCGGTTGCCGTTCCTGCGTTCGTCGTTCTGGCGCCTCGCGGTCAGCATGCCCCACTTCGTCAGGACTGGCCAGATCGGCGACGGCCGGGAGGAGGCCTGCGCGGCCTACGTCGAAGCCAATGCGCAACGCGGTGACGTCGACGACGTGCTGGCCACCATCGACACGTTCGCCACCGAGATGTCGATGCTGGTGAACGTGGGCGACGAGAAAGGCGCGTTGCTCGACGCCGCGGTCCGCCGTGTCGACCCGAAGCGGGTGTTGGAGCTCGGCACCTACTGCGGCTACAGCGCGTTGCGAATCGCCGGGGCGGCACCGGAGGCGCAGGTTTACTCGGTCGAACTGTCCCCCGCCAACGCCGAAGTGGCTCAGCGTATTTGGACGCACGCCGGCGTTGACGACAGGGTCGTCTGCGTGGTCGGCACCATCGGAGACGGGGGTCAGACGCTCGATGCGCTGTCCAATGAGCACGGCTTGCGCGCCGGTTCGGTCGACCTGCTCTTCATCGACCACGAAAAAAGCGCCTACCTGTCGGATCTGCAGGCCATTCTGGGCCGCGGCTGGCTGCACAAAGGCTCCCTCGCCGTCGCCGACAACGTGCGCGTTCCAGGTGCCCCCAAGTACCGCGGCTATATGCGTGAGAAGCAGGGCACGCTGTGGAACACCGTCGAGCACAAGACCCACGTCGAGTACCAGACGCTGATCCCCGACCTGGTGCTGGAGTCGGAGTATCTGGGCGACTGATCTGTGGGCCGCCTTCCTGCGGCGCTACCATCCGTGTCGTGGTTGGTGACGGTCCTCATCGCGTCGTAGATCGGGGAGAACTCGAATCGCGGCTCGCTGCGGACGTGCGAGCCGTCACAGCCGGTTCGGACCGAATCGGGCGCCTGTTTGCCAGCATGCACAACGTCAGCAACAACGACCTCGACGCCTTGTTGCACGTCATAGTGGCGGAGACGTCAGGAGCACCGCTGACAGCCGGGGACATGCGGGAGCGGCTCGGCGTGACCGCACCAGCCGTCACCTATCTCGTCGACCGCATGATCGCCTCGGGGCATATCCGCCGTGAGACAGATGCCAGGGACCGCCGCAAAGTGCTCCTGCGCTACTCGGAGCACGGGCGGGAGGTCGCAGGGCGGTTTTTCGGGCCGTTGGGCGGACATATGCACACGTCCATGGCTGAAATACCCGATGACGACCTGATCGCGGCTCACCGGGTGCTCGTTGCGGTGTTGCACGCCATGGAGACCTACCGCGCTGAACTTGCACAAAATTAATGACGTAAGCGAAGCGCAGCGAATTTATTACTGGGTATGGGATTTGCGCGCGCTCGATACCACCGTTGGTGCAGAAGCTGAAAAGCGTTCCGCCCCGTGTGTCTTAGTCATACAGGAGAAGCGGGGAGCCCCGAAGGGCGAAGGTGCATTCGATTGAACTGGCTGAGGCCAACGTGGACACACGCTTGACGCATTGGCCAACGAACGCAAATTCCACTCCGACGCAATGCATTTCGTGTTCTCGACCACAATAAGGGTCGGAGTACCTGGCCGGCTGACGCTAACGCGCCCTGGGGTGGGCTCCGGCCCAAACCTCCCGCAGTGCGTGCACCGTGACCAGCGTGTAGATCTGCGTGGTGGTGACCGATGCATGGCCGAGCAACTCCTGCACGACGCGGACGTCAGCGCCACCGTCGAGCAGGTGGGTGGCAAAGGAGTGCCGCAGCGTGTGCGGAGATACTGCTGCGGTGATGCCCGCCCGTTCGGCGGCGTCCTGCAGCACCTGCCATGCGCTTTGCCGGGACAGCCGGCCGCCGCGGGCATTGAGAAAGATCGCCGGTGTGCCCTTGCCGCGCCGCGCCAGGTCGGGCCGTCCTCGCACGAAGTAGGCGTCCAGCGCGCTGACGGCGGGACGACCAATCGGTACCAGCCGCTGCTTCCCGCCCTTGCCCCGCAACAGCACCGAACGGGCGTGGGTGTCGACGTCGTCGATATCGAGCCCGACCGCCTCGGAGATTCGCGCGCCGGTGGAGTACAGCAACTCGAGAAGTGCCCGGTTCCGCAGCGTCAGCGGACCATCGGCCTCGCTGTCGCCGCCCGCCCCATCGAGAAGGGCCAGCACCTCGTCGATGGTCAGGCTCTTGGGCAGTCGCCTGCTCGGCGTCGGCGGCTTCACGGCGCGGGCGACGTCGAGTTCGGTGACGCCTTCCGCGGCAGCGAAGCGATGTAGTCCGCGCACCGCGATCAGCGCGCGCGCCGCCGACACCGCCGAAAGCGGGACCACCCCGGCATCGGCGTCGCCGCGGCGCAGTGCGGCAAGGAAGTCACTCACGTCGGTCTCGGTCACCTTGCCGAGGTCATCGACGCCGCGCAGGGTGAGGTGCTCTGCGTAGCGCCGCAGATCTCTGCGGTAGGAGCTCAATGTGTTGGCGGCGACGCCGCGCTCGATCGTGAGGTGGTCCAGGTAACCCTGAAGTTGGTCATCGAGCACGGGCCGGAATGTCGTCACGACTGTTCCTTCCGTCGGGCGAACGCCGTCGGCCTGTCGACCCAGACGGCGTCGACGGGCCGCAACGAGTCGAAGTCGCCGTCGACGGCGTGTGCCGCGAGAATGCCGCTCACCGTGATGGCGTTGGTGATCTCACCGCTCAGCGCCATCCGGACCGCCTCATCGATGGCGAATCGCCGCACCACCAGATCGGCCTCTTCGTCATGGGCGTCGGGCCTGCCGACATCGGATAAGCCGGTGGCGAGATACACCCGCACGCTCTCGTCGCTGAAGCCCGGTGCGCTAACCAGATCGACGAGAACGCGCCAGTTCGTGGCCGACAGCCCGGCCTCTTCCTCGAGCTCGCGTGCCGCCGTGATGTGCGGCGGCTCGCCGCCCATGTCCAGCAGGCCCGCGGGCAGCTCCCACAGTCGCCTGCCCACCGGGTGACGATATTGGTAGACCATGACGATGTTGGCGTCCTCGTCGATGGCGAGGATGGCGACCGCGCCGTAGTGCTCGACCACTTCGCGTCGGGCGGAGCCGCCGCCGGGCATCTGCACCTCATCGGCGCGGAGTGCGAAAATCTTTCCGACGTAGACGGTTTCGGATTCGACGATCTCGAAATCGTGTTCAGCCACGGACTTCCGATTTCACCCTGGAGTCGTCCTGGAGCAGTTGCCCCGCGTCGTCCGGGTGCTCGGCACCGTTGGCTCGCTGCTCAGGGATCTCCACCGGCAATCTCTCGGCGGCCTTGTAGTCCAGCGCGGCACCGATGAAGGCAGCGAACAGCGGATGTGGGCGGGTGGGGCGGCTCTTCAACTCGGGGTGAGCCTGCGTCCCGACCATGAAGGGGTGGACATCGGGTGAGTACTCGACGAACTCCACGAGGTGCCCGTCGGGTGACGTCCCGGAGAACCTCAACCCGCTTTCGGCGATGCGGTCGCGATAGGCGTTGTTGACCTCGTAGCGGTGCCGGTGCCGCTCGGACACCTCGGTGGTGCCATAGGCCTGCGCGACGATGGAATCCGGCTCCAGAACCGCTGGGTAGGCACCCAGTCGCATGGTGCCGCCCAGGTCAGCGTCCCCCGCGACGGCATCGCGCTGGTCGGCCATCGTGGAAATCACCGGATCGGGGGTGTCGGCGTCGAACTCCGCCGAGTTGGCCCCAGCGATGCCGGCAGATCGGGCCGCCTCGATCACGATGCACTGCAAGCCCAGGCACAGACCCAGCACAGGTAGGCCGCGTTTGCGCGCGTACCGGATCGCGCCGATCTTGCCTTCGATGCCCCGAATGCCGAAGCCGCCGGGGATCAGCACGGCATGCACATCGTCGAGGACCGCCGCGGCGCTTCCGTCGTTTTCGCAGTCGTCGGAGGCGACCCACCGCAGTTCCACCTTGGCGCGATGCTTGAAGCCCCCCGCACGCAGCGCCTCGGCCACCGACAGGTATGCGTCGGAAAGATCGATGTACTTGCCCACCAAGGCGATTCGCACGCTCTCATGCGGTTCGTGCACCCTCTGCAGGAGGTCGTTCCACTGTGTCCAGTCGACGTCGCGGAACGGCAGGTTCAGCCGCCTCACCACGTAGGCGTCGAGTTCCTCACGGTGCAGCACCTTGGGGATGTCGTAGATCGACGGCGCATCCGGAGTCGAGATCACGCCGTCGATGTCCACGTCGCACATCAGCGCGATCTTGTTCTTCAACGGTTCGGGCACGTCACGGTCACACCGCAGGATCAACGCGTCGGGGGTGATGCCGATGCTGCGGAGCGCGGCGACGGAGTGCTGGGTCGGTTTGGTCTTGAGCTCGCCCGACGGCGCCATGAACGGCACCAGCGAGCAGTGCAGGAAGAAGCAGTTCTCCCTGCCCACCTCGTGACGCACCTGGCGTGCGGCCTCGAGGAACGGCAACGACTCGATGTCACCGACGGTGCCGCCGATCTCGGTGATCACCACATCCGCGCGGTTGCCGTCGGCGTCCGGTTGCGCCATCGCCAGCACCCGACTCTTGATCTCATCGGTGATGTGCGGGATGACTTGAACAGTATCGCCGAGATACTCGCCGCGGCGCTCCTTGGCGATCACCGTCGAATAAACCTGGCCCGTAGTCACATTCGCCCAGCCGGGCAGGTTGCGGTCGAGGAATCGCTCGTAGTGCCCGACGTCGAGATCGGTCTCGGCGCCGTCCTCGGTGACAAACACCTCGCCGTGCTGAAACGGGTTCATCGTGCCGGGGTCGACGTTGAGGTACGGGTCGAGCTTCTGCATGGTGACCTGTAGGCCACGAGCGGTCAGCAACTGCCCGAGACTCGACGCAGTGAGCCCCTTACCAAGCGAAGAAACCACACCGCCGGTGACGAAGAGGTGCTTGGTGGCGGTTTGCGGGTGCTTGCGTAACGCTGGCAAGAGCAACCTCCGTGACGACGGGCAGGGCTTGATTCTTTAGGCAAGTGCCTTACTTGGGGCCTGCCGACCCACGGAACTCAACATTAACACCGACCCCGACAACCCGTCGCTGACGCGCCGTCGCGGACGCGAGGAGCAATGGAGCTTCGGTCCCTATTGCGGGACGGTTACTGCTGTCGCGCCCTGCCCGACGCCGTACTGTGCCGGACGTCCGCCGCTGATCAGCTCCTGCAGCGCCAGCACCGCGGTGATCCGGCCCGATGCGGCGTCTATGTCGTCCACCGTGCTGACCGCCGAGGTCAGCGCCGCGTCCGACCGGGTGACGGCCACCGCGGCAGTCCCGGAAGCGGTGCCGTCGCGACCGACGATCACCGTGCCGGAGCCGTGCGGGGCCAGGCCGGCAGCGAAGCGCGCAACCGTGGCGCCCTTGTTTCCCGCATCGTCGCCCAACCCACCGCCGGTGACGATCAGCGCCGTGT
Source organism: Mycobacterium sp. (assembly GCF_032159775.1). Taxonomy (GTDB): domain Bacteria; phylum Actinomycetota; class Actinomycetes; order Mycobacteriales; family Mycobacteriaceae; genus Mycobacterium. The sequence continues at coordinate 13,391 of NZ_JAVHWK010000143.1, forward strand.
TCGCCGCGCCGACACGACTGTCGCCGTACGTGATGAACCCGGTGTCGCGCAGCGCGGTGAGCACGGCGTCGCGCTGCTGATCGTCGACCGCGGGCACCTTGGGATCCCGGTTGATCAGCAGCGCGATGCCCAGCAGGTCACCCGCCTGCGAACCCTGGTCGACCGACTTGGTGCTCAACTGCGCGCCAGCAGGCACGATCGGCGAATTCACCACCGAAAGGAGTTTCTCCGCGGAATTGGCGTCGACGAACTCCTCGGTCAGTGCGACGGTGCCCGTCACCGTGCCGCCTGCCTGCTCCACCATCCGCTTCAGCGAGTCGACGTCGTCATCGGCTGCGTCGGGCGTGCGGAACACCACGACCGACTTGGCCCCCATCGTGTCGCGCAGGACCCGCGGGGACATCTGGGCGTCGAATTCGCCCGCGGCGTTCAGCTTCTCGTTGAGCGCGTTCCTCTCATCGGTGAGGCCGTTGATCTGGTTCTGCAGTTCCTGCTTGTCATCGCGCAGCCCGGACAGCACGGTTTTGGACAGCAGACCGGAGCCCAGTGCAACGCCGATCGCGAGGGCAAGAAAGACTGCGGCAAGCGAAATTGCATGTGTTCGTAGAGATATCACCGGGCGCTCCTAGGTGACTAAGCCCTGGACCCACAGCGAGAATCGGTTCCAGTAGGCGACGGCCCAGTCGATGACCGCGCCGTCAGCACGCGACACCCAGAGCGCAACGATGACCGCGACCAGCATCGCCAGCACCAGCATTGCAATCGCTCCGCCGGAGATCCGGCTTCGGTAAAGCGTCGCAACGGCTTTGGCGTCGACCAGCTTCTCGCCCACCTTGAGTCGGGTCAGGAAGGTCGACGGGTTGCTTTGCTGACGGGACCGGTCGAAGAACTCTTCAATGCTCGCCGTGTGACCGGCTGTCACGATCAACGCGGCACCGTGGTGATCGGCCAGCAGCAGCGCGAGGTCGGCAGCGGACCCTGCGGCCGGGAACGTCATCGCCCCGACACCGAGGTCCTGGATACGCTCGAGTCCCGCCGCGTGTCCGTCTGCATCGGCGGGCAGCACCACCTGCGCACCGCTGCGCAGCACCTCGGCGCTGATGCGTTCCGGATCGCCGACGATCAGCTGTGGCCGGTAGCCGCCTTTCCGCAGCACGTCGGCGCCCGTTCCGACACCGATGAGCACCGGCTGGTACTCCTTGATGAACGGTTTGAGCGCCTTCAGCTCATGTGCCGCGTTCGGTTCCTCGGCCACAATCACCACGTGACGGCGATGGAGATCGACATCGATATCCGGAATGCCGATGCCGTCGATCAGCAGGGGGCTCTCACTGCGGATGAACTCGATGGTGTTGCCTGCGAACGCCTCGAGGTGGGCGACCAGGCCGCTCTTCGCCTCGTGCATCAGTTCGTGGATCTCGTGGTCGGTTCGCTCGGTGCCGACCGCGAGCCTGCGGTCGCCGGCATACACCCCGCCGTCGTACAGCCGGACCTTGGCGCCATCCTTGACGCGTTTGAAGACCTCGGGGCCGGTCTCGTCGATCAGCGTGACGCCGTTGTTCACCAGCACCTCAGGCCCGAGGTTCGGGTAGCGCCCGGAGATTGAGGGCGATGCGTTGATGACTGCGGCGATATCCGCCTCCACCAGCGCGTCCGCCGTGATGCGGTCGAGATCGAGCGCGTCGATCACCACGATGTCGCCGGGGCCAACACGCCGCAACAGCCGGTCGATGTCGCGGTCCACCCTGGCGGTGCCGGTAATGCCCGGGCGCGGGCTGGCAGTACGGGATAGCAGCGCTGACATCTTCATAGGCGCGATTCTGTCGGGGAACCCTCAAGTTGAGGTGGAGGCGCGCCGTAACACCAGCCTCAGAAGTTAGCTTCTGTCACACGAGCCACAGGCTAGGAGACCTTTTCACGGTCTTCCTGCGCGGCGCTGAGTAGCTCGCGGGCATGAGCCCTGCCGCTGTCGGAGTCGCCGAGGCCGGCGAGCATGCGGGCAAGCTCGGCGACCCGGTCCTCATCGTCGAGGCGACGCACCCCACTGGCACTGTTGCGGCTCGCGCTGTCGACGACGAGATGGATATCGGCGTACGCGGCGACCTGAGGCAGGTGCGTGACGACGATGACCTGGTGGGTGCGTGCCAACCGGGCAAGGCGCCGGCCGATCTGGACGGCGGCGCGACCGCCGACGCCTGCGTCGACCTCATCGAACACCATCGTGGTGCCTTCGACCGACGCGGCGAGGACCACTTCGAGCGCCAGCATGACTCGGGACAATTCGCCGCCTGACGCACTCTTGCTCAGGGGCAGCACGTCTGTTCCCCGATGGGCCGCGAACCCGAACTCGACGGCGTCGGCGCCGTCAGACCCCGCGTGCACCGTCACGCCCGATGGCAGCGTGATCGGCGCCGCATCATCACCCCGGACGGTCAGCGGCGACACTGCGACGGTGAATTGGGCGTCGGCCATCGCCAGGCCGGACAGCTCGGCGGTCACCGCTTTGGCGAGGCCCTTCGCCGCTTTGCTGCGTACCTTGCTGAGTTCGGTTGCAGCAGCGACGAGATCGACTTCCAGTTCCGCCACACGGCGCTCCAGGCCGGCGAGAGTCTCTTCCGAGACATCCAGCGCCACCAGCCTTTCCCGCGACTCGCGGGCCCACGCAAGGACGGCGTCGATGTCGGCGGCGTACTTCCGGGTCAGCACCCGCAACTCGCCCTGCCTGGCCAGCTTCGTCTCCAAACTACTTGCGTCGCTGGGAAGCTCGGCCAGATAGTCACCGAGCTCGGTGGATACGTCCCCGATCACCGCCATGGCCTCAGCGAGGCGCTCCCCCAGTGCGCGCAACACGTTGTCGTCGGTGGCTTCCAGGGCCGTCTTGGCCTGTCCGACCTGATGTGCGGCCGATGCCGTGTCGGCATCGGCGGCATCGTCGAACGCCCCCGACAGCGCGGTGCGAGCGGAGTGGGCGGCCTCCCGCAACGCATCGAGTTCGGACAGCCGCCTGATGGCGTCGACGAGCGCGTCGTCCTCGCCCGGCTGCGGGTCGACGGCATCGATTTCACCGAGACCGAACTTGAGTCGGTCCGCCTCCTGCGCCATTTCTCGTGCCCGCCGGGTCCTTTCGGTCAAGTCGCGGCGTGCGGCCAGCCAGGTTTCGCGCACCGCGCGGTAGCGCTGCAGGCGGGCGCCGACGTCGGTGAAACGGTCCAGTGCGGCACGCTGTTCGTCGCCGCGCATCAGGCGTAACTGATCGTTCTGCCCGTGCAAGGTCAACAACTCGGTAGTGAAGGTGCTCAACGACTTTGCGGGCACGCTGCGGCCGCCTAGGTATGCCCGCGACGGGCCGCCCCGGCTCACCGAGCGTGCCGCGATGACGCTGCCGTCTTCGTCGCGATCCGCGCCGGACGCGTCGAGAATCTCGTCGACCTGCGCAGCCACCCCGGCGCCCAGTTCGCCGGTGGTGAACCGACCTTCGACGACAGCGCGGTCGGCACCTGACCGAATGCGGGTGGCGTCGGCGCGTGCACCCCCAAGAAGATGCAGCCCGGTCACGACCATCGTTTTACCCGTACCGGTTTCGCCGGTCAGCACGGTCAGCCCACGGTCGAACTCGGCGGTCGCCGTGCTGATAGCGCCAAGGGACTCGATGCGGATTTCGGAGAGCACTACTGTCCGCGCCAGCCCTTGACCGGCAGCTGGAACTTGCGCACCAGGCGATCGGTGAAGGGTGCGCTATCCAGGCGCACCCATTTGAGCGGAGTGCCGCATCGCGTCACCTCGAGCCGCCCACCGGCAGGTACGACCATCTCGCGGCGCCCGTCGCAGAACACCAGCGCGTCATGACCGGTCGCCTCGACCTCGATCGCGATGGCGGCCTCGGGACTGGTCACCATCGGCCGGGCGAACAGTGCATGAGCGTTGTTGGGCACCACGAGTATCGCCTCGAGATCGGGCCACAGGATCGGGCCGCCGGCAGAGAAGGCCCACGCCGTTGAGCCCGTCGGGGTCGCCACCAGGACACCGTCGCATCCGAATGCCGAGACCGGGCGCCCGTCGACTTCCACAACGGCCCCCAGAACGCCGAGGCGCGGGCCCTTCTCCAGACTGGCCTCGTTGAGCGCCCACCCTCGGCTGACGATTCGCCCCTCGACGCGCACCACGACGTCGAGGGTCATTCGTTCCTCGACGCGGTAGTCACGCGTGACGACGTGCTCGAGGACCGTGTCGATGGAATCCACTTCGGCCTCGGCAAGAAAACCGATGCGGCCGAGATTGACGCCGAGCACCGGGATCTCGACATTGCGGGCGAGTTCGGCGGCGCGCAGGAATGTGCCGTCACCGCCGAGGACGAGGACCAGCTCACACCCTTCAGCCGCTCGCTCGTCGGCATCGACGACCTCGACATCGACCCCGAGTCCGCGCATGTCGTCGGTCGAAAAGTGCACCGCTCCGCGGTCGACGGCCTCCGCGGACAGCACGCGCATACCGATATCGTTGTCGCCGAGAACCTTTTCCACCCTGCGCGCGGTTTCGGCTACTTGATCGCGGCCGGTGTGGACCACCAGAAGGATGGTGCGGTCGGTTGTCATTGCGGCCCTTCCACGACGGCGCGTTGCACGGCCTTCCCGAGGTCGTCACCCATCAGCGGATGTTCCGGCTCGGCGCGCAGATGCAGGAAGTATTCGACATTGCCCGACGGCCCGGGAAGCGGGCTGGCCGTCACACCGACGGTGTGCCAATCCAGTTCGGCTGCCCGGCGAGCCACCGCGAGCACCGCAGCGGCCCGCAGGTGCGGGTCTGACACCACCCCCCCTGCGCCGACGCGGTCCCTACCGACCTCGAACTGTGGCTTCACCATGGGAACGATATCGGCGTCCGCCGACGCGCACGACACCAACGCGGGCAGCACCGTCGACAGCGAGATGAAGGACAGGTCGGCCACCACACGCTCGACCGGGCCGCCGATCGTCTCCTGCGTCAGTGCGCGCACATTCGTGCGTTCCAACACCGTCACCCGATCGTCTGACCGCAGTGACCATGCAAGCTGCCCGTAACCAACGTCGACGGCGACCACTTCGCGGGCTCCGCGATCGAGCAGTACCTCCGTGAACCCTCCGGTCGACGCACCCGCGTCCAGGCAGCGGGTATCCGCCACCGAGATACCGAAGGCGTCCAGCGCGCCGATCAGCTTGTGTGCTCCCCGCGATACCCAGGACCGGTCGTCAGCGGCGTCGACCGTCAGCGATGCGTCGACGGAGATGGCCGTCGCCGGTTTGGCCGCAGGCATTCCGTTGATGCTGACAAGGCCGGCGCCGATCAGTTCGGCGGCCTGCTGCCGCGAGCGCGCCAACCCGCGCCGCACCAGCTCGGCGTCAACTCGAGCGCGCCGCGTCACCGGTTCTCACCCGTCCGGTGTGTCCGTCGAAGCCGGCCCCTTCTCAACCGACTCGAGCGCCTCAACCAGGAGGTCGTGCGCTTCTTCCAGCCGGGTGGCGACGCCGTCGATGTCGACATCGGCAGCACCCGGCCCCTCGATGTCGGGCAGCTCGGCCAGCAACGCCGCGATCCTGGACCGGATCTCGTCTGGTTCGGTACTCATACGGCGTTCACGCTAGTCGATCAGGCGACGTCAGCAGGGACCACCGCTCCAGCGCCCTCCTGGCGATGTAGTCGCCCGCGACGATCGCGAACGGCTGGCCGCTGAGCGCGGAGTTCCACACCGCGTTGGCGGTGGCCCGCACCACCGTCAGCGAATCCCGTGGCTCACTGCCGGTGTTGTGAACGGTCACCGCGGCCTCGCCGATCTCGACGCGCCAAGCGGGATGCGGACCCACCCGCAGGCCGTCGGCGCGGTCGTACAGCGATTGCAGATCGGCGGCAATGTAGTTTGGTCGCTCACCGACCACTGCGCGTACCGCCTCGGAGGCGGTGCTGACCCCGCTGAGCACCAGCAGGCTGGGCAGGCCTGCGGCATTCGCTCCGGCTATGTCGGTGTCGAGACGATCGCCCACGACCAGCGGATTGCGAAAGTCGCCGCGCGACAATGCATCTGTCAGCAGTGTCGGCTGTGGTTTGCCTGCGACCGTCGGTTCGCGGTCGGTTGCCGCCTGTAGGGCCGCCACCATGGATCCGTTGCCGGGCAACAACCCCCGTTCCGAGGGCAGCGTCCGGTCGACGTTGGCCGCCACCCAGAACGCGTTGCCCCTGATCGCCAGTGCGGCTTCGGCCAGATCGGGCCACGCCGTCTCGGGAGAATGACCCTGGACCACGGCCACGGGGTCGTCCGACCACTGCCGCACGGGCTTGAGCCCGACGTTCTCGATCTCGGCGGCCAGCGATTCGGTGCCGACGATGAGTACGGCCGCGCCCGTGGGTAACCGATCCGCCAGCAGATGGGCGGCACTCTGGGCACTGGTGACGACGTCGTCGGCCACAGCGGCGAACCCCATCGCGCGAAGGTGCTGAGCGACCTCATCGGAACTGCGTGAGGCGTTGTTCGTCACGTACAGCGTGCGCGAGGTGACCGCCGCGAGCGTATCCACGGCGCCCGTGGTCGGCTCCTGGCCCCGAAACACCGTGCCGTCAAGATCGAGAAGCAAGCAATCATGTTCTTGCGCAAGCGTTGCCACGTCAGCCGAGCTCCGTGATCCGTTCCTCGGCATCGGTCACGCCCTCGACATCGGCGGCTGCAGCCTTGATGAACCAGTGCAGGGCTTCTTCGCCCTTGTCGAGCGCGAGCAATGTTTCGGCGTAGGCGTAGAACAGCCGGGCGGCGGTCTGTCCGGTTCGCGTGGAGTCGAGTTGAGGCGTCGACAGGATTGCAAGGGCCTGATCGAACTGGCCCAGATCAGACCGGGCGCCTGCGGCGACGATACGCAGTTCGTCGGCGTCGTCGCCGGTCAGTTGGGCGGCGTCGGAACTGCGGGCCAATTCGATTGCCCGCTCAGGTCGGCCGAGGCCGCGTTCACAGTCGGCGATCAACGGCAACAACGGAGACTTGCTGCCCAGTCGGCGGGCTGCGCGCAGTTCGGCTATCGCCTGCGACCAGTCGCCGCAGTGATACGCGGCAATGCCGACGGCCTCGCGGACGGCCGCGATTCGGCCCGACCGCTCTCGGGCAGCACGGGCGTGCTCCAGCGCTGCCTGCGGGTCCTCGTCGAGCAGATCTCCCGCCGCCACCAGATGGCGTGCAATGAAGTCAGCGGTGCTGCGGTCGAGTGTGGTGAGTTCCCGACGAACCTCAGGCGACAGCTGCCGCGCTTCGATATCCGCCGACAGCGCGGGGCCCTTTCGCTCGCCCGACGGGTCGGGCTTGCGGTCGGGCTGGGTTCGGCGCGCACGGTTGGGACCCGACGAGCGCGGCGCCGAGGGCCGCTGACGGGGCGATCGCCGGTCGCCGCCGGGGCCGCATGCACCACTGTTGCGGGAATCGCCGGTGCCGCCGCGAGACTGACGGCGCTCGCCACCTCTGTCGTCGACCACTGAAACCTTTCGCCGTGGAACCTCGTGCCAGGATACGGCCCACCGCGAATCGGCCGCGGGGGTGCACCGTCGGGAGATCTGCACGGGAACTCATTGTTTGCTGCGAGGCAGGCAAGTCGGCGGAAGTCCCGCCGCCCGGCTCATCGGAGGACGCGATAGCGCAGGTGCGCGACGCCCGGCGCTTCGAGCACCCGGACCAGCTCGAGTGCGGGCTTACCCGCCTCGAACCCGTCGAAAAGACGCTCACCCGAACCGAGTATCACCGGGCTGATCTGGAGATCGATTTCATCTACCAGTCCTGCCGTTATCGCCTGCCGCGCGCACGAGGCTCCTCCAGCGATCGAGATGTCGCGCCCACCCGAAGCCTCCTGGGCCTGTGCGTAGGCAGACTCGATCCCGTCGGTGACGAAGTGAAAGGTGGTCCCACCCTGCATTTCGATCGGGTCGTGCGGGTAGTGAGTCAGGACGAACACCGGGCAGTGGTAGGGCGGCTCGTCGCCCCACCAGCCCCTCCAATCCGAGCCGTCCCATTCGCCGCGAATCGGCCCAAACATGTTGCGGCCCATGATCGTCGCGCCCATGCCGTCCATCATGTCTGATACCACCTGCCGGTTGACCGGATGGTTCGCGGCGGGGCCGATGTGCCAGCTATGAAGCGCCCCTCCTCCGACGCCGAGAGGCTGCTCCTCGCACTGGCCCGGCCCGGCAACATAGCCATCAGCTGAGATCGACATCGAAAGATTGGTTCTGGACACATGGCCTCCATCCGGCTGCGGTTACGTCGGCTACATCAAAGTAGACCGAGGCGGCCGGACAAACTCATCGCGACCGTTCAAGGTGAGCGCCGGTGGTGCCGGCTAGGCGATTGAATAATTTTAGCGCCCATCGAAATGCCTTTGCCCCCCAACAGAATTGGGGGGCAAAGGTCTTGAGTTGTGTTCGGCGGTGTCCTACTTTTCCACCCGGGTTGGGTAGTATCATCGGCGCTGGCAGGCTTAGCTTCCGGGTTCGGGATGGGTCCGGGCGTTTCCCTGTCGCTATGTCCGCCGTAACTTTAT
>NZ_JAVHWK010000166.1:0-59704 GCF_032159775.1 Mycobacterium sp.
GCGAAGGCATCCGAGCCGATGCCGTTGGACACCGGCTCGACCAGGGTCAGGGTGATCGCTGCGGCCAGCGCCGCGTCGGCCGCGCTGCCGCCGTCGGCGAGCATCGCCAGGCCGGCCTGCGCGGCCAACGGCTGGGACGTGCAAACGACATTGCGCGCCAGCACGGGTTTGCGCGGCCAAGCGTAGGGCAGCTCCCACGAGAACGGGACCGTCATCGGCGCCGTCCTGGCAGGAGGATGGAAACCATTCCATCGGCGTGTGCGTCGATCCAGCTGGGGCTCTTCGGGTCCCGGCCGGTGAGCAAGCGGACCTCGGCGGCGTTCACGTAGGGCAACGATGCCCCGCCGACGAGCACGTAGTAGAGGATCTCGCTGTCGATGGGCGCGGCCATGCCGGCGTCACGAAGTATCTGCCAGGCCGGCCGGATGCCGTTGAAGAACGGCTTCACGTGGGTCTCTGTCAGCCAGGTTAAGCGGTCGCTTGGCGCGGTGCCTTCGTGCACCATGATCTGGTTGAGCTCGGGGTGCGCTGCGACGAATCGCACCAATCGGCGTATCCCGTCGGCGTATGCAGCGGCGAGCGCCGGTACCCCGATCTCGGTCGGGTTCGCGGGAAACACGCCGCGGAATGTCTCCCGCAAGAGCCCGAAGAGGTGATCCACCGCGGCCGTCCACAGCGCCGTCTTGGACTCGAAGTGGTAGTTGATCTGCGGCTGGTGCGCGTCGATACGTTGCGCGATCGCCCGTGTTGACGCGCCGTCGAACCCTTTGGCGCCGAACTCGACCAGAGCCGACTCCAGCAGAGCCTCCCGGATATCGGTCCTGGTCCGGCGGAGGCGCACCTTGTTCGGCATTGGGGTCTTGCGTTCCATGGCTCGGAGTGTACTCTTATTATCAATCGATAATAGCTCAAGGAAGGATCAAAGCCATGAGCATCTCCCCTGACACCACGAATCAAGATCGCGCATCGGCGCATCTGCTACCGCTGTCGAAGGATCCGTTCCAGGCGCCGACGGATCGCGACATGCTGCCCTCAGAGCGGCGGCTGTTCGTTCAGACCCACCGAACCTGCGTCTTCGGCTACGGCCGCCGATCGGACGGTCCGGCGATGTCGATCGTCTACTACGTCCCCGACGACAACGACGACCTGCTCGTCGCGACCATGGGCGACCGGGCCAAGGCCAAAGCCGTAGTCCGCAACGGCAAAGTCAGCCTCTGCGTGCTCGACGAGACCTGGCCCTTCGCCTACCTCCAGGTGTATTGCGACGCGGTGATCGACGACGACGACGAAACTCTGATCGACGTGATGATGGCGGTGGCTGAACGCATGTCGGGTGAGCCGGTGCCAGCGGAGCTGCGCCCCGCAGTCAAGGCCGTCGCAGAGCAGGAAGGCCGAGTGCTGGTGCGCTGCAGGCCCTACGCGACATTCGTCACGCCGCCGCGACACCTGCACAGCAATGACCAGAAGGAGCTGACCCACTGGGTCTCCGGGTCGATGCCCTGGAACGCCGCCGACTCCCCAGACGGTGGCTCTCAGAGATGAGCAATGTAACCGAGCGGTGGCGCACTGAGCGCGTTCTGGCCGCCGTGTACGACGCCGGGGTGAAGCACGACAGTGTCGCAACGGTCGGCGCCTGGGCGATGTGGGGTGCCGACATGCGACGCGTGTTCGCCGACGTTGCGCGACTTGCCGACGCGCCGGCCGGGACATCGATACTCGACTTACCCTGCGGGGGCGGCTTCGCCTTTCGCGTCCTGCGCCCCGGCCAGCCCGTGCGATACGTCGCGGCCGACATATCGCCCTACATGCTCCAGCGGGCGCGCGAAGTGGCGCGTCGAATGCGGACGCAAGACATGATCGAATTCGTCGAAGCCGACGTGACCGCGCTGCAGTTCGCCGACAACACCTTTGACCTGTGCGTGACCTACAACGGGCTTCACTGTCTGCCCGACCCGCGCGCCGCGCTGGGCGAACTCACTCGCGTGCTCAAGCCAGAGGGGACGCTGCGGGGGACGTCATGCGTTACCGGTCGAGGTCCGCGCAAGGATGCCCTGATCGCAATGTCGCGTCGCGCCGGGGTGTTTGGAAACACCCCACACACAGGTGAGATCGAGACGTGGCTCAGGGAATTCGGCCTCGATGTCGTGACACTCGAACGCAGCGGAGCGATCGAGTTCTTCGAGGCGCGATTGCCATCTGGAGAGCAGACGGACTGATGAGCGGCCATGTTGTCGGCACCCATAACGATCTGCACAGTGCTCAGGGTACTCGCAAAGGAGAGCATCCGGGGCGGTCAAGTGACCCGATCATCAAAGTTCACGACATTGCCTGGCTAGAGTTCGAGAAGCCGGATCTCGCTCGGGCTGAAGCCTTTTCGCAGGCATTCGGTTTTGGCACCGCCATGCGCACGGCCGACGAACTGTGTCTGCGTGGCACCGATTCCGGCTCGCCCTGCGCGCTGATCCGGCGAGGGCCGCGGTCGAGATTCGTCGGAGCCGCATACACCGCTCAAGACCAATCCGATGTGCTCCGGCTGGCCGAGGCGACCGGGACCAGAATCCGCGCGCTGCCTGAATCACTCGGCGGCGTGGCGGTCGACCTGGTCGACCCCAGCGGTGTGACAGTCCGTGTGGTGCATGGGACTCACCGGCTCGAGGCTCTGCCGGAGCAGACGCCGCATCGGCTCAACTTCGGGCACGAACTCCGGCGGTTCAACGCCACGCAGCGGCCGCCGCGCGAGCCGACACGGGTGCAGCGGCTCGGGCATGTGGTGATGCAGACAACCAGGTACCGCGAGACGCTCAACTGGTACCTCGATCACCTCGGGATGATCGTCAGCGACTTCCTCTACTACCCCGGAGGGCGAGACCGCGGACCGGCGATGAGCTTCATCCGCTGCGACCGCGGGCAGACGCCCGCCGACCACCACACCCTGGCGATGGCCCTAGGCCCGTCCAACCGCTACGTCCATTCGGCCTACCAGGTCAGCGACATCGACGCGATGGGCGCCGGCGCCCGCTACCTCGCCGAGCTCGGCTATCACCGCTCCTGGGGGATCGGCCGGCACATCCAGGGCAGCCAGATCTTCGACTACTGGCGCGATCCCGACGGTTTTCTGGTCGAGCATTTCAGCGACGGTGACATGTTCGACTGCACGCTCGAGACAGGTTGGGCTCCCTTCACCGCCTCCGGGCTCTCCCAATGGGGACCCCCGATCACCAAAGATTTCCTGGGTATCGCGCCCTGCCGCGAATCCCTGCGCGAACTTCGCTCGATGATCAGCGCGCTGCGCGACAACAGCGAGTTCGACCTGACCAGCCTCCGCGGCTTGCTCGCCGTGGCCAACTCCTAACGCCCCACGATCCAAGGACCCAACGTGACCATCTCGATCCTGCGCACCGCCGACGGGTGGTGGGTGCAGACCCCAGCCGGGGCCGCTCGAATCACCACCGCGGCCGCCACCACACGCCAGCTGCTGGCCGACCGAGCCGCCATCGAGGCGGCCGACCGTAACGCCGACACCGTGCCGGTCGACGCCCTGCAACTGCTGTCCCCGATCACCGCCCCGTGCCGGGTGGTGGCACAAATGACCAACTACGCCTCCCATGTCAAAGACGCCGGGCGCGACCCGACCAACGCCCCGCTGGCCTTCTTCCGCAAGACATCCGGCTCCATCAGCGGCCCATTCGACGACATCGTCAAACCCCACCACGTGCGGTTGCTCGACTACGAGGTGGAAATCGGTCTGGTCATCGGCCGCGATATGCCTGTCGGCACCACGATCACTGAAGCCAACCTCTCGGACTACGTCTGCGGGCTGGTGGTGACCAACGACGTTTCGGCGCGCGATGTGCAACTGACCAAAACGCAGTTCTACGAAGCGAAGTCGTATCCGACGTTCACTCCGGTCGGACCGGCGCTGGTGCTGCTTAGCGCCGATGAGCTCAAGCGCTTCGGTGACTTTCGGCTGCGGCTGCGGGTGAACGGTGAGATCCGCCAGGACATGCTGGTCGACGGCGACATCATCTACCCTCCCGTGCAGGCGCTGCAGGCGCTGTCGCGATTTCAGCGTCTCGATGCCGGCGACCTGGTACTGACTGGTACCCCGGTCGGCACGGCTATCAGCGCACCAGCCAAGCCAATCGAGATCATCGGGTCGCTGCTTCCGGACCAGCTGAAGTGGAAGACCTTCTTCTCCAGGCAAGCCAAGAATCGGAAATATCTGCGCCACGGCGACGTCGTCGAGGCCGCCGTGGCGACCGATGACGGGGCAATGGACCTCGGCGAGCAGCGCACTGCTGTGAAGTATGCATGAGCGGCAACGGCTGATGACGGCGACGCACGCACGCGACCTGGAACTGGACACCCTGACGGTCGAGCAGGAGGATCGAGTGCTCACCGTCCGCTTCTGCGATCCACCAAATAACTTCATGACGGCGCGGATGCAGAAGGATCTTGACACCCTCACGGCAGCCGTCGACGCTGACGTCAGTGTCGGCGCGGTCGTGCTCACCGGAGGCGTACCGAAGCGCTACATCACTCATTTCGACATCGCCGAGATTCTCGCCGCCGCGCAGCGTGTCGGGCCTTTATCCGGTCGGGCACTATTGGGCCTCCTGCCGGGTGTCCACGACGTCGGTGCAGTACCCGGCGGCGAGCAGGCCTTGGAACGAACTCCCCTCAGCCAATTCTTGAGCGTCCCGCGATTCAATCAGGTCGTTCTGCGTGTCATGCGATCGCCCGCGGTTTACATCGCTGCGATCGGAGGGCCTTGCGGCGGTGGCGGATTGGAGATGTCGGTCTGCTTCGACGTTCGCTTGGCCGCCGATGACGAATCCGTGGGCTTCATACTTCCCGAGCTGCTCATCGGTTTGACAACCACCGTCGGGGGTCAGCGACTGGCTCAGCTCATCGGGCCCGCCAGGGCGCTGGAGATGATGCTCGAGGGCCGGATGTACTCCCCGCAGGAGGCACATCATATGGGCCTGGTGAACCGATTGGTGCCCCCGGATGACCTCATCGACGAAGCCAAGGAGCTTGGTGCCCGGTACGCCCGCCGAAACCGGGACACCATTGCGGCACAGAAGAAAGTCTTCAACGAAAACGTTGTCTTGCACCCGGCCGAAAGCCTTCAGCGCGAAAGCGCAGCCAACGTATCCACCATCCTGTCCGGCCCCGCTCCACGGGCGCTGCAGATATGGCTCGACATGCAACGAAATGGTGAGTCCGTGTTCCTGACAGACCTCCAGCCATGGATCCGGGGCGAGCCCGTCCAGCTCAACGTAGAAGGGGTGCACCCATGACCGTTGACGATGTGTCGCGCATTCAGATCGAACAGATCCCGACGGACTTCGGAGCGTACTTGGACAAGCGCAGTCGACGTGCCGGGCAACGAAAACGTCACGGCCTCAAGCTCGTCCCCGGAGCCAGCACACTGCCGTCAGACGATCACATCCTCGACTTTGCGCACGCGTATTACGACGCAGACCCGGTCGCTGAGGCCTTCGTGAAAGACGCCTACGTCGATGGCAACCCATCCCACGGCAGGGCAATCCTTGACCAGGCATTAACGCACGGAATCGACGCCGTGGCCAACGCGCCGGCATCGATGGTGCGACTATTTGAAGAATTCGAGAAAGATCCCCCATGGGTCGATCACGATCTGGTCGAGCGCGGCGCATTCCTCTTCCGGCGGTGTGGCCCGGCAATGTTCAGCTTTCTCGGCGTCGGCACATTGCTCGCGTACACCGAAAACCCGATCGTGCAGCCGCTCAGCATGACCGGCAAGTACGCGGGCGACGCCGCCCTCAACCGCTTCATGGAGACCGCACGCTTCTGGATCGACGTGTCCGACCCTGGTGGCACCAAACCCGGGGCGCCTGGGCGTGCCACCGCCATGCGGGTTCGCATCATGCACGTCTTTCTCCGGCAGCGGATCACCCGGCACCCGCAGTGGAACCTGGCCGCGTGGGGTAAACCGATCAACCAGGCCGAAGCCACCATCACGCTCCTGTCGGGCGGGTTCGGCGCAGGACTGGGTATGCACAAACTCGGCTACCGATCGACCACCGCAGACACCGAAGCGATGATGCACTTCTGGCGATACGTAGGACACCTGATGGGCGTCCAACCCCGTTGGTACCCAGCAGATCTGCGTGAAGCGGGCCAGCTGATGACGCTCTACTTCGCGAAGCGGACATTCGACGCGGGCCAGGACGGCCGCGAACTCATCGAGTCATATCCGCGCGCGTTCACACCGAAACAGGGCACGGGTGCTCGCAAGGCAATTCGCGACCAGTTCAATTATCGAATCCAGCTCGGTTACACCCGCTATTTCCTGCCGGGCCGCTTCTACCGGTCCTACGACATGCCGAGCCCGTGGCCATGGGCGGTCCTGCCGCCCCTTCAAATTCCGATCAACCTCACGATCGACCTGCTGGCACACGTAAGCGCCCGCATCGCACACCTCCAGGATCGGTTCGCCCGGTGGCGGCGAAACATCTGGTTTCGCAACGAGATGGGTAATCGCGACGCTCATTTCAAGGCCGCTGAGACATTCCGCCGCTGACGTTGCGCATGGCGGTTCGAGGATCTCGTCGCACGGGGTGGCTGTTCGGCTTGGTCGCCGAACTCCTCGACCGTAGTTTGGATTCTAACAACTCTGGGTGCTGACGCGGCCGAGGCCTAGAACGTTGGCGTATCCATCCGAATTCCTTAGTGCCACAAGCGATTAGGTATATTCGATTACACAGCTAGGCCATCAGGCAGGGCGTCTCCGGCTCGATGAATGTCGCCTGTGACGATTCGCCCGGGGCGGGGCACTATGCCCTCTGCCGCCGCCGGTGACAATGCCATTTCATGGTGGACGTAGGCGCCGCGGCACGATTCCTACAGCTAGCAGGTACCGCGGCCCAACTGGTAGCGGGAACGAGGTAGGGATGCCAGCGTTAAAGATTTCTGATGACGAGACAGCAATCCTGGAAGCCATGGGCATTCTCCCGACCGCGATTGCCGTGCCGGCAGCGCACAGCGCCGATTTGGTCGTCACCGCCGGTGGGGATTCCGACGGCATCACCAGCCGTGGACTGGCCGCCGAGTCCGGCTTCGGTTCGCTCGAGGAGGGACGAATGACCAGTCGGGAGAACAACCTCCGGATGGATGACTTCTTGGATTCGGCGGGCAACATCGCGCTGCCCGACGGGTGTAGTCATGCCAGACGTGCAGCTACTTGATATCGGTGAGATTGACCAGGAGGAATTCAGCCGGTGGGACATCACCGGCCATCAGGTCAACCGCCACCTTTTCAGCGAGGCGCTCACGGGGACGGATGACATGGTCCTCGACCACTTGACGTTCCCGCCCGGTTTCATCCACCGCATGCACCGGCACCCGCACGCTGACATGGTGATCATCCCGGTGACCGGTGTGGTGCAGTTCCTCGGTGCGCCCGGGTCCCCCGGCGACGTGTCGCCCGGACATGTCCTTGTCATCCCGCGCGGGAACTGGCACGAGATCAGAAACGTCGGCACCGTGGACAGCGAGGTGCTTCACATCTTCGCTGGCGTCGGTTCGGTTGACGACATCGGCTACGAGGCCTATCCCGGGCAGGTCGTGGCGATCGGATCGGTTGGTAGGCAAGGGAGCAGCGCATGGGGATAGCGATCATCGGACTCGGCAGAATGGGACGCGCGCTGGCCGAGCGGTTGCTCGACGAGGGCCACGAGGTGAGCGTGTGGAACCGGACCGCTGACCGGGCTGCTGCACTCGAGGAACAAGGAGCCATGGTCATGAGCTCTGTGGACCACCTCGGTGACGACTGTGATGCCCTTTTCCTGTGCCTGGCCGACGACCAGAGCACCCTCGACGTAGCGGCTCCCAACGGTGAGGCGCGCGCGAGCTGGGCACAGACCTTGGTCGTCAACACGGGAACGGTGGCTCTCGATGTCGTCACTGCTCTCGCGCAGCCTTACGGTGACAGGTTTGTGAACGCGCCGATCCTCGGGGCGCCGCAGGCTGTCCGCGCGGGTGCAGCCACATTCGTCGTCGGCGGCCCGGCGTCAGCCCGTGCGGCGCTGGTACCGGTGTGGACGGCGTTCGCGGGGGCGCTCGATGTCGGCGACCACCCGGAGACCGCAGCGATCATGAAGTTGCTGAACAATCAAATGCTGCTGGTGCAGCTGGCAGTGATCGCCGAGACCGTACGAGCGGGGCGCGCCGCGGGTATCGACGACACCACGCTGGGGACGACCTTGCGCGAGTCGCCGATGATGCCCACGGGTCTGCGCAACCGCATCGACGTCCTCTTCGACCCCGACCACGCGGGTTGGTTCACCAGCGTCCAGGCCGCCAAGGATGTGTCGCTCGCCCTGGACCTCGCCAAAGGCGGCGCACTGCTGCCGGTCACCGCGGGCGGCGCGCGATGCCTACCGGCAGGTGGCCCAGGATGGATGGGTGGCGAACGACATCACCGCCCTCGTCGAGTACGGCCAGCGTTCGCCGTGACCGGGCGACCGCGACGCCCACTTCAAGGCCGCTGAGACCTTCCGACGCTGAGAAGCCCCTTGCCCTGGGGCTCGTCGGCAATCCCAGACACCGGCTGGCATGCCGCCTTGATGGGCGCCAGCGGTAGCGACATTCGCTCGATTTACCGGCATCGTGGCAGGTGCATCGCCGCACTCTTGTCGATAACGACGATGCTCGTCCCCTGTTGATCGGAGAATCCAGATGTCCCTCGGCCCGGCTGCAATCGATACCGCCTTGATGCCCGCACCGCGCCAGCGGGAAGAGATCGACGAGGTGCTCGCCAGGAGCGGGATATTTGGCAGGGTCGAGGAAAGCGCGCGTTCCGCGCTGACCGAACGGCTTGAACCCGTTGACTTCCCGCCCGGCTACACCATCTACACCGAAGGCGAACCCGGTGACCGGATGTACATCATCATTTCCGGGAAGGTCAAGATCGGCCGCGGTTCTCGCGATCGCGGTGAAGATCTGCTCGCAATCATGGGCCCATCGGAGATGTTCGGCGAGATGTCGACGTTCGATCCGGGTCCGCGGACCTCCAGAGCGACCGCCATCACCGAAGTCCGCGCCGTGCCGATAGGCCGCGACGCCCTGCGCGCCTTGATGTTTGACAATCCCGCGATCGCCGAGCAGTTGCTTCGTGTGCTGGCCCGCCGCCTACGGCGTACCACCAACCTGGCCGATCTGATCTTCACCGATGTTCCCGGGAGAGTCGCCAAGCGACTGCTCCAGCTGGCACATCGGTTCGGCGTCCAGGAGGACGGCGCATTGCGTGTAACCCACGACTTGACGGACGAAGAGATGGGTCAGCTGGTCGGCGCATCACCGGAGACGGTCAACGACGCGTTGGCCGATTTCGCCCTCCGCGGGTGGATCCAGCTGGATGACGCCAGCGTATTGGTCTCCGAATCCGAACAACTCGGCCGGCGGGCGCGCGCGGGCGGGGATCGTGACTCATTGCAGCTGGCGGCTATTGCGGATTTGCCGCTGGCAGGGGTCGGCGATGGACGCCAGCGCTAGCGACAACAGGCACCGACAAACGCGATTCTAGGAGTCATGTTCATGTCTCCCGGGTCCGAAAGCGCAGCCTCGACAGATCCCCAGCCGCACAAGCGTTCCCGAGGCGTGGCTCTGTTCACCGCCGCGCTGGCGATCGCCGTGGTGTCCGCTGGTATCGGCGGAATGGCCGCGACCAAATTGCATTCGCAACTGGCGGCCAGGAGCACCGTGGCGACGGTCCCGGCGGCCGCGTCCCAGCCGGCCAGCCCTCGCACCGACTCAATCGAGCAGGTTGCCGCAAAGGTGGTGCCCAGCATCGTCAAACTGCAGACAGATCTGGGCAGTCAGACTGACGTGGGCTCGGGCATCGTCATGACCGCCGACGGGCTGATCATGACCAATGCTCATGTCGTGTCGGCCGCAAAGCAGCCCGCTCCGGCCGATCCGGGCGACGCGCGCACTACAGTGACGTTCGCCGATGGCCGCACGGCGCCGTTCACCGTCGTCGCCACCGATCCGACATGTGATGTCGCCGTTGTGAGGGCCGACGGAACGACCGGACTCACCCCGATTACCTTCGGCGCGTCAACCGACCTTCGCGTCGGCCAGCAAGTCGTGGCAGTGGGTTCGCCGCTGGGTTTGGACGGCACAGTCACAGCGGGCATCATCAGCGCCTTGGATCGGCCGGTGTCGACTGCTTCCGGTTCACCGAATCAGGCCACGGCGATCGACGCCATCCAGACGGACGCCCCGCTCAACCCCGGCAACTCAGGCGGGGCGTTGGCGAATGTGAACGGCCAGCTCATAGGAATGAACTCGGCGAACGCGTCGTTTGGCCCCCCATCCGCCGAAAGCGGTTCGACCGGACTTGGATTCGCGATTCCCGTCGACGAGGCCAGACGCATCGCCGATGAACTCATCGCCACCGGCACTGCCTCCCATGGGTTCCTCGGTGCGCGGCTTGCCGACGACGCAAAAGCCGACGGCGCCCGGATCGTTGACGTGACGAGCGGCGGTCCTGCGGCGGCGGCGGCCCTGCCCGCAGGCGCGTTGGTCACGAAGGTCGACGATCAACTGATCGACAACGCTGACGCGTTGGCCGCCGTAGTGCTCACGAAGGCGCCTGGCGCCACGATCGCGGTGAATTATCTCGACCCCTCGGGGGTTGCCCGCACCGCGCAAGTCCTGCTCGGCACCGATCATGGACAGCAGTCGTGAGAACAGCTGTGGGGCTTGGGAATCGGTTCTAGCTGGCGGGTACGTCCATGGGGGCCAGCAGGGACGACATGGGGTCGATCGAAGACCACCCTGGAGTCAGGCCAGATCAAGGCCACCCATTGAAGGAACACACCATGCGAACCAAACTGACATACTTCACAACGCTCTTCGGAGCCACCGCGGCGGCCGTGGCGGTTCTCGCCGCACCCGTCGCCGCGGCAGCTACCGCGCAGCCGTGTTCGGCCACTGCATCGGGAACCGTGTGCCAGTCGCCTGGCAATGCACAGATCAATGACACCCCTCCGCCGGTTAACTTCTATCGATACGGCGGATACGGACTCGCGCTCGGCGGCGGCGGCATTCTGCCTGGAAGATAGGCGACGCGCCAGCATTCGGCACAGCCGATTGATCAGGCTGCCGGACCCGCCGCGGCAGGACTAACCTCGACGATGAGTTGCTTGGTCAACGGTTGCCCGCTCTGCTCGCTGTGATCGGCGATCGCACATAACACGTTCAGTTCGGGCATGTAGCCGAAAACGCTGCCGCGCGGGGTGTCATAAGCCACCGCGCGGTACCCGTATACCGCGCGGGTGCTGCCGTCTCGGGCGAAGCTGGTGATGTCGATGAGGTCGAACTCATTCAGTCCGCGCTCGCGCATGTCGGCGACGTTCATGAACAATGCGGTGCGCAGGTTCTTCAGGCCGCGGTATCGGTCGTTGTCGGAGTAGATGGTGGTGTTCCACTGGTCGTGGGACCGCACGGTGCTCAGCGTCAACCGTCCCGGTGGCGGCACCACATCGGGCATCGGTGCGGCGGAGAACTCCGCGTGACCGGAGGCGGTGAGGAACACCCGCTCGCGCGCCGGCTGGCGGATCCGGAACCCCAAGGGAAGGCGCACGCGGCGGTTGAAGTCCTCGAAGCCATCGAACACCTTGGCCATCACATCGCGAATGCGGTCGTAGTTCTGAACGTAGGACTCCCACGGCGTGGCGGAGTCCGGCAGGGCGGCGCGGGCCATTCCGGCGGCGATCGCGCACTCCGACTTCAACTGAGGCGATGCAGGCTTTGTCATTCCGAACGACAGGTGCACCATGCTCATCGAGTCCTCGACCGTTACGCCCTGCTCGCCGGTCTTCTGAATGTCCTTCTCGGTGCGCCCCAGGCAGGGAAGGATCAGCGCCTGGCGGCCATGCACCAGATGACTGCGGTTGAGCTTGGTGCTGACCTGAACGGTGAGCTCGCAGTTGCGCAGCGCCGCGAACGTCGCTTCGGTGTCCGGGGTGGCCAGACTGAAGTTGCCACCCATGCTGACGAACACCTTCACCTGACCGGCCAGCATCGCCTTGATCGTGTCGACGGTGTCCAGGCCATGCTCACGCGGCGCAGTAATCGAACAAACCTCCTCCAGCCGATCCAACAGCTGCTTGGGCGGCCGGTGATCAATACCGCAGGTGCGGTTGCCCTGCACATTGCTGTGACCACGCACCGGGGACGGACCGGCCCCTTCACGGCCGATATTGCCGCGCAGCAGAAGCAGATTCACGATCTCGCGGACCGTGTCGACGCCGTGTTCCTGCTGGGTCAGCCCCAGACACCAGGCCACCACGGTCCGATCGGCACCCAGATATACCTCGGCCATCTCCCGGATGGCTTTCTCGTCGACACCGGACTGGTGCACGATCTCGGGCCAGCCGGTCGCCTCGACCAGTGACCGGTATGCCTCCAAACCGGTTGTGCAGCGCTGCAGGAATTCGTGATCGATGGCCTTGGGGTCGCTCTGGGCGCGCTCGAAAACCACCTTGGCGACCCCGCGCAGCAATGCCAGGTCGCCGCCGACGCGGGGCTGAACGTTCATGTCTCCAGTCTTGGTGGCGTGGAAGGTGGCCATCGCCAGGAACTCGTGCGGCACGACCGTGCGGCGGCTGGCCGCCTCGATCAGCGGGTTAATGTGTACGACCTGCGCGCCACGGCGATGCGCCTCGGCCAGACCGGTCAGCATCCGCGGCGCGTTGGATGCGGCGTTGACCCCCATCACCAGCAGCAGGTCTGCCTTCTCCCAATCGTCCAGGTCGCAGGTGCCCTTACCGGTTCCCAACGACGCCGTCATCGCTCGGCCGCTGGCCTCGTGGCACATGTTCGAGCAGTCGGGCAGGTTGTTGGTGCCGAACTCCCGCGCCCATAGCTGGTACAGAAACGTCGCCTCGTTGCTGAGCCGGCCCGACGTGTAGAACGACACCTGCTGCGGGCTGTCTAACCCCTGAAGCGTGGAACCCACCACCTCGAAGGCCTGTTGCCACGAGATCGGGACGTACTTGTCCGACTCCGAGTCATAAGCCATCGGTTCGGTCAACCGGCCCGCGTCCTCCAGCGCGAAATCCGTCCACCCCGACAACTCGGTCACCGTGTGGCTGTCGAAGAACTCGCGGTCGACCCTGTTGCGGGTCATCTCCCAGGTGACGTGCTTGATGCCGTTCTCGCAGATATCCAGGTGCAGACCCTTGCGATCATCCGGCCAGGCGCAACCCGGGCAATCGAAACCGCCGTTCTCGTGGTTCATCCGCTGGATCGCCCGCGTACCGGTAACCAGCTCCCGGCTCTGCGCCAACACCTTTGCCACGCTGCGAGCCGCGCCCCAACCGGCAGAGGGATGGTGATAATCCTTCTGGGAGAACTCACCCCCGTTGTTCGGCCCCCGGCCGGCCGCGGGGCGTCCCGGCTCACCCTGTCCGAGCAGATCCCCCGCCATCGGTGTCTTGTCGTCAGTCACCGGAATCCCTTCGTCCGCGTTGCCGTGGCTCTCGAGCGGCCGACGATCAACGCTACTTGGGTATGTAGTCGAACTTGTCGGGGTGAGGACCGGTTCTACCGGATTCGCCGTGATCGAGGGCCGAGATCGCGTCCATAGCGGAGTTGTCCAGTTCGAAGTCGAACAGTTGGAAATTAAGCTTCATCCGAGCGGGCCATGCAGATTTCGGGAACACGACGTCGCCCCGTTGAATGTGCCACCGCAGTACGACCTGTGCGGGCGACCGGTCTGCGGCGCCGGCGATTCGCTCGATGACCGGGTCACCGAGCACCTTTCCCTGAGCGATCGGGGACCACGCCTCGATCGCGATGCCATGCTTTCGTCCGTACGCGCGGACCTCATCGTTGGTGAAATACGGATGGGCCTCGATCTGGTTGACCGCGGGCACGGTGCTGGACTCCGCTGCCAGTCTGTCCAGATGTGCGGGCTGGAAGTTCGAGACTCCGATGCTGCGGGCACGTCCTTCGTTGGCGAACTCTGTGAGGACATTCCAGGTCGAGACGAAGTCACCGCCGTAGAGCGTCGGCAGCGGCCAGTGGATGAGAAACAGATCGACATAATCGGATCCAAGCGCTTTCAGCGTGTTGTCGAACGCACGTCGCGCATCATCGGGGTTGTGGAAACCGTTGTTGAGTTTGCTGGTGATGAAGACATCGGCGCGGTCCAATCCGGCGTCGCGGACGCCCTGACCGACCCCCTCCTCGTTTCCGTACATCTCTGCTGTGTCGATGTGCCGGTATCCGATCTCCAGGCCAGCCTTCACTGCGGCGGCGGTTTTCTCTGGCGCTATCTGGAAGACACCAAACCCTAACTGCGGGATGTGGTTTCCATCGTTTAGTGCGACTGCAGGAACGTTGCTCATAATCAGTTCTCCCAAATTGAATACGTTCGCCGATGAACTAGGTCTTGTGCCGGGGTTCAGGCGACGGTCAGATTCCGCTTGTTGGGGCGGCGGAACACCAGGCGAGCGGTGACGCTTAGCGGCCCCACGGCGGCATCCACGACGAGCGACCAGCGCCGCGATGCGTGGGGCCTACGCGTGGCTTCGACATTGAACGGCAATTCGTCGTAGATCATCGTGCCGGTTCGGTCCTCCCACATCGCTGCATCTCTCGCGGTCTCGCGAATGCCTTGGTGGCGCACATACCGCTTGCAACCAAGCTTGCACTCCCGGGTGGTTCATTGTCGTCACCGTTGGCACCCACTCGCTGTTCTGGTCAGCACCCCTCCCGCATTACCAGCCAGATGCAAACGTTCCAGCCGACCAGGACGGACCGTGGTATGCGTCAGGGCTGGCGAGGAGTCATTGCCATTGGCAGGCATTGGCTGATTGCAGCTGGGGGGAAACAACTTTGGGTGTTATCCGGGACGGAAAATATCCGGTACGAGGCAATCCTGGAATTAGCCAGATTAGGTCCACCCCACTAGATCAAGGAGTTCCACCATGAGGATCAAACTGAATTACATCGCACCGCTGTTGGCGACGGGGGCTGCCGCGGTCGCGATCGCCGCCGCACCGATCGCCGCGGCCGCCTCGACGCCGAAAGGGGCATGCGACGCCGGCGTCACAGGCAGCATTTGTGAGACACCCGGCAACGTCGAGATCAACGACTCCCCTCCCCCGGTTAGTTACGACCCCTACGGAGACGAAGGCCTCCTGCTCGGCTACGGCGGTGGTTTCTACGGCGGCGGCTTCGGCGGTGGCGGCTTCGGCGGTGGCGGCTTTCACGGCGGCGGGGGCGGGCACGGCCGGTAGCGGTCAATGGCCACACCGAACAACCTGCCAATACCACAAGGCGTTGGACACCAACCTTATTCGATGTCCACAACCGTGACTAAAACGGAGATGCCATGACGACTTCACGCCGCCTGACCGACGATCAGGTCCGGGAGTTCGACGCCCCGCCCGAACTCCCGCTGAACCTGCAGAGGGTCCTAGTTGACCTCATCGAACTGCATCTACAGGGTAAACAGGCCCACTGGAATCTCGTCGGCACCAACTTCCGGGATCTGCACCTGCAACTCGACGGAATCGTTGACACCGCACGCGAAGCCAGTGACACCATCGCCGAGCGCATGCGCGCGCTGAACGCGGTGCCCGACGGCCGCTCCGACACCGTCACCGCGTCCACCACACTGCCCGCCATCTCGCCGGCGGAGCTCAGCACCATGGAGACGGTCGACCTCATCACCACCCGCATTTACGCCACCGTCGGCACGATGCGCTTCGTCCACGACGAGGTGGACGCAGCAGATCCCTCCACCGCCGATCTGCTGCACCAGATGATCGACAGCTTTGAGAAGGCTGCCTGGATGCTGAAGTCGGAGAACCGGAAAATCTGACTTGCCGGAATACGTCAGGACGCGCCCCGAGGCGGTGGCTGCGAGCCGGCGCAATCAGGGTCCACCTCGACGGCATACGACGTGATCTCGGTGATCTGTTCGCCCGCGAACTCGTAGATGTCACAGCTGGCGACCGCAGTGACACCGGACGGGCCGCTGTAGCGCGAGAAGGTGTCGACGGCGACGACGTCGGAACCGGCCGCCACCACACAGCGGTCGTACGTGGTCGTGGTGTCCTCCAGGCTGCCCGCGGTATCGCGGCAGGTCTGCCGGACCGCGTCTGCGCCCTCGAGGACCATGTAGCCGACGATCGTCCAGCGCACATTCTTGGCGAGATACCCAAGCGCCTCGTCGAAGCGATGCTCGGAAAATGCGAGGGCGACGGCGGGCGGGTCGAATGCCATCAGCCGACCGTACTTCTATCGCACGGTCGTCGCGGCCGCTGCCCCTCGGCAGCCGCGAGTGCCGGCGGCGGGATCAGATTCCGCGACGGCCTCGGCGGTTACGCAGCCGGGGCGTTCGGGTGTTGTCGATCATCGGATGACACCCCTCTCCTGCAACGCACTTCGCAGCGATCGCGATGCGTAGTGCAGCCGGGACTTGACAGTGCCTTCCGAAATCTCCTCGTGCGCAGCGATGTCGCCGACGGTCTGACCGAGATAGTGGGCGCGAACGACGGCAACGCGATGGTCGGCGGACAGTGACAGCAATGCGTCCGACAGCATCCATTTGTCGAACTCAGGCCCGATCGCATCCGGCGATGACCGCTCCGGCACGGAGTCCATCTTCAATTCACCTGTGAACGTTGCAGTTGGAGCGCCTGGCTGTGTGCGTCGTAATCGCCGGCAGAAGTTCAGCCCGATGCGGATCGGTCATGCAGATGATGCTCAGCGCGAACCCTTCGCGTCTGCTGTGAATTTCCTTCAAAATACGGGACACAGCGCGGGAATCGTTCATCGGCGCGTCAGTCAGTCGAGCACGCTGCGCACGACGGCGTCGGCGAGAAGCCTGCCGCGGTCTGTGAGCACCAGGCGGCCCGCTTGCGATTTCAGCAACCCGTCGCCGATCGCGATCTGCGCGCGGTCGCCCTCTTGAGCGCTGAGCGTGTCGGCGGCCAGCCCGCGCCGCAGCCGCAGCCGTAGCATCACGTCCTCGGTGTGCATCGCCCGCGCGTCGAGCTGCTCGAAATCGGCGACCGGCAGCCGGCCATCGGCCAGGGCTTGCGCATATGCGTTGGGGTGCTTGATGTTCCACCACCGAGTCGAACCGACGTAGCCGTGCGCTCCCGGCCCGGCGCCCCACCACTCGCCGCCGTCCCAGTAACCGATGTTGTGCATGCACTCACCGCCGGGCCTGCTCCAG
Source organism: Mycobacterium sp. (assembly GCF_032159775.1). Taxonomy (GTDB): domain Bacteria; phylum Actinomycetota; class Actinomycetes; order Mycobacteriales; family Mycobacteriaceae; genus Mycobacterium. The sequence goes on from NZ_JAVHWK010000166.1 coordinate 17,249, forward strand.
TTCGACACCTCGTACCAATCGAAGCCGGCGGCCCGGATCCGTTCGTCGGCAAGCTCGTAGCGGCGGGCAAGCACATCGTCGTCGGTCGGCGACATCTCGCCCCGGCGCACCCGCCGGCCCATCGCCGTGCCCTCCTCGATGGTGAGCGCGTAGGCAGAGATGTGATCAACGCCTCCTTCGATCGCGGCGTCGACGGAGCGCGAGAGGTCGTCGTCGGACTCCCCCGGCGTGCCGTAGATGAGGTCGATGTTGACGTGTTCGAACCCGGCGGCGAGGGCTTCGCGCGCCGCAGCGGGCGCCCGCCCCGGCGAATGAACCCGATCCAGGGTGGCCAGCACGTGCGGGGCGACCGACTGCATGCCGAGCGACAAGCGCGTGTAGCCGGCCGCGCGCAGTGTGGTGAACAGCTGCGGCGACGTCGACTCAGGATTTGCCTCCGTGGTCACCTCGGCGCCGGGCGCGAGGACGAAGTGCTCACGGACCGCGTCGAGCACCCCGGTCAGGCCCGCGGCGCCGAGCAGCGACGGCGTGCCTCCGCCGACGAACACCGTGTGGACTTCCGGAGCCGCGATGCCGGCAGCCAGCGCCAGCTCGGTGCGAAGGGCGGCCAGCCAGCCGTCGGGGTTCGCGCCGCCCAGTTCGGCGGGCGTGTAGGTGTTGAAGTCGCAGTACCCGCAGCGAGTGGCACAGAAGGGCACATGGATGTAGATGCCGAACGGCTTGCCCCACGTCGGCGCAAGGCCGGGTAGGTCGAGGTGCTGCGTTCGGACCGTCACACAACCAGTTTCGCAGAGGCCTTTAGCTCACCATGAGCGCAAATCTCGCCCGGTTAGGGCATAACTCGATGTCCGTGGCACAATTGGCACCGTGACCGCCGCCCGCATCTTCACCCACCGCGTCTCGCTGGTGGCACGGCGGCATGTCGACTTCAAGCGCGTTTGTACCTGTTGTTGTCTGCCTTGATGTCGTAGACCTGCCCACCAGTACTTGAGCTGGCCGCCGGATCTGCGCCGCCGGACAGCCACCGGTGAACAGCGCGCCCGAAGGCCGGCTCCGAAGGAGCCATTCGATGACCACCGCAAAGCCGAAGCCTGCCAAACGCCCGCGTGGCGAAGGCCAGTGGAAGCTCGGCTATCGCGAGCCCCTGAACCCGAACGAGCAGTTCAAGAAGGACGACGACGCGCTCAACGTGCGAGCCCGCATCGTCGACATCTACTCCAAGCAGGGCTTCGACAGCATCGACAAACAGGATCTGCGCGGCCGGATGCGCTGGATGGGCCTCTACACGCAGCGTGAGCAGGGCTACGACGGGACATGGACCGGCGACGAGAACGCTGACATCCTCGAGGCCAAGTACTTCATGATGCGGGTGCGCTGCGACGGCGGAGCACTGTCCACGCAGGCCCTGCGCACTCTCGGCGAGATCTCCACCGAGTTTGCGCGCGACACAGCCGACATCTCCGACCGCGAGAACATCCAGTACCACTGGATCCGGATCGAGGATGTCCCCCAGATCTGGGACCGTCTGGCGACCGTCGGCCTGCAGACCACCGAGGCCTGCGGTGACTGCCCCCGCGTCGTGCTCGGATCGCCGCTGGCCGGCGAGTCCCTCGACGAGGTGCTCGACCCCACTTGGGCCGTTGACGAGGTCGTGCGGCGGTTTGTCGGCAATCCGTCGTTCTCCAACCTGCCGCGCAAGTACAAGACCGCGATCTCCGGCCTGCAGGACATCGCCCATGAGGTCAACGACATCGCGTTCGTCGGCGTGAACCATCCCGAGCATGGGCCCGGCCTGGACATCTGGGTCGGCGGCGGATTGTCCACCAACCCGATGCTGGCCCAGCGGCTCGGCGCCTGGGTGCGGCTGGAGGAGGTGCCCGAGGTCTGGGAGGCCGTGACGTCGGTGTTCCGCGACTACGGCTACCGGCGTCTGCGGTCGAAGGCACGGCTGAAGTTCCTGATCAAGGACTGGGGCATCGAGAAATTCCGCCAGGTTGTCGAGGACGAGTACCTGGGCCGCAAGCTCATCGACGGGCCAGCGCCCGAGCCGGTCAAGCACCCGATCGACCACGTCGGCATTCAGAAACTCAAGAACGGAAAGAACGCCATCGGCGTCGCGCCCATCGCCGGCCGCGTTTCCGGCACGATCCTGACCAAGGTCGCCGATCTCGTCGAGGCAGCGGGATCCGACCGCGTACGCCTCACCCCGTACCAGAAGCTGATCATTCTCGACGTGCCCGACGACAACGTCGACGCGTTGGTCGCAGGGCTGGATGCGCTGGGCCTGCCGTCGACGCCCACACATTGGCGCCGCAACCTGATGGCCTGCACGGGCATCGAATTCTGCAAGCTGTCGTTCGCCGACACGAAAGGCCGGGCGCAGTTGTTGGTGCCGGACCTGGAAAAGCGGCTCGAGGACGTCAACGCCCAACTCGACGTGCCCATCACGGTCAACATCAACGGCTGCCCGAACTCGTGCGCCCGTATTCAGGTCGCCGACATCGGCTTCAAGGGCCAGATGGTCGACGACGGCAACGGCCCGGTCGAGGGCTTCCAGGTGCATCTCGGTGGCAGTCTCGGGCTGGACAGCGGTTTCGGCCGCAAGTTGCGCCAGCACAAGGTGCTCTCCACCGAGCTGGGCGACTACATCGAACGGGTTGTTCGCAATTTTGTGAAACAACGGGAGCAGGGCGAGCGTTTCGCTACGTGGGCGGTACGAGCAGACGAAGCGGACCTGAGGTGACGATGACAGTGACAGATTTGCAACAGCTGGCCGAGCAAGGTGCTGCCGAACTCGAGGGCGCCAGCGCGGACGAGCTTCTGCGTTGGACCGACGAGCACTTCGGCGGCGAGGGCGGAGCCGGCCTGCCGGCGACATCGGGATATGTCGTGGCGTCGAACATGCAGGACGCGGCACTGGTGTCGATGGCCGCCAAGGTGCGACCCGGCGTCGACGTGTTGTTCCTGGATACCGGCTACCACTTCGTGGAGACCATCGGCACCCGTGACGCCGTCGAGGCCGTGTACGACGTCAACATCGTCAATGTCACTGCCGAGAACAGCGTCGCCAAGCAGGACCAGTTGTTCGGCAAGGACCTTTTCGCCCGCGAGCCGAACGAATGCTGCCGGATGCGCAAGGTCGAACCGCTCGGCAGGGCGCTGCAGGGATATTCGGCGTGGGTCACCGGGATCCGCCGCGTCGAGGCACCCACGCGTGCCAACGCGCCATTGATCAGCTGGGACAAGGCCTTCAATCTGGTGAAGATCAACCCGATCGCGGCATGGACGGATGAGGACCTGCAGGCCTACATCGACGCCAACGACATCTTGGTCAACCCCCTTGTCTTCGAGGGATATCCGTCCATCGGATGCGCGCCGTGCACGTCCAGGCCTGCCGACGGCGCCGACCCGCGCAGCGGCCGCTGGGCCGGTTCGGCGAAGACGGAATGCGGGCTGCACGCTTCGTGACTCTCGTCCTGACGGCGCACGGTAGCGCGGACCCGAGGTCTGCGGCATCGGCTCATGGGCTGGCACGCACCATCGGGCGGGTGCGCCCCGACGTTGACGTGCGGGTTGCCTTCTGCGAACAGAACTCCCCCAACCTTCGCGATGTGCTGGCATCGTCCGATCCTGATTCCGTCGTGGTGCCGCTGTTGCTCGCCGACGCGTACCACGCCCGGGTCGACATTCCCGCGATGATCGACGAGTCGGGTTCCGGTGCGCGGCAGGCCGACGTGCTCGGTGAGGACGACCGACTGGTTGCGGTGCTGCATCAGCGGCTGGCGCACGCAGGCGTGTCCAGGCTCGACCACGGTGTCGGTGTTCTCGTCACCGCCGTGGGTTCTTCACGCCCGCATGCTAATTCGCGCACCGCATCGGTCGCCGACCATCTCGCCGCACACACAAGCTGGATGACCACGACCGCCTTCGCCACCGGACCACACCCGACTCTTGCCGAAGCCGCGGAACAGCTCCGGGACCGCGGTGCCACCAGGCTGGTCATCGCGCCTTGGTTCCTCGCCCACGGACGGATCACCGATCGTGTGGCGGATTATGCACGCGCGCATGGGATTTCGATGGCTGAACCGCTGGGGCCGCACCGCCTGGTGGCGGAAACAGTGCTCGATCGTTTCGACGAAGTGATCGCCAGCCGCGTCGCAGCGTAGTCAGGATCGTCGAGTGTGCGTTTGCACGCGAACTCGGCGTGTTCCGGACCAAACCGCATTCTCGGAGTCCGACCGTCTAGCGCGGATTCTTCTCCCCGGCCTCAACGGCAACCGGTAGCCGGTTCTCTGCAGGTGCGACCGGGCACGTCGCGTAGTCGGTGAAAGCACAGGGCAGGTTCGAGGCTCTGTTGAAGTCGAGCGTCACCACCCCATCGGCCGCGGATCCTGGCAGCGCCAGGGAGCGGCACGCGCCGTAGGTGGTCACGCCGCTGGTGGCGTCGGTGAACAGCAGGCCGAGTCCGTCACCACGGCCCTTGAACGCCACAAGCTTCAGCGCGACCCCGGCCAACTCGAAATCGATCTCCCCCAGCGCGGTGTGGTGGTGCTCGAGGCCATCCACGACCGCACCGGTGGTGACGGTGCGTGGCTGCTCGTAGGGCGTGAACCGGCCCGTCACGACCCAGTCCTCACTCGGCGGATATGTGGGAATGCCGCTGTAGGCCTTCAGATGCGGTGATTCCGGGTCGTGAACCCGCAAGGCCACCGAACCGGTTCGGCGTATCACTTCGATACGGCGATCTCCATCGGCGACGAGCAATCCGGGCGCCCCTTCAACCGGTTCGAGCCGCTGCGTCCCCTCGACGCCTTCGACGTATACGGCGTCGGCGTCCGCGCGCCACGCTCCGGGCAGATCGGCCACAGTCTCACGTTCATCTGTCAGCCAGTACAGTCCGGTCAGGCTGACCCATCCGAGGGGATCGCCGAAGTAACGCTCGCGCTCGCGATGCCACACATCCCACTCCGCCTCGAATGTGGACTGCGCAGTGTCTTCGGTAGTCGTCATACCATCCGGTATACGCAGCCCCTTGGACTCGCGGACGCGCGCGACAATAAATTCGCGCTGAGCCTAGGTATATACCAGGCAATTGCCAGCCGGTACCAATATCGGGGTGACCACCGCGCTGTCTGACGACTCCTGCTGTCGCTGAACCAGTCTCCGCCTCCGCTCAGCTAGAGAAAGTCGCTCACAGTGTCCGTGTTCGTAGATATCGCCCCCGACGAGTCGCGCGCCGATTCGCCGAAAGTCAATGCACCCGCAAACAAATGGCAGGGCAGGCTCACCCGCGCCACCCTGCCGGCGCTGTCGTTGATCGTCTTCTTCGTCGTGTGGCAGATCGCCGCGGCGAGTGGCATCTGGAATCAGACGTTCGTGCCCTATCCGGGCACGGTGTGGCGCGCCTTCCTTGACGTCTCGACGACACACGACGGAACCCGCGGCTACGCGGGCTACCTGCTGTGAGAACACCTCTACATGACCCTTCGCCGCGTCCTCGCAGGCGTCGTCATCGGCGTCGTGCTCGGCGTGCTGCTCGGCCTCGTCATGGGCTCGGTGAGCTGGGTGCGCAGCGTGCTCGAACCGTGGCTGACATTTCTGCGTGCGTTGCCGCCACTGGCCTACTTCTACCTGCTGGTGATCTGGCTCGGTATTGACGAGGCTCCGAAGATCACGCTGTTGGCGCTTGCGGCTCTGCCGCCCGCGGCGGTCGCGACCACCGCCGCCGTCGTCGCCGCACCCGTCGGACTTCAGGAGGCGGCCCGCGCGCTCGGCGCCTGGCGCGGCGAGGTGATTCGTGACGTCGTCGTGCCGTCGGCCCTGCCCGAAACATTCACCGGCATCCGGCTCGCGGTCGGCATGGCGTACTCCTCGGTGGTAGCCGCCGAACTGTTCAACGGCATCCCCGGTATCGGCGGCCTGGTCAAGGACGCCAGCAACTACAACAACACCCCAGTCGTACTGGTCGGCATCTTCGCCATCGGAATATCCGGCCTGGTCATCGACGGTCTGCTTCGCGCCATCGAACGGCGTGCTGTCCCCTGGAGAGGAAAAATCTGATGAAACTCAGCGGAGCCGCTTCGGCGGCGACACTGCGACGCGCTCTTGTCGCGGCGCTTGCTGCGACCACGTTGGTGTTGGCCGGATGCTCGGTGAACCAGCCGGGTCAACAGGCCGACAGGCCGACGATCCGGGTCGGATATCAGACGTTCCCCAGCGGGGATCTGATCGTCAAGAACAACAAGTGGCTGGAAGAGGCGCTGCCGGACTACAACATCAAGTGGGTCAAGTTCGACTCCGGCGCCGACGTCAACACCGCGTTCATCGCCAAGGAACTCGATTTCGGCGCGCTGGGCTCCAGCCCGGTGGCACGCGGGCTGTCGGCACCGCTGAACATCCCGTACAAGGTCGCTTTCGTGCTCGACGTCGCCGGCGACAATGAGGCGTTGGTGGTTCGTAACGGCTCCAACATCAACTCGGTCCCCGAGTTGAAGGGCAAGCGCATCGCCACCCCCTTCGCCTCGACGGCGCACTACAGCCTGCTCGCCGCGCTGTCTCAGAACAAGCTGTCCCCCAGCGATGTTCAGTTGGTCGACCTCCAGCCGCAGGCGATTCTCGCGGCGTGGGACCGCGGTGACATCGACGCCGCCTACACCTGGCTGCCGACGCTGGACGATCTACGCAAGTCCGGCAAGGACCTGATCACCAGCCGCCAGCTGGCCCGAGACGGCAAGCCGACGCTCGACCTGGCCGCGGTGGCCGACGATTTTGCGTCCGCCCATCCCGAGGTCGTCGACATCTGGCGTCAGCAGGAAGCAAGGGCGCTCACGACGATCAAGGATGAGCCCGACGCCGCGGCCAAGGCGATCGCCGCCGAGATCGGGCTGACGCCTGAGGAAACCGCGGGGCAGCTGAAGCAAGGCGTCTACCTGACACCCGAAGAGGTTGCATCGCCCGAATGGCTTGGCTCCGAGGGCAACCCGGGGAACATCGCGGTCAACCTGCAGAGCGCTTCTCAATTCCTCGCCGAACAGAAGCAGATCCCTTCGGCGGCGCCGCTGGCCACGTTCCAGAAGGCCATCTACACCAAGGGACTTCCCGGTGTCCTCAGTCAGTGATCTGGAAGTAGCGCCACGTCAACGGGATAACGGCGGCGTCCGGATCGCCGATGTGTCGCACCGGTACGGCAAGGGCAACAACGAGGTCACCGCGCTCGGCCCGGTCGACCTGACCGTCGAGCCAGGCTCCTTCCTGGTTCTGGTCGGCGCATCCGGCTGCGGTAAGAGCACGCTGCTGCGGCTGTTGGCCGGGTTCGAGGCGCCCAGCGAGGGTTCGGTGCAGATATCCGGTGCCGCTCCGACGCCGGGCGTGACGGCGGGTGTGGTGTTCCAGCAGCCGCGCCTCTTCCCGTGGCGGTCCGTCGGTGGAAACGTCGACCTGGCCCTGAAATACGCGAAGGTGCCGCGGGAGCGGCGCGCCGAACGGCGGGCCCAGCTGCTGGAACGCGTCGGCCTCGAAGGCACCGCCGATCGCAAGATCTGGGAGATCAGCGGTGGGCAGCAACAACGCGTCGCGATCGCGCGGGCACTGGCCGCAGAGACACCGCTTTTCCTGCTCGACGAACCGTTCGCAGCACTCGACGCGCTGACGCGGGAACGGCTTCAGGAGGACGTCCGTCAAGTCAGCGCCGAGTCCGGTCGCACCACGGTATTCGTGACGCACAGCGCCGACGAGGCCGCATTCCTCGGCTCTCGAATCGTGGTGCTGACCAGGCGACCCGGACAGGTGGCGCTCGACCTTTCGGTCAATCTGCCACGCGGAAGGGTCGATGCTGACGAGCTTCGCCGCTCACCCGAGTACGCCGAGCTGCGCACCGAGGTCGGACGCGCCGTGAAAGCAGCTGCCGCCTAGTAAGACTCACGATGACTTCAGATGTTCTCTTGTACCGCCGTGCAGTTCTACGGTACCCGTAACCTGCCGACTCTCCATTGAAGGATGGTTCGCCCATGTCCGAAATCATCGCCGCCCCTGATGCTTTGAGTGAAGAGCCGCCCGGGCCTGTACGCAGACTGCGCGGCAACCTGGGCGTGGCCTCGATCGTGTTCATGGTGGTGGCCGCCGCCGCGCCGCTCGGCGTGATCGGCGGGGTCGTCCCGCTCGGCATCGCCGCGGGCAACGGCGCCGGCTTCCCGGCCACATTCGTCGTCTCCACGGTCATCTTGCTGTTCTTCGCAGTCGGATTCACTGCCTTGACACCGTATGTGGAGGACGCAGGGGCGTTCTTCTCATACGTCCGAACATCGCTGGGATTTTCTGCCGGCATCGGCATCGCGTTCGTCGCGCTGATCAGCTACGTGGCGATCGAGGCGGGTGTCTATGGTCTGCTCGGTCCGGCGGGCGGAGTGATCGTCGAGCTTTTCGGGGGACCGGCTCTGCCCTGGTGGGTGTTCGCAGCGGTGGCGTTCGCCGTCACCACGTTCGTGGGCTACCGCAACATCGAGTTGTCCAGCCGGGTGTTGGCGATTCTTCTTAGTGCCGAGATAGCGATCGTCGTGGTGCTTGACGCGGTCATTGTCTTTCAGGGCGGTGATCACGGGCTGTCGAGCGGCATCGTCAACCCGAGCGCCATTTTGTCCGGCTCCCTGGGTATCGGCCTCCTGTTCGCGCTGATCAGCTACGTCGGATTCGAGGCCACCGCGATCTTCCGTGATGAAGCAAAGACGCCGGAACGCACTATTCCGCGCGCCACCTACATCGCCCTCATCCTGATCGGCGTGTTTTACGCGGTGACCAGCTGGGCTCTGATATCGGGATGGGGCGATCAGGAAGCGGTAACTCGGGCAACGGATTCCGGCGCCACCTTCCTCGCCGACACCGCTCAGCGCTACATCGGTGTCGTCGGCACCGACATCATCACGGTGCTCTACTTCACCAGCCTGTTCGCCTGCATCCTGTCGTTCCACAACGTGGCATCGCGGTACATCTTCGCCCTCTCACAGCGCAACGTGCTTCCTGAGTCGTTGAGCCGCGCGCACGACCGGCACGGTTCGCCGCATCAGGCGTCTCTGTGGATCTCCGCTGTGGTCGCGGTCAGCGTCATCGCCGCTGTGGTGTTCAACCTCGACCCTGCCGCGCAGTTCTACACCTGGTTCGCAGGCGCTACCACGGTCGGGTTCGTCGTCCTTCTGATCGCCACATCGGTGGCGGTCTTGGTGTACTTCGCCCGCGACCGTCGCGGCTACTCGCAGTGGCGGGTGCGTATCGCGCCCGCCCTGGGACTGCTCGGGTTGGTCATCGGGCTGGTGCTGATCGTCCTCAATCTGAAGGACCTGGTGGGCGGTTCCACGATCCTGGGCTGGGCCATCGTCGGCCTGCTGGTCGTAGCCTTCATCGCAGGTGTCGTCGTGGGCACCCGGGTCGGCGACAAAAAGGTGGCCGCCCCGTGACACACACCGTCGATTCGACGTCGACGGAGCGCGGTGTGCTGTCGGCTGCCGAGCAGGAGTTGCGCGACGGGCTCGATGACGGTTCACTGGCCGAGATCGAGATCGCGTGGAGTGACCCGTTCGGGCACGCCCAGGGCAAGCGAATCCCGGCCGCGCAATTTCTCAACCGTGCCCTCGGCACCGGATTCGCCTTCTGCGAGGCATCTTTGGCCTGGGACACCGCCGGTACGGTGATCGACTCGCTGCGGCTGACCAACTGGAGCGGCGGGTATCCCGACGTCTATGCGGTTCCGGACTTCTCGACGTACAAGCCGTTACCGTGGCGGCCCCGCGTCGGCCATGTCATTTCCGACATCGTTGCGCACGACCGCAGCCCGTCGCTCCTCGATCCCCGCGGCGTCCTCAAAAAGGTTCTAGCACGGCTTGCCAGACTGGGTTTCACCGCCAAGATCGGCGTCGAGTTCGAGCTGTATCTTCTCAACCCGGACGGCTCGGCATACCAGGACGACATCCACGCCTACTCACTCGAGAACGCCAACGCACTCGATCCGATACTCACCGATCTCTACGAAGTGTTGAGCGCGTTCACGCGGTTGGAGGGCATCCAGAGCGAGTACGGTCCAGGACAGATCGAGACGAATCTCGTCTATACCGATGCTCTGGCCGCCGCCGACGATGCGGCCCGGCTGAAATACGCGACCAAGGATGTCGCGCGCAAACACGGCAAGATCGCCAGCTTCATGCCCAAACCCTTCACCGATCATTCGGGAAGCTCGCAGCATGTGCATATTTCGCTGTGGCGCGGTGACGAACCTGCCTTCGCCCCCGACAACGGCGGCGAGAACGAGCTGGCCCTGCATGCCATCGCGGGTCTGCTCGAACACCTACCGTCGATCACACTGTTCGGCGCGCATTCGGTCAACGCGTACAGACGGTTCACTCCGGACTCGTTCGCGCCTGCCACCGTGACGTGGAGCCGCGACAACCGCAGTGCCGCTGTGCGATCGCTGATCGAGCCCGACCCATCCGCCACCCGGATCGAGTTGCGCAGCGGTGCCTCCGACGCGAACCCGTACTGGTTGATCGCGTCGGCTCTGGCTGCGGTCATCGCAGGTCTGGAAGCCAAACGCAATGCGCCGCCCGCTATTGGCGGGAACCTCTACACCGAAGGCATTCCACTACCTGAATCACTCGGTGTGGCAATCGAACTAGCCACTCGCGATGACACCATCCTCGAAATATTGGGCGCTGACTCGGTGCTCGACTTCGCCACCTTGGCCCGCAGCGAGTGGACAGAGTTCTCCAACGAAGTCAGCGACTGGGAACGCAGGCGCTATCTGAGCACCTCGTGACCGCTGTGCGGTTCGGGGTGTGGGCGCCGGTTTACGGTAATCACGGCGCACGGAGTCATCCGCACGACGTACCCGACGCGAGCTACCGACGCACCCGCGATCTGCTGTTACGCGCGGAGCGGGCCGGTTTTGATTCAACCCTGCTGGCCGAGCACGTCATTCACCCCAGCAACACCGAGGACGACGTACTCGAGACATGGTCGACGATAGCGGCGCTGGCGGAGGCCACCTCGCGCATCGAGCTGATCGGTGCGGTAAAGCCATTGCTGTTCAACCCGTTGGTCTTCGCGAAGATCGCAGCCAACATCGCCGACATTGCCGACGGACGGCTCGCGGTCAACCTTGTCACGGGATGGTTCCTGCCCGAGCTTGAAGGGTTGGGACTGGATCCCCTCGATCACGATGACCGCTACGCCTACTCACGGGAATGGATCGGTATCGTCACCGAGCTGTGGACGGGCAAGCAGGTTCCGATCGGTGATCGCGGTGGCCACCCCGCGCTGATTCGACCGGTGCCCACCAATCCCCCGTTGTTGTATGTCGGCGGCGAGTCCGAGCCTGGTCGCGCACTGGCCGCCGACACCGCGGACGTGTTCTTCATCAACGGCCGCCCCTACGCCGATACCGTCGAAGTCATCGAGGATTTGCGTGACCGGCCGCGGGCAGGCGCACCACTGCGATTCGGCCTCTCCGCGTTCGTCATCGCCCGGGACACCGAGGCCGAGGCAACCGCAGAGCTGGCCTACCTGCAGTCGCTGTCGGACGCCGAAAGCCGACCCGAGATCGCCGGCGGCACCGATCCGAAAACCCAAATGTACAAGGTGTTGTCGGACACCAAACGCATCGGCTCCAACGGCGGCACCCTAGCCGGATTGGTCGGCAGCTACGAGCAGGTGACCGAACGGATTGAGGCCTACCACGATGCCGGAGTCGAGCTGTTCATGCTTCAGTTCCAGCCCATCGAGTCGGAGCTCGACCGGTTCGCGGACAAGATCATCCCCCAATTCCGATAACGCCGGGAGCAGATATGCCTGTCACACGCAACGCAGTCGCCGCGCGAAAGCCGTTCTCCGACGGACCACTCGGCGGAACCGTCGGCGAGAGACTCGCGCGGCTGCCCGAGGTGGTCGCAAGGCTCCGTCGTGACGATCCTGCCGCCGAGCGCGATAGGGTTCTGCAGTACGACGCCGTCGAGGCGATCCGGCGGACAGGGGTACTCAACCTCCGAGTACCCACGGAATTCGGCGGTCCCGGCGGCACAGCCCGCGACGTACTATCGGCCGTCATCCAGATTGGCCGCGGCAGCTCGAATGTGGCACAGGCACTTCGGTCTCACTTCGGGTTCTCCGAGCGGCTGCTCAGCAACAGGGCGACGCGGCAGGAAGCGCAGGAGTGGTTCCCGCGTGTGTATGCAGGCCTCATTGTCGGCAACGCGATCACCGACGCGGCGGGCAAGGCGCCGTCGAGTGCCGACACGAAGGTGCTGCCCGACACCGATGGGGTGCTGCGGCTCAACGGCTACAAGTTCTATTCCACAGGCACGCTGTTCGCCGACGTCATCGCGGTGTCGGCACTGGACGCCCAAGGCCGTGATGTGCAAGCGATGATCCCCGCAGACCGCACCGGTGTCGAATTGTTCGACGACTGGGACGGATTCGGTCAGCGGACAACCGCCAGTGGAGGCACACGGTTCACCGATGTCGAGGTGCTCCCGCACGAGGTGATCACCGTCTCCGAGGGCAACACGCTGGGCCACGCCACCGCTTTCCTGCAGCTGTACCTGGCGTCGGTGGCGGTGGGCATCGCCTATGCCGCATTCGACGACGCCGTCGACTACGTGCGCACGAAAGCCCGTCCCGCATCGCATTCCGTCGCAAACAGCGCCGCCACCGACCCGTTCGTCCTGGAGGCCGTCGGAGAGATCTCGGCTGCGGCGACGTCAGCTGAAGCCATCGTGCTGACGGCGGCCGACGCCATCGACCGGCTCGTCGACGGGGGCCAGCAGAACGATCCCGACGCGCTCGCCGACGTCGCCGTCACCGTGGCCAGGGCGCAGCTCATCGCCGAACGGTTGACGATCTCGGCGGCAGGCCGGCTGTTCGACACCGGCGGGGCATCGGCCACCGCTCGTGCACTGAACCTGGATCGGCACTGGCGCAATGCGCGCACGATCGCCGCACACAGCCCATTGGCCTACAAGGCCTACGCGGCAGGCGACTACGCCGTCAACGGCACGTGGCCGGCCGCCAACGGCTACTTCTAGGCGACAGAAACTCAGGCCCTCGTCAGTGCTTCGTCCTCGTCGGCTTCGTCGGCCGTCGACAGCTCGGTGCCGCCGGGAAGGCTCGGCACCCGGGTGGCGCGGACGTAAACGGTGTCGCCCTCTTTGAGTCCGAGCGCCTCGGCGTCGCCGCGGGTGATCTGCGCGGTGAACGGCGTGTTGTTCGAGGCCGCTGTCAGTTCGACGCGAACCTCGAAGCCCAGCATGACGATTCGGTCGATCGTCGCCTTCAGCACACCAGTCGCCTGCACCGAGTCGTCGCTGCTTGCAATCGCCATATCGGGCTTGCGGCCAACGCGAATATCGTGCGGCCGCACCAGTGTTCCGTTGAGCGACGACACCGCCCCGAGGAACGACATCACGAACGCGTTGGCGGGTGTGTCATAGACCTGGGTCGGGGAACCGACCTGCTCGATTCGGCCCTTGTTGAGGACCGCGATCCGGTCGGCGACGTCGAGCGCCTCGGCCTGGTCGTGCGTCACAAGCACAGTGGTGACGTGGACCTCGTCGTGCAGCCTGCGCAGCCACGCCCGCAGATCCTCACGCACCTTGGCGTCCAGCGCACCGAACGGCTCATCGAGAAGTAGGACCTGCGGGTCCACCGCCAGAGCGCGGGCCAGCGCCATGCGCTGCCGCTGCCCTCCCGAGAGCTGGTTGGGATAGCGGGTCTGAAAGCCGGCCAGGCCCACCACCTCGAGGAGGTTGTCCACCTTCTCCTTGATCTCGGACTTCGGCCGCTTACGGATGCGCAGGCCGAATCCGACGTTGTCGCGAACCGTCAGATGCTTGAACGCTGCGTAGTGCTGGAAAACGAAGCCGATGCCGCGCCGCTGCGGCGGAATGTGCGTCACGTCTTCCCCGTTGATGGTGATCGTGCCCGTGTCGGGCTGATCGAGGCCGGCGATGGCGCGCAGCAACGTCGACTTACCCGATCCGCTGGGCCCGAGGAGGGCGGTCAGCGAGCCTGCAGGCACGTCGAAGTCGACGTTGTCCAGCGCGGCGAAATCGCCATAGTGCTTGTTGGCGCTCCGCACCGTGATCGCATTCGTCATATCAGCGTCTCCTCGAGGCCCTAATTGTCCGTTTTCGCGCGGCGGGCGTCCAGGACCACCTGAACGATCAGCACGATCACCGCGACGCTCATCAGCAAGGTTGAGACGGCGTAGGCGCCGTATTCGGAGCCGCGGCCGTACCGATCTGCCACCAGCAGTGTGAGGGTCTGCGACTGCCCCGGCAGGTTCGACGACACCATGATGACCGCCCCGAATTCACCGAGGGTGCGGGCGACGGTCAACACGACACCGTAGGTGAGCCCCCACCGGATCGAAGGCAGCGTGATCCGCCAGAACGTCTGCCACCACTGAGAGCCGAGCGTCGCAGCGGCCTCTTCCTGATCGGTGCCCAGTTCGTGCAATACCGGCTCGACTTCACGAATCACAAACGGGACCGTGACGAAGATGCTCGCAAGCACGATGCCGGGGAAGCCGAAGATGATCTTGAAGCCGAAGTCGTTCTCGACGAAACCGAAGATACCCGCGGTCCCCCACAACAGGATCAACGCGACGCCGACGACCACCGGCGAGACGGCGAACGGCAGATCAATGACCGCCTGTAGCAGGCTCTTGCCGCGGAACTTGTTGCGGGCCAAGACCAATGCCGTCGGCACACCGAAGAGGACGTTCAGCGGTACCACGATCGCCACGACAAGCAACGACAGCTGCAGCGCCGACACGGCGGCCGGGGTGGTGATCGACTCGAAGAACGCACCGATACCCGGGGTGAACGTACGCCAGAGGATCAACCCGACCGGCACGATCAGCAGAAGTACGAGATATGCCAGCGCGGTGTACCGAAGCAGATAGCGCACAGCGGGAGAGACGTTCACTGCGCCAACTCCTCACGCTTGGCCGCGCGCGAGCCGACGCTGCGCAGGATGAACAGCACGATGAACGAAATTGCCAGCAGAACAATCGATATCGCCGCGGCTCCGGTACGGTCGTCGTTCTCGATCAACGTCCGAATCCATTGCGACGACACCTCGGTCTCGCCGGGCACGGCGCCGCCGATCAGCACCACAGATCCGTACTCGCCGATCGCTCGGGAAAAGGCCAGTCCCGCTCCGGAAAGCAGCGACGGAAGCAGCGCAGGAATGATGACGAGGGTGAATATCGTGCGGTTGTTGGCGCCAAGCGACGCGGCGGCCTCCTCGACCTCACGGTCGAGTTCCAGCAACACCGGCTGCACCGACCGCACGACGAAGGGCAGGGTGACGAACAGCAGGGCGATCGCCACGCCCAATTTGGTGTGCTGAATGTGAATCCCGACCGGGCTGTTGGGCCCGTAGAGCGCCAGCATCACCAGGCTGGCCACAATCGTCGGCAAGGCGAACGGCAGGTCGATGATCGCGTCCACCAGTCGCTTGCCCGGAAAATCGTCCCTGGTCAGCACCCAGGCCACCAGCAGCCCGAAGACAAGGTTGATCACCGCGACCGAAAACGAGATGGTCAACGTGACCTTGAACGACTCGATGGCAGCGCGCGACGTCGCCGCGCTCCAGAACGCGTCCCAGCCACCACCGGCGGACTGCCACACGATCGCGGCGAGTGGCAGCAGCACGATCACGGACAGCCACGTCGTGGCGACCCCGACGCGAAGCGACGTACTGCCGTACCGGCTCTTGAAGAAACCGCGGGACGGCCCGGCCCCACCGTCACCGGTGAGTTCTGGCCGGGTCGCCTGCGGATCGAGCGCAGCTGTCATCCAGTCGCCTGCTTGTAGATCTTGGTGATGGTGCCGTTCTCCTTGTCGAACAACGCCGGATCTACTGCGCTCCATCCTCCCAAGTCACCGATGGTCCACAGCTTCTGCGGCGTCGGGAAGTCGTTCGCGAAATCCTCGGCGACCGACGGGTCGACGGGCCGGAAGCCCGCCTGCGCCCAGATCTTCTGTCCCTCAGGGGTGTACAGGAAGTTCTTCAGCGCGTTCGCCTGATCGAGGTGGGTGCTGGACGTGACCACCGCGACGGGGTTCTCGATCTTGAAGGTCTGCGGCGGGTTGATGTGCTGCACCGGCTTACCCTGCCGCTCGACGTTGATCGCCTCGTTCTCATAGCTGATCAGCACGTCGCCTGTGCCCTGCAGGAACACGTCGGTGGCCTCGCGCCCGGAACCCGGCCGCGTCTTGACGTGCTCGGTGACGAGCTTGGTGACGAAGTCCAGCCCCGCCTGCTCATTCTTGCCGCCATCGCTCTTGGCGGCGTACGGCGCCAACAGGTTCCACTTCGCGGAGCCGGAGCTCAGCGGGCTCGGCGTGACGACCTCGACCCCGGGCTTCAGCAGATCATCCCAGTCCTTGATGTTCTTCGGATTACCTTCGCGCACGACCAGCGAAACGACCGAACCGAACGGGATTCCCTTGGTGGCGTCGGCGTTCCAATCCTTGGCCACCTTGTCCGCCTTGACCAGCCGGGCGACGTCCGGCTCGACCGAGAAGTTGATGATGTCGGCCGGCTTGCCGTCGACGACGGCGCGAGACTGGTCACCCGAGGCACCGTAGGACGTGGTCACCGCGACGCCTTTGCCCTCTTCGGTGGCCGCAAACGCCGGAATGATCTTGCTCCAGCCCGGTTCGGGTACGGCGTAGGCGACAAGCGTCAGCGTGGTTTCTGCGCCGCCGCCCTGCTCGCCTCCACCCGCGACGTCGCTGGATCCTCCGCCGCACGCCGCGAGCACGCTCGCGGTGGTGGCGAGTGCCGCGGCGTGCAGCCAGGCTTTGCGGATGTTCATTGATGACCTTTCCTTGCAGGGAATTGACGGGAGCCCGTCACGACGGCAAGGCGAAGGATCAGCATTTCGGCACAGATGCAGCCGCTACCGACACCAAACCGCGGACGGGTATGGAATCAGCGACAACAACAGACATCAGCGACAGCCGGAAAACCAACGGCAATGAGGGCCAGGACGTGGCCGCTCTTGTTGCCGGACGCTGTCTGCATGGCGCGAAGAATAACAGAATCCCAGCTGATACTCAGATCGGGGCTTTCGCCACCGTCAACGCGTGACGAGCCACATGACGATCACCAACAGCACGAGACTGACCAGCACCAACGTCACCCGAGAGCGCGGCATCGCTATTACTCCGATTCCTCGTCCTGGTGGCGCGCCCGACGCAGCAGCCGAATCCCGTTCCCGAGCGCCCCGTCCAGCAGAATGGCGATCCCGTAGGCCAGCGCCAACACCACAGGCATGACGACCGCGGTCTGCGCGACGAAGCCGAGCCCGGACAGCCAAAGCTCAACGCCGTCCCACCAGTTGAGGAAGCCGCCCACCCGGCCAGCCTACGGTGCGGCTGTTTCCGCAGATCAAGCCGGTTGGCGGCGGCGCCGCGGCCTAAGCAGCTCCCGGCCAGCCTCCGAAGCCGAGCCAGCAAAGCCGGACACTCGCGCCGACAAGTGGACGTCGGGCAGGTTGGGAGTCGATGATGTTCCGCATGGTTCTGCAACAAAATGAAGAGGCCAAGGGGGCCACTGCCCCCGCGCCGCTCACCGTGACGGCCCCCGTGCCGTACGCGCCGAGCGGCTCGTTGCGGAACCCGTTCCCGCCGATCGCCGACTACGCGTTCCTGTCCGACTGTGAGAACACCTGCCTGATCTCGTCGGCCGGTTCGGTGGAGTGGCTGTGCGTACCGAGACCGGACTCCCCGAGCGTCTTCGGCGCCATCCTGGACCGCGGCGCCGGACACTTTCGGCTAGGGCCCTATGGCGTCTCCGTACCTGCCGCACGCCGCTACCTTCCGGGCAGCCTGATCTTGGAGACCACCTGGCAGACACACACCGGTTGGGTCATCGTGCGCGACGCGCTGGTGATGGGCCCGTGGCACGACATCGAATCGCGGTCACGTACCCACCGCCGCACCCCGATGGACTGGGATGCCGAGCACATCCTGCTGCGCACGGTGCGGTGTGTGAGCGGCACGGTCGAATTGGTGATGCAGTGCGAACCGTCGTTCGACTACCACCGCAACAGCGCCACCTGGGAGTACTCGGCGCAGGCATACGGCGAGGCGATCGCGCGAGCCACCAAGGATCCCGACTCCCACCCGACGATGCGGCTGACCACCAATCTGCGCATCGGGCTGGAGGGCCGCGAAGCGCGCGCCCGCACCAGGATGAAGGAAGGCGACAACGTCTTCGTCGCGCTCAGTTGGTCGAAACACCCTGTGCCGCAGACCTATGACGAGGCAGCCGACAAACTGTGGCAGACCAGCGAGTGCTGGCGGCAGTGGATCAACATCGGCGACTTCCCTGACCATCCGTGGCGCTCGTATCTACAGCGCAGCGCGCTCACGCTCAAAGGTCTGACGTACTCGCCGACCGGAGCGTTGCTTGCGGCGCCGACGACGTCGCTGCCGGAAACACCACAGGGCGAACGCAACTGGGACTACCGATACGCCTGGGTGCGCGACTCGACCTTCGCGCTGTGGGGTCTCTACACACTCGGCCTTGACCGCGAGGCCGACGACTTCTTCGCCTTCATCGCCGACGTGTCCGGCGCCAACAACGGTGAGCGCCACCCGCTTCAGGTGATGTACGCCGTCGGCGGCGAACGCACTCTCGTCGAAGAAGAGCTTCACCATCTTTCCGGTTACGACAATGCGCGCCCGGTGCGGATCGGCAACGGTGCCTACAACCAGATGCAGCACGACATCTGGGGCACCATGCTGGATTCGGTTTATCTGCACACGAAGTCGCGCGAGCAGATTCCCGAGAACCTGTGGCCGGTGCTCAAGCAACAGGTCGAGGAGGCGATCAAACACTGGCGCGAGCCCGACCGCGGCATCTGGGAGGTACGCGGCGAGCCGCAGCACTTCACGTCGAGCAAGATCATGTGCTGGGTGGCGCTCGATCGGGGCTCCAAACTCGCCGAACTCGAGGGTGAGAAGTCCTACGCACAGCAGTGGCGTGCGATCGCCGAGGAGATCAAGGCTGACATCCTGGCCAATGGCGTCGACTCGCGCGGCGTGCTCACCCAGCGCTACGCCGACGACGCCCTCGACGCCTCGCTGTTGCTGGCGGTGCTGACCCGCTTCCTGCCGCCCGACGATCCTCGGGTGCGGGCCACCGTGCTGGCCATCGCCGACGAACTGACCGAGGACGGGTTGGTGCTGCGTTACCGCGTGGAGGAAACCGACGACGGACTGTCCGGCGAGGAAGGCACGTTCACCATCTGTTCGTTCTGGCTGGTGTCGGCACTGGTCGAGATCGGCGAAATCCACCGCGCCAAGCATCTGTGCGAGCGGCTGCTGTCCTTCGCCAGCCCGCTGCACCTCTACGCCGAGGAGATCGAGCCGCGCACCGGACGACATCTGGGCAACTTCCCACAGGCGTTCACCCACCTAGCGCTGATCAACGCGGTCGTCCACGTCATCCGCGCCGAGGAGGAGTCCGATAGTTCCGGCGGGTTCCAGCCGGCCAACGCGCCGATGTAGCTAGCCCCGACGGGCTAGTAGGCGGCGGCGGACCTTTTCGGCTTGATGCCGTGGTGCATTTCGGCCACATCGGGATGAGCGCGTGTTCGCGACGTTGCGGCTGCACTCCCAGCGCCCAGTCACCGCGCGCGGCATGGCCGAGCTTCGCCTTCTGCTCGCCGACGGCGGCGGCCCGCTTTACCGCTACGGCCGAGGTGATCTCCGCGGGCGGCTCGCGGCCGCATTCAGCTCGCTTTAGCGAGGATCAACGCGCATCGCCTGTCAGATTCAGTTCGGCGGCTCTGTCGAATTCGTCGTCGATCAGCACGACGTCGCGCCCGTGCCTGTCGAGGATGGAAGCCGCGATGGAGGCGCGGTAGCCAGAAGCGCAGTGCACCCAGACCTCGCCGACTGGCAGCACGTTGACTCGGTCGATCAGCTCGTGCAGCGGAATGTTCACCGCGCCCTGCACGTGCGATTCGGTGAACTCGTCAGGCTGGCGCACATCGAGAACCGTCATCTCGCCGCTTCCGATGGCCTTCGCGAGTGCGACGAAGTCGGCGACCCGGTAGCTCCGCACGGCGACGGCGTTTTCAACATGCTGGATGTCGGCGGAGCCTGCGATGTCGTCAACGCCGATACGCGCGAGTTCACGCCTGGCATCGGCGATCTGGTCTTCGTCCTCGCCGATCAGCGTCAGTGGCGTACCCCACGGGTGCAGCCACCCCAGGTACGTCACGAACGACCCTGACAACTCGAATCCGAAGCTGCCGTTGAGATGTCCGGCGGCGAAGGCCACCCGATGGCGGAGGTCGACGACCCACTCGCCCGACTCCAACCGACGACGCAGGTCGTCGGCTTCGACGGGCTCGGGCAACGAAAGGTCAACGGCCGCAGGGCCTTCGCTGTTTATCACGCCCATGTGCGCGTAGTAGGCGGGGTATGCCGACAGCTCTGTCAGCAGTTCGTCGACGAAAGCCTGCTCATCCTTGGTCAACGCGGGATTTCTCTGGCGCTGCTGCCCGATCGTCGACGCATCCTCGTCGACGGACGAGGCGGAGCAGAAGCTGCCGAAACCGTGTGTCGGGTACACCGCCGCGCCATCGGGGAGCTCTTCGGCCAGGCGTCGAACGGAGCTGTACTGCGCGCGGGTCAGCGCCTCCGTCTCGGCCTCGTCGACCAGGTCGGTGCGGCCGGTGCTGCCGAACAGCAGAGACCCGCCGGTGAACACGCCGACGACATCTCCGGACTCGTCGCGCAGTTCGTAGCTGACGTGGTGCGGCGTGTGGCCGGGAGTGTGAATGGCTCGTAGCACGATCGAGCCGGACTCGATGGTGTCGCCGTCGACCACCCTTCGCGCCGAATAGCCGAGGTTCTCGCCGTCAGGAACGACGTACTCGGCGTCGACTGTCCGTGACAGCTCCAGCCCGCCGGTGACGTAGTCGTTGTGGACGTGGGTTTCCAGCACGTGGGTGATGCGGGCATCGCCGACTGCCGCCAGCACACGGTCGATGTCCCGCTGCGGATCGATGACCACAGCGACGCCGTCGCCGCTGACGATGTAGCTGCGGTCGCCCAGTCCCGACGTCTCGATGATCGATACCCGCATAGTGCT
This sequence comes from Mycobacterium sp., assembly GCF_032159775.1. Taxonomy (GTDB): domain Bacteria; phylum Actinomycetota; class Actinomycetes; order Mycobacteriales; family Mycobacteriaceae; genus Mycobacterium. The sequence continues at coordinate 38,408 of NZ_JAVHWK010000166.1, forward strand.
ACCGGACTACCCCGAAACCGGTGTCGCTTCAAACCTTGAACTCTGGGTGAGCAGAAGTGCAGCGGCGCTACCTGTCCGATGCGTTGTTGATGATGTCGATCGCCATCGTCGTCGCCTCGTCGGAGAGGTTGTAGGCACAGACCCACGTCTCGACGGTCAGGTTGGACGCCGTCGCGAGTGCGTGCTGACATCCCCAGCCGTCGGCATCCTCCTGGTTCGCCATCTGCGCGATCAGACCGCCACTGCTTGTCACGTCGCCGAACTCCCACAACGAGCTGGTGTCCTCGGTGTCCACCGCAAGCGAAGACCCGGCGCACTTCTCCCAGCTCGATTTAGACTTCGCGAAGAACCGGTTGGCATTGCTCGCCTCCGGATAGATCACCGCGGTCTGCTCGAGCCAGTGGTCGTTGTCCTCATCGGGTTCGCGCGCCACGACGTCGCGCACCGCCGTCCATCCGCTGCCCTTGTAGACGGGTTCCTCGGCTCCGAACATGGCGCCGAGGCAATCCTGATCGGACACCTTGTCCGATGAATCCGTCATATCGTCCATGTCGCTGGTGATTTCGAGATCCTTGGTCCCCATGATGTCGTTGATCTCTTCGATGGGAAGCAACACAGAGTCGAGAACCGACTCGTCAAGCCGCGGCACATCCGTTGGCACGGTCTTCGCATCCCGCACTGCGGAGCCGGAAACGGTGCTCACGCAGCCGGACAACGCCATCACAGCGACGATGACAGTCCCGGCCACGAGAGCCCGTGCGGTCATTTCTTGGGCTTGTCGCCCGCGGCGTCGGACGACAACGCCGCAACGAAGGCCTCCTGGGGAACTTCCACGCGCCCGATGGTCTTCATCCGCTTCTTGCCCTCCTTCTGCTTCTCCAGCAGCTTGCGCTTTCGCGTGATGTCGCCGCCGTAACACTTCGACAGCACGTCCTTGCGAATCGCGCGGATGTTCTCGCGGGCAATGATTTTCGCGCCGATCGCGGCCTGCACCGGAACTTCGAACTGTTGGCGTGGGATGAGCTCCTTGAGCTTGCTGGTCATCTTGTTGCCGTACGCGCCGGCAGCGTCTTTGTGCACGATCGCGCTGAACGCATCGACAGCCTCGCCCTGGAGCAGGATGTCGACCTTGACGAGATCGGCTTCCTGTTCGCCCGACTCCTCATAGTCAAGGCTGGCGTATCCGCGGGTGCGCGACTTCAACGAGTCGAAGAAGTCGAAGATGATCTCGCCCAGCGGCATCGTGTAGCGCAGCTCCACCCGCTCGGGCGACAGGTAGTCCATGCCGCCCAGCTCCCCGCGACGGGACTGACACAGCTCCATGATGGTGCCGATGAACTCGCTCGGCGCGATGATGGTGGTCTTGACCACCGGCTCGAACACCGCACGCACCTTGCCTTCAGGCCAGTCCGAGGGGTTCGTGACGACGAGCTCGCTGCCGTCGTCCTTCTCGACGCGGTAGACGACGTTGGGCGAGGTGGAGATCAGGTCCAGGTCGAATTCGCGCTCAAGCCGCTCCCGGGTGATCTCCATGTGCAACAGTCCGAGGAAGCCGCACCGGAAGCCGAATCCCAGCGCCACCGACGTCTCCGGCTCCCAGACCAGGGCTGCGTCGTTGAGCTGAAGCCTGTCGAGCGCGTCGCGCAGGACCGGGTAGTCGGAGCCGTCGACGGGATAGAGCCCTGAATAGACCATCGGCTTGGGTTCGCGGTATCCGGTGAGCGCCTCGGTGGCGCCGCGGCGGGCCATCGTCACGGTGTCGCCGACCTTCGACTGACGTACGTCCTTCACACCGGTGATGAGATAACCGACCTCGCCGACCCCGAGGCCTGCGGACGGCTTGGGATCGGGTGACACGATGCCGACTTCCAGCAGTTCATGGTTGGCGCCGGTAGACATCATCTTGATGCGTTCGCGCGGCAGGATCTTGCCGTCGACGACGCGCACGTAGGTCACCACGCCGCGATAGATGTCGTAGACGGAGTCGAAGATCATCGCGCGGGTCGGTGCGTCGGCGTCACCCTGCGGCGAGGGCACCTCGCGCACGACATGGTCGAGCAGATCGGCGACGCCATCTCCCGTCTTGCCGGAGACCCTCAGTACGTCGCTGGGCTCACAACCGATGATGTGGGCGATTTCACCCGCATAGCGGTCGGGATCGGCAGCAGGCAGGTCGATCTTGTTCAGCACCGGGATGATGTGCAGGTCGCGGTCCAGCGCCAGGTACAGGTTCGCCAGCGTCTGAGCCTCGATGCCCTGGGCAGCGTCGACCAGCAGCACCGCGCCTTCGCACGCCTCGAGGGCGCGCGACACCTCGTATGTGAAGTCGACGTGACCGGGCGTGTCGATCAAGTGCAGGACATAGTCGGTGCCGTCGACGTTCCATGGCAGCCGGACGTTCTGCGCCTTGATGGTGATGCCGCGTTCCCGCTCGATGTCCATCCGGTCCAGGTACTGGGCGCGCATATCGCGGTCCGCGACGACACCGGTGAGCTGCAGCATCCGGTCGGCCAGCGTCGACTTGCCGTGGTCGATGTGGGCGATGATGCAGAAGTTCCGAATCTGCGCCGGCGCGGTGAAGGTCTGGTCGGCGAAACTGCTTATGGGAATCTCCTGGTCAGGCTTTGTATAGCGGGGGCGCTGTGCCCATCCAGGGTATCGAGAGCGGAGCGAGGCGACACAATCGCGCGCGTTTCGCTTCACATATGCTGCGATTATGGCCTCGCAATGGAAGACCTTCCAGCGGCTAGCCGAGAACCTGGTGTTCAACGAGGCGCCCAGGTTCATCCGCCAGCTGCAGCGGCCCGAGACGCTGCCCCGCAGCATTCAGCAGGGCATCAAGGCGGGCATCGACGCCCTGACGGGAGTCGCTGACGAGTCGGCGCCAGCCATCACGGCCGGGCGCCCGGTCACCGATAACAGCGTTCCCACCGCACAACGGGCCCGCAGGTTGGTGTATGCACCCGACCTCGACGGCCGCGCCGATCCCGGCGAAGTGGTGTGGACATGGGTGGTCTACGAGGACGACCCGTCGCGGGGGAAGGATCGCCCGGTACTTGTGGTCGGCCGCGACCGTCGCACCCTCCTCGGCTTGATGCTGTCCAGCCAGGAACGCCACCAGAACGACCGGGAGTGGGTCGGTATCGGTTCGGGACCGTGGGATTACGAAGCCCGGCCGAGCTGGGTGCGGTTGGACCGGGTGCTGGACGTGCCCGAGGAGGGCATCCGCCGCGAAGGCGCAATCCTGGAACGCGAGACGTTCGAGATCGTCGCGACAAGGTTGCGCCGCGACTATTCGTGGAGCTGACCTACCGCGGCGCCCGCCACATCGGAATCATCGTCGGACCGCCGGGAATGTCGATCTCCCCGATCTGCTCGAATCCGAACCGGCTGTAGTACGGGATCAGCGATTCCTCGCTCGCCTCGAGATAAGCAGGGGCCCGCTCGCCGTCGCAGCGGTCCAATCGTGAACCCATCAGCGCCTGCCCGAAGCCGGCACCGCGCACCGATGGATCGCTGCCGATGACCATCAGATACCAGTGCGGCTCCTCGGGGTGGGCCATTTCCATGAGCTTGCCGAGGGTCTTGGTCTGCTCGGCCCGCGAACGGAAGTGCCACGCCAATGTGGGCAGCATCTTCAGTTCTTCCCATCGCGACGACTTGCGAAGGCCCGGCGGATCCCACAGCGTCGCCGCCCCGATGACCCCGCCACGGCTCGCCACCTCAGAACCACCGCGGGCGATGAAATGGTTTTTGGTCAGCTTCGCGAACAACGGCGGCAGCATCTTCGCCCTTGCCTTGTCGTCCGGCTGCATGTATTTCATCACCGGGTCGTCATAGAAGGCCCTGGCCAGCACTGTGGATTGCGAACGAATGTCAGCCCGCGCGATGGGGCGTAATTCGATCTCAGCCACGGGTGATGTAGTCCTGCAGCGCGCGCTGCTCGTTTTCCAGTTCCTCCATCCGCTGCTTGACGATGTCGCCGATGCTGACGATCCCGACCAGCCGCTCGTTCTCTACCACCGGGATGTGACGGACACGCTTGGTGGTCATCAGCGCGGTGAGGTGATCGACCGTGTCGGTCGGCGAACAGGTCGCGACCATCGTCGTCATGATGGCCGAGACCGGCAGCCGAAGCAGCTCGACACCGTGTTCGTGCAGTTTGCGCACCACGTCGCGCTCCGAGACGATGCCGACGACGCCGTCGGCCGAGACCACGACCATCGCGCCGATGTTATTCATGGCGAGCTCGTTAAGCAGACCGGAGACCGATGTCTCGGGGGTGATCGTCGCCACCGCGGCGCCCTTCGTTCGCAACACGTCCGCGATTCGCATCGTCGCCTCCATAGTGACCGGTGTCACAACAGGTTAGGTCGAACTTGGTCAGGGCGAAAGCACCTTCGCCGGAACAGCCTCGCCGCGGTCTCGGTTGGAGGAACGTGAAAGCACCCCCGATCCAAGGATGAAAAGCATGACTAATAAAACCGCGGACGTGCCCACAGTCGCCCTTGGCGATCAGTTGACGGTCAGTGCAATCGGTTTCGGTGCGATGGCGCTGACGCCGGTTTACGGCGAGGTCGACGACACGGAATCGCTTGCCACGCTGCACCGCTGCCTCGACATCGGCGTGACTTTCATCGACACCGCCAACATCTATGGAAGCGGAAACAACGAGCGGCTGATCTCGAAGCTGCTTGCCGACCGTCGGGACGAAGTCACCCTCGCCACGAAGTTCGGCATCGCGAGCAACCCGGCCGATCGGGCGGCAGGCAGTCTGGTGGCACATGGCGACGCCGCGTATGTGCACAAGTCCATCGACGAGAGCCTGTCGCGACTGAAGACCGAAGTCGTCGACCTCTACTACATGCACCGCCGCGACCCGTCTGTGCCGATCGAGGAGACGGTCGGCGCGATGGCCGACCTGGTGGCCGCGGGCAAGGTGCGCCACCTCGGGTTGTCGGAGGTGACCGCCGAAGAGCTTCGCGCCGCCGTCGCAGTCCAGCCCATCGCCGCGGTGCAGAGCGAGTGGTCGATCTGGAGCCGTGACGTCGAGCGCAACGTCGTGCCGACGGCCGCCGAACTCGGGGTGGGTTTTGTCCCCTATTCACCGCTGGGCCGCGGCTTTTTGACCGGTACCGTCCGGTCGGCAGCCGACCTCGCATCGACGAACGACTTCCGTAAAACCATGCCGCGGTTCGCCGAGGACGCCTTGGACGCCAACCTCGCGGTAGTGGAAGTCGTGACGTCGGTCGCAATGGCCGCAGGCGCGACGGCGGCGCAGGTCGCACTGGCGTGGTTGAGGTATCGCGCCGCCGCGTTCGGTGTTGCATCGGTCCCGATCCCGGGCACGCGTCGGGCCGCCCGGGTCGAAGAGAACCTCGGGTCGCTGTCGGTGGTGCTCGACGCTGATCAGATCAGTGCGCTAGATGCGGCCGCGGATGCGGTGTCGGGCAACAGGTTCCACGACATGAGCTGGGTGTCGGCGGGCCGCGAGTAGCCAGTCACGGCGGCATCATTCGCCACGATTCGAGGTGGTGGACGGCGAACCCGTCGAACATCGGCGGCCGCATGCGGGTCGCGACGTCGCCGAGTTCCCTGCGCATCGCCGCCTCGCCGTCGTCGCCGAACGTCGTGTTCGCCGGGATTGCCGCGGTGGGCGTTTGCGTCTCGACGCCGATGCGGTGGGGAATCCCGGCGGTCCGGCAGAGCCGGAGCATTGCGTCGGCCTCGGCGAGGATCGCCGCGGCGTTATCACGGTATGCCAGCACGGTGATCGAATTGCACTGGCGCACAATGCGGCTGACGGTCTCGCGGTGCTCGGTCGTCAGCCACGGCACCAAATCCACCGCCAGCGGTGCGACCTCGGCCATCTCGTCCACCAGCGTGGCGAAGGAACCCATCAGTGCGCCCGCGTCGTCGGGCCAGCGCGGCAACGCCCATGGCTCGACGTCGAGGTGGACACCGTCGAACACGGCGTCGGTGGTCGCGCGGAAGGCCCAGTTCAGTGCGGCGTCGTGGTCGACCGTCCAGGTCGGGTCACCGCCTAGGCACGACACCGCAATTCCATTGGCCCGCAAAGCCGCGGTGAGCGACGCGACGTCATCGTCGACTCCACTCAACGGCACCGCGACATAGACTTCACGCAGGTGGCGTGCGGTGGCGAACGCGACGATGCCCCCGGTATCTGCGGTCACCCGCCACAGCCACGTTGCGACCGTTCGGGCTGAATCCGCTGCCACGGGGTTTAACGTTAGGCCTTATGATCGAGGTCACCCTTCTCGGCACCGGAAGTCCCATGGTCGATCCCAACCGTGCCGGACCCTCGACATTGGTGCGAGCCGGCGGGCAGACCTTCCTCGTGGACTGCGGCCGCGGCGTGTTGATGCGGGCTGCGGCGGTAGGTGTCGGCGCCGCCAACATCTCCGCCCTTCTCCTGACACACCTGCACAGCGACCACATCACCGATCTCTCCGACGTCATCACGACGCGATGGGTCACCACCTTCACCCGCTCTCCACTACGGGTGATCGGTCCGCCAGGAACCGCCGCAGTGGTCGATGCGACGCTCAACGCGCTGGCCCCGGACATCAGCTATCGGATCGGCCACCACCCCGACATCACCGAACCACCCACGGTGGAGGTGGAGGAGGTGACCACCGGCGTGGTGTGGGCCGGTGACGGCGTGCGGATCACCGCGGCTCCGACCGATCACCGACCCGTCGAGCCGACTGTCGGGTTCCGGGTCGATTTCGAGGGAGCGTCGGTGGTACTGGCCGGGGACACCGTGCCGTGCACCGGACTGGACGAATTGGCAGCAGGCGCAGGTGCTTTGGTGCACACCGTGATCCGAAGGGATCTGGTCGAACAGATGGCTGTGCAACGCATCAGGGACATCATCGACTACCACTCGTCGGTCGAGGATGCTGCTGCCACCGCCGAGCGGGCCGGCGTGGGAATCCTGGTCCTCACCCACTACGTCCCGGGCATCGGCTCCGGGCAGGAGGACGACTGGCGCGCTCTGGCGGCCACGGCATTCAGTAGGCAGATCGAACTCGGTGACGATCTGCACCGAATCGAGGTGCATCCCGGCGTGTGTGGCGGCCGCGGCGCAGGTTAATCCAGCAGAGTACGCAGTGCTTCCGCGGCGGGCTGGTGCGTCATGACGGTGAAGTGATCGGCGTCGACGTCGGTGACGGTGATCGTCGGGACCGCCGACGCGATGTCGGCGGCGACGTCGTCGGGCACCACCAGCCCGCCGTTCAGCGGTCGTCGACACCGAACCAACCCGACAGGCATCGTCAGGTGCCGCCACGACCGCGGCCAGTCCTGCCCGGAGGCATCGAGACCGTCTTCGAGGCAGGCCGCCTTTCTTGTCCGCCGAAATTCGTAGGCGTAGAACCGGCGCCAGAAGTCGGTGAACGGGTGGATCGGGCTCAGCGCCTCGACCTGAGCCACGTAGTCCTCGGCGGTTGGCGTCTCGAGATCCAGTCGGTTGAGGCCGGAGAGCACTGCCGCGACAGCACTTTCGTCGGACCGGCCCGCGTGGTCGATCATCCCGAGGCTGCGGATCCGGCCGGGGTCCATCTGCGACGCGGCAATACCGATCAGCGCTCCCAGCGACCATCCCACCCAGTCGAACCGGTCGTGGCCCAGAAGCGTTGCCACCTCGAACATGTCGCGGGCGTGCGACATGAGACCGTACGTCCCCGGCGCGGTGGACTCGCTGCCACCGCGGCCGCGCAGATCGACTGCGATCAGCTGACGCGCGCCGTCGTCGATCAGAAGCGGCGCGAGGTAGTCGAAGCCGTGCATGTTGGCCGAGAGGCCGTGCACGGCGAGTACCAGCGGCGCATCGGTGCCACCGAAGCGCTGGGCATGCACACGTCCGGATGCGAGATCGAGGTCGAACTCCGCCGCCATGAATGTCAGGCCAGCCGGCTGATCTCCACGACCACGTCGAGGTCGGTCGACCCCTCCCCCGAGTAGATGCCCTTGAGCGGCGAAACATCCGAATAGTCCCGGCCCACGCCGACACTGATGTACTGCTCGTTGATGTCACTGTCGTTGGTCGGGTCATAGTTCCACCAACCGCCCGTCCAGGCCTGAATCCACGCATGGCTCTGACCGTCGATGGTCTCGCCCACTGCGGCTTCCCGGTTGGGATGCAGATAGCCCGACACATATCGGGCCGGAATACCCATGCCCCGCAACAATATCAATGTCAAGTGCGCATAGTCCTGGCATACACCTTTGCCCTCGCGGTGCGCGTCGAGCCCCGACGAGTGCACCCCCGTGGTCCCCGGCACGTACTCGAGTTCGCTGTGCGCCCACTGCGCGGCAGCGAGAACGGCGTCGGCAGGTTCGTTGTACTTGGCGATCCGCCTGCCTACGGCCTGAATTCGCCTGCTCGCAGGCACGTAGTCGGTCGGGCTGAGCATCTCGTCATACCGGTCGATCACCGCCTCCGAGTTGAGGTCCTCCCAGCTGACCTTCTTGGGCATTTCTCCCCTGTCGGTCTCGACGACCGAGGATGAGGTGACCTCGAGCTCGGTGTGCGGTGCATACAGGTCGAACGACGTGACCGCGGTGCCCCAGTAATCAACATAGCGATAGGACCTTGTTGCGGGAACGGTCTCGATGCGGTTGAGGATGACGTTTTGACGGGAGTCCGACCGTGGCGTCAGGCGTGCTTCGTTGAATGACGCCGTCACCGGAGACTTGTAGGCGTAGCCGGTCGAGTGCACCACCCGCATGCGCCACATCTAGATCTCGCCTTCCTCGATGACAAGCGCGCCGGTGCGGCCTGCATCCGTCCACGCGACCCATGGCGCGGCGTGAAAGTACTCCAGCGCCAACGCTTCTCCGACGTCGTGACATGTCTTCTGGAGGCTGGCGAGCCGCTGTTCGAGAGATTCCAGCAGTACGCCGGGGCGAAGGAACTCCAGCTCGCTGCGCGCTCGGCCGAGCAGCCGCTGGGCTTCCGCGGTCGCGCCGACCCTGTTGAGCGCGCGGTTGTGGAGTTCGTCGAGGCTGTGCTCGGCCAGTCGGAGGGAATAGAACACGGATCGCGGGAACAGCCGGTCCAGAAGCATGAACTCGACGACGCGGCCGGCGTCGAGCACGCCGCGGTACGTGCGCAGATAGGTGTCATGCGCACCGGCGGAGCGCAGCACCGTCACCCATGCGGGCGACGAGGCGCTGTCGCCGACGCGAGACAGCAGCAGGCGCACCGTCATGTCGACCCGTTCGATTGCGCGGCCGAGCACCATGAAGCGGTAGCCGTCGTCGCGGGAGAGCGTCGAGTCGGCGAGCCCGGCGAACATCGCCGCACGGCCCTCGACGAAAGACAAGAACTCGGCGGGGCCGAGACGCTTGGCGACCCGTTCACGTTCAGCCAACGCGTTGTAGGTGGTGTTCAGGCACTCCCAGATTTCGGTGGACGTGACTTCACGTGCACCCCTTGCATTCTCACGCGCGGCCGATATCGATTCGACGATCGACCAGCCGCCGTGGGTGTCACGGCTGTATGCGACCAAGTCGGTCAGCGACCAGACATCGAGCGCTTCTGCGGGCGGCTCGATGCCCAGCACCCGCAGCAGCGTGCGCGACGCCTGGTCGGGATCGACGCTGGAGTCCTCGAGCAGCTGATGGACCGTGACGTCGAGAATGCGGGCGGTGTCATCGGCACGCTCGACGTAGCGACCGATCCAATACAGCGATTCAGCGTTGCGCGCGAGCATGATTCATCACCGCCTGCTGCTGCTGTTGTTGCTGTTCCTGGAGGGGACCCGACGATTGCGACTGCTGTTGTTGCTGCGCCGACGAATCGCCGTTCCTGTCGCCCTTCGCGCCTTTCGGCGCCTTCGGGAGCTTGCGGACCACTTCTGCGGCGGCCAACTCGCGGTCGGCTCCCGAGGCGCGCGACGCCAGCACCCAGGTGTCCTTCGAGCCGCCACCCTGGCTGGAGTTGACCACCAGCGAGCCCTCCGGAAGCGCAACACGGGTCAGGCCGCCGGGAAGCACCCACACGTCGTCGCCGTCGTTGACCGCGAACGGCCGCAGATCCACGTGACGTGGCGCAAGCTTGTCGTCGATCTGCGTCGGCACCGTCGACAGCTGCACGACAGGCTGGGCGATCCAGCCGCGCGGATCGTTGCGGATCTTCTTGCAGATCGTCGCGAGTTCTTTCTCGGATGCGTTGGGCCCGAAAACAATCCCGTAACCTCCGGACCCTTCGACGGGCTTGATGACGAGTTCGTCGGCGCGGTCGAGAACCTCCTCACGCTCTTCGCTGAGCCAGCATCGGAAGGTGTCGACATTGGCGAGCAACGGCTTCTCCCCAAGGTAGTACTCGATGATCGTCGGTACGTATGTGTAGACGAGCTTGTCGTCGCCGACGCCGTTGCCGACAGCACTCGATATGACGACGTTGCCTGCGCGCGCGGCATTCAACACGCCCGCGACGCCGAGCACGGAGTTGGGATTGAACTGCATCGGGTCGAGGAAGTCGTCGTCGATGCGGCGGTAGATGACATCCACCTGACGTTCACCCTCAGTGGTGCGCATGTAGACGGTGTTGTCGCGGCAGAACAGGTCGCGTCCCTCGACGAGCTCGACGCCCATTTGCCGGGCCAGCAGTGAATGCTCGAAGTAGGCGGCGTTGTAGACACCGGGCGTCAGCACCACGACTGTCGGGTCCGCTTCGTTGGTTGCGGCGGCGTTGCGCAGCGCACGCAGCAGATGCGATGAATAGTCGCCTACTGCGCGCACCCGGTGGGTGGCGAACAGGTTGGGAAAGACGCGCGCCATGGTGCGGCGGTTCTCCATTACGTAGGAGACACCCGACGGTGAGCGCAGGTTGTCCTCCAGCACCCTGAAGTTGCCCTGCGCATCGCGAACCAGGTCGATGCCTGCCACATGGATGCGCACGCCGTTGGGCGGCACGATGCCCGCGGCTTCGCGGTGGAAGTGTTCACAGGAGGTGACGAGCCGGCGCGGGATGACGCCGTCGCGGAGAATTTCCTGCTCGCCGTAGATGTCGTCCAGGTACAGCTCCAGCGCTTTGACGCGCTGCCGAATGCCCTTCTCCAACCGCGACCACTCGGCAGCCGAGATCACCCGCGGCACCAGGTCGAGCGGGAACGGACGTTCCTGGCCCGACAGCGAGAATGTGATGCCCTGATCGACGAACGCGCGACCGAGGGCATCGTTGCGGGCCTCCAGCTCAGAGGCGTCAGACGGGGCGAGTTCGGCGAAGATGCCCTTGTACGGCCCGCGGACGTTGCCCTGCGCATCGAACATCTCGTCGAAGGCTTCGCAGTAGCTGCCCACGTCGTTGTAGCCGTCGAAGATACCCTCGTATCGCGCGGTTCGGCGGCCATTGCCTCGGGCGGATTTCGCGGTCTCGGTTGGCAATGTTCGCAGGCTCACCTTTGACATGCTGCCCCAAACGCCGCGTTTGCGCAGGCCAGTGGCTTCCGCTTCTCGACCACTTTGGGCTTTTACCCCTTGCGCTGGTAATCTGAACCCTCGCTGCCCGCGCGACGGGCGCCAGACTTTGCCCAACCCCAATGAAGATTTACGAAGGAACTAGCGCGTGGCCAACATCAAGTCGAAGGTAAAGCGGATCCACACCAACGAGCTTGCCCGACTCCGGAACCAGTCAGTGAAGTCCTCGCTGCGCACGGCCGTCCGCTCGTTCCGTGAGGCCGCCGAGGCGGGCGACAAGGAAAAGGCCGCCGAGTTGCTCGAGTCGACCAACCGCAAGCTGGACAAGGCAGCCAGCAAGGGTGTCATTCACAAGAACCAGGCGGCGAACAAGAAGTCCGCGCTGTCGCGCGCCTTCAACAAGCTCTGATTCGCACCACTCAGCGATCGTCGGCGACGAGTTCCGCCACTTTGCGCACCGCCGCCTCCAACGCGTAGTCGGCGTCTGCCGCCGCACCCTTGACATCGGCATTCAGCGTCGCCACCAATTGCATCGCCTTGCCGACCGATTCCCGCGACCAGCGTCGCGACTGTCTCTGCGCCTTCTGCACTCGCCACGGCGGCATCCCCAATTCAGAGGCCAGCCGGTAGTGGTCGCCTGACAGCGGCCCGACCCGAGCGATCGTGTGCACCGCCTCGGCGAGCGCATCGGCGAGGACGACATGGGGCTCGCCGCTCATCATTGCCCAGCGCAGCGCCTCGGCAGCGCCTGCGACGTCACCGACCACCGCCTTGTCGGCGATGTCGAAGCCCTTTACCTCTGCCTTGCCGCTGTAGTAGCGGCGCACCGCGACCGCGTCCACAGTGCCGTCGGTGTCGGCCACCAGCTGCGAGCAGACCGACGCGAGCTCGCGGATGTCTGATCCCACCGCGTCCAGCAGGGCTGTGACCGTGTCGTCGGACACCTTGACCTTCAAGGCGCGAAACTCGCCGCGGACGAAATCGGCACGTTCGGAAGCTTTGGCGATGCGGGCACACGGATGAACCGTCGCGCCGAGCTCCTTCAGCTTTCCGGCCAGCGCCTTCGCGCGCCCTCCCCCCGAGTGCACGACGATCAGCAGTGTGCCGTCGGGCAGGTCGGCAGCCGCGGTCTCGATGAGGGCCACCGCGTCCTTCCCCGCTTCGGCGGCGGACTCGAGCACCACCACCCGTTCGTCGGCGAACAACGACGGGCTCAGCAGTTCGGCGAGTTCGGCCGTGCTCACCTCGCCCGCACGCATGCGGTCCACCGGGACATCGTCGGTGCCCGCCTGCTTGCGCGCGGCGCGCAGGACAGAAGCGACCGCACGCTCGACCAGAAGCTCCTCATCCCCGACGACAAGATGCAATCCAGGGACCGGTTCGCTCATGTTCTGATCGTGTCATGCCGCGCTGACAGCCGCTTGTGCCACCACCACGACAGCACGACAGCCCCGAGACCTGCCGCCCCGATAGTCAGTGCACCGGGCAACCCTGACGGCACCGGCACAGATGCGCCGGGAATCCCTGAGGCCAAACGGGCCACACCGAGCAGCCACCACAGCTCGGGTCCGGTGAACCTGATCAGCAGATCCGCGCCCGCGGGCCACCAGACCGACAACGCGGCCGCCGCGGTGCCGATCACGGTGATCGGGGCGACCACAACCGCCACCGCAAGGTTGGCCAACGCCGCGACCACGCTCAACGTGCCGGAGATGGCTGCCACCAGTGGCGCGGTCACCAGCTGTGCGGCCACGGCGACGCTGACCGCGTCGGCCAACGGCTTGGGCCAGCCGCGGGCGACCAGCCGTCGCGACCATCCTGGTGCGATCACCACAAGCGCTGCAGTCGCCGACACCGACAAGGCGAAGCCGAGGTCGACGGCGAGCTCGGGTGTCGCGATCATTAACGCGATGATCGTCGCCGACAGTACCGGGATCGCCTGTCTGCGTCGGTGTGTCACGACGGCCAGCAGCGTGATGGCCGCCATCACCGCGGCGCGCAACACGCTCGCCGACGGCTGCACCACGATGACGAACGCCACCAAAGCACCCCCGGCGAACACAACCGCCGTTCGAGGACCGACCAACACCGCTGTCAGCAGCACCGCCCCGCAGACGATGGTCACGTTCGCACCCGAGACCGCCGTGAGATGCGTCAGGCCCGCCGCCCGAAACTGCGCGGTGGTGTCGGCCGACAGCGCGGAGGTGTCACCGAGGACCAGGGCGGGAAGCATCGCCGCCTGATCGGCGGGCAAGGCGTCCCGTGCCGCGGTGGCGAACGCGGTGCGGACCCGCTGTCCAGCCCGCAGGACGGGTGCGGCCTCCCCGAGGGTCGGCTCACCGGTCGCTGAAAGCACGGCGACCGTGAGGTCGCGTCGGGTCGGCCTGGAGATCCTGGCCTTGAAGGCAGCCGGCTGGCCCGCCGCCAGCTCGCCAAATCCAGCCATCGAAGCGAAAACGACCACCCGGCCGGACATTTCGTTGCCTGCGACGTATCGCAGAGATCCCCGAAACATCAACCTTCCGCCGCCGAGCGAGCGCGGCGTTTCGCTGGGCGTGACGATGACGGCGGCGACGTCACCGTAACGGTCAACCAGCAGATGATGTCGGATCTGCTCGACGCGTAGCTGGATCGCGACGGCGAAGCCAAGCCCTATCAACGCGATCGCGACCACGGCCGCCGCTGTCATTCGCGCACCGTCGCGTAGCGCACGGTGTCTGCCATCCCACCACGCCGTCGCGCTCGCTGCGACCGCCGCTGACAGCAGGACGACGACCCAGCCGATCGACCACGAAATTCCCGCGGCAGTGACCGCCCAGCTCGTCATCGCCGCCGGGACCAGACGCAGATCCAGGCGGACCTCGTGACGGTCCGCGCCGCTCACACATGAACCTGGGCGCGCAGCTTCTCCAGGCGGGCAGGCCCGATACCGTCCACCTCGCTGAGCTGGTCGACGCTGGCGAACGACCCATTGGCGTCACGCCACGCGATGATGGCGGCCGCGGTCACCGGGCCGACACCGGGCAGCGCGTCGAGCTGCTCTTCGGTCGCGGTGTTCAGGTCGACCGACTCGCCGGACGTCGACTCACTTGCATGCGGATCCGGGCCTCCTGCAGATGCGGACGGAGTGGGCTCCGCCGCCACTGAACTTCCCATGGTCGTCGGTTCCCCGGCGGGCGCGGCGATGCCGACGATGATCTGCTCGCCGTCGGTAAGGCGACGAGCCATGTTCAGGCCGATCAGATCGGCGCCGTCGAGCGCGCCGCCGGCGGCGCTGAGCGCGTCGGCGATGCGTGCGCCCGTCGACAAGGTCACCAGGCCCGGCTTGTGCACCAGCCCGACGACGCTCACGACGACGGGTCCCTCCGGGGCCGGGGCGCGTGGGGTGGGCTGTGCCGACGAGACCATCTCCACCGGCGGGAGTTTGGCCGATGCCACCGGCGGGGTCTTGTCCGCAAACATCGTGAAGACGGTGACCAACACGGCCACCACGCCGACGGCTCCCAGCACGATCGCGCCGGTGCGACCGGGGTCTGCGCGGACCGCCGCAAGCCACCCCGGCTGCGCGCCGGTACCAGCGTCGGGCAGCCAGCGCGACAGTGCGGCATCCGAATCGCCGTCGTCGTCCGCCCCGGATTCCGCATCGCCCTCGGCGCCGAGCCTGCGATGAAGACGTTCGGTGGGCAGTTCGGTTCCCATGCGCCGACGGTAGATCTGGCCCGCGACCGCAGCCGCCTGGTGAGACCGGGATCGGCGGCGACTGTGGATGAAGTCCGCTCTGTGGATCACTGCGGCCGACGACGGAATGCGTTCGCAGCAGTTGAGTATGGCGTCCACGGTGGTACATGCCGCAAGGTGATACCCATGACCGCTACCGCCACATCGGAGGTCCCGTGACGACATCAGACCCATCCGCCGAACCCGCGGGCCGAACGTCGGCTCTGATCGAGACGCGGTCCATCGACTACGTACCGGACGACGAACGTCACGGCAAGGTCAGTCACCAGGGTCCGTTCTGGTTCGTCGGCAACTTTCAGCCGTTCACCCTTGCGCTCGGATTCGTCGGCCCCAGCCTGGGTCTGTCATTGGGATGGACGATTGTGGCGGGTCTGGCCGGGATTGCGTTCGGCACGCTGTTCATGGCGTTTCACGCCACCCAGGGCCCAGTGCTGGGTTTGCCGCAGATGATTCAGTCGCGGGCACAGTTCGGCTACCGCGGTGTACTGCTGCCGCTTGTCGGAACGCTGTTCACCTTCGTCGGCTTCAATGTGGTGGACGTCGTCATCATCAAATCGGGACTGCAGTCGATCTTCGGCTGGAACCCGGTCGTCGTCGCGGTGTTGATCACCGTCATTGCGGCCTTAGTCGCGATTTTCGGGCACGACCTGCTGCACAGGACATTTCGGATCCTGTTCTGGATTTCCCTTCCGTTGTGGATTGTTCTCACCTGCGGTGTCCTGTTCGGTGGTGTCACCGGAACGACAGCAGCCACAGGAGGATTCAGTTTCGTCGCCTTCTTGGTCCAATTCAGCGTGGCTGCGTCCTACAACATCACCTATGCACCGTACGTATCCGACTACAGCCGCTACCTCCCCCGCGACACCAAACCGTCGTCGATCATCGCGTCAGTCTTCGTTGGCGCCTCTGCCTCGCCGGCGTGGCTGATCCCGCTCGGCGCGTGGATGGCCACGTATCTCGGCGCGAGCGACGCCTTGGCAGGCATCAACGAGACCGGCAACGACGTCGTGTTGTATCTGGGGTCGGTGTTGGCGGTCGTGTCGACGCTGGTGCTGGTGGCGACCATGGGCCTGAACGCCTACAGCGGCATGCTCACCGTGGTGACCGCGATCGATTCGCTGAGGTCGATCACGCCGACACGTCGGTTGCGGGTGGTGACGATTGTCGTGCTTGCGGTGGCGTGGCTGGTGATGAGCCTGCTGTTGACCGACGCCACCTCGGCGTTGAACACCACGTTGTTGATCATGCTGTACCTGCTCGCGCCCTGGACTGCGGTCAATCTGACCGATTACTTCTTCGTCCGGCGAGGCCACTACGCGATCGCGGATCTGTTTACTCCCAATGGCATCTACCGTGCCTGGTCATGGCGTGGCCTGACGGCGTTCATCGCGGGCGTGCTGGCCGAGGTCCCCTTCGTCGTGCTGCCGTTTTTTGTCGGGCCGGTCGCGACGGCGATGAGCGAGGTCGACATCGCCTTCATCGTCGGCTTGCTGGTGTCGGGCCTGGTCTACATCGGCGTGACCCGCTCGCTCGATGTGTCCCGTGAGCTCGAGTTGATCAACTCTCGTCCCGAGCTCGCGGGAGGCCCTCCCCGGAGTTGACCGCTGCCGGGGAGGGCCTCCATTTAGGTGGGTCTTTGTCGGTGGGCGCTTACTGGTTGAACATGTCGAAGCGACCGACACCGTGGTGGTGACGCCAGCCCGGCAGCGCGTTCGGCGCGGGCTTCGCGTAGGTGTCCGGCGAGGCCACGATGGCCGAGCCCGTGCTCGTCTCGGTGGTGACAGTCGCGGCGTTGGCCATTCCGGCCAGGCCGAGGGCGGCGCCGCCGAGGACGCCGGCCGAGACGATCGGCAGCGCGATGAAGCGGGCGAAGCTGCGGGCGATGTTCGTGGTCATTTCGTATCTCCTTGTGCTGGTTGGTGTTTCAGTTCTTATGCCGGTTGTTTTCGGCGATGAGATAACTATGTCGTGGCAGCGGGGAGATGTATGTCGGCCAACCGGCCCTCGGACCGGTTGAACCCGATGTCCCCCGATCGGTGGAAGTGGATCGGTGTCGGGGCAGAAATTCGTATGATCGCGACGTGGACGGCGTGCATGACCTCGGCGGACTGGACGGTTTCGGGCCGGTCGAGCACACCGGCGATGAGCCGATGTTCGCCCACGACTGGGAGCGCCGCACGTTTCGACTGATGGTCGGGGCGATCGGATCGCTCGGTGGTCCCGGCGGCAAATTCCGGCATTCGATCGAGCGGATGGATCCCGCGCACTATCTGTCGTCGCCCTATTACGAACACTGGCTGACCGGCCTCACCACGCGCGCGGTCGAGGAGGGCCTGACCACGCCGGAGGAACTCGATCGCCGCGCGGGCGGGCACTTCCCGTTGTCAAGGCCCGACCGCGGTGTCCTGCCCGTCGACCTGGCGTCCCGGACCACCCCGAGGTTCGCGGTCGGCGACACGGTGCAGGTGCGAGAGCGACATCCCGCCGGCCACACCCGCGCCCCCCGCTACGCGCAGGGCAAGCGCGGGACCATCGCGCGCGTAGACGACGCGGCTGAGATCGACGACATCGAGGCGCACGGCGGCGGTCCGGTCACCGATCCGCTGTATTCGGTGCGCTTCACGTCCCGCGAACTGTGGGGAGAGGCAGGCACCGACGGCGACGTCGTCCACATCGACTTGTTCGAGCGCTATCTGCAGGAGGCGTGATGACCGACCATCACCATCCCGAGGAACTCGCACCCGTGGAGGCGCGCATCGCGGCCATTGAAGCGGTGCTCGTCGAGAGGGGTGTGCTCGACGTGGACGCGGTGGACCAGATCGTCGCTCATTTCGAAGAGAACCTCGGACCGATGAACGGCGCCAAGGTCATCGCCAAGGCGTGGACCGACCCTGATTACAGGACGCGGCTGCTGACAGACGGCACGGCGGCCATCGCGGAACTGGGCTTCGGCGGCCCGGAGGGCGAACACGTGGTCGTGCTGGAGAACACCGCCAACGTGCACAACCTCGTGGTGTGCACGCTGTGCTCCTGCTATCCGTGGCCGGTCCTCGGGCTGCCGCCGAATTGGTACAAGGCGCCGGCCTACCGTACGCGCGCGGTGCGGGAGCCGCGCAAGGTGCTCGCCGAGATGGGCACCGAGATCGCCGACGACGTCGAGGTCCGAGTCTGGGATTCCAGTGCGGAGGCGCGGTACCTGGTGCTGCCGATGCGTCCCTCGGGCACCGACGGGTTCACCGAGGAGCAGCTCGCGGGTGTCGTCACGCGCGACTCCATGATCGGCGTGCAACGGCTGTGACGGGCACACCGTTCGACGACGAGTCGCTGCCCCGCGACAACGGGGAACTTGTCTTCGACGCACCGTGGCAGGCTCGCGCGCTGGCCATCGCGGTCGCTGTGGTGGATCGGCTCGGCCTGCCGTGGGACGCATTTCGCCATCGCCTCATGGCAAGCATCGCCGAGGAGCCCGATCGCCCGTACTACGAGTCGTGGACCAAGGCGCTGGAGTCACTGGTCGTCGCGGAGGATCTCGCCACCGCCGCCGCGCTGGACGAGGCGATGCCGACTGAGCGCACCCCCTTATAGGCTCTATCCGCCCCAGCCGTCGTTTCGCCAACACACCCAGTCGATCTCGACGAGCGCGCCGACCGCCAGTCCGGTGGTGCCCACACAGGTTCGGCTCGGCAGCCGGTCGGGGAACCACGGCGCGTAGGCGGCGTTGAAGTCGTCGTAGTCGTCCCAGTCCAGAAGGAAGGCGCGCACAGAGACGACATCGACCAATCCCCCGCCGCACAGCTGCGTGACACGCAACAGGTTGCCGAGAACCTGGTCTGTCTGGGTCGTGACCTCGTCACCGACGACGGTGCCCGTGACATCCGTGGGCATCTGCCCGGTCACGTACAGCGTCGGACCGGCCGCCGTGGCGTGTGCGAAGGGTGCGACGGCCGGTGGCACGCCGTCCGCCGGGGTGAAGGTGAATGCGCGGATTGCACCGGTGCTCATCGGGAACATCCTGCCGGACACGGGCGCAAGATTGACCGATGAACGAGATCAGATACGAACGTCACGACAGGATTGCCTACATCACGCTGAACCGACCTGAAGCCAAGAATGCGATCACTCCGGCGATGCATGAACAGCTCTGCCGCATCTGGATTGAGTTCAGCGACGACGACGACGCCGATGTCGCGATTCTGACGGGCACCGGGGATGCTTTCTGCGCGGGTGCCGACCTCGCGACCTACGTACCGCTGAACTACGTCGACGCATCACCGCGCCGGGTACGCGACATTGTCGACGTCGGGTTCGGTGGCATCACCCGCGGACTTCATCGGATCACCAAACCGACGATCGCCGCGGTGAACGGGTGGGCGTTGGCGGGCGGCCTCGAGCTCGCGCTCGCGTGCGATCTCCGGGTGGCATCCGAACGTGCAAAGTTCGGCTCGTTCGAGGCGCGGCGCGGTTTTCACCACGGTGACGGCGGAATCACCCGGCTGGTCAACACATGCGGCGTCGGGGTGGCGATGCAGATGGTTCTCACCGCTGAGCCGATAGACGCTCAACAAGCACTTCAATGCAATATGATAACGAAAGTCGTTGCCCACGAACATCTTCTGGCTGAGGCCGAGAAATTGGCCGGGCAGATCCTCCGAAATTCGCAGCGGGCCATCCGGTCTGCCAAGGAGACGATTCTCGATGTCATCGGCAGGCCACTTGACGATCAACTGCGAGTAGAGGGCTGGAACTCCTATACCTGCCTCGATCAGACAGAGGCGCGCGAGCTGTTGGGGCAGTTCTTCGATAGATCGGATCGCGGCCGTGCCGGAACAAAGCAGACCGGGCTTTAAGCTGATGCCCAACTTCGGTTCAGATCAGCGTCAGCGCACGCCGGAGATTCATAGAGGAGAAGCCACCATGACGGCACCGACCGCTGACCGACCCATCCGGGTGATCCAGTGGACGACGGGAAACATCGGAAAGCGTTCGCTGCATGCCATCATCGGCCGGTCGGACATGGAACTGGTCGGCGTCTACGCACACGGCGCCGACAAGGTTGGGGTGGATGCCGCCGAACTGGCCGGCTGGCCCCACCCCACCGGGGTTACTGCCACCAACGACATCGAGGCGTTGATCGCATTGAAGCCGGACGCCTGCTGCTACAACCCGCTGTGGCCCGACATCGACGAGTTGGCCCGACTGCTCGAGGCCGGTGTCAACGTGTGCTCCAGCGCGGCCTGGATCACCGGCGGCAAGCAGACTCCCGAGGATCTGGACCGCATCCGAAAGGCTTGCGTAAGGGGCAATTCGACGATTTTCGGCAGCGGCGCGCATCCGGGCATGACGAACATGGTCGGCATGGTGCTCAGCGGGTCGTGTGAGCGTGTCGACGAGATCCGGATCACCGAGTCGGTGGACTGTTCCACCTACGAGTCGGCGGGCACGCAGACCGCGATGGGCTTTTCTCAGGACCCCGACACGCCGGGCCTTGCCGACAGTGTGCGACGGGAAAGCGAGGTCTTCGCCGAGTCCGCCGCAATGATGGCCGACACGATCGGCGCCAAACTTGATCGGATGACATTCGACGTCACCTTCACCCCAACCACCGGCGACAGCGATCTCGGTTTCATGCAGATCCCGAAGGACACCGTCGGCGGCGTGATGGGCTACCACCGCGGCTGGGTCGGCGACAGGAACGTCGTCAGCGTCGGATTCAACTGGACTATGGGCGAGCACGTGACACCGCCGAAACCGCTCGAGCACGGCCATGTCATCCAGGTCTTCGGGCTGCCCAACATGCGTACGGTGCTGCACTGTCTGCCGCCGAAGGACTGGACCGAGCCGGGCTTCATGGGTCTGGGCATGATCTACACCGCCATGCCGGTGACCAACGCCGTGCCCGCGGTCGTGGCTGCGCGCCCGGGCATCGTCACGCTCAAGGATCTACCGCCTGTCGTCGGGCGGTTCGCCGGCTAGCGCCGAACGCAACTCAGCCCAGGCCGGGTGGCCTGGGCTGAGTTTGGTTGTGTCTCAGAAGGGGAGGTTGCCGAGGACCTGGCCGGCCTGCTTTTGCTGCTCCTGGAGTTGCTTGTTGATGTCGTCGATCTGCTTCTG
>NZ_JAVHWK010000206.1:0-6409 GCF_032159775.1 Mycobacterium sp.
CCGCGTAGGCGCTTTCGTCGTCGTCGCGTTGAGTGCGGTTGGGCCGCAGTTCATTTCGACGGGTGCCAGAGCCTACCTCTCGGCGTGCCGTCTGCAGCCTGGGCGCCGGAATGTCACAATGGAGAGACCATGACTGAACGCAAGACGCCCAGCGGCTCGCGCAACTGGTCGGACCCATTGTCGATGGGCTTCGAGGCGCACCGCCGACTGCTACTGCTGCGCTTGCGGCTGCGCGGATCCGCGGCCAGGCGCGAACGTCACGGCCTGCTGGCGGCACGACGCAACCGGCCGGCTGCCGACTCGACAGCGGCAACCACCTCTGGTGGTTCGAGCACCTCGAATTCGGCACCGACCGCCGCGAAATAGATCACCATCCGGTCGGGGTCATCTGCGCCGGCGGTGACGATGCAGGCGTCGGGGCCGTCCGCTTCGATCGTCACCGATGACGGTGAGAAGTGCTGTTCAACAACCTGCTCCGGCGCGAAATAGCGGACCCGAGCAACGTGCGTGTACGGCGATGCGCTGATCGAACGCTGTACATATGCCGCGGCGTCGGGTGCGTCCCGCGCCACGAACGTGCTGCCTCGGGCGCGGACGTCGCCCATCCGGTCCAGCCGCAGGCTGCGCCAGTCGTCGCGGTCGCGGTCGAACGCCAGCAGATACCAGCGCTTTCCCGTCGTGACGAGTTGGTAGGGCTCTAGCCGGCGCTCGGTGGCATTGCCTGCCCGGTCGACATAGGACGCCGCCACATGCTCATGGTCGCGGCAGGCGCGGGCCAGGGTCATCAGCACGTCGGGTTCAACGGGCGAGTCCGACGAGGTCGACGTGAGCGTGACAGTGGCGTCGTGCACCGCGGACACCTGTGAACGAAGTCGCGACGGCATCACCTGGTCCAGCTTGCTCAGCGCCCGCAACGCCGATTCCCCGACCCCGGCCACGCTGCCGCCTGCGGCCAGACGCAGGCAGACCGCCATGGCCACCGCCTCGTCGGCGTCCAGCAGCAGCGGCGGTAGCGCGGCGCCCGCCCCCAGTTGGTAACCGCCGCCGTGGCCCTTGCTGGCGAACACCGGATACCCCAGGTCGCGCAACCGCTCGACGTCGCGGCGCACGCTGCGGGTGGTGACGTTGAGCCGGTCGGCGAGTTCCTCGCCCGACCACACCCGTCGCGACTGCAGCATGCCCAGCAGTTGCAGAACCCGGCTCGTCGTCTCGGACACGATTCCAGACTTCCACACTCTTAGGACACATCCTGTCCTATATGGATGAGAGGGTCATTCCATGAGCTTGGAAACACCAGGAGAAACGGCCGCAACGACGACATCAGATCTGGTCAGCCACCTCGCCGACCAACTCGACTTCCACTGGACCACCCAGCTGCGCCCACGACTCGACGGCCTGACCGACGACGAATACTTCTACTGTCCGGTGCCCAACTGCTGGACGGTGCACCCCGACGGCGGAATCGACTTCGAGTACCCGGCCCCCGAACCTGCTCCGTTCACCACGATCGCGTGGCGTCTCGCGCACATCATCGTCGGGGTGCTGGCGATGCGTAACCACTCGCACTTCGACGGTCCGCCCGCGGACTACCAGAGCTGGCCGTACGCGACCGATGCGGCGACCGCCCTTGGTCAACTCGACGAGGTGTACGACACATGGATGACGGGCGTGCGCGGGCTCGACGTCGACGCGCTCGACCGGCCATGCGGGCCCGCCGAGGGCCCATACGCGGAGTATCCGTTCATCGCGTTGGTGCTGCACATCAACCGCGAGATGATTCACCATGGCGCCGAGATCGCCTGTATTCGAGACCTTTACGCCAACAGCCCCGAGACCGCCGAGAACAAGGAGAAGTAGCCGTGCAAGGAATGCCCCCTCCCGCCGCCGACGAGCGCCAGACGTTGATCGAGTTTCTGCGGTTCAACCAGAACGCCTTCTTCGCGGTCGCCTACGGCCTCACCGACGAACAGGCCCGCTCCAAGCCGTCGGTGAGCGCTCTGTCGATCGGCGGACTGGTCAAGCATGCGGCGGGCGTGCAGCACAGCTGGATGGCGCGCGTGACGGCGGCGCCCGATTCGCCTCCCCGGGACGAGCGGCCGTTCGAGGAGCAGGTGACCGAATACGAGGACCAGTACGTCATGCGTGACGACGAGACGCTCGCTGAGCTGCTCGACAAGCTTCGCGCGCAGAACGAGGACACGCTGCGGATCTTCGCCGAGGCCGACCTCGATACGCAGGTGCCCGTCCCGCACGACGTGCCGTGGTTCCCGCAGGACCTCGACTTCTGGAACGTGCGCTGGGTGGCGATGCATCTGGTCGAGGAGTTGACCCGGCACGCGGGCCACTGCGACATCATCCGCGAATCGATCGACGGCGCAACGATGTACGAGTTGATGGCAGGCATCCTGGGATGGCCGGAAACCGACTGGATCAAGCCGTGGGGAAAGTCGGCATAGCCGCTTGGTACAAAGGACCCGTGCAAACCCGTGCGGGGACGGCGCTCTGCGGAGACGTGGAGTTGTTCTACGAAGACCTCGGCGATCCCGACGCCCCGCCCGTGCTGTTGATCATGGGTGTGGGCGCCCAGCTTCCGATGTGGCCGGACGGGTTCTGCGCGCAGCTTGTCGGTCGGGGCTACCGCGTCATCCGTTTTGACCACCGCGATACCGGTCTGTCGACGAAGCTGCACGGCGAAAAGGCTGACGGCTCCGTCTACCCAAGGGTGCTGCGCCACGTGACGGGGCGTCGCAGCCAGGTGCCCTACACGTTGGTCGACATGGCCGACGACGTGAGGGGCCTGCTGGACCACCTCGGCATCGACCGCACCCATGTCGTCGGCGCATCGATGGGCGGCATGATCGCGCAGGTGCTGGCGGCCAGCCATGCCGACCGACTCGCGTCGCTCGGGTTGATCATGTCCAGCTCGAACCGGCTGCTGTCGGCGGTGCCGCGGTGGCGCGTCATCAAATTGGCCTTCGGCGGGCCTGCGAAGGACGCCCCGTGGGAGGAGCGGCTCGCCGCCGAGGTACGCAGCATCTCGATCATCAACGGCCCCAACTACTTACCGCCGGTCGATGCGTTGCGCCGCCGAGTCGAGCAGTTGCGCGCCCGAAGCGACTACCCGCAGGGCATGCTCCGTCAGTTCGACGCAATCCTCGGCACCGGCAGCCTGCTGCGCTACACCCGCAGCATCACCGCCCCGACGATGGTCATCCATGGCACCGACGATCCGATGGTGCGCCCGCGCAACGGCCGCAACCTGGCCAGGGCCATTCCGGGGGCACGGTTCGTTGTCGTCGACGGCATGGGTCACGACCTCCCAGAACCGGTGTGGCGCCCCATCATCGAGGCGCTCACCGAGAACTTTGCCGTGGCCTGACCCGCTAGCCGGGCAGTCCCTGCTCCTCTGGCGGCAGTGGCGCAGGCCCGGTGACCGACGGCTTGGCATGACTCGTCTCCGGCGCCGACGGCGCATTGGTCGCCGTGACCGTCTGCCCCGTGGTGGCGGACGGCGCCGTCACCGGACTGAGTGTGAAAGGCTCCTGCGCAGAACTGACGGTGCTGAAGGCGACGCCGAACACACTCATCGCGATCGCGGCGCTCGCGCCAACGGTCGCCGAAATCACTTTGTATCGGCTGGAACTCATGTCTGGATAGTCCTTCCGTTCCAATAACTCGGGAGACTGACATCGACTCCCTGTAAATGGCACGAACGTTCCAGACCGCCCGAAGATTCCACCGAACCGAAGAACAATCTTGGCGAGGCTCAGAAAACGATCGCCAGCGCCCGGTCGACTACCGCGTCCAGATCATCGCCGAGAGTGCCCGCGAGCCACTGCTGCGCCAGCTCTGCCATCGCGCCGGTGAAGATCGCCGCACCGACCGCGGCCGCCACCGGGTCGGACTCCGGCGTCAGCCGGCCTCCCTCAGTCAACACGCTCTCCCGCAACAGATCCTGGGCCGCAGCGCGGCGCCCCGTCAGCACCGGACTGGCCCGCGCCTCGGTGAACAGCACGCGACCTCGGCGCGGATCGGCCGAGCTGAATCCGAGCACCGCGGCGATGCCTGCCCGGGTGCGTGAGCGCACCGAGTCATCGGCCTGCTCGATCGCGGCGCCGACGACCTCGACGAGTTCCGCGCTGACCCGGTCGTACACCGCGCCGAGCAGGTCGTCGACGTCGGCGAAGCTCTCGTAGAAGTAGCGGGTGTTCAGCCCGCACTCGCGGCAGACCGAACGCACCGAGACTGCGGACTCCCCCTCGTCGCCGAACAGCCGGTAGGCCGCGTCGACCAGCAGCGCGCGGCGCTCGGCGCGGCGATCAGACAGCGGCACACCGGCCCAGCGCGTGGGGCTCGACATCGGGAAAGACTACGTCGTCCCGATGGCGGTCGGGCCGGGTCTGGTCACACCCGTGCCCAAACTGTAACCTGGTTACAGCTGTAACCAGAACTGGGGAGTCGCGTATGTACCTGCCGCATCAGATCGCCGGACAACTGCTGAACAATAAATTCGACCAGGACATCCGCCGTAATTACTTCCGCGGCATGGAGTTCGCCGCACCGGTCGGCGATCCCGGCTGGTTCGGCCCGGGCAGCGCGGTCTGGCATGTGCACTCCCACATGTACGCGTTGATCTTCGGGCTGCAATGCGCGGCGTACATGGAGCGACTCGACCCGTCGATCTACTGGATGGGCATGCACCACTCGCGGTTGGTGAAACGCGACCCCGAGACTGGGACAGCCATCCCCGTGATCGACCCCGCAGGCGCTGCGGTGCGACTCGGGCATTCGATCGCGTTCTTCATCGGCACCGCATACGGCTCGACCGAAACCGCCGAGCGGCTGGCCAAGTCGGTGCGGTCGATGCACCACACGATCAAGGGCACCCGCCCCGACGGCGCTAGCTACGACGCCGACGATCCCGACTGGCTGCGCTGGAATTACGCGACGGTGGTATGGGGCTTGGCCACCGCCCACGAGCTCTATCACCCGCAACCGTTGCGCGGCAAGAAGATCGACCGCTACTACGGCGAATTCGTTCGGGTCGGCCATGCACTTGGCGGTACCGACCTGCCGACCACCAAGGCCGAGACGCTGGACTGCCTCAAGTCGTATCTGCCGAAGCTGGCCGTCACCCACGGCATGGCGATGTCGACGGGACCAGGGCTGCCGATGGCGTTGGGCGCGATCGACTGGGCGATCCGCGACACGTTGCCGAAGTGGGGTGCGCAGTTGGTGTCGCACACCAACCCGAACATCGTTGAGCGAACGGCTCGGCGGGCGGCGGTCTGGACCGTCATCAACGGGTTGACCGCGGCGTCCGGTCCGATCCCCGAGTTTCGTCAGGCGCAGGCCCGGGTGAGGGGCGGCACGTCGGTGCCGCACACGCTGCCGACGTACGTGCCAGGCACCGACCCGGTGCTCAGCCGCGCCGAGGTAGAACACAGCTTCGCCTGACCGACGTCCGCAAAATCAGCCGAGTGCAACGCCTTTGGTCTCAGACAGCTTGGCGGTACACACCAGGCTCACCAGCACGACGGCTGCCATCATCAGGCCGATGGAGCCGACGCCCCAGCTTGCCTGCAGCGGCGCCGCGGCGATCGTCGGCACCGCGCCGCCGACGAGGCCCGCGACGTTGAGCGACAGACCTGCGCCGGTGTAGCGGTATCGAGTGCCGAAGATCTCCGGGATGAACGCCGCCATCGGGCCGTATGTGCTGGCGGCGATCGCGTAGGTGCCGGTCATCGCCAGGGTGAACAACGCGGCATTGCCCGTGTCGATCAGCGGCAGCACCACGAACGCCCACGGAACGCCGACCGCCAACGCCGCCATGATGACGCGACGGCGACCGAAGATGTCGCTCAAAATGGAACTCAGCGCGTTGAAGATCACCACGACCACGCCGCCCAGCAGCCCCACCGCCAGGACGAGGTTCGGCGAAAACCCCACGTGCGTATGGGCGTAACCCATGAAGTAGGCATTCGCCATGTAGCCGAGCGTGAAGAAGCCGATCATGCTGCCCGCCGCGAGGAGCACCTCGCGCCGCTGGTTCTTGAACAGGGCGGCCATCGGTGTCACCGACGCGCCATCGCGGCTCTTCTGTGCGGCGAACACCGGTGTCTCGGCGACGTTCATCCGGACGTAAAGGGCGATGGCGATCAGTACCGCACTGAACAGGAACGGAATCCGCCAACCCCAGTGCATGAACGCGGTACTGGACTCGCCGATCGTCTTGTTAACGATCAGGAACAGCAGGCTGCTCATCACAAGCCCGCTGCCGACACCCATCTGGGTGTACATCCCGTAGCGTCCCCTGGACTTCGCAGGCGCGTACTCGGCGGACAGCAGTGCCGCGCCCGCCCACTCGCCGCCGACCGCGAAACCCTGCAGGAGCCGCAGCGTCAGCAGG